>CAILLA010000128.1 GCA_903834925.1 uncultured Schlesneria sp.
CCACGCTTTCGCAGACGGGGTTGGTCAACGGTGCTCCCGGTCCTGGTGGTGGTTATTGGCTCGCACGGCCTCCACAAGAAATCACCTTGAACGATGTGATCACACCGTTCGAACGCCTCGATACAACGCTGATGTGCCCCTTTGGGGAAGACTGGTGCGGCACCGGCCCACACTGCCCGCTGCACAATCAATTTGTCCAATTTCGGCAGCAGATGTCAGATTTTCTTCAAAAGACGACGCTGGCCCAATTTCAAAAAACTCCCGGGCCGAGGTTGAAGTAAGTCGAGAAAAACATCGTCACAAATTTCTGATGTCCGTTACTGGTTCGACGCTAGCAGCATCGGCCACGTGGCCGACGCTGCTAGCGTCGGCATAAGCCGCCAAAGCGGCGACCGAGTATTAACGGACGTGCCAAACGATCAACGTTCCCGTTTGATGCAATGTCGAGAAGACGCGAAACAGGGGCAGAGTTGAGGCGGGTTCTCGGTCACCCCGATGTGGTTTTGAATCGTATTTTTACGGGTCCGATCCTAGGGCGGCGGCCGCCCCAGGCTACGCTCGGCCGCCGCTCTGCGGCTTAAGATGCACACGCAGCATGCGCGGCAACGATCGCTGTCTCCCACCGAATGCGGCAACCTCGAATCCTCCACCGACCTCGAATCCTCCACCGACCTCGAATCGGCCACCGACCTCGAATCGGCCACCGTCCTCGAATCGGCCATCAACCGGCTAACATTCTTTAGCCGCTTCGCGGCGACCGAGTAAAGCCCGGGGCAGCTTCTGCCCCGGGTTGTGACAGACATAAATCAATCAAAAAGCCCCATTCGGGGCGACCGAGATTCGACGCTCACGCCGCACGATCAATATTCCCGTTCCGCTCGCAATTGACGGCTAAAAAATCGGCGAACAGGAGGCACGACAAGCCAACGACCTGCGAACGACCTGCGAACGGTGAGTGAATGACGACGAAACACAAGCGTCCACGGGCAACCAGTTACGGCCACCCGTGGACGCTTGTTATCGAAGAATTACGTTTAGCCAGGCAATTCAGCGTCAAGCTTCGCAACGAACGTAGCATGGGCTTCAGCCCGTGCTACTCAAACGTTCAGACGATCAAGCAGCAAGCTTCGACGTGCGACGGCGGAACACGGCGTATCCCATACCCGAAACGCATGCGACGCATACCAGGGCCAAAGTGGAAGGCTCAGGGACTGCGACCGGTGCGGTTTCGGTGACCGAGACGGCATCAAGAAGCCATGCGCCAGGCGGATTCGCCATGACGAAACTTAGGTCTGTGGACGTCGATGTCGCGGTCACGGTATAGGAGTAAGTAAAGTAGGTACTATGGGTGGTATTACTGATTGTCGCCAACAAGTTGCCCCCGAAATATACCTCAAAGGAATCATTAGAACCGCCATAAACGTCTGCTAATGCGAACGTGATCGTTTCCGACCCATTGACCGTTGTTGAAAGAGTCTGAGTAAGGATGCGCGCTTCTGAGTTGGCTAAGACCGCCACCCAACTTCCTTCATAGGGATTGATACTGGAACTATCAAGGACATTGTTTGCAGTGGCGACCCCCGACCAACCGCTGAAGTTGCCAGACTCGAAACCACCGTTCTGAACGAGGTTACTCGCCGAAGCCACGGAACCGATGCTCAACACCAGCACAGAAATTAATAACCGAATTCTCACTCTCATTCTCCCCCTGCTTGATCACTCGCGGCCAACTGCAAAATACAAATTTTGCGAAAACAAGATGGCCGCTTCGCATCCGTTGATGCTGGTAACAAGTGCAGTGTATGAGTGTAAAAAAAAATTTGTATTTTCAACCCAATGAGACCATACGTGAATATACCTAGGATACAAGAGCTTCTTGTTTGCACGCATACCAATCGTTTTAATACACACGCCTTTCGTCCAATCAGGGTTCTATTGTCCACTGCAAGTTGACGGTCCGACGCTATCAGCGTCGACCACGTGGCGAACGCTGATAGCGTCGGCAAAAGCCTTAGAGAGACGTGAAAACGAAACTCCACCCCCTGAGCAGCTCATCGTCCAACACACGTCTGAGTTCAAAATTCTGCGGCAAATGTCGACACCCCAGATTTTTGCAAAGTGTTGAATAATCTATACCAGATCGCCAAGAATGAAATCGTTTAGACGATGAGGCTAGGGGACGCTGGAGACATGTTTTTTCGCGAGCGTCCTGTGGCTGCATCGATACTCTCCATTTGTTAATATTGCGTTAACATTGTGTTCCCTCGTTCCCAAGCTCCAGCTTGGGAACGCCTGTCTTGGAAGCTCTGCTTCCCGATTGGGGCGGTCGGCAACCAATGTGACACCATCAAATGTCATCGCAACCCCGAACTGTAGGCCATTGCGCGAATCGCGAAGCGGAGCTTCGAAGAGGTTCGTTTCCAAGCAGGAACTTGGGAACGAGTAATTCCGATGCTAGCAGCATCGGCCACGTGGCCGATACTGCTAGCGTCGGCAAAAGCCGCAGCGCGGCGACCGAGTATTAACGGACGCGCCAAACGTTCAACGTTTGCGTTTGGTGCTCTATCGAGAAGACGCAAAACAGGGCCAGAGTTGCGGGTTCTCGGTCACCCCGATGGGGTTTGGGATCGTATTTTTACGCGTCCGATCCTGGGGCGGCGGCCGCCCCAGGCTACGCTCGGCCGCCGCTCTGCGGCTTAAGACGCACACGCCGCATGCGCGGCAACGATCGCTGTCGCCCACCGAATGCGGCAACGTCGAATCCTCCACCGACCTCGAATCGGCCATCGTCCTCGAATCGGCCACCAACCGGCTAACATTCTTTAGCCGCTTCGCGGCGACCGAGTAAAGCCCGGGGCAGCTTCTGCCCCGGGTTGTGACAGACACAAATCAAACAAAAAGCCCCATTCGGGGCGACCGAGATTCGACGCTCATCAACGCCGACGACAACCACCTGTAAATCATCATCCATTAATCACAAATCAAATTGACCTAACTGTCGCTATACAACGAACATCATCTTACACCAAAGCTCGAATCTTCTGTAACGCGTGTCTGGCTGCGGCATCGAGATTCGCTTCACTTCCGCCACCTCGGATCGGGGAACAGATTTCATAGGCAACGTCGCCCTGAAAGCCACCCTCCTTCAAGCCACGAAAGAAGCCGTCGAGATCGAGAAATCCCTCGCCCAGAGGCACCGCTTTCACCGCTGCCGGTTCGATGGGCTGATAATTGATCAACGCGGGCCGGTATTGCCATCGCGGAAGACGGATATAATCGGCAAGCGTGGTCTGAACCATTCGCGGAGCCATCTCTTTCGCGGCCTGATACAGATCCGCACCATGCAGGGCGATCGACCACGGATCGAACATCGCCTTCGCGTTCGGGTGGTTGATGTCGTCCAGCAATTCGCCGAACGCCGCGACGTCGACACCGACATCGTGATGGTTCTGGATGCCGAGGATCAGTCCGAAGTCCGCACAGACGGCGGCACATTCGCGAAGAGCCGTCACACATTTGGTCCAGTCGGTGTGATGATCTGCAAGATCGGTGTAGTAGCCGGTGAAGACACGGATAATTCTTGCTCCCAGTGCATGACCCAGTTCCGCGAGTTGGCGAACATTCAGGATCTGCATCTCGACGAACGGAACTTCCTTCGCCTGGGACCCCGCTGTGAAATCAGTATAGCCAGCGATTGTCGCGATATGCAGATTCAACCGGTCAGCCACCGACTTAATCTCGCGGACCGATTCGCCGTTCGGATAATCCACTGGCGAAAGATGCGGGCGTTTTGCACCAAGCTCCACAGCGGGATACCCGAGTGCCGCAGCCTTTTCCAGGAATGGAATCAGGTCGAGCTTGTGCTGCCCCCAACCTCCGGCATAGCTGACCGAAAATAATATGGGCGTGTTCAACTGGCATCTCCATGATTCCTTGTCACCGCGTTTTTCAAGCCACGCGGCAACATCATAACCAGGCAATTCGGTGTGGTAAGATGAAAATGCGATGGTGACCGAACCGGTTCTCGGCTCTCGGTCACCCCGATGGGGTTTGGGGTCGTATTTTTACGCGTCCGATCCTGGGGCGGCGGCCGCCCCAGGCTATGCTCGGCCGCCGCTCTGCGGCTTAAGACAGGTGGATCGCATTCGCGGCAAAACGGTCTCTGGTGCAAAACGGCGGCGGCAACGTCGAATGCTCCAACGACCGCGATTGGCCTTCGACACGCCAGCATTCTTTAGCCGCGTAGCGGCGACCGAGTAAAGCCCGGGGCAGCTTCTGCCCCGGGTTGGGACAAACACAAATCAATCAAAAAGCCCCATTCGGGGCGACCGAGATTCGACGCTTATCAACGCCGACGGAATCTAACGCAGCATCATCACTCATTCATCACAAATCAAATTGACCCAACTGGCGGCATCCAAACAACAGCATCCCTAACCAATGTGTTCCTCATCGAAGACATATTTTAGATCAAACTCGATTTGGTGTTTTCGCAATAATGCAAGGAACTCTTCCTTGAACGACTGTTTTCGATGATGTTCTTCCTGATTGCGGATGTATGACTGCACTTTATCAACTTGCGATGAGCTCACCGAAAACGCACCGTATCCGGTCTGCCATTCAAAGCGTTGCTTGGCAGTCGTTCGTTCATTGATCCATTTCGATGAATCTGCCTTAACATCGCGAAGAACGTCCATAATCGCATGTTTCGGGCTGAGTTTTGCAAGGATATGAATGTGGTCCGCTGTACCTCCGATCTCCAATGGAATTCCATCTCGCTTAACGAGAATTCCGCCGACGTAGGCGTAAAGATCGGACTTCAAATCAGCAGAAATTGTCGCGCGCCGATATTTTGTCGAATAAATGATGTGATAAACCAGATTCGTAAATGTATTGGACATTTTGCGGTACTCCACGGAGTTTTAGAGTGACAGGACGAATCGACCGTTGCTCGTCTCGACTGAAGATTTTGGAATATCATAACAAAATACTCTTTATTTTCCATTAAAATAATTATGGGAAACATCGCGGGCAACGAAGATTCGTTGCGCATGCCAAACCCTGCCATTGGTCCAATACCATCATCAATTGAGAATGATGAAAAGTCGATGGTAACCGACCGGAATCTCGGTCACCCCGATGGGGTTTGTGGTCGTATTTTTACGCGTCCGATCCTGGGGCGGAGGCCGCCCCAGGCTACGCTCGGTCACCGCGATGCGGCTTAAGACACGCGGATCGCTATGCGTCTTGACACCTGTTGACTGCGTACACGGCAACAGTCTCTGGTGCAAAACGGCGGCAGGAACGTCGAATGCTCGAACGACCGCGATCGACCGTCGATCGGCCACCGATCGGCCACCTTTTTTTAGCCGCGTAGCGGCGACCGAGCATAGCCTGGGGCAGCTTCTGCCCCAGGTATCGTCAGACCAAAACCTGACAAAAAGCCCCATTCGGGGCGACCGAGATTCGACGATGATCAACGCCGACAAAAAACACGTTCAAAACTTCATTTCCCGACCGCATCGATAGAGATCGTCGTTCTATGCCGGATGACCCGCCTCCGTTCAGATATTAAAAATAGCCGGAACTCTTCCTTTGCTACTGCCGCTAATGCATAATCGCCCTCGTGGCACGGAGGTCAATTTGGCGATGGGGTGAGCTCCGAAAGGAGACTGAAATCAAACCCCATGGCGATTGGAAGTGAAAAATGTCCAGTAAATCGCAGCGCAGGAAGGAACGGCACGAGCAAAAGCGCAAGGAAAAGCGAAATAAACAGGCGCAGTCACAGCGACGACCGGCTGAAATCCTGCGGACGGTCGAACTTAACGTCGGTAGTAACGCTCGACATCGACAGCGGTTGGCTCAACAAGTTCCCCGAGCCTGGCCGAATGAGACGCCAGAAGATGTCGCCGTATTTGATGATATTGTGTTCGCCACGTTGCCGCCAGAAATCGCTCAACAAGTGACAGCGGTTCGCGATGCACTGCGAGATGCAACAGAGTCACGTGGGGACGAGGCGATCAAACGGACTTCCGTGATTTCCCGCAGCAGTCCGCTCAGTGAATGGCGATTGTTCATTCGTGGGCTTGTCGATTGGCTGGCAGGCGAAACGGAACCGGCGAGCGAGTCATGGAAACGACTTGACCCCCAGCGGCGACCTGGTCGTATCGCGACAACAATGATGGTCGCATTACGCACTGATCTCGAAGAAGTCTCTCATCCCACAGTCAACCCCGAACCGGCTGCGGCGACGAGCGAACCGGCAAACGCGACTCCAACGTTGCCATGGGACCGATGGGACGATCAACTGCTTTACCATGCCAAACTGCTGAGGCGTGTCCGCTTTGATCGGGCCGCCTTGCGCGTCGCCGAAGCGGGCGTGAAAGTCCCTGAACCACCACAAAAATTGCGGTTGGGGCCAAAAAAGCTGCAATGGCTAAAACAGTTTATTAAAGAGTATCGAGACACAGAACCCGATCTGACCGCCGCACTTTCGCAGACGGCACTGGGAAGAGCTTCCGTTCAGACTTACTCTGATCTATTCGATGATGCAGCCCGGTCGTTTGCCGGCCCGCCGCACGATCCCAAGAATCAGCTGCTCACTTTTCATTATTACCGCCGTTTCGAGGATGATTTCTCGGCTGAGACAACCTCAAAGAGGGCTTTGGAACAGTATTTGAATGTTGATCTCCCTCAAAACGAATCCCTTCCTCAACCTCTCCGCAAAGCCATCGCCAGTCAGATCCATTACTATGAAGCGATGAATTTGATGAATCCCAAAGGGGACCGCGGCGGGATGATGGATTTCTTTTTCGACGCGCCACGCGAAGATACCAAGGGGATTCGCACACATTTCAAAGCAGCGGTCAAAGCGGCTCCCACGAATCGGCCTGCACACGTGGCTTACCACGAATGGATCGATTCCAAGCTGGACGACGAAGATCTGACGCAAGCCAAACGAGAGCCGCTCGAAAAAGAATTAGCCGAGGTGATGCGAAGCTGGTCGAAAGGTCTGCCTGAAGACGTCGAGCCGCGATTGTGGCTGGTCGATTATTTGCTCGAAAACGAGCAAATGGACGAAGCCAAGCCGCACGTCGATTTGCTGGCTGCTTGCCGCGTGGATGACCCGCGCGTCCGTGCGACGCCGTGGAAATGGCAGCTGCTTGAGGCGATGCGGTTATGTCGCCGGAAAGCATGGCTGGCCGAGGTGCCGGCGCGACTGGATGAAGCCGAAGCCGCGTGGCCAGCCTGGTTGCCGAAACAATGGCTTCCCTATTTGAGAGCTGCTTACACATTGCGAAGTGCCCAGGCCGAAGCGTTTGAAAGCCAGCGTCAGCAAGTCTGCCAGGCCAACGGCGTGGCCCGCGACTCACTGACTGACACCTGCATGATGCTGGGTGCCGCTCAGATGATGCGTGTCCCGGCGGCGGACCTTAAACCGCTACGAGCCTCCCTCGATCAAGCGTTGAAGCAAATCAAAACGTTGCCTCTCGAAGAACTGATGAAAGTCGGCGGCTTTTTCTGGGATTTGCATCGCGTGCAACTTGTCTATCCGGCGTATCGTATGCACGGAAGGAATATCGGAAAGGAAATGTTCGCTCGCATTGGACAGAATTCCAATCCAGTACTGGACGGCGTTAATGACGAGTTAGTTCAAAAGGCGATCCTGTGGGGATCAGAATATCGGTTCTGGCCGTCCGGCTATGACACAAAACAATATCCCTTTTTCTTAAACCCCGTAGTCCAGAAGCAACCGGTATTTACCGCAGCACGGGTGAACGCGTTTCTCAAAGAGCGACGTCACTGGGGATACGAGAAATATACAGGTTTGGGTCCTCTTTTACGCGAGGCAGCCCAGTCACAACGCGACGCCTATTATCGCCATTGGTTTACCAAACTGGCTGACGAACTGGACGAAATCACGGAAACCGAAAAGGCTCGGTTCGGAAGGTTCCCGTTTGGAAATTTGTTTGGAAGTATGGGTGGCGATGATGATGACGACGAGGATGGTTTCGATCTCGACGACGACGACGACGATGATGATGATCTCGACTTCGATCCAGGCTGCTACTGCCCCGATTGCCAGGCAGCCCGATTAGCCTATGCGAATAGGCAGCAGACCAACAAAGAGACACCGTTTTAGTAACAAGGAATCTCACGGATGAATTCTCCGACAACGACTGATCCATTTATCATCCTGGGGGTTTCTCCGAATGCAGGTGAAGCGGAAGTTCGTGCCCGGTATCTGGAACTGGTGAAGAAATATCCGCCCGAGCATGAACCGGATAAGTTTCGGGAAATCCGGGCGGCATTCGAGGCGGCCAAGGACCCACTCTTGATCGCTAAACGCCTGGTGGCACCACCTCCTGGGGACACAGCGCCGGAATGGTCGACCGTATTGGACGTACAAAAACGGAATCCACCTCGGCTAACCCCTGCCTTCATTTTGAGTCTGGGCAATCGGGCTTCCACCGACGCAGTTCCGCTTTCCATGGCAGACTGAACGGCCTGAATCAGATTTCCGAAGACATTACAACAAGACAAATGCCACATGAATGACTCTACATTTCAGCGAGATTCGAATACGCAAGCAGGTCATGCAGGTGTCCCCACGACTGACGACGTACCACAGTTTGGAGCGTTAGACATTGTCGAGGCTTTCACCGCGATGCGGCATGAATGGCGCGGTCAGACCAAAGAGAGTCTCGCACTGGCGGATCAGATTCAAGCTGCCGTGACGAGCATTCAATCGCTTGAATCAAAGCTGCTGGAGTCTGTTGAGAATACTCGTCCTGCCGGGAATGACTCCGGCGACCGCGATCAAGCCAAACCGCTTGTGCAGATCATTATCGACACCGATCATCAACTTTCCAGGGCCATCACTGCGATCACACAGTGGGAAACGAATCGTCGATTGCAAGCCGAAGCCGATGCGAAAGCGGTCGAACGGTACTTCGCCGGAATGAATGGCATGGCCCGCTGGCTGGCCCGCCCGCTAATGACATTCGTCACCGAACAACGCGCTGCTCCTGATGCATCGGCAGAAAACCCCGCGATCAAGGGACTCGATCTGGTGCTGGCTCGGCTTCGCCGAACGATGAACGAACATGAAATTCAACGTCTCGACACCGAAGGGCAAGCGTTCGACGCAGAGACCATGCATGCGATTGGATCGGTCGCGACAACGGATTGCCCCTCGGGACACGTTGCGGAACAACTTTCACCGGCGTATCGCTGGCAAGGCCGACTCTTGCGTTTTGCCGACGTGCGACTGGCAAAATAAAACCGAGATTGAATAGACAATTTCCATAAAGCAATAAAGGAGTATTTCATGGCCGACAGTCAAGATCCGATCGTCGGGATCGACCTGGGAACCACCAACAGCGTGGTGGCAATCGTGATTGATGGAAAGGCCCAGGTCCTGGAAGAAGCGGGAGAAAAACTGCTCCCTTCGGTGGTCGGAATCAACCCGCAGGGACAGCTCGTTACAGGAGTTGCCGCACGGAATCAACTTGCGGCCTTTCCAGATCATACGATCGCCTCGATCAAACGGAAGATGGGAACGATGGACCCCGTATCGCTTGGCGATCAGAAATTTACTCCGCCGGAAATCAGCGCCATGATTCTGCGCCGATTGCGTGACCGGGCCAGCCGCGCGATCGGCCAGCAGGTGAACCGGGCCGTGATCACTGTCCCTGCTTTTTTCGATGAAAACCAGCGTCAGGCGACTCGTGAAGCGGCGGCACTCGCGGGACTGACGGCGGAACGCATCATCAACGAACCAACCGCCGCGACGCTGGTGTATCACGCCGGTTCGCACGATCGCAAACAGATTGCCGTCTATGATTTCGGCGGGGGGACGTTCGACGTCTCCATCGTCCGGATGGAAGCTGGCGTGATTGAAGTGCTCAGCAGTCGCGGCGATGTCCATCTGGGGGGCGACGATCTCGACCAGGTGTTAGTCAACCACATCGCTGACAAGTTTCAGACCGAGCATGGAGTGAACTTGCGCGAGAGCTCCCACTCGCGATTCCGCTTGTTGCAGGCGTGTGAGGCGGCCAAATGCCGACTCTCTACGGAAGAAACCGTGCAGATTACCGAGGAATTTATTACCGAAAAGGCTGGCCAGCCCCTGCATCTGACCACAACGATCACTCGAAAAGAGTTTGAAATGATGATCGAACCGTTCGTGGAACGGACGATCCAGAGCCTTGATGAAGCGCTGCGCGAGGCACGGGTGACGATCCATCAATTGGATGACCTGGTGCTGGTGGGAGGTTCGACGCGGATTCCGCTGGTGGAAGAACGTCTGCGTGAAGAATTTCAGCGAGAACCGAGCCGGGCGGTCGACCCGGATCTGGCGGTCGCACTGGGTGCCGCTGTCCAGGCGGCCATGATTGAAGGCCGATCAGTCGGGCCGGTTCTGGTCGACGTGACGGGACACACGCTGGGAATTGAAGCGTGTGAAGCGATGACATACGCGGGACCGCAATTGGTCTTTTCCCCGATTATTCATCGGAATACGCCGCTGCCAGCACGCTATGAACAAGCCTATTCAACGATGTACGAGGATCAGGAGGAGGTGGAAATCCACGTGCTGCAAGGGGAACGGCCCGAGGTCCATCGCAACCAATCGATTGGAAAGTTTCGGCTGGAACTCAAAGATGCCAGTGGAGATCGAAGTAAGATCGTGGTTCGGTTCGATTTGACCCTGGACGGTGTCCTGAAAGTCACCGCGACTCAACCCGCAACTGGTGTCAGTCACGTGCTGACGATTAACAATGCACTCAGTCAGTTCCAGGCGGACGAACGAGTCCGAGCGGAATCACGTCTGGGTGCGATGTTCAACGCTTCGGACGAATTCTTTGACGAAGGCGAGCACCCTACCTCAATCCAGTGGGAAGCCGACGAGTTGGCATTGGAGCCGACCGCGACATCCGTCGATTCTGAGACTGCTGCACTGAGGTTTCCCGAGGCCGTTGCGCTCCTGAAGAAAGCAGAATCACTGAAATCGTCTGTCGATGGCGAGGATGCAGAGGATCTGGAGTCAATTTGCGAGAATCTGATAAATGCCATGACCAGCGACGATGCTGCGGCCGTGGCAGGTCTCAGTGCAGAACTGGATGATTTGTTATTCTATGTCCGATGAACCCAGCTTCCGTTGTCCCGTCTGCCGCGCCACTCAGACCCTGCGCGAAACCTGTCGCCGGTGTCAGGCAGACTTGAGTCTGGTGGTGCGAGCCCATCGCAGGTTGGCCTATTTGAAACACCTGCATGCGCAAACACTGGCCAACAGCGATCTTGAGAGCGCAGAGCAGTTTGTGGCTGAGCTACGCTGGCTTGCGCCGTCTCGCTGACCAACGGTCTCTGGTCGACACTCACAACGATAAGTCCAGTCAAAAAACTTCTCGTTTTTTGCAATGCGGATGGTTCGACCGACTGGCCGAAGTTTGTTAAAACAACAATCGGTATGATTGAAATTCGTCGTTCGCTAATGGACCGAAATTCATATGAAATTGATATTGTCTTAACATTAATCGCGATGATCGGGGTCATCATTCCTGGCGAGGTTTTGCAAACGTCGGAGCGTACGAATGGTTCGTCATGCAGAGGATTTTCCGAATGACGGCACGAATTCTCATTGTTGACGACTCGCCGATTGATCGAAGGCTGGTCGAATTCTTCTTGAGAAAAGGGATCGTCGACGCTTCGGTATCGAGCACTGACAACGGCCAAAAGGCGCTCGACGTGATTATTTCCGAAATTCCAGACCTCATCATCACCGATCTGCAAATGCCCGGGATGAACGGATTGGAATTTGTGGAACATCTCCAAGCTCGAAGATGCATGATACCGGTGATCCTGTTGACGGGTGCAGGTACCCAAGAGATGGCCGTTCACGCTCTGAAAACAGGAGCCGTCAATTACGTTCCGAAAGGGGGCATCGACAAGCATCTGGTCGAGACCGTCAAACACGTTCTGTCATTGTCTCAATGGCAACGGAATCCGAGTCGAGGACTCACAACTCTCGATCTTCTTGAATCACACTTCACACTGGAAAATGACGCTTCCTTGATTTCTCCACTGATCGCCTATTTGCAAGAGCAACTCGAAGCGGTTCGGTTTTCCGATCAATTGCAAATCATCCGGATTGGAATGGCCATTTACGAATCGCTGACGAACGCGATTTTTCAAGGTAATCTGGAACTTCGGCAAACGGATGAAGCCTTTTTTTTGCATTTCGCGATGGAACGTCATCGGGTTGAACCGTATGCTTCACGGCGCGTCCGATTGACATCTCGTCTTTCCGGCACAGAAGCCTGCTTTGTCGTGACCGATGATGGCTTAGGTGATAACCCGTTAGAAAGGCAAAGCCCAACCAGCGAAATGAACTTGGAACAGATTGGAGGACGCGGACAGTTACTGATCCACAGTTTTATGGACGAAGTGACTCAAAACTCGAAGGGGAACGAAATCACGATGACCAAACGGTTTCTGCCATAGAATTCAGTGTCGTCAACAGCAGTCGCTAACAATGCATTCTGAGGGCCAGACACGCATGAACCAATTGCTTAAGATCATGTCCAGTTCCAGTTCCAGTTCCGACGAATTCTTCTCGACCGCACGAGGTCGACAGCTCGCCCTGGAACAACGGACTCGTCAATATCGGTTCACCGACCGCTTACTCGCTTGTTTGCTCGCTTGTGAATTTGTCGCGGGGATTGCGACGGCATTATGGATTTCGCCGTATGCGTGGGCAGGTCTGGACCGGCAATTGCACCCGCATGTCCTGGCAGCAGTGTTACTCGGATCGCTGATCATCAGCTTTCCAATTTTTCTGGCGAAATTTCATGCGGGAATGCCACACACAAGGCACATTATCGCCATCGCTCAGATGCTGATGGCCGGCTTACTAATTCACCTCACAGGTGGTCGGATTGAGACTCACTTTATTGTGTTTGGGTCACTCGCTTTTCTGATGTTTTACCGGGATTGGCGGGTTCTGATTACCGCATCGTTCGTGACCGCGACGGACCATCTCGTGCGAGGGTATGTCTGGCCGGTCTCCATTTACGGCGACGAAGTATTGAGTCACTGGCGGTGGATCGAACACTCGGGCTGGGTGATTTTCGAGGACATTTTCCTGATTTTTGCCTGTCTGCAAAGTATTCGCGAGACAAATCTGATCGCTGAACGGCAAAGTCAGCTGGAAACCACCAACGAAATTGTTGAAACCGAAGTTTACCAGCGAACGGCCGAGATCACTCGAAATCAATTATCGCTTAGAGACAGCGAACAGCGAATGCGGGCCATTCTCGATGCGGCAGTCGACGCTGTGATTACGATCGATGGTCGAGGCATCATCGAATCTGCGAATCCTGCGACCGAGCGACTGTTCGGCTATCCTCCGATGGAATTGGTCGGGAAAAACATCAACATGCTGATGCCCGCTCCGTTTCGCGCCGAACATGACGGTTATCTGGCTCGATACCAGTTATCGGGAGAAAAACATGTGATCGGGATTGGCCGCGAAGTTGACGGCATTCGCAAAGACGGAACCATTTTTCATGCGGAACTCACCGTCAGCGAAGTCGAATTAGATAACGGTCGTATCTTCACGAGCTTTGTTCGCGACATTACTGACCGCATGCGATTTGCCGCCGCTCTCAGGGAGCGGACGATGTTGTCCGAATTGACGGGCAGGATTGGAATGGCACTCACGACGAGCGGTCCCCTGCAAGAAACTTTGCAGGCTTGCGCTGATGCGATCATTCTTCACCTTGATGCGGCGTTCGTTCGTATCTGGACGATCTCGGAACCTGGTGACCTTCTCGAATTGCAGGCAAGTGCTGGACTTTATACTCATCTGAATGGAACACACGCTCGAATCCAGATCGGTCAATTCAAGATTGGCAAGATTGCAAAGGAACGAAAACCTCATTTGACCAACGATGTCTTAAGCGAATCCGATGACGAAGAACGAGAATGGGCACGACGAGAGGGGTTGGTTTCTTTCGCGGGTCACCCGCTCATCGTCGAAAATCGACTGGTCGGGGTCATGGGAATGTATGCCTGGCACCCTTTGTCTGAGACCGCATTCTCAACCCTTACGTCCATTGCCGATGGGATCAGCCTTGGTATCGAACGCAAATTTTCTGATGTCACAGTGAAACGTGCACTCGTCGCGGCTGAACACGCCAACCGGGCAAAAAGCGAATTCCTCGCCAACATGAGTCACGAGATCCGTACGCCAATGAATGGCATCATCGGAATGGCGGATCTGGCTCTCGATACACCGTTGAATGCCGAGCAGCGGGAGTATCTGGACGCGGTGAAGTCGTCCGCCGATTCGCTACTACGCATCATCAATGACATTCTGGATTTTTCGAAGGTTGAGTCCGGCAAATTTGAACTTGACCCACAGCCATTCCAGCTACGCGAATCGTTGGGCGAAACGATGAAAACACTTGCCGCCCGCGCTCATGAAAAGAACCTCGAACTTTATTGGCATATTGCAACCGACATTCCCGATTGGCTTGTCGGGGATGCGGGACGCCTTCGACAGGTTCTGGTCAACCTCGTCGGCAATGCCATCAAATTCACCGAACAAGGTGAGGTTGGCGTCATGGTCGAACTTGCCAGTCGGACGGAATCGAATGCTACGTTGCATTTCTCTGTGCGGGATACCGGTATTGGGATTCCGCCGGATAAGCAGTCGATCATTTTCGAGCCATTTTCTCAAGCAGACATTTCCACGACCCGCTCATACGGTGGGACCGGATTGGGCCTTTCCATTTCCAAACAGCTTGTCCAGTTGATGGGCGGTGAAATGGCTTTGACCAGCACTGAAAATGAAGGAAGTACGTTCTATTTTACAATCGAATTCCCGGTGGCGGTCGCTCCAGCCGAAGCCACTAATACCAGTTCGTCGGTTGAACTGGATGGATTGCGGGTTTTGGTCGTCGATGACAACCCCACCAATCGGCGAATTCTGGAAGAAGTACTGAAGAGCTGGAAAATGATTCCGACGCTCGCGGACGGCGGGCCCGCTGGACTGGAGGAATTGCACAAGGCCGCGAATGAAAACAAACTATTCGACCTGATCCTGACTGATTGCCACATGCCCAAGATGGACGGTTTCATGTTCGTTGAAGAACTGAAAAAGTTCCCTGAGCTTGCTCGTTCTGTCATCATGATGCTGACTTCATCTGACCGGCAGGGGGCCAATGCGCATTGCCGCGACCTCGGCATATCGGCGACCCTTTTAAAACCGCTGAAGCAGTCAGAGTTGCGAGAAACAATCATCAATTCACTTGGCCTGAAAGATCGGGATCAGACTGGTCTGGCAGCTGTTCGATTAATCGCCGAGCCAGTGCCAATTCAACGGCTTCGAGTCCTATTGGCGGAAGATAATTTGATCAATCAGCGAGTGGCGACTCGGTTTCTGAACAAGCTTGGCCACACGGTTCAGGTTGTTGAAAACGGTCAAAAGGCGATCGAGGCATTACAGTCGGATGAATTCGACGTTGTCCTGATGGATATCCAAATGCCTGTCATGGATGGCTTCAAAGCGACGGCCCTCATTCGCCAACAGGAAGAACTGACAGGACGCCACATTCCGGTGATCGCCATGACCGCTTACGCAATGTCTGGAGACCGTGAACGCTGTCTCGCTGCTGGCATGGACGATTATGTCAGCAAGCCGATCAATGAAACTTCCGTTGCCAAAGCGTTTTCTCTTTTGCAAAAATACAATCGTTCGCCGATCGAAGTGCAAGGCGTCCTCCCGACCAGCGAGTCACTGGAGATCGAATCGGGACCGCCAGCCGTCGATTTTCAGGCAGCGCTCGAAAAATTCGACGGTGACAGTGGATTCATGAATGAGATTTGTCAATTAATCCTCGATTCAACTCCGGAATTAACCGCCTCTCTGAAATCGGCTGTCGAACAACAAGACTGCGAAGCGGCAGGCAAAGCCGTCCATACGATCAAAGGAAGCGTCTCGAATCTCTGTGCCGACCCGGCTTACCAGGCGGCGAATCGATTGGAGCAGATTTGCCTGAACCACGAAACGGCTCAACTTGCAAACGGTTATCAGGATTTGATTCGTCAGATCGACCGGCTGATGGCCGCGTTAAAAAATCGCCTGGCGAACTCTGATATCGACGTTAGCAGTGTCGGAGCTGCGCCAGCAGTCTAACTCAGCATACTGTGCAACGGCTCGGCTTAATTCGATGGAATCGGATCGGCTTTCAGGGGGCATCCGTATGTCGGGCACTCACGGGGGCTGCCGACCATTGAATGACGGGCAAGTTCTGTGACGATGGCCCGCCCAGGACTATCGCCTTCATGGCCGCGTCCTGCGGTGATCCCTCCATTGAAAATCAATTTTTCCTCGGCGTCGTAAACCAGGCAGTGACCAGATGTCGTGACGCCGAACTCTGTGGCCAGTTTTGCTTCCGGGTCAGTCACAACGCGCAGCCCCGGTATCGCGTTCGCATTTTCCCAGAGTGCGGTCTTGTGCCACTCCGGCGGACAGCCGGGGGGAACTACAAACAAAGCGGTAAAGTCAATTTGATCACGACATCGTGCCGCAAGACGCGCCAGTTCATTGATACTTGCCCGTGAGCATGGACACCGTGGATGAACGAACATGACCAGTAAAGGTCGCGACGATTGGCGAGGAAATTCAGAGATCGTTGGAAAAGATCGAGGTGGCCCGGCAGCCGCACCCGGTATTGCACTGTAACTCACAAGGAGAGCCGTCCCGGCAACGACACTACAAATCCAGATGGCCATCATGACATTGATCGCCCAAAGGGACTTGGGGAACATCCATGGGTTAGTCATTTTTTTCGATGAATTCATTGTGAATTCGCGATCATCAATCAAAGGAAGGTAGGGCCATACGAAAAACGCCACATCTCTTATTGTAGCCGTTACTACCATGATCACAGAGGGAAACAGAGATTAACCGTTGACGCGGCATCAGAGCTTAGTCGCTTAAAGTCGGCCTGTTGTTATTGAACGTGTCGCGGCGAAGGCACCCGGGTCGCTCATCGCCCCAACCGGGACCACTCACAAATACCGACAATTATTTACTCTTTTCAGCAGCAGGAATTTTGCGCATTTCTGCAGCGAATTCATCGAGTTGATCAAGATTCGCAACTTTGTGGTTCCGGCGAAGCCAGATTTCGTAAGAAATCCTCACGGGTGGTGTCGGCAAGGGCTTGGTCCAAAGCAGTCCGTCGCCGCTGATCATAGCCGTCGACTTCTTCCCATCGGCGCGGATACGAATTTGGATCTCGGCCTTCGCTTTTGAAAAGGTGAGGAACACATATTCGTCGCTACTAATCCCGGCCGCTTCGCGTTTCCATTTTAAGGATTCCATCTGAGTCATGAATTTCTCACCCAGTTTAGGCGGTGTTGTGTCGTCTACTTCAAGCTTGATCTGCTTCTGATCGACGTCAAAAATCACGGCCTTCGAACCAGCGGGTAAAGCCAAATCTGCTGCTTCGATACCAGATTCGGCAGGCTTTTCGCTGGCAACGTCAGGCTTCTGAAGCTGCCATGACGTTCTCAGTGCATCGCCGACAATTATACGGGTTCCGCCTTGCTCCAATGACGTGAGACGAATCAAGACATCCTGTTGTCCCCGAATGTAGGGAAGCCATCCTTTATCATCGACGATTTTTCTTCCTGCTTCTCGTGGCAACCAACCTTCAGCTGCCATCTGCAGATCGAAGAACTCCGTCGTTTGTTGCAAATTCAACTTTGTGTTGGCGACTAACTGCAGATCCGTAGAAGAATCAAATTCAATCCAGCCTGCATCGGGTGGGATGGGCAATGACTTGTTTGAAACGCTCACATTGGTTTGCACAAACAACTCTTGAGTCGAATCAGCCGGATAGCCAATCGAAACAGTCAATACGCTTCCCCCTTGCACCATCGAAAAGCTGCGAGACCGAGGGTCTTCACTGCTCGAAGAGGCGAGCCGTGAATAAGGGGTCCAGCCCGCATCATGAAATTGCTTCAACAAGGCAACTTCGACGTCGATTAATTCAGCTCGAGTGCGATAAGAAACCAACGAGAATGAACTATAGGCACTCTTGGAGTCAGTCTCAGAGATCTTTGGCAGCCAGCGCACGTCGTAGTTGCCGGCAAAATGTAAGCTGACCTGTAAGCCCGACTCAGAACCCGACGGATCAGTCGTCGTTGGAGTGAACGATACGTTTAACAGGCAATCATCTTTTCGGAATATCAATCCGGGTTGTGATCCAACAGTCGGAGCCACTTCCGTCCAACCGTTTTTTTCCAGAAGATATCGATAGAACTGTTCCGCTTCGGTTTGTGTTGCTCGAACTGCATAGGCACATATTCCATAGTTGCTCCATTGCACCACGGCACCAGGCAAACCCGGAAATGAGCGAATATCGATGACTCGTTGAAATTGAGCAGAGGATAAAGATCTGTGGTGACCTGCGGCAGTCGAACGTAATTCCGGCAACGCGATCGGTTGCGTTCCAATCGTCTCTGCCGCGTTGGACTGACCCCAGATTCGAACTCGTCCTTGCTCGGAAGCGATGAGAAGTGAATTGCTGTCAGGCAACCATTCCAATGCCGCCGTTTGGTCACCGTCGGCGTCGATCACTTGTACGACGGTGTGCGTCGCGGCATCCCAGATTCGAACAAGCGAATCCCCGGAATAAGTCGCAATCCACTTTCCATCCTGTGAAAAAGCGATCAGATGGGCGCCAGCACCTCGCAGGGTCGATCCGGTTAACTGGGATTTCTCAACGTCCCACAACTGGACTGTCGAGTCCTGATCATTGAATGCAAGAAGACGGCGATCAGGCGATAATGCTAATGCGGGCCCCCTCACATATTCGGTCGTCAGGGCGGTTTCTTTGCGGCCGGTTTCGACATTCCAGATATTGGCCGCACTTCCTGCCGACGCCAATAAGCTGTCTGAAAGAAATACCAGTCGAGTGATTTCCTGTTCGTCCATCTTCACGGTTTTGAGCTTTTTCCCCTCGGGTAGTTCCCAGAGATAAACTTCCCCGGAATAACTTGTCGTGGCAAGTTGTTTTGAATTTGGAGAGAACGCCAGTTGAGTCAGATGACCTTGATGCGCTTTGATGGCGATCACTTCACGCTGGTCGCTGATTGTCCAGATGCGGACAGTTCCTTTTTGATCGCCAGCCGCAATCCACTTTCCGTCGGCGGAAAACGCAACCGAACGGATTGGTCGTTCGACTTCGTCAGACTTGTAATTTGCGAGCAGTTCGACGATCGGTTGCGCGTCTTTGGTGTTCCAGAGCGTCAGCTTGGCCCCGCCCAGTAAATACAGCTTCCCATCAGGACTGATCGCCGCACTTTGTACGGCAGGATCAGCAAACCCGTCATTACAGACCAAAAGTTGTAATGGCTCATACTCAGCAATCCCCCATTTGGCAATCTGTTCGGCCGTCGGCTTCACTAGTGCCTTGGGAGCCGGAACGACAGGCGGACTCGCAACGGGAACTGGCGCTGCGACTGAGGGCACAACCTTGTCATGTTGGACCGTGTCCGGTTGCAAATCGACATCCGATGAGATCGGCTTCGCAACAGGAGGTTCGACTGCCGTAGAACTTTTGCCAGCAGTCGGGAAGCCAGCGGGTGACAAGTCTACCGAAGATTTTACACCACATCCTTGAACCGCAAACATACTGAGAAGAGGAAGAAGAAATCGAAGATCGTTCGATGAAGACATTTTTTGACTTTTGTTTACAAGGTTATGGGTGATGCGACTCATTGGAAAATAAGACAACTGGACAGAGTAACTTTATCGTCTCATGGATTCACCGTGAATCGACCCGTCTATTCCCGGTGAGGGAAACGACCTTCGAACAACAAGTTCTCCCTTTGAAGGATTGCCGGCGCGATCCCTCACGAAATCCCTGAGAGACGAACCCATTATTTGCTCTGATCAACCGCGAGAATTTGGCGAGATTTGGACTTGAGAATCACGACGAATATCCCATAGGAAACATACTTACCGTACTCCTGCTGTTCATCAGGTGTGATCGTCCCACCGGAAGAGCGACTGGCAAGATAGTCCACTCGATTTTGTAGCTTGTGATCCGCTTTCAAACACAGAATACGGCGAGCATCTCGGCCGTCAGACACTCGCCGAGAGAATCGACAATGCGATCAAGAGCAGGGGTAGTATTCGTAGGTTTCACGCCCGCATTGTATCATGACCCAGGTTCCAATCCAGAGAAAATTCGATCCTTTGTGAAATGATTTAATGAACGCAAAACCACTTTGGTTATCACTGTTATGCGTGATGTTATTTGCGGTATCCCTTTTCGCCGATGGGCTCGAAAGGTTGCCTTACAACAACCCCGGCCTGACAGTCGATCTTGGCGTCGGATTGTGGGCCTGGCCTGTGCCATGTGATGCCGATGGTGATGGAGACTTCGACTTGATCGTCTCTTGCCCCGACAAACCGTCAAATGGAGTCTGGCTGTTCGAGAACACAACGGGCGACACATCGGCCAACAAGATGCCAGTCTTTAGAGCCGCTCGACGACTGAGTTCCACGGTCCACTACGTGATGCCAAGTTACATCAACGGCACGTTGCGAATACTGACACCGGGATTTGAATACGTGAACTTCGAGAAGACGGGATTGCAACAGCGGGTTGAACTCCCCGTTCAAAAGAACTTTTATCAACCTGGCTGGTCTCAAACAAAAGGTCCGAAGATCCGTCACAATCAGTGGCGATACGTGGACGTCGATGGCGATGGCGCAATTGATCTCGTGACGGGTATTGAAGACTGGAGCGAATACGGTTGGGATGACGCCTTCAATTCACGCGGTGAATGGACCAATGGTCCGCTGCATGGTTTTGTCTTGCTGCATCGCAATCTCGGTACGACCGACGCTCCAAAATATGAACAACCAAGTAAGCTCGAAGCGGGTGGAAAACCGATTGATACGTTTGGTTGCCCCTCGCCAAATTTCGCCGACTTCGACAATGACGGCGACCTTGATCTGCTTTGTGGCGAGTTTCTGGACGGCTTTACTTACTTTGAAAATGTCGGCTCCAGAACCAGGCCTGGGTACCGAGCGGGGCAACGTGTCACGACGTCTGACGGCGCACTTCTAAAGATGGATCTCGAAATGATTGTTCCGATCGCATTCGATTGGGACAAAGATGGCGACATGGATTTGATCGTCGGGGACGAAGATGGACGCGTTGCCTGGATCGAAAACCTCAATCGCAAAAGTGAGGGTAATTCACAATCGCGTTTGCCATTCAACTTTGCACCACCGAGATACTTTCAACAAGAGGCCGACACGCTGAAGTGTGGAGCGCTCGCAACTCCCTGTGGCGTCGACTGGGATGGCGACGGCGACATCGATATTGTTTCGGGCAATACAGCAGGTTACATCGAGTTTTTCGAAAATCTGAGTGGCATTGGTATCGCCCAACCAAAATGGGCAGCCCCAGTCAGGCTTCAGGTCGACGAAAAAACATTCCGAGTTATGGCGGGACCAAACGGAAGTATACAAGGCCCCGCTGAAGCCAAGTGGGGATACACAACGCTCAATGTTGCCGATTGGGACGGCGATGGCCTGCCTGACATCATTCTGAATTCCATACTGGGTCGAGTGCAGTGGATGAAGAACGTTGGCACTCGCACTCAGCCGAAACTTTCCTCGCCCCAACCGATTCAGGTGGAATGGACGAATGGTCCGCAAAAGCCAGCCTGGACATGGTGGCAACCCGCAGGCAAAGACCTTGTCACTCAATGGCGAACAACACCGGTCGTAAACGATTTCACGGGCGATGGGTTGCTCGATCTGGCCATCCTGGACAGTGAAGGCTACTTCGCTCTGTTTGAACGATTCCGGCAAGATGGGCAATTATTACTCAAACCACCAGAGCGAGTTTTTACCGACGCCATTGGAAAACCGTTACGCTTCAACGAACGGACAGCAGGAGCGAGCGGGCGGCGCAAGATCGCGGTGATTGATTGGGATGGAGACGGTCAATTGGATATTTTGCTCAACTCCGCAAACGCCGACTTCTATCGCGGACTCGGCAAACGCGATGGCGTATGGCGTTTCCAGCGAGAAGGAACGCTCGCACCACAGAATATCGAAGGCCACGACGTCAGCCCGACGACCGTCGATTTCGACGGAAATGGAATCCCTGACTTCCTCGGCGGAGCCGAGGATGGCCGGTTCTATTTCCTGAAAAATCCACGCCAAAAATGACGTGTGGAATGTATTGAACATGGCTTTCCCCGTGACTTGCCCATGCAATACCGTTATTCTCGTGGCGTCATGATCACTTGGTTTTGACTTTTCAAAAGACCCCTGTGATTCAGCAGAATCAAAATCGTTTTCTTTCATTCGACGATCAAATTCCGATGGCTCAATCACTCGATCCTCGTCAAATTGAAATTCCTGACGACGATGTCATTGACTTGATGAAGTCAAAAACTCCTACCGAAAGGTTAGGGATGGCCTTTGAGAGTCATCGCCTTGTTCGAATGAGGCTGGCGGGCCATTTTCGTACCCTGTATCCGCAATGGACCGAAGCCGAGGTAGAAAAAGCGATCGCGAGGAGATTTTTGAGTGGGGCAATCTGAGCTCGTCATTTACGCGACTGAGTTGCTGGAAAGTCTCAACGTCAAATACATGTTGGTTGGGTCGATCGCCAGCATGGCCTACGGTGAATCACGATTCACTCTGGATATCGATATTGTTGTTGACTTGCCACCCAGCCTGGTAAAGGCGCTTTGTGCCGGATTTCCCGATCCGGATTATTATGTGAGTCTTCCCGCAGCGGAGGACGCGGTTCGCAGGCGAGGCCAGTTCAATGTGATTCAGCCAAAATCAGGCCTCAAGATTGACTTCATGGTTGCTCGCGATACGGAATGGGGCCTGCACCAACTCACGCGCCGAATCCAAGTGCAACTTGTTCCTGACCACTGGGGCTACACGGCGGCGCCCGAGGATATCATCATCGGGAAACTGCTTTACTATGCGGAAGGGGGATCCGAAAAACATATTCGCGATATCGTGGCCATGTTAAAAATCAGCGACAGCTTGATTGATCGCGATGACGTGACAATGTGGGCAGAGAAACTCAGCGTCAATGAGATCTGGCAAGAGATCCTTCGAAAAGTCAATTGACGACCTTTCGCGATAAAACGCGATCTGGAGAAATCTTAAAACGGTAGCCAAAACATGATTCGAAATGAGAACGAATACCGGGAGGCTGTTCGTCAGTTGAACGAACAAGAAGCCCGTTTGAATCAGCAGGCCGCTGAGCTTCGCAAGATGGATCTCAGCCGATCTGAAATCACACGAGTGCTTGATCCTGTTCGCTCATTTCACGCACAACTGAAAGAAGAAGTCACCTCCTATGAGCGGCTTAAACGCGGCGAATTCAACGCTCTTCCGATGGCCTATGACAATTCCGGTTTACGCTCGTCAATTCACGCCATTTCTTGCCAATACCACACTAAGATCGGGAAATGCCTCGCCTTTTTTACACTAAACAACGTCCGTGCCGAATCTTCCGACCTGTAAATTACTGCTTCTTGTTTTTCACCATTTGCTCAGCAAGCTCCTTTTGCGAAAAGACCAGTTGAAAGTGTTTCCAAATCGGAGCATCACGAATCCATTTTGTATAAATTAGTAGAGGCTCGCCGCTGAATGATTTACCAAAGCAGATTGTCGAGTGGTCGGCAACTTTTGCAGAAATCGTCGGAGACCACGAGTAACCTTGTGACATACTCTTTAGCCCACGAGCACCGTGATGTCCGTCCCATGAAACGGTGACGGAATAAAAAACGCTGGAATCGAATGTGTGTTCTAATTCACTTCGAATTGCCACGGTACTTCGAATGAGCGAATATTCGGAATCGTCGGGCTGTCGATGAGCGGCGTGCTCGATTGCGAGCAACTCGTTGGCGTATTCAGTGTTGATGAATTTCCCAAAGTTGCTCAACCGAGAATATTTCTCCCAGACGACAACGAGCATCAGTGCGACAAGTACTGCCGCAGATAATTTCAGCCATCGTCGGCATCGCTTGGAGATCTTGGCCATGGTTTAGATTTCCAACCCAAGTTTCAGACACCGGCTTCCCTCAGAATTTCCTCGGCCGTCGCCTGGAACGGCGATGCGCCAAATCGCCCCAATGCGACGACAAATTCCGCTCGCGATATTCCGGCAATCTCTGCTGTGAGGCCCTGCGAGACCCTTCGTAACTCGTACCATTTCACCGCCGCTGCTAACCGCATTTCTTTGGCAAACCCAACGGAGTCCTGACGCATCGCCGCCAAGGCACCGTCCGGCACTTCGATTGTCATGGAAGCCATCGTAGTGAAATCCACAAACTCCGGAAATTCTATCGCGGCGCCAACATCGTCAAAATGAAAATCAGCACGCCTGCATCCAGTGTACCGCAAGCGGAAGGTTTTGAAATTGGTCTGATAGATTTGCAAAATGATTTCCCGAGTCACTTCCAAACGTTAAGAAATTTGGCGTTATTTCCCGGTTACATGCGACAAATGATATTGTCTTGTTATTGTATTTCTATGTTTTATTGTGGGAGTTGGCGATTCCGGACGAAGAATCCGGGGATTGACATCCCCGGCTCGCCTGGGAAAGGAGTCAGATTTGGTTCTGGAAATCTCCAGGCCAGTTCTGGTTTTGTGATTTACAACAGCGACTTTGATCTTTGACAACTCGGTGCAAATTTTCATACGGCTCACCCCGTCGTCCGATTGAGACGGCGGCGGCCCGTGGGCGGTTCGTTGTACGCGCGTCGGGTGCGGTCGAGTCTTCGAAGCCCGCCATCCTGCCAATATTTTGGTAGGACTTCGAAGACTTGGATCACTGATGTCGACACTCGTATCAATTAAACTCAAAAGAGTTTAGCCACAGATGCACACAGAACCACACAGATAAAGAGTAGTAAATCCCATGAACACAGTTGAAAAACACCTTTGCCTGAATTTTCCTTTTCTTTGCATTTAATCGTCATTGTTGCCTAAACATTCCCATAGTTGCCCAAGGGTTTTTGAAAAAATCACTTCGAAAGACTTTCACAGGGACTCGCTGTCATGATTCAATACCTCGGCAACGATCGCATCGTTCTCGAACAATGCTCATCACGCGGGAGCGATGATGGCTACTTTGGGCTGACGTGAAATGTCGCGGGAATTTCCGAATTCTCTGAGAATGGACTTTCGACGTCTAATAAATGACGGTAAAAGTCTTAATACAGTTCGAAATTTGCTTTCAATTGGACGGAAAGCGTGATGCATCAATTTGCAGATCTACAACCAAAACGATTTTCTCGACGGCGTGCGCTGCAAATCGGTTCGGCAGGCATACTTGGGTTATCCCTGCCGGAATTGCTGGCATTGAAGGCTCGGGCCGGTTCTGACAATCTTGCTCCCGCAGCGAAGAATGTGATGGTGATCCTGGAGCAGGGGGGCTTGTCTCACATGGACACGTGGGACCCCAAGCCAGATGCTCCGTCTGATCACCGAAGCCCGTTCAAACCGATCTCGACGAATGCTCCGGGTATTCAGTTCACCGAACTTCTGGCGAACACATCACGCGTTGCGAACAAACTAGCCGTCGTCCGTTCCATGCGGCATCCGAAATCGGGCGCGAACGGACATCCCGACGGAACTCAGTACATGCTCTCGGGTTCGCATCCCAATAGTCCAGTGGAGATGCCCGATATCGGTTGTATCGTCACAAAACTGATCGGCAGCAAATGTCGCGACCTGCCGCCCTATATCATGGTGCCGGGAAACGATGAGCAAAACGCGTCTGCTCGAACCGGGTTCCTTCCGGCTGCGTCGCGAGTCTTCAAGACCGGTGGCAACGATGTTTCGGCACCGAATTGGAAAGTGGCTGACCTGTTACCTCGACGCGAGAATTCGGGGCTTCGCTTGAACGGCCGTCGTGAGATGCTGGCTTCACTCGATGCGAGATTCTCCATCAATCATAACGTCGAAGGGATGGATCGATTCTATTCCCAGGCATTCGACACGTTGACCAGTCCCGGTGTTGAAAATGCATTCAATCTTGCCACAGAATCCACGGCGACGCGCGAACTGTATGGGCAAGGCCATCGTGGGGCATGTTATCTTGTCGGACGCAAGTTGATCGAAGCGGGTGTGCGTTTTGTGACTGTCGATGCTCGCTGGCCACTGACGGACGAAACACCTGGCGGCTTTAACCTGAACTGGGATCATCACGACTTGATTTACACGTCGGGTTCATGCGGGACGATTCGCAATAAAGCAGGCGGGGAAGGGCGTTATGGAATTGGCCACTGGGTCATGATGGGAAGTACCGACCGAGCCTTCGCCGCATTGATCGAAGATCTCGATCAACGGGGATTGCTGGCGGAAACACTGGTCTGTTTTGTGACGGAATTTGGTCGAACACCAAGGCTGAATCAATTCGGTGGCCGCGATCACTGGACCGATGCATATTCGATTGTCTTTGCCGGCGCAGGTGTCCCTGGTGGTCGCATCATCGGTCGTTCGGATGCGGAAGGTGGTTATGTCCTCGACGATCCGCACACGCCGGAAGAATACGCCTCGACCATTTATGAAAAGCTGGGGATTGACCGGTCAAAGCCACTTTATACATCAGCCAATCGCCCTGTGTATTTTGCTCATGCCGACGACCCGATCTCAGGTGTGATGTGACGGTCGTGCCGCGTAGGATTTTTCGTCCATAAGAGAGACAAACGAAAAAGACCTGTGCCACTGCTTGACCGTACTCGGTCAAGCAGTGCTCTTTGATTCGGGGTTTACCAGTCAAAGACACTGCGTCGGAGAAGACTCCGATGCAGTGGCACAACCTGTCGATAGTTATTTCAATCGCCGCAGGAATGAATCAACCGGTTGCCGATTCTGTTCGGGGATGACTGACGGATAACCGTACCAGATCAAACCGACAACGCGTTCCAGGTTGGGGTCGATTCCGAGTATTTCGAAAAACTTTTCATGGCGAGTGACATCTCCGGTGGACCATTTCGTCCCGATGTCGCTCGACCACAATCCAAGCATCAGGTTTTGAACAAAGCAGCAGCAGGCCGCATAATCTTCATCGTGTCGGAATTGATCGTCCGAGCGAATGCAGGTGACGGCGAGCCATCCAGGGACGGCAGACCACGACTTTTGTTTCGAGTCAGCCTCAGCCTGGCCTTTCTTCGTCGCAATGATACTTGAGTTCAAATCGATGACAGCACGGGCGGTTTCAAGGCCAAGCCAATAAACTCGCCACGGTTCCGTCTTCTTATGATTCGGTGCCCAACGAGCCAACTCAAGTGCGTTCTCAATTTCGTGCGCCGGAGGGACTTCCGGGCGAAACGCTCCAATCGTTCTTCGTCCACGAATGACATTGCTGATATTCAAATCCATTGTCTGTTCTCGGTTGAATCTATTTGAATTTTCTGATCAGAAAAGATTAATGCAGATGAGTGTTCCAATCTTTCTTGTGTTCATCCTCGCCTGATTGCTTCCATCGGCGACATTTTTAACGCCCATATCGCAGGATACAAACCACCGATCATTCCCAGCACCGTACTGAAGATTAAGCTGAAGAGTAACAGGCCAGGGCTGGCGTAGAGATGCAGTTTGGTCGGGAAAATCGCATTCAGAAGTTGAACCGCAATCCAGCCTGCCAGACACCCGAGTACACCGCCGCTCAGTCCCAGCAGGGCACTTTCCCAGGTGATCAGTTTCATTACGTCCCACGCCGACCAGCCGTTGGCCTTCAGAACGCCGAATTCGATTAGTCGCTCGGCGACACTCATCAGCATGGTGTTAAGAATGCTCAGCAGCGCGATCACGACACCGATACCTGTCATCAGATAAAGAAAGATGTCGAGGTCCGAACTGAATTCCGCGATTTTGTCACCCCAGTCCTGTGCCGACCGAACTTCGATTGCTTCTTCGATCGGCGCTGTTTCAGTCTCAGTTTTCGACGCCGCTTGAAGTGGTTGATCAGGGGCTTTGTTAGCCGAAGCACCATTTCCCTGTAATAACTTGGCAGCAGCATTCAGCATGTTGATCGCTCCCGCTTCGGGAAATGCCACCATGGCGTTCGCTCGCCAATCGTCCGCTCGCCGACCGCGAAAGTGCTTGCAGATGTCTTGCGTCAATTGTGATTTTGGAACCGTTCCGTCGGCCTCGATGTAAACAGACGAAATTAATGCGTCATCGAAATGACCGATTTTCCGGACGCTTTCACTATCCAGGACGATGGCGACATCGAGCAACAAAGATCCACAATGATAGATCCCGACAATCGTCAGATCGAATCCATCGACTCGCAGGTTATCTCCAACCTTCTTATGAAAGGCTTCGGCGATTGTTCGGCTGATGACGCAATTCATTGTCCCGACATCTTCCCGCGTCAGGAAACGTCCCTGCGTTATATCGTCTCGATAGACTGCGAGTTTCAGTTTCAATGTCGCGTCGATATCAGTTCCAAACAGAAATCGAGGAGGGCTGAAGGTCGGTTTGCCTTCGACCAGTTGAGCACGTGCCCAGACTTCCATGCGTGCGGTTCGAACCCCGGGTATCGCGGCGATTTCTTGACACCACCCGACTGGCAACCGAGAAAAAAGCGGGATGGGGGCACCAGGTTGCATTGCCGCCAGTCCGGGAATTCGGCTAAAGGTTTTTCCGACCGTATCATCGATTCCCGTGGCGATGGAAAACAGGCCGACCATCCCCGCAATGGCAACGGTCAACCCCAGCAAAGCAAGAATCGAACGAACCGGGCGGCTGACGAGATTTCGAAACGCAAACCGAAGCATCACAAGCTTTCAACAATAAAAATCACACTCGCTGCAAAACGTAAACGATGTCCTCTGTATCGTCCGTGATGTCGATTGGCCAATCGAGGTCATATCGAAAGTCAAACATTTCCAATAACCGCAAACGAGGTTCACTGGCAATCAGCGAAAACATCTGTTCGGCGGTGTAGGTCCTGAAAATCGTCTCGTCGGTGATCCGGAACTGTTTTGTAGGAGTATAGACATCATAAGTGACGCCGATGCGTTCCTGTCGTTTTTTTAGATTGGTTTCGATCGTCCAGAGATTGGAGACCACCGACAAATTGCCTCGGGATGACGACCAGGATTCGGAAGTGCATTTTGCCGGTGTTTTCGGCGTCAGATGCAGGCCAAGGAAAAAAAGTCCCCCTTTATTCAGGGCGTCTGCGACACAGCGGAAATGAGCTTCCGCCGTCTCTTCCGACGGCAAATGTCGAAACGTATTGATCATATTAAACGCGGCGTCGACCTTTTTCTTGACGGTAAAATCCGCCATATCGCCGACGTATGTGGTTTCGGGAAAACCTGCTTTTTTCAGCCGAGCGTTGCAATACGCGATTGCCTTTTCATTCAGGTCGTTGCCGGAAATTTCGTAACCGGACTTGGCAAATTGGATCACCAGTCGACCGGTACCGCACGCGGGTTCAAATAACCGTTTGACTGGACGTTTGGAATAACGTTCGAAGCAGTTTTTCAAAAACTTGAATTCCGCAGCCCAGTCGGAACCGAAGATCAAGTCATAGTATTTCGGGTAGTCATAAAGGTGACCGGCGATCGTTTCCATGAATCGGTACAGGCTCCAAAAAATGCGAGGTCTTTGGCAAATGGATTGTCACCTGTCATCAGGTGAAGTTGAGTG
This sequence comes from uncultured Schlesneria sp., assembly GCA_903834925.1. GTDB lineage: Bacteria > Planctomycetota > Planctomycetia > Planctomycetales > Planctomycetaceae > Schlesneria. Next base: position 29,741 of record CAILLA010000128.1, read on the forward strand.
AGCTTTGGAGTGTAGCCGAACGATCGGTCGATATGAAACGAAGAGCAGTTGAAACAAGATTCACTGACACGTGGCGCCGTTAAGGATGTTTTGTCGCAAATCAGGGACAATGATAAGAGTCTTGTGCCACTGCTTGACCGTACCCGGTCAAGCAGTGCTCTTCGATTATGGATTTCCAGGGCAAAGCCACTACGTCGGAGAAGACTCCAAAGAGGCTGCGCCCCAGACCAAAGTAGCCATCATCGCTCCGCGTGATGAGCATTGCTCAAGAACCGGACGAATACTATTCAGCATGTTTTTCAATTCATAAATTCAAACGAAGCAACTGTTACGAGGCTGAAGCAACGATTGAATCTTTTTCGACAAATGCTCATCACGCGGAGCGATGATGGCTACTTTGGAAGAAATCCTGAAACTGACTCATTGAGTCAAGCTTCAAACACGAAGAAGTCCGATGCAGCGGCACCTCGGGTTGGTACCATTATAAAAATCCTGGCTTCTCCCATCACTACCTTCCAAACAAACAATCCAACGCGAAAGCGATCCACCTATTCTTAACCCATCCCGCGACGCGCGTGAAAATTTACTGGGGGGTGGACCAACCGTCGCGGCGTTGGTCGGCGACTCCTGTTCGTTTGCCGGTTTCCAGGTTCACGGAGATTGAATGAGCATCTCCCTGTCGTTTTGGTGTGGGGTTGATTTGATGCCCCATTTCACGAAGCCGGTCGATTTGCTGTTGATGATTTTCGAGCAAACCGGCCTCCATCGTGATGGTGTCTGGCATCCAGGCGTGGTGTAAACGTGGTGCATCGACTGCATCTCGCAGCGGCATTTCGAATTCGAGGACGTTCAAGAGAACACAGAATACGGTATTGATGATCGTTCGACCGCCAGGACTGCCGGTCACTAAGGTCACGCGCCCATTTTTTGAAACGACAACGGGGGTCATTGAACTGAGCATACGCTTTCCAGCGACGACCAGATTCGGTTTCGTGCCAATCAGGCCTTGTGAATTCGTGATGCCCGGTTGAGGATTGAAATCGCCCATTTCATTGTTTAACAGGAATCCCGCACCTCGAACGACAATTCGTGAGCCCCAGCTGTCTTCCAACGTGTAGGTGTTCGAGACCGCCATTCCGTCCCGATCCATGACACTGAAATGAGTTGTATTGGGAGCTTCCTCTGGCGACAGGATTTCAGCGCCTAACTTCGCAGACGAAGTGGCATTTGTGAGTGAAATGGAACTCGCCAATTCAGAGGCATATTCCTTCGTCGTGAGCTGTCCGGGAATTTTGGTAAACGCGGGATCGCCGAGCCAACGTGCTCGGTCGTAGTAGGCTCGGCGCATGCTTTCGATCATGACGTGAATCGTTTTGGCAGACCAACGTCCATGTTGCCGAAGATTGAAGGTCTCAACGATATTGAGCATTTCGACCAAGGCGGTTCCACCGGAACTTGGCGGAGGTGAGGCGAAGATGTCGAACCCGCGATAGGTTCCGTGAATGGGTGTGCGGATTTTGGCCTGATACCCGGCGAGATCGGCTTTGGTAATGACGCCTCCACCCAGTTTCATCTCGGCGTCGAATGCATCAGCGATTTTCCCGGTGTAGAACGCGTCGGCACCATCCGATGCGATTAAAGCGAGTGTATTTGCCAGGTCGGTTTGAACAAGCCTGTCGTCAGCCTTCCAGGGCCGCTGACCATTGTCTTGTCCGTATATGCGTCGAAGTTCTGGATTGTCAGGGGAGGTTTCAATGAGTTGATTCAACGCGCGTGCCAGTTCCGCACGGATTTGAAAGCCATCGCGAGCCAGGGCAACTGAGGGTTCGACAAGATCTTTCCACGCGAGTCGACCGAATTGCTCGTGCGCCAGCTTGAGTCCACGAACGGTTCCGGGAACGCCGACGAGTCGGTATTGAGAGCCGATCCCATTGGCGAACATGTCGACAGTGGCAGCAGCGGGAGCGATCTCACGATAATCAACGACGACCGGTCGTTCGCCACCACCGGGATGGATCAGCATAAATCCGCCACCGCCAATGTTGCCCGCTTCCGGCCAGGTCACGGCGAGGGCAAATGCGGTGGCAACGGCGGCATCGACGGCGTTGCCGCCCGAGTTCAAGATTGTGCGACCAACTTCGGAGGCAGGCTTTGAGACGGAGACGACCATCCCCAGGTCAGATTGAGTAGTGAGACCACTCGCTGGGGATTCGTCTGCGTAAGTATTCGACAAGCGGAACGTCAGGCAAACCGACATTGCAAATGCAGCTTGAACAAAAGAGCGATTGACGGGAGAGATTCTCAATGTTCATTCCTCTTTTCAAGAGCGGTTCGATCCGACAGTTGTCAGGATTGATCGTCAAATAATCAAGGCTGAGATGCTGTTCTCGCGGTTTCGGATTTGCTTTTGAAAACCGATTGCTGATCGTCCTGCCAAGCAAGATCTTGCAGTTTATTCAGCTCTGCGAATTGCCAATGCATCGCGCATCGTGTGACAATGCGTGACATTCATTACCCGGTCTCAGGCGAAGTTAAGATCTGAAGATTGTTTTGCTTGAAACAGGTCTCATTGATTTCCGCACAACACTCGAAAGGAATTTTCCCAATGAAGGTATTTCGAATCCAACCCATGTTTCTAGTGTTTGGAATTCTCGTGTTGGCAATGAGCCTCAAGTCCAATGAAGTCACCCCACAGGCTACTGCAGCCTCCGACGAAAAAGGGGCAAAACTCCACCAACTGCGAAAAGACAAAGTGGACGTCTTGCAGCTTATTGTGACCTATTGCGAGAACGGGTTTAAGAAGGGGGAGATCAGTTACCAGCAACTTTGCGACGCCAGACTACCGTTGCGTCGAGCGCAACTCGAAGCGTGTGCAGCCGACGCTGAGCGGATTGCCGTGCTTGAGAAGTCGTTGAAAGAAGCCAAGGAGAATGAAGTCGTTGTTCAGCAGATTGAAAAAGTTTCGGGTGAAATGAGTAAAATGGACGTGCAGCGAGCCCGTGCAGATTGTCTGGATATTGAAATCGAATTAGAACGCCTGAAATCGAAGTGAATGGCGCACTTCGAGCGTACCTATTTTCGCTTCCGGCTTATACTTCGTCGGCCGTGTCAGTTGGGAAATCCTGCTGCCGAGAAATCGATGTCTGAATAATAATTCCGCATTCGCGCAAGCGAGGCTTTCTGGGCTTTCGAAAGTTTGTCACCGCGACCGATCACCCCTTTGTTCAGACGAGTCGGTTGGTAGGCCGTTCGATCGACCGCTGCTTGTGCTTTGCTTTGGGAACGGGGCAGTCCGAATTGTTCGCAGATCCTTAGAAGTTCGCCACAAGGATCGAGCTTTAGGTTTTCGTACTGACAGACGTACGCCGTTTTGTTACGGACAAGCTCGCTGGCAAACCAGCCTGCATAAAAGTTGAAGTACCACGGTGCAACCATGTCGACAATGAACTGGAGCCGGGTTGCTTCGTCCAGCAGGCTCCAATGCAGTTCGTCCATATAGGCCATCGGACAAACTGTTGATTCATGGAGGAAATGATCGCAACAACTGACGACGGTGTCGTGAATGTCTCTTGTCTGAATGATGGGCCAGATTGATGCTCGACTGATCAGTTCCAATGTTGGTTTAGAAGCCCGCGTATGCTGGTGCCGCCAGAGCACTTTGTCGATCGATGCGGCCTCGGCCAATGCCCGCAAACTCGGCTCTTGTTCCCGACGATCGAACGAGTGGGTCAACGACCGGGATTCCCATCCCAGGTAGTTTTCCAGCATGGCCGAAAGCCAGGTTGAACCGGTTTTTGGTGCGGCAATGACCCACATCTGCGTCTGAGTCTTACGCAGCATCGAATAAATGAAATTGTCGGAATAGACTAGCGGCGACGGTTTATTCAACAGCGTCGAAAGAATCGAACTTGGCCGAAAGTCAACAAAATTCATGCAACAGTCGTCCTTGACACGTTGAAAAAATCAAATGCGGTTTCGAAAGACGCAGTTTGAGAATTGTTGAATGAAAAGGGAAATTTGAAAATTCAGGTGACGATTTGAGCGAGCTGCTGTGATGCTCTTATCGCAGGACTCAGTTAGTATGAGCAATATGAATTCGCCTTCAAATGGGATGATTTACGTCGATTTCAGGTTGAATACTGACGAATCCGCCATTTTTGCCAGATATCCACTCAAAATCGCCTCGCCGCTTTAGACATTTGTACTTAACGCAACATTGTTACCATGGCTCGCCCGACAGTATTGGACGTCGGTTACCTGTATCCTGAAAGCCCGAGACAACGCTCATGAACGAACAAATTGCCATCAGACATGAATATCGATGGTGTGTGATCCTGTTGGCTCTGTTTGGCGGAAACATCGCCAATTGCCACTTAAACGCTGAGGATTGGGGAGCCTATTCGATTATTCCCGCGAGTGCTCCATCGCTCGTTCTCGAAGCGGTTGGAACGGGTGTTGATGAAGGGACGATCGTCTCAATTGGCAAGCCGGGCAAAACATCAAATCAAAAATGGATCATCACACCCAAGGGGGATAACCTTTATTCGGTCAAACCGAGTTCAGCGTCCGAGCTTGTCTTATCTGCCGCGCGCGGGGCTACGGCTCATGGAACTGCGATTGTCCTCGAAAAGGACAAAGGAGAGCCTTGGCAACTTTGGGAGTTGAAGAAGCATGACAGTGGCTTCTACAGCTTGATCCCCAAACACGCGCCTCAGATGGGGTTGGATCACTTCGGCGGAAAACAGAGTCCCGGTGCGAAAATTGACTTGTGGACATACAAAGCAGACGACCAGCATCTGCATTGGATCATTAAGCCACTCGCTGGAACGGTTTCTTCAACAGCAGGCAGTTCGACAGAGACGGAATCGACTTACGTCATTCCTGAGATCAAACCAGAAGATGTCCCTGCGGGGGAAGTCAAGTCTTTTTTGTTTACTGACAGTGCCATCTATCCAGGGACGGTTCGAGATGTGACCGTATTTGTTCCAGCTCAATATGATCGATCCAAGCCCGCTTGCGTCTATGTCAAAACGGACGGCTACAACCCTCACGAAAAGGGGATTCTCGAAACGCTGATCGCGACAAAAGAAATCCCCGTAACAGTCGGTGTGTTTGTCAGGCCAGGTGACTTGCCTGCTACGGTGAAGAACACGATGGGCCGCCGAAATCGGTGCTTTGAATACGATGGGGTCGGGGATCATCACGTTCGTTTTCTGGTCGATGAACTCTTGCCATTCATCGCCAAAAAATTCGATTTGAACTTATCCAACAGCGGAAATGATCGGTGTATCGCTGGTGGAAGTAGCGGTGGGATTGCTGCCTTTAACGCCGCTTGGGAGCGTCCCGATGCATTCAGTCGAGTCTATGCCAATAGCGGTAGTTTCGTTGCGTTTCGGGGTGGCCATGAATTCCCGACACTGGTGCGTAAGTTCGAAGCCAAGCCGATTCGCGCGTTTCTCACGACAGGGATGAGAGACATGGAAAACTGTGCTGGCGACTGGTTTCTGCTTGATCAGGAGATGGACAAGTCATTGCGATTTTCGGGATACGATTACAAATTCCGGATCATTAACGGCGGGCACGTTGCAGGCTATTACGAGAATTTTCCCGAGGCGATGAGCTACATCTGGAAAGACTGGCCTCAACCAGTCAAGGCTGGACCGAGTGCTCCTCGGGCGCAAGAAATCATTATTCCCGATGAGAACTGGGAACTGGTCTCACAAAACCGGACGTCGGGCATCGGCCCCACTTTCAACGCGAAGGGTGAAGTCCTTTTTGTCGATCCGTCCGCAAATCAGATTCACTTAATTGACGTTAACGGAAAGATGACGGAATTCCTGTCGGATGCCGGTCAGGCAAACGGCCTTTCCGTCGGGCCGGACGGCCAACTGTATACCGCTTCGAGCAAGACCGGAAAGGTGATGCGTTATGGATTCAAGGGCGATGGCAGTTTTGATACCGAGGGACGGTTGGTTGTCGATGGATTGCCGGGTGAGCACGTGCTTGCGACTCCAACGGGTGGATTGTATGTGACCAGCAACGCAACCTCGTCTCAAGAATCGGGGTCGGTCTGGTTTGTCAAAGACGGTAAAAAGACAGAGGTCGGCACAGGCATCAAGCTCGCCACGGGACTGGCTTACCGGCCTGATCAATGGCTGCTTTCGGTGGCTGACGGACATTCGAAATGGGTGCATAGCTTCCAGATCAATACGGATGGGACTCTGACAAACCAGGAACGCTTTTTCTGGTTACATGTCCCGGACTGGGAAGACGACGCGGGCGGTCAGTCGGTCTGTTATGCGAAAGAAGGTCAGCTGCTGGTCGCGACTCGCTGGGGAGTTCAGATTTGTGCCGATGATGGTCCGACTCAAGTAATACTACCGCTCCCTGACCGAAGTCGCATTTTCGGTCTCTGTTTTGGCGGGAAGGATTTCGATACTCTTTTCGCGTTCAGTGCCGACAAAATCTGGAGGCGTAAGTTAAAGCTTCACGGGATCGGCGCATTCTCACCCTGGATGCCAGCACATGGGTCCAAACTGTAAAGAGCGAATTGATGGATTGGGTTCAGGTTTACGATCCGTGCGGCTCGCCGTTCTGGTCAACGCTGCTTGCCGCATTACCGATCATTACTTTGCTGGGCCTACTTGCCGGCGGGGTTGATGCCCCGAAATCAGCGCTAGCGGGATTGGTTGCCGCTTTATTGGTGGCGATTTTCGGGTTTGGCATGCCTGCCGTCGCAGCGATTGCTTCGGCGATTTATGGAGCCTGTTTTGGACTGTTACCGATTGGATGGATCGTTGTCGCGGCAGTGTTTCTGTTTCATCTGACAGTCATGGGCGGACAATTTGAAGTCGTGAAACGATCGGTCGTGGCGCTGTCCCCGGATCGCCGCGTGCAGGCACTGTTAATTGCATTTTGTTTCGGGACATTTATTGAAGGGGCCGCCGGGTTTGGCACGCCCGTCGCCATTTGCTCGGCGCTGATGATCGGGCTGGGTTTCTCGCCACTTTATGCGGCGGGCCTCGCTTTGATCGCCAATACGTCACCTGTTGCGTTCGGAGCTTTGGGAACGCCGATTATTACACTGGCAAAAGTCTCTGGCCTCGATGAAATGGCATTATCTCAGATGGCAGGGCGACAACTTCCGTTATTCTCACTGATCGTTCCCGTCTGGCTCGTGGCAATCATGTCGGGATGGCGCGGAGTTGTAGGATGCTGGCCTGCAATCGTTGTTTGCGGCGGGACATTCGCATTTTTGCAATTTGTCATGGCAAATTTTCACGGTCCCGCTTTGGTTGATGTTGTCGGAGGATTGGGATCACTGATTGTTCTTGCGGTGATGTTACGGTTCTGGCAACCCAAGACGATCTGGCGTTTTCCGAGCGAACCGGTCGTTGTGACGGTTTCCTCACAATCGCGATTGACCACAGACAAGATCATTTACGCATGGATGCCCTGGGTCTTTTTATCGGTGTTCGTTTTTACGTGGGGTTTCCTGAAAGTGCCGTTGAGTGGTGGCCCTGACAATGAACCGAATGCATTGGCGGGGTATACGAAATTCGCTTTGCGGGTCCCCGGACTTCACAACCGGGTGTATCGAACAGCCCCGGTCGCTCCTGTCGCCGATGGAGCCGACCGAGCGGCCGAGGCGGAGAAAGCGGTGTTCGAGATTCCCTGGCTTGGCACAACAGGTACGGGAATCTTCCTCGCCGCGTTGCTGACCGCATTCTGGTTGAGAATTCCCGCCAAGGAATTTGTCAGGCAGTTCGGTTGTACCGTTTGGGAAATGCGTTGGGCCTTGTTCACGATCGCAGCGATGCTTGCCTTGGCTTTTACGACCAAATACGGCGGTAGCGACGCCACAATGGGGCTGGCTTTCACACGGACTGGACCGCTTTACCCCTTTTTTGCCCCGCTTTTGGGTTGGTTGGGTGTTGCATTGACTGGTAGTGACACCTCGTCGAATGCCTTGTTTGGTAGCTTGCAACGCATTACCGCAGAGCAATTGGGGCTGAACCCGACTTTAATCGTTGCTTCGAACAGTACTGGCGGAGTCATGGGAAAGATGATCGATGCCCAAAGCATCGTTGTCGCGGCGGTGGCGACGGATCAAAAAGGGGGCGAAGGAGCAATTCTACGGTTTGTCTTTCTGCACAGCGTCGTACTTGCAGCGTTAGTTGGTGCCTTGACGATGATTCAGGCATATTTTTTGACTTGGATGATCCCGGGCTGACAAATTACCTGGCCATCCGTTAAACGTCAGGGGGTTTGCCAGTGTCATCCGAAAGAATCATGTTTTGACATCGTCTCCTGCTTGATTTCGATGGCCCTTTCTTTCAGAATCCCAGTTAGACCGGTGGAACCGGTGAGTGCCGGGACGAATATTCAAGCGACTGCGGAGCGATGGCCAGATGTCGATCGAACGTGCAGAAAAATTAAAAGAAGTACTGACGGACAAGTTTGTCGTCGTTGATGCTGACATTCCAGAGCTTCGTCGGTTTGAAAATTGGACCGGTAAAGTCAGAACGGTCAACATGAATTGTCGAGCTTTGGTCGAGTTTGATGGCCCGGTCGATATCGGCTGGTACGATATTGATCCTGATTATCTGAAGGTCGTCGACGCACCCGTCAAGAAAGCCCCGGCGCCCGCTGCGAAGGCCGCTCCTGCGGCAAAAGCAGCTCCCGCCGAGGCCAAACCTGTCGCAAAGCCAGCAGCCACGGCTGGAAAAAGTCCGCTTGATGCAATCCGTGCCCAACAGGCCGCGAAAGCAGGAGCGGTCCCGGCGGCAGCAGGAGCAGCGAAACCTTCGCCGCTGGATATGATCCGCAAGCAGCAGGCTGCGAAGGCTGCCGCAGCCGCGCCGGTTGAGACCGCGCCCGCAGCACCCGCAGCTGTTGCAACACCAGAAGTTGCTGCCCCTGAACCGATCCCGGTTGTCGTAGCCCCTGTTGAGACACCGAAGCCGATTCCCACAACAGGTGCCGATGGCAAGCCACTTTCCAAGCTTGAGATGATTCGCCTTCAAGGCGCTGCCAAGAAGCAGTAACGATTTTCCTAACTCGCTGTCAGATTGACTTCATGACTTTCACTCAGCGGCAGAGTCAGGAACACTTCCTGCGTGCCCAAAAATCCATTCCAGGCGGTGTCAACAGCCCCGCCCGAGCGTTCGGGGCAGTCGGCGGGTCGCCTGTTGTCATGGATCGCGCCGACGGAGCCTATCTCTTCGACATCGATGGCAACCGGTATATCGACTATATCGGATCGTGGGGTCCCCACATTCTGGGTCACCGGCATCCCGCTGTAATTGATGCGATTCATGCGGCTCTTGCTAAAGGGACGAGCTTTGGTGCCCCATGCGAGCTGGAAACCCAACTTGCCGAATTGGTGATCGACGCCGTACCGTCGATTGAACGCGTTCGCATGGTGAATTCCGGTACCGAAGCAACGATGAGTGCCATTCGTGTGGCGCGAGGATTCACCGGTCGAAATGTACTCGTCAAGTTTGCCGGTTGTTATCACGGACACGTCGATAGTTTGCTTGTGAAGGCCGGAAGTGGCGCGTTGACATTGGGAACACCATCAAGTCCGGGAGTTCCGCCAGGATGTACTGCCGACACGATCGTGCTTGAATACAATGATCCCCAACGACTTGACGAGGCATTTACTGCACGAGGGAAAGAGATTGCCGCGATCATTTTGGAGCCGGTTGTGGGAAACATGGGAGTTGTCATTCCAACTCCAGAATTTCTAAAGGCTCTTCAAAACGTCTGTCAAAAATACGGGTCTCTGTTGATTTTCGACGAGGTGATGACGGGATTCCGCGTTGCCTATGGCGGCGCACAGGCTCGTTTCGGAATCCGGCCCGATCTGACAACATTGGGAAAGATCATCGGCGGAGGCCTTCCCGTTGGAGCCTACGGCGGTCGTGCGGACATCATGAATGTTGTTTCTCCCGTCGGCCCGGTTTATCAGGCAGGAACGCTGTCCGGGAATCCGGTTGCGATGGCGAGTGGAATTGCGACATTAACCAGGCTCAAAGAATCCAACCCGTATCCACAGTTGGAATCGATGACAAAGTTGCTGGTAACCGGGCTTTCAAAACTGGCAACGGACGCGGGAATTCCACATACGATCCCACAAGTCGGCAGCATGTTTACTTTGTTTTTTAACCCTTCCGTAGTGACAAACCTGGAAGTTGCATCGAAGAGCGACACCAAGGCCTTTGCACGTTACTTCCATGCCATGCTCGAGCGAGGGATTTATCTGGCTTGTAGTCAGTTTGAAGCCAATTTTGTTTCCGCAGCCCACACAGACGCGGATCTGAACGCCACGCTGAATGCTGCCAAGCAAGCATTCAAAATCGTCGCAGCGGCTTGATTGAATTACGAAGTCACCAAGCGGTTGTTCCCGACTGGAGGTATGTGTGGCAACGGTTTGGCTTGTGGGAAGGGACTAACGGAATCATCATAGACTTCTAATGCAACGCGAAACTCACATCGGTGATTCGCCTCTTGGCAATTCGCATCAAGGTGATCGTAATGGCTCGTATCTATCCTGTTGTGGTCGGTTGTCTGATTGCGATTTTTTTTGGATTCCAAGTCGTTGCGGCCGAGCCGAAAGCCGTTGATTTCAATCGCGACATCCGTCCGATTCTCTCGGACAATTGCTTCGCGTGTCACGGCCCAGACGAAGCGAACCGGAAAGGTGGATTGCGGCTCGACAGGCCTGAACAGGCCATCGTCCCTGCGGAATCGGGCGAAGTAGCGATCGTTCCTGGACAGCCTTCTGCCAGCAACCTGATCAATCGCGTGACCAGTACAAATCCAGATTTTGTTATGCCACCGCCATCTTCTAAGAAGGGATCGCTCTCAATAGACCAGATCAAGTTGCTGGATCGGTGGATTACTCAAGGTGCCGAATACACATCGCACTGGGCGTTTAAGGCTCCCGTTCGACCTCAAGTACCAGATTTTTCAGCAAACGAATCAAATTGGGTGAGGAACCCGATCGATGCTTTCATCCTGACAAAACTCAAATCAGAAGGGTTAACGCCATCAAGCCCGGCAGACCGCATTACCTGGCTGCGACGGCTTAGCCTGGATGTTGTCGGTCTGCCACCGTCGATTTCGGATGTCGATGGCTACCTTGCAGACAACAGTTCGGATGCTGACACGAAGCAGATTGAGCGACTGCTGAAGTCGCCTCATTACGGCGAGAGATGGGGGCGACACTGGCTTGACGCCGCGCGATACGCGGATTCGGACGGATTTGAAAAGGATAAATCGCGACAAGTCTGGTTCTACCGTGATTGGGTTGTGAATGCATTGAATCGAGACTTGCCCTACGACCAGTTTATCATTGAGCAAATTGCAGGAGATCTGCTTCCAGATCCGACTCAAGACCAGATTGTCGCAACGGGATTCCTGAGAAATTCGATGCTGAATGAAGAAGGAGGAGTCGATCCAGAGCAATTCCGGATGGATGCGATGTTCGACCGGATGGATGCGATCGGCAAAAGCATTCTGGGACTGACAATCCAGTGTACCCAATGCCATTCGCACAAATACGACCCCATGACGCACGAAGAGTACTACCGTCTCTTCGCGTTCCTCAATAATGATCATGAAGAACAGCGGGTGGTTTATACAAACGACGAACTTATCAAGATTGCAGGATTGAAGGCCCAAATGGCCGAGATTGAACGGCAGCTTAAACAACAAACCCCTGACTGGCAAAACCGCCTTGACGCTTGGGAGCTTGCCACGAGGGTGAATGATGCTTCGAATGGTGTCGTTGAAGGGCGGGGGGGACAAAAAACCAAGTGGACGACATTAAGCCTGGTCAATACGGGCGATAACGGTCAGCGGTATTTTGATATGGGAGACGGATCAATCCTCGCTCAAGGGTATGCTCCAACAAAGTACTCGACGACACTCAGGGGGACGACCAATTTGACGGGAATGACGGCAGTTCGTTTAGAGCTGTTGAACGACCCGAATCTGCCATGTAATGGTCCTGGGCGATCGTTTATGGGGACATCAGCCTTAACCGAGGTCTCTGTGGAAGTGGCTGAGACCGGCCATCCCGAGAACAAGCGGACGGTCAAATTCGTACGGGCAACCGCCGACTATGGAAATCCCGAGCGTGAACTGGAATCGAACTTTTACGATAAATCGAACAAGCGTCGTGTAACCGGCCCCGTCAATTTTGCGATCGATGGCAATGATGACACGGCATGGGGAATTGACGCGGGGCCGGGTCGCCGGAATGTTCCTCGAAACGCGGTCTTTGTTGCGGATCAACCATTCGGATATGAAGGCGGGACAACACTGAACATTGCTCTCAAGCAGAATCACGGGGGTTGGAACAGCGATGATCATATGAATAACAACCTCGGACGATTTCGGCTTTCCGTCACGACAGCGACCAATCCCGAAGCGGATCGAGTACCAAAATCGGTTCGCGAAGTGCTAGCCATTCCTCGTGATCAACGAACCACAGAACACACTGCGTCAGTGTTTTCTTACTGGCGAACGACCGTTCCTGAATTTCACTCGGCGAACGAACAGATTGAAGCACTTTGGCGGGAATGGCCGATTGGATCGACCACTTTGACTTTGCAACATCGGAAAGTGCCACGCGAGACACGGGTGTTGAAGCGGGGGGATTTCCTCAAGCCAGAAAAACCTGTGACGCCCGGCGTTCCCGCGTTCCTGCATCCGCTACCGCGCGAAGGCGAATCACAGAATCTGAACCGGCTGACATTGGCAAATTGGCTGGTTGATCGACGAAGTCCGACGACTGCTCGTGTCATCGTGAACCGCGTCTGGCAGGCCTATTTCGGAACCGGTCTTGTCGGTACCCCGGAAGATATTGGTACACAGAGCGAACCTCCAAGTCACCCCCAGCTACTTGATTGGCTTGCTGTCGAACTGATGGAGCCGTCATTGATCCTTCCAGGTGAGACGGATTTAAGGCCGTGGAGTCTCAAGCATCTGCATCGGTTGATTCTGGGCAGTTCTCTCTATCATCAGTCGAGTCAGATCTCGCCGGAATTATTTGAACGCGACCAGTTCAATCGGTTGCTCGCCAGGGGGCCGAGGCTACGAGTCGAAGGCGAGGTCGTACGCGATATCGCACTCAGTGCCAGTGGTTTGTTAAATGAGAAACTGGGTGGTCCCAGCGTGTTCACCCCGGCACCGTCATTTCTGTTTTTGCCCCCTGCAAGTTATGGCCCGTTCACCTGGACCGATGCGACGGGTCCAGATCGATACCGACGCGGGCTGTATACATTCAGGCGACGTTCGACGCCGTACCCGATGCTGACAAACTTCGACGTTCCAAACGCCGATTTTTCATGCGTCAGGCGCCCCCGATCAAATACGCCGCTTCAAGCACTGACAACACTCAACGAAACACTTTTCATGGAAGCCGCACGTGGCCTGTCGCTCCTGACGCTTAAAGAAGGAGGGGCAGATGAACATGCTCGATTGACATTTGCGTTTCGAAGATGTGTTTCGCGTCCCCCTATGCAAATCGAACAGGAAGTCCTGAGCGCGATGCTTGCCCGGCAAAAGGCGAGATTTCAAGGCAACGATTCCAAGCCATGGGATCTGGCAGCCAACGACCCGGATCATCCTCCTGAGCTTCCACCTGGGTCAACCCCGTCCGACGTCGCTGCATGGACTGTTGTCAGCAGAATTCTTTTGAATCTGGATGAAACGATGACAAAAGAATAGACATCAGGATCGATCTTCAACCCCAGCCAGACGTGGCAGTCGACCCGCGCAGTTTTACGGAGACCAGTGTAGACGATGTTAGAACGAGTTGCGGCGGTGTCAATTATTATCGGAACGGTTCTCGGAGTGATCGGACTTTGTTGGATGTTCATTCGTCTGATCGAAGTCTGGCTGCGAAAAATGCCCTGGAAGCGTTTGAAGGCACCTGCATTACTGATCCTGCTTTCCTTGCTGATGACCGGATTGCCGATCGTAGTCAATTCGGCGCTGATCCGCGTGACCAGCCTCGGGCCGTTGGAAAAAATCGTGGCTGGGGAAAGGCATATCACTCTGACCGGATGGGATCGTCAAGACTACTCGGTCATTGCAAGCCGGACGGATACCATCGTCTTGCAAATGGCGAATGCCGATGTGAAGGATGAAACTCTCAGGTATCTTCCTGGCCTGAAACAATTGCGCGAATTGGATTTGAATAATTCCCAAATCTCAGATGCGGGTCTGAAGGAAATTTCAGAGTTGCCAAAACTGCGAGATTTGCGTCTTGCTCGGACCAAGATCACCGACGATGGATTCCGACAATATTTGCTCGGTAAAGAAAGCCTGATGAATCTCGATTTGACCGAAACTGGAGTCGCTTCAAAGACAGTCCGTGAATGGAAAGCGGCAAATCCCGAACGCAAGGCATTGAAGTAGCTTCGGGAAACCACGCAAACTTGTGTCTTTGGCTTCAATCCTTAAAAAAAGCCTTTTCGTCTGGATCAGTTTCTGACATTCTGATAGGATTTTGTCGAATTCCGCGTTACCTTTTTGCGTTTGATGGCAATTCAACATTAGAGAGTTGTTATAGTTTTCAAAGTTTCTGCGACGCAGAACGCAACGTTGATTTGTCTGTGTTGGTGGGAAAACAGGTAATCCTGTTTTTTTGCAGGAACTTTGGAAAGACGTGATCGTCGAAATCCTTTTTTACGTTGCTTTGGAGCGGGTGGTTGAAAGACCAAGACGCTTACGAGAGGATCGACAAGAGAATGCCAATTACGCTTGCAGTCCACGGACGAACGCCGATTACCGTTGGTGACGAGGAAATTTCGCTCGGTAGCGATCCTGGTTGTCAGGTATCGTTTGCCGATGTCGACGAGATCAAGCCAAACCATGCGGTCATTCGTGAAATTGGTGGTAAATGGCTGATCGAAGCTCGCGAGGCTGAATCTTTAGTTGTTGGCGATGCGAAACCCGCACGTATCCACTATTTAAAACCTGGAGACGTGATTCGTCTGACAGAGAATAGTCCCCCGGTCACATTTCAACCAATCGACGATATCCTTCCCGTGGCACTTGATCCCGACGTACCCTCAATGAGGTTGCTGCTCGACGACGACGATTCACCATTGTCTGGATCAATTCGGACCCGTCAGCCGCCATTGTCCGGAACAATCCCAGCGACGGGATCAGCCTCTTCGGGAAAATCAGGTGCGGTCAAACCGCCATCATCTGGAACGATACGGTCGGTGAAATCACCAACGAATGGTGCTTCGCCCGCAAAACGATCGGACGCCAAAACCACTCAAGGAGCGAAGCGACCTGGTAGCAGTGGCCAGATCCCCGTTCGAAAGCCGAGTGAAGACGAAGTCGATGCAGATCTGCCAGTCCTCCGACGAACGTCTTCTTGGGATGACCTTCCCGAAGCGCCACGTCGCCGTCGCTCGAGCGATCAAGACGAAATGCAATGGATTATGATGATCGTCGGACGTTGTGTTGCCGGCGGTCTGGCCTTGCTCGTGCTGTGGCTTTTAACGAGTTTCCTCTGGAGAGCGCTCAGTCAACCGAATCTCAATGGCCTGCCAAGTGTCGATAATCAACAGAATCAGGAAACACCCGTTACCAACGTTGCTCCCGTTCCGGCAACTGTGCAGCCGCCATCGCGCCCCAAGCCCGCACCAATCGATAAACCGCAGGCAACAAAAGCGACGGAGAAAAACGAAAAGTCTGACGACCCGGTGCAGTCCGAAAAGAAGGATGGAGATGCATCAGATGATGATGACCCGATGGAAATGGAATCCAATCCATCAATGTCACAACCGGTCGAGAAGACTGCGTCAAGCGATGAATCTGACGATACTTCCATGTCCCCTTTATTACAGACGACGGTAGACAGTCTTTACGCCATCATCCTTGAGGAACCAGATGGAAATGGCCAATGTCAAATTGGTACTGCCTGGGCTGCGTCTGACCGACATCTCGTTACTTCTGCATCCATCGCAACCATGATTGAGAAATACCGAAAGCAAAAACGAGTCGCTTTCGCGTATCAACCAACCTCCAAGCGAAAGATTCCGATCAAGATTGTCCGGGTTCACGCCACATATCGGCAGGCAACCGAAGCGGCAGAAGAAGCTGCTGATCTTGCTCATGAAAAGAAGCTTGAAAACGCGCAAAAGATGCAGCTGCGTTACAATTTGGCCGTGCTCGACGTAAATCCCACTGACGCTCTTGAGACTCAGTTGCCGTTGTTTACGCGACCTCTCAAGAACACCAAAGAGACTTCATTTACGATGGTCGGATTCCCCTTTGAAAACGAAGACGATGAATCGGGCAATTCGCTGACCTACAAGTCCGATATTGTTGGATCACCGAAGGAACGCCGCTCGAAAAAGCTGGCGGCTAAAATGGGAACAATGCCCAAGAATAGCAAAGAATTGGGTGTTACGGTTCAATTCAGTACGACGGACGAGGATTGGTCTGGATGTCCAATCGTGAATAAGGATCACAAAGTGGTCGGCATTTACGGTGAGTTATCACAGCCAAAAGGAGCGAACGGAAAACGCCCGGCAAGGGAACGAGCGGTCGTCTCGATCCTTCACTTGTTGGAACTCGCTCCAGAAATCAATCTGCACCAGAAACGAATAAATGACGAGTGAACGTTGTACCGCGGAGAAAAAGGCCCTTGCCACTTCATAAGCGGCTGACGACTATCGGTTACAGTCACAGTTGACCGCCGGTTCAATCTGCTGAGAAAGGTTCATTCGTTGAATCCTTTCGATTCGTGAGGCCCCACATTTTTGGCAGTGAATAAACTGGGCGGCATTCCAGACATCCATAAAAACACGTGTCGTCGGGCTGATACCCCGAACGTATTCGAGACCTCGTTCCAGGATTTGCTCCATGCTTTGAATCCTCGGTCGTGAGAATTCACCCGATGCATGCAAGGTTTCCATCAACCCGTTTCCGGCCCGCGTAGGGATCAGGCTGATGCAACTTGCTCCGATTCCTACGGCGTGCTTTATTGATTGAAAAGCCCATTCGATCCCCGATTCTTCGTCCAGCCCCGGTGGCTTCAACATCAAGAACGTTCTGACAGCGATCTGATTTTCGATTAGCATTCGAGCTGCTTTATCAAAGTCATCGACGGTCATGCGTTTGTTGAGACTCGCCAGGATTGCTGGATGGATCGTCTCTAAACCGATGGCGACTTCGAGGTTTGTTCCGATCAAATCTCGAAATCGAAGGCATTGATCGTCGGTAAATCGTGGGTGGTTCTCGACAATCACCGTTTTGAATGGCCTGACGCGTCTGGCAATTTCCGCATAATCTTCCCGAGGAATTGCCTGTGGATCAAAAAAATTCCCTGCATTGTAGAGTTTTACGTGGCTTGCTGCCGGTAACCGCTCGCACGCGTAATCAATCTGAGCTGGTATTGCGCCGACCGGGACACGCTCATCCAGAGTATTTCGCCACAGATCACACATCGTACATCGAAAAGGGCATTCCCGGTTGGTGAGGAAAATCGTTAAGACATTATCAATCGTTCCGGTGGAAGATCGCTCTGGCTCGACGAGATAGGCATACGGTTTCCACGGGTCCATCGGATTTTTCCGAGACCGAACCGCGAGGACATCTCTGTCGGTAATTTGCGGCCACGGCATCTGAAATCATTCTCCCTCAAACATCGGCTTCCCTGAATTGTCACATTGGACTAACTTAACCCGATCCAACAATCCAGGGAGGGAGTCGGACATGGCGACGGTCACAATGAACGAGACAAGGCACGAAACAGATCGGTCGGTTCGCGAGATTATCGCATCAGCTCGAATCGTCCGACAGAATACGAAGACTCGCGTTGGCGTGCGAGGTGCATTGGGAATGTCATTACTCTCGGGACTGTTGATGTGGCTTTGTTTCACGCCCGTCGATGCCAGTCCGCTTGCATGGCTGGCTCCATTACCATTGTTACTGCTTGTTCGAATCGAAGAGCGAACTCGCTGGATGTATGGCGCAATCTATGCCGGAAATGCTGCCAGCCAGCTCGCAATGCTGCAATGGATGCGTCTTGGTGATCCAACGATGTATATCGCGTGGGCAGCTCTTTCGTTCTATCTCGCCCTTTATTCTGTCGTCTTTGTAGCCGCTTCACGAATCGCCGTTCATCGCTGGTCACTTCCACTCGTCGCCGTTGGGCCGATCGTTTGGACCGGCCTCGAATACCTGCGAGCACACTTGATGACCGGCTTTGCCTGGTACTTTCTTGGTCATTCACAATATCGCTGGCTGGAACTAATTCAGATCAGCGATCTCGTTGGAGCTTACGGCGTCAGTTTTGTAATCGTCACCTCAGCGGCGGCCCTGACGCTGCTGGTGCCTCACAACTGGTTAATTCGTCTCCGACTGGTTCTCCCGTCAACCGGGCCGATCACGGCCTCGGGTTTAAGTCTTTCGGATCTCGTCCAGGTCACTTTGGCATTCGGTGTATTCGCTTCTACACTGGGCTACGGCTATGCACGTCGCGCTCAAGCCGACTTTCAGCCGGGGCCACGAATCGCATTGATTCAAGGAAATTTCGTCGCGTCATTGCGACAGGAACCTCCTTCTCACGACGATGTTTATCTGACGCACTTAAGGCTGAATTCCCGTGCTGTCAGGGAACAGGCACAAATCATAATCTGGCCCGAAGGAATGTTCCCCTGGCCGATGATGCTACCCGCCAATGATTTGACGAATGATGATCTGCGTCAACTTGTCCCCGGCGTAAAACCCGAGATGTGGCACGACAACACCGTGAGTTCGGTACTTCTCGAAGAAAGCCAGCGGTCTGGAGCGGCATTGATCTTTGGCATCAATTCCGTTGAAGCCACAAAGAACAATATCGCTCAACACAATTCAGCGGTGTTCGTCAGACCTGATGTTGGAATTGCCGGCCGCTATGACAAGATGCATCTTGTCCCGTTCGGCGAGTACATTCCGCTTGTTGGAGTTCTCCCGTTCCTGAAGGCATTTTCTCCCTACAGCGAATCCAGCGGTATGGTGCCGGGGAAAGAAGCAGCCGTTTTCGAATACGGAAACTGGCGTCTGGCCCCAGTAATCTGTTTCGAGGATACTGTGCCACATCTCGTGCGACAGATCGTTGCGTCCGGGTCAGATTCTGATCGAGGGAAGTCCATCGACATCCTGGTCAATTTAACCAACGACGGTTGGTTTCATGGCTCAAGTGAACTCGATCAACACTTGATAACGGCAGCGTTCCGTGCGGTCGAGTGCCGAACACCGCTGGTTCGAGCTGTCAATACCGGCATTTCCGCCGTGATTGATGGCGATGGGGCGATTCGCGAACCGGACCTGTTTATCGACGGAGACGTTCGCAAAAATTCCGAGAAGCCGCCACGAACCACCTCTCGTGATTCGAAAACCGGTGCGTGGCACAAACAGCTTAACGCCGCACTCATTCATACCGTCCCTTTGGATGGTCGTCGCAGTCTTTACGTCCGTTATGGTGACTGGTTCGCCATGATTTGCATGTTGGCAACGTTCGCTGCCGCAGCGTCAATGTTTGTACCAAAACGTAATCAACAAGATTTGGTTGTGCCGGTTTAATCATCAGTTCCCTGCACAAGCATTGCCCACTTAAAGAAAGTAACGCGTGATCACGTCAAATCCTCAACCATGAGGTTTTGATGAAGATTCATTGAACCATCGTCATCACGATGGCCGGAACCGTCTCAAGTCGCTAACGTGACACCGAGATTGTCATGTCCCGGTCGCACAATCGATGTTGGCCCCGATATGGCGCGGATATTTTTCGCCTTCAGGGGATAAACGCGATGCGACGACGCTCGTTTCAGTTAGCAATCATTCTTGCCACAGCGGCTATCGGATCGGCTTGGCCAAGTTTTGGACAAGAACCTCCCGTTGCCAAAACGATCTGGCCGGGCCTCATGCGCGATGGTACGGTCCTGTTACCGAACGGCTGGTCGATCAAAGCGGCTGGACGTCAGTCTCGACTGGGTGATCTCCCGGTTCTTGCGGAACTGCACCCAACCGACTCTGTGATTGCCGTTTTGCATGCCGGGTACGGCGAACACGAAGTCGTAACCGTCGATGCGAATAGTGGCAAGGTAATTGGCCGAATTTCGATGCCGGAAACGTTCGCTGGCCTCGTCTGGGCTCGCGACGGGAAATCGCTATTCGTAGGAGGCGGGTGGGATGACGTCATCTATCGATTCGATTACGCGGATGGATTGCTGTCGCATCAAGTGAAGATCGGCTACCCGAAACCGCTTGGTGATCGGCAACGTCGAACACCAGCAGGCTTGGTGCTCTCAAAGGATGGACAGACAATCTGGGTGGCGAATGTCATTGGCAATACCGTCGCCAAGTTCAAAACGAGCGACGGTACGCTCGATAGCGAATGGACACTCACCAAGGATTCCTACCCTTATGGGCTGGTATTGGATGAGTCCCGCAATCGGCTTTATGTCAGTCTTTGGGGTAAAGCCCAAGTCGCCGTCATCGATAGTCGATCGGGCGAAATCCAGGCGAGCTGGAAATCGGAAGAACATCCCAACGAAATGCTTTTGGCCCGCGACGGAAGTGTATTGTACGTCGCCAACGCGAATCGAAACTCAGTTTCTGTCTTTAATACTGAGTTGGGAAAAGCGGTCGAAGTTATTGGAACGGCCATCGACCCCCGAGCACCCAGCGGCAGTACTCCCAGTTCGCTTTCCCTGACATCCGATGAATCGGTCTTGTTCATCGCGAACTCAAATACGAATAACCTCGCTGTCATAAACGTTAAAGAGCTTGGAGCCAGCACACCGCTCGGGTTCATCCCTACTGGCTGGCATCCGACATCCGTTCGACTTTCCCACGACAATAAAACAATCTATGTTCTGAATGGCAAAGGTCAGTCGTCCAAGGCAAACCGCGACGGGCCGAACCCGCTGGCAAAAGGGGATCGGCTGCGAGACTACATTGGTGGCCTGTTCCATGGGACACTATCGATCATCCCGATGCCCGGCCCACAGGAAATGGCGGCCTATTCCAAGACTGTTTATGATTGCAGTCCGCTCAAACGCGAAGATCCCACTGCAGTCGTCGGTGACACTGCACCCGGTAACCCAATTCCAGCAAAAGTCGGTGAGCCCTCTCCCATCACTCATTGCGTCTATATCATCAAAGAAAACCGGACATATGACCAGGTTTTCGGAGACATCCCGGAAGGAAACGGCGAGCCAAGCATTTGTCTGTTCCCCGAATCCATCACTCCAAACCATCACGCCTTGGCCAAGGAATTCGTGTTGCTCGACAACTTCTACGTCGATGGCGAAGTCAGCGCCGATGGACACGAATGGACCATGGGAGCTTACGCCAGCGACTACGTCGAACGAACCTGGCCACTCAGTTACCGAGGCGATCGTCGGGTTCCGTATCCCTCGGAAGGAGCACTGGAAATCGCTCGTCCTTTCGGCGGCTACCTCTGGGATCGTGCCGCTGAAAAAGGTGTCACTTACCGTAGCTACGGCGAATTCACGCAGAACGGAGCGACTCCCGCCGATCCTGGTGTGACTAAGATCAAGACTCTTGAGGGTCACTTTGATCCCTTATTTCGCAGCTACGATCTCAATTACCCCGACGTGCTTCGAGCCGAGCGTTTCCTGACGGAGCTCGCAGAGTTCGAGAAAGCCGGAGAAATGCCGAAATTGATCGTGATGCGGCTTCCTAACGATCATACGTCTGGAACCAGGCCCGGCAGTCCGACCCCGACAGCCTATGTCGCCGATAACGATTTGGCGTTGGGACGAGTCGTTGAGGGACTTTCGAAAAGTCAGTTCTGGAAATCGATGGCAATTTTTGTGGTCGAGGATGATGCCCAGAACGGTTCAGACCACGTCGATGCTCATCGGACAATCGCCTTCGCCATCAGTCCCTACATCAAGCGACATTCCGTCGACTCAACGATGTACAGCACGTCGTCGATGCTGAGAACAATGGAATTGTGCCTTGGTCTTGAGCCGATGAGTCAATTCGATGCCGCTGCACGGCCCATGTCGAACGCATTCACAGACAAACCCGATTTGACTCCGTTCATTCATCGGCCCGCGACGTTCGATTTGAACGAGAAAAACCTGGCATCAGCGTGGGGAGCCGATGCCTCCATGAATCTTGATCTGGAAATCGAAGACCGAGCTGACGATCTGGTCTTTAACGAAATTATCTGGAAAGCGGTCAAAGGTCCAGATTCAGAAATGCCCCCGCCAGTTCGAGCCGCCTTTGTCTTCCCCACCCCTAAGCACGACGATGACGACGACGAAGATGCCGATGATTGAGGTACGAAGATCGCGTAGTCAACGTAGTGGCGGCTTCCAGCCGCCGCGTCCAGATCTGATGAAACGCCCAAACTGGCAACGGGAAATGTCGTTGCCGTTATCATCGGAATTCCGGTAGTCGAAACTAAGGGTGCCACGGTTTTGGAGTCCTCCACAAGGCCGTGTCTTCATAGGTCTCTAACACGTCCCAAGAGCACGGCCTTACCGAAGACGGTAAAACCGTGGCACCCTTTCCACGAATTTCTGTTCCGAATGCACTTAGCCCCCAGCAACCCAACCATCACATCTTCAGGTAGTTTCATCAGCACCCGCCGAGCCCTCCCGGCCACTACGCGCGAACGATTATCCTATTCTGAACTCGTCGTGCGACGCGCATCAACCGGCTGCGCCGGTTTAGTTCGATTCGGACTCCGATTCTGACTTTTCCGCTGGTATCGATTCCGCCACCGGCAATTCAAAGCAGGCCATTTCTTCGGCGTTGCGGATGAACAGTTTTCCGTGCGCGATGACGGGATGATTCCAGGTCTTTCCCTCAATCGCTTTGATTTTTGCGATCTCCTCATGCGTTTCTGGTTTGGCCGCGACAAGTGCCACTTCGCCTGTCTCTGTCAAAATGAGCAGTTGCTGGTCGTCTGCCAGAAGCAGGACCTGGCCGTTGCCATAACCACGAGCTCGCCATTTGATCTTTCCATCGGCCAGGCTAACACACATGAAGACACTGCCATCGAATCCATAAAGGTAGTCACCCGATACAACAAGATCGTTGTAGTAAGGCTTGATCGATTTCGTGGTCCAAAGTTCCTCTACATTCCACTTGTCGCCGTCACGGGTGACGTGCAGACGTCGCGTTCCCCCCGCCATGCCTGTTCCAAGAAGCACATCCGTGTCGCTCAGAACCGTTGGCTGAACAACTCGAGCTTGTTCCACCGGCCATTCGTTTTTCCAGAAGACGACTCCTGATCCGGGGTCAAATGAGAACAGCCCAGTGTTCGTGGCAATCAGCAATTGCTCAACCTCCCCAATCCTGGCGGCTTGAGTCGAACAATAACTTTGCAAGCCTTCGCCAGACGACCAGGCCAGCTTGCCCGAGTCGATGTGATACGCCAGAACAGCCTTACCGTCCGGTCCACCGGCATAGACGGACACGAGATCTTGAAGCACAAATGGCGAGCTGGAAAATCCCCACTGAGGGATCTTTGCCTGGGAATCGGCGGCAATGTCGGCCCCCCAGTAAAGTTTTCCAGTGGCCGCATTCAGACAATTAAGCCGTCCATTGGCACCCATCGCATAAATCCGTCCCTCATGAAACGTCGGAGTTGCCCGAGGACCCGGACCTGCAACGACTTCTTCAAATCGAGTCGTGTCGCGATGAGACCAGACCTCTTCACCGTTGTCAGCGTCATAACAAATCACAAATTCGTCTTCGCCACGCTGCTCTTGCGTGAACAGTCGGTTACCAACCACGGCAAACGATGACCAACCTGGTCCAACCCGATGTCGCCACAACTCGCGCGGCGGCACTTTTTCCCAATCGCTCCGAATCCTGACCCCGTCCAGTTGACCATTTCGCTGCGGACCGCGAAAGCCCGACCAATCACCCTCGCTTAACGTCAGGTCGGCAATCGAAGCAGATTCGATGGACGAGGATGGCTTCGATACCGTCTTCAATTCTGATAACAGTTTTGCTTCAGGAGTGGGGGTCCATTTCCAATTGATGTTTGATGTGAAACTACCGTCCATGCCGTCGACACGAAGCAAAGAGTAATAAGCACCGACCGCCAGGAAACTCAGCAGCAGACCAATCCTGCGAACAGGCCAGGCCAGCGTCCAGCTTAGTATTAACCAACCGACCCAAATCAAAGCCACCACCGGCAACGCATACATGATCAGTGCCATCGGGGGAAAATTTTTCCCCGCAATTTTCATGGTCGCGGCGGCGACCGTCAGAAACGCTCCCACTCCCAGCAATCGATCGCCCCACCGCAAGCGGCTGCCAAACAACCACCAAAGATTCAGTAGCAACGTGACGATCATCGGGGCAATGATGAGACCACCAAAGAATTTCGAAGGAGCTGGTTCGCCGGTCGACGCCCAGACGCGAGCCACCCCGAGTGCCGCCAGGATCACGATCGCTGGCCAGAGGCGAAGTCGATTTCGGTCAACTTCTTTCGGCAATTCCGTGGGAATGGAATCGACTTGCGTTACAACCTCACTCATGGAACACTCACCCTTATCAATGTGTATCGGGTTATTTTGAAGCGAAGACGACAAAGGATGAAAGTTGCCCCGTGTCGATTAACCAGCACAGGGGAGTTGTCTTCGTTTTACGAGGGAAATTCAATATGAAATCATCGGTCGAAGAGATCCGTCAGCGGTTCGACGCTGACGTTGATCGCTTTTCAAATCTCCAGACAGGTCAGTCGGCCACGGTAGACGCCCCGCTCGCCATGGAACTGGTTGCCCAGGCGGCAGCGGCAGTCACTCCGCACGCAAAACATGTCGTCGATGTCGGCTGCGGTGCCGGTAATTACACACTGAAGTTGCTCGAACAAATTCCAAACCTCGATGTCACGCTGATTGACCTCAGCCAACCCATGCTTGATCGAGCGGTCCAGCGAGTTCAACCGATAACCCAAGGCCGAGTTACCAGCATTCAAGGAGACATTCGTGAGATTTCACTGTGCGAATCCGGTTGCGACGTGATCCTGGCAGCGGCTGTTTTACATCATCTGCGGACGGACGCAGAATGGGAACGCGTATTTTCGGCGTTTCATCGAGCACTCAGGCCAGGGGGCTCAATCTGGATTTTTGATCTGATCGAAAGTTCCATCGGTGAAGTTCAGTCACTGATGTGGAAGCGATACGGAGACTATCTGGCGAATTTCAAAGACGAAGCGTATCGAGACCACGTCTACGCCTATATTGAACAAGAAGACACGCCACGTCCGCTAATGTTTCAATTAGACCTGTTACGGAAAGTCGGCTTTCAACAGGTGGAAATCTTGCATAAAAACAGTTGCTTTGCGGCATTTGGTGCAGTGAAGGGCCGTCAATAAATCCTTTCCAACCCGGTCATCATCAGGCTCAAACATCAATATGGACTCAAATCCGTTCGCCGTACTGTCGCTGATCGTCGCCCCGGCCATCCTGACCAACGCAACATCGGTTCTCATCATGAGCACCAGCAACCGATTGGCACGAGGAGTCGATCGAGCCAGAGAGCTTTCGAAGCAGCTCGAGGAAACGACCGACTTCGAATGCACGGACGCCAAACGACGACTTCGTGAGCTCACAGCGACCGAAGAACGGACGTTACTTTTACTGCACTGTTTGCGAAGCTTTTATATCGCGTTAGGGGCATTCGCGTCATCGGCCTTTACGTCACTGATCGGCGCGGTTCTCGCCCCGGCGCAACTGGCCATGTTCGTGGTCCCCCTGGAAATCGCAGCCGTGGTCGCCGGAATGGTCGCCGTCAGCTCTATGGTTCACGGTACCGTCTTACTTCTGCGAGAAACACGGATCGCCGTCCAAGTGATTACCCAACGAGCCGCGAATGTCCGCGAACGAATGAGCAAGAGTCAACCACTGGTCAACGACCTGGATAAACAAGTCTGATTTGGCCGCCATCATCTCCAACCAGGCGAGCCCCGGATGTGAATCCAGTGATTCATAGACCGGATCATTCAACAAAAGTTGGATTCTCTTGAGGACCATTCCGACGCTGGCAGGGCCACGTGGGCGACGCTGCTAGCGTCGGACTTCCCGTATTGGTAGTTTAACGAACATGCCGACGCTGGCAGCGTCAGCCATGTAGCCGATCCTGACGCCATCGGAAAACACTGTTTATTACCAAGTTCGTGGTCTGGTTTTGCTGATTGCGGTCGACGCTAGCAGCGTCGGCCACGTAGCCGACGCTGCTAGCGTCGGAATTCATGGGTCTCGGACTTCAAATATTGGCATTTTGATAAAGCTTGCCGACGCTGGCAGCGTCGGCCACGGGTCGGGGCCTGGCATGTCACATCGTGAAGTCATCACGCGAGGAAGCCTTCTTCACTGGTACAGGCCGGGTAAAGTTCACTTCGTGACGTATCGTTTAGCCGGGACTTTACCTATCGAACTCATTCGTCGTTTGAGAACTGAACGAGATGAGCGACTCGCCCGGCCGACAGCACCGGGCGTGTCTTACGGTAAGGCGAAGGAAAATGCTCATAAGCAATTCTTTGCTGCCTATGACAAGTACCTTGATCAATCATTGTGCGTTCGCTGGCTGGAAGAACCTGCAGTGGCCGAGATTGTCGTTGAGAATCTGTACCATCATCACCAAGTCAAATATCAGTTGCTGGAATACGCCGTGATGCCGAATCATGTGCATGTTTTGATTTTGCCGATAGAGTCTGACGCGGGCGGTGCTGGGAACCTGACTGACGCTAGCAGCGTCGGCCACGTAGCCGACGCTGCTAGCGTCGGAAGCACCACTGGCGAGTGCGATTCCGACTTTTTTTCGGACGAAACCACGGACTCGAAGAGTCCGCTCAGCACGATTATGCATAGCCTGAAAAGCTATACGGCGAACGAAGCGAATAAAATCCTGAAACGTGACGGCGCATTTTGGCAACGCGAATCCTATGATCATTGGGTACGCGATGTCGCGGAACTTTCTCGGATTGCCGAGTACATCGCCCATAATCCTGTGGCTGCCAAACTCGTGAAAAATGCTTGGGATTGGCCATACTGTTCCGCCTACGACCGGAAACATCCACGAGATAAATGTTTGGCGGAATGGTGGTGAATTGCAGTAGCCGATGCTGCCAGCGTCGGAGGTTCGTTTTTCGATTTTGTTTGCCGAATTCGTGGGTTGGTTCCGACGCTAGCAGCGTCGGCCACGTAGCCGACGCTGCCAGCATCGGACAAAATGCCGACTCATCCCCCGACATACCTGGCATACAGTCCACGGGCAGTGCTGATGTCGTCGGTCCCTTGGATGATGGCTCGGCCGTCTCGGAAGATGGTGATTTCGTACGACGGGTCGGACAGGGTCAGGCGAACCAGGAAGGGATTGCGCGTGATTGCTCCTGATTGTTCCAGCTTTTTCGCGAGATCTTCGAGCAACAGACTTGTCGGTTGAGCCGGTGAGATCTGGACCGAATTTCTACCGCAAAGTTTCGTCGATTGTGATGCGTTGCCGCCGTGAAGCCAGTCGCGTCGGCCTTGTACGCAGGCGGGACACTCGCTTCGCTCACGCAGGTTTGCGAGGTTCATTTGCCTGAGCGTTCCTTCCCAGACATCAACGATCGTGAGTTGAGGTAACACCAGATCTTTGCGGCCTGCCAGAATCTTGAGCGCTGTGGTCGCTTGTAACGCGGTCACCATGTGGATTGCTGGTGCAATAACGCCTGCCGTGTCGCAGGTTTCGGTGGCTCCGGGCTCGGGAGGTGTTTCGATGACGCAGCGCAGGCAGGCCGATTCGTTGGGAAAGATTGCCATCGTCTGACCGTGGCTTCCGACGCAACCTGCATAAACCCAGGGGATGCTCAAGTCTAGTGCGAGATCGTTGATCAGGAACCGAATCTCAAAGTTGTCGCTCCCATCCAGAATCAAATCGACATCCTGAGCGAATCCGCGAATGTTACGCCAGTCGATATCCGCGACATGCGGATCGAGCGTCACCTGTGAGTTGATCCGGGCCAATTTCTTCGCGGCGACAATCGATTTCGGCAGATGGTCAACGACGTCTTGTTCATCGAACAGAACTTGACGCTGAAGATTCGTCAGGTCGACAAAATCGCGGTCGACAATTCGTAAGAAGCCGACCCCCGCGCGAACAAGCGTATCGGCGAGCACCGTTCCTAATGCCCCGCAGCCGCACAGGAGCACTCTTGAACCGCGTATCCGTTCCTGGCCTTCGGTTCCAATTCCAGGAAAACGAATCTGACGGCTGTAACGTTCGAGAGGATTCGGTGTTTGTTGGTCTGTCGTTGTCATTTAGTGTTTGCGAGCCTCTGCGGGAATGCCTGAATGAATACATTGTTCGGCAGGAAGTTTTCCTTTGGACCAGAGCGTTCGTTCGACCATGACTCGCATCACTTGTTCTAATTGTTCCTGCGCTTCACGACTTTCCAAAACGCCGATCGCGCGGGCAATCGCTTCCAATGTGCAAACCCCAGACTCATTCCGTTGAGTCCTCAAATAATATTCGGAGGGAGGACCGGCACACAGCTTGACCCTGGGAATGCCGACCAGGGCTGGTTCGCGTCGCATGAATTTTGTCGTCTGTCTCCAGTTCGCATCAGGGACGATCAACAAGACGGGTGAGGTTAAAGTGGCGGCAAACTCGGGAGTCAGTTCAATCGCATTGGGACTGGGATAGAGCAGCAGCGAGGTCATCCCAGGCAGATGCAAACTTTCGGGTGATAGTCGTTCGTCTCTCTTTCCGTGAATCTGAATCTCACTGTTCGTCAAGGCTTTATTGGTCAGCTTGGCCGTGTTGGTCGTGAGTGGTTCTTCGAAGGTATGCATCAAAATCATGACCCGCGTCTGGAGCGTGATTTTCGGAATCCACTTGCAAAAACAAAGCGGCTTACGAATCTCGCAGCGTGGACAACGGTGTTCGGCAATACCTGGTCGCATAGGTCGGTTAGCAAAGTCGAAAGGCAAAATTCGTTCGGGCTCCTGGATCGCCCGTCAATCATTCATATCTGCAGATCATAAAACAAACTTTGGCTTCCCCATAGTCGGCACGCCCGACATGGCAACGCTGTGAAGGAATTTTGCGGCGAGATTTACAGTGAAGCAAGCGTTCCGACGAAACCCCACCGCCCCTGCGGCGGTGGTAATCGGGCCTTTGCACCAGCACCAACCATCATTCTCCGACACACAATATCAGGTAAATTCCGGGACGTTTCACCTCAGACGAATGTAGCCATCATCGCTCCGCGTGATGAGCATCTGTCGAGAAAAAGCCGATTGTTGCCGCAGCCTCGGTCCATTTTGGCAGACCGTAAGTTCGAACAAATGCAAAGCGCCGTGTCGATTGTAAGTCGTCCGTGAAATGCTCATCGCGCGGAGCGATGATGGCTACTTTGGAAGAAATCAAATGCAATGGCACCGCACGACCATATCCGTAATCATTGGACTCGAAATCGATTTCGATAGACAATGGTTGGTTCCATCGAAAACAATAAAATCTTTGCGTTGACGTTCAAAACCCCAAGTAAAAGAACCTCGATGAAATGTGATCGTAGAATCTTTGTTGTGCGACGCGTTGCAAGCGGTCTGCTTGCTGCGATGGTTCTCGTCTGTCGTCTCGCGTCGGGACAAGAGGGGACCACTGGCATTGATGCGGCAATTACAACGAATGCCAGCGACATTGAGTTCTTTGAAAAGGAAATCCATCCTCTGCTGAAACAGAAATGTTACACCTGCCACAGTCATGAATCGGGCAAGGCCAAAGGGGGGTTGGTACTTGATTCTCGCAATGGCTGGAAGAACGGTGGAGGTTCGGGACCTGCCATCGTTCCCGGAAAGCCCGATGAAAGTCTGTTGATTAAGGCGGTCCGTTATGGCGAATACCAGATGCCACCCCAGGGAAAACTGACAGACAGTGAAATCGCCTTGCTTGAAAAATGGGTGACGATCGGTGCACCGGACCCGCGCCAATCTAAAGATCCGAAAGTGAATCCTAAAAAGCCTTGGGCATTGCAGCCGATTCAAAAACCAGCTGTTCCCACGATCAAGGAGAGTGGCTGGCCAAAAGATGACATTGATCATTTCATTCTGGCTGGATTGGAAGGGGCAGGGCTTAGTCCATCGTCGAATGCGGATCGATATTCTCTGTTGCGGCGAATCACGTTCGATCTGACGGGATTGCCACCTACCCCTCAAGAGATCGAAGCCTTTGTGGACGATCCATCTGAGCAGGCGTATGCACAGGTTGTTGACCGTCTGCTGGCTTCACGAGAGTTTGGAGCACACTGGGCTCGGCATTGGTTCGATCTCGCGTGTTATGCCGACCTGGCGGATATCGATGGCAACGTTTTGATTCGCGATGCCTGGCGATATCGGGACTACGTGATTGCTGCGTTCAATTCCGATAAGCCGTTGGATCGATTCATCCATGAACAGATTGCGGGCGACTTGTTGCCTTACGATAGCGTTTCGCAGCAGCGGGAACAGATCATTGCGACGGGATACCTCGCGATCGGTCCGTGGACTCTTCAAAACTACATCAAAGGCCAATTGGCGGCGGATGTCGTTGATCATCAGATCGACCGGATTGGGCGAACATTTCTTGGGCAGACGCTTTCGTGTGCTCGTTGTCACGATCACAAGTTCGACCCCGTACCGACTCGGGATTACTACGCGCTCGCGGGGATTTTTCAGAGCACTCGAACAACCGCCTATGACGGACCGGGTGTCTGGAGCCAGATCACTCATGTCACTCTTCCGGACTTGCCGGAAACGGCTGTCGAATTTGAGCGAGTCTCGCGTGAGGTGACTCAGCGGCAAGAACAATTGAAGGTCGAACTGGCCGCACTCCTTCAAGACGATGCCGAACAACGATTTACAAAAAAGGTGTCGAGTGACAGTGCCAATTCGCTTCGACTTGAAGCCGGAATCGCGGCGAACGAAACGGGCAAAACGTACCGCGTTTCCTTTTTTGCCGGCCCGTCGGTCTGGGGTGAACCGAGTCAGGCAACTGCCGACGGGGACGGATTACTGTTCCAAGTACTGCGTCACGATGGCACGGTGCTGGCCTATCATGTCCATCGACCCAAGGCTTGGTCCGCAACGCCGGATGCTCAACAGTTAAGTGAAGCCTCGTTTACGTACTCTGGAGACGGTTCGGGGGATGTAACGCTGCAAATCACTTCCAGCGACTACACCGGTCGTTTCAGCGGTGCGATTGATAACCTGTCGATTGTCGATTCCGATACATCAAAAGTCCTGTTCGAACAGGATTTTAACGGGTGTCAGCTTGGTGACTTGAAAGGGAAACAAGCGGCAACCGGGTTGCCGGTCTTTGCGAAGTGTTCTTTTCCGGGTTGGGTCGGTGGTGGGATCAACAATTCGCACACGGTCGATATCGGCAAGGATGGAAAACCCAACATCGTCTTACAGATTTACAGCGGGCCGCCTGTCCCTTCAAACAATCCGCAGATCGTGAAAGTACGAGATGAATTAGAAAGCCTGGCCAAACGCATGGATGCGGCTCGACCGGGTCAGTCTCAAGCCATCGCGGTGAAGGATATTCCAACTCCGAGCAACGGCCCGATCTTTCGTCGCGGTGATTTCCAGTCACCAGGCGAAATCGTCCCACGCGGTTTTCTTGGTGCGGTCCCTGTTTCGACACACTACGAAATTCCAGCGGGAAAAAGTGGGCGTTTGCAATTGTCCCAGTGGTTGACCGATTCGAATAATCCACTCACAGCGCGAGTCCTCGTCAATCGAGTCTGGCATCACGTGTTCGGAAAAGGTCTGGTTCGCTCGGTCGATTATTTCGGTGTGAATGGGGAAACACCAAGTCATCCGGAATTGCTCGATTTCCTTTCGTTACGGTTACGCGAAGAAGATCACTGGTCGTTGAAGAAGACCGTTCGTCACTTGGTGATGTCGCACACCTATCAGATGTCTTCGGCACACAACGCCATGGCTGCCGCAACAGACCCTGAAAACAAATTCCTTTGGCAAATGCCTCGACGTCGGCTTGATGCCGAGTCGATCCGGGATGCGATGCTTTCTGCGAGTGGCGAACTGGATTTCGGTTTCGGTGGACCTTCGCTGGGGCTTGAACTCAAAGACAATGTTCGAGGTGCTGGAGGTAATGTGAACCCCGCAACTTGGGGTGGCCAGATTGCTGACAACATCAAGAACCGTCGGTCTGTCTATCTTCCACTGCTCCGCCAACGTCCATCGGGTGAGCTTGAGATTCTCAGCACGTTTGATTTTCCACACCCAAGTGAAATCGTCGGGGCACGCCCAAACACCACTGTTGCGACCCAGGCACTTTTTCTGATCAATGCACCGTTCGTCAAACATCAGGCAGAAAAGCTGGCCGAGCGTTTGGCCAGGGAAGAACCCGACGATCAGAAACGGATCAACCGCCTGTATCTGCTGACCATCAGTCGCCCGGCGGAGCCAGACGAAATCGAAATGGCGCTGGCCTTTCTTAATCAATGCACGCAGGACCTTGCATCCGCATCTGCACCGGATAAAGCGAGATCAGCGGCATGGGGACAGTTGTGCCACGCCGTGCTCGGCTCCAATAACTTCCTGTTCCGCGAGTAATCAAACAACAATCCCGTGATCGGTGAAGTCTGTCATGAACCTTTTCAATACTGCTAAAAACGTCTCACGGCGAGATTTTCTTGATACCTCGGCTTGCGGCATCGGGGCGATCGCCTTAAATGCGATGCTGCAGGAACTAGCCCACGCGGAACAACCACGTGGAGCAGCGGGGGTGTCGGCTCTCAGTCCGAAGCAGCCTCATTTTCCGGCCCGCGCCAAGCGAGTCATCTTTCTGTTTATGAACGGCGGTCCGTCACAGATGGACCTGTTCGACTACAAACCGCGTCTCAAAGAAGGAGCAGGCAAGCCGATCCCTTATCAGCTGCCGAACACTGAAGCGACGGTCGGCCTGGATAACCCAACCCTGCTGGGACCGGTCTCCAGCTTTACGCACCGGGGCGAGTGCGGGTTGTACATGAGCGAGTTGCTACCACACTTGGGTCGGCTTGCTGACGACCTTTGCGTTTTGCGTGGAATGGCGGCGGATAGCCCGAATCATCCTGTCGCGATCCGACAGCTCCACACAGGGAATCTATTTGACCCTGTCCCTTCCATGGGGGCCTGGGTGTCGTATGGGCTCGGTACCGAGAATCAAGAACTCCCTTCGTACATTACGATCTTGCCGGGCGAAGGCGAGCGGAACTACAGCAGCGCCTTTCTTCCTGCGATTCATCAGGGAACGGCCATTCAAAACGTCGAGTCGTCACCCGACAAGGCACCCATCCGACATCTAACTGACGTGACACTCCCCGAAAAGGTTCAGCGTCGGCGGATCGACATGATCCAGTCGATGAATCGACGACAACTGGATCGACTTCAGGCCGATCAGCAGATGGAAGGGGTGATCGAGTCGTTTTTACTCGCCGTTCGCATGCAGGCGGAAACTCCGCGACTGGTCAATCTGGCCGACGAGTCGAAATCGACTCTTGAACTGTACGGTATTGGAGACAAGCCGACCGATCAATTCGGACGCCAGTGTCTGCTCGCACGGCGATTCGCCGAGGCCGGTGTGCGATTCGTGCAGGTGACCCTCGGTGGCTGGGACCATCACAATGGAATTGCAAAAAACCTGCCTGAACGCTGCGCCGTCTCGGACAAGCCCGTTGCCGGACTTCTGACCGATCTCAAGTTGCGAGGATTACTCGATGACACGCTGGTCATCTGGGGCGGTGAGTTTGGTCGGACGCCACACGCACAGTTCGGCGACGGACGTGAACACAATCCGCATGGATTCACGATGTGGATGGCAGGAGGCGGCGTCAAAGGGGGGATCGCGCATGGCGTGACGGATGACTTTGCCTACCGCACTCTTGAAGGGAAGGTTCATATTAATGACCTGCACGCCACCATGTTGCACCTGCTGGGTCTCGACCACGAACGCCTGACGTTCGACCATCACGGCAGGCCCTTCCGCCTGACAGACGTGGCCGGTCATGTGGTGAAAGAAATTCTCACGTAATCATCGCGCGATCACGTCGCTCCACTTCACACAATCTACGAGGTTCAAATGCGTTATCTGACGTCTATTAAGGCGAGACCGCGAACATTGCGGCTGACGTTGTTGCTGGCGGTTGTCTTGATGCTGTTCGGCGATGAAATTCTCTTCGCCGATATTGCCCCCTTTCCATTGAGTGGCGGAACGAGTCTGGCAATGAAAGGAGGAAAAATCACTGACGTTGCCATGGTGGATGAAGTCGTCAAATTGCGAATCACGCGCGACGCCTGCCACGTCGATGTTGTTTTTACGATGACAAACCAAGGCAAAAAGTCCGAGACGATCCGGGTCGGGTTTCCGTACTTTTATGCGGACGAGCTCAAGGACTTTAAAGCGGTAGTTGATGGCGAGAAGATCTCCGTCGCGAACGAAGAAGGGGGACAGGTCAGTGAAGGGACCGCAGACAGGCCGTCAGGCTGGAAGCCGTTCTGGAAACTCTGGACGACGACTTTTCCGCCCGGACAACCAGTCAAAGTTGTCGTCTCGTACTGGACGAAACTATCCACCGCGCCATGGGGATGGAACGTCGAAATGCAAAGAGCTCGCTCGATGCTGACTGAGTTGGTTCCGAATAAGGAACAAGAGGCCCTGGAAAAGCAGTTGGACGTCCATCATGTCACGTACATCTTAAGAACGGGAAGTCGTTGGGCGGGGCCGATTGGACGATGTCGAATCGAAGCATCGTTCGACGGGATTTCGACGGACAATTTGATCTTGTACGGCCCGAACTTCGAGAAAGATCTAGCCACCATCACCGACGACAAGATCACCTGGGACCTGAAGGATTACGAACCACAACGCGACGTTGAGATTCGATTTACGCCGAACATTGACCGCAAGGAAACGATCGAACTGTTCGAGCGGCTTCGAAAGAAGAATTCCAAAAATGCCGTGTTAGCTGCGTTACTGGTGGAATACCTGAACGCTGCGGGACGTAAGGACGAGGCGGAGGCGACGTTGTTGAGATGTCTTAACGAGTGCCAGGACAAGGTCGTCCTCTGGGGCCCGCAGGGCAAAACAGGTTTGCCAATCGAAGATTCGGCCAACGTTATCAGACTGGTTCAGCAAATCGCGGGTACGCCAACCTATCCCAAAGGAGAGCTGATCAAGGATTTGCAAGACATGCGAGGAACATTGAACACATTTGAACCGAAGAACCCCAAGGCATTAGTTCCCGCTATGAAACGCATTGCCCAGAGCATCAAGGAACAATGGAAGTATGCCAAAAGGGCCGATTCGTATTATATCGACGAAGCTGACGCAATCCTGGACTGGTGTCAAAAGTTTGAGGAATGAGGAGCGTTGAAGGAAGCCGGTGGCGACCGTTTCAAGATCGGGTTTGGTGTCGGTCATCAAGTATTTGTGTGCATTTATTTGTGTTCCGGAGCGACTAAAACAAAGATCATCACCCTTTAAATGACGGTTGAGAATGTGCGCGATATGAACAGTGCGAATTTGAATGCCATGCGAATGGCTCGTGCCCGTCTTTCTCTGGAAGGCTTGTCGGTTGGTGATGCACTTGGGGAACGTTTTTTCTCGCCCTGGGTTCGGGATCTCTTCTTGACGAAGCGAATTGTTCCCGAAGGACAATGGCAATGGACCGATGATACTGCGATGGCGTTGGGGATTTTGGAAATCCTGGATCGGCACGGTCAGATCGATCAAGACGAACTCGCACGGGTATTCGCTCAACGCTATATGAACGATCAGAATCGTGGCTATGGCCCGGCTCAACACGACCTGTTGCAAGAGATTCATAGGAGCGGCGAATGGCAGGTTCACGCGAGAAACCTGTTCAACGGCGCGGGTTCGTTTGGAAACGGTGGAGCAATGAGAGCGGCACCGGTCGGCGCTTACTTCGGCGATGACATGTCAAAAGTCGTTGAGCAAGCCGCATTGTCCGCCGAGGTGACTCATGCTCATCCCGACGGGCAAGCGGGCGCGATTGCCGTAGCCGTAGCCGCAGCCTGGGCGTGGCAATGGAATCAGTCTGGGAAGACGTCCCCGCGTTCCGATTTATTACGGACGGCGTTCGATCTGACACCCAAAGGGGCAACTCGCCGGGGAATCGAACTTGCATTAACGATCCCGCTTGATGAGTGGGAGTTTAACGCCGCGAATGAATTGGGAGATGGTTCGAATGTCACGTCCGCCGACACGGTACCGTTCTGTTTGTGGGTCGCGGCAGCGCATCTCGACAACTATTCCGACGCTCTATGGACAGCAATTCGTGTTCATGGCGACATCGATACGAATTGCGCCATTATCGGCGGTATCGTTGCCATGTCCCACGGCGAAGCAGGCATTCCTATCGAATGGCGACGGAACCGCGAACGGCTGAATTCGTCGCCGGAATGATGAATGTGATCACTCAAACGTTTCATGCCAACAGTTCCTTGATGACTCCGGTACTGTCGCCGTGACGTGGGACATTGACTCCGAGGCCGTGGAGCAAAGTCAGCCAGGCGTTGCAGAGCGGTGTGTCCTTAGCAACGACCATGTGCTGGCCGAGTTTGACTCCTGCACCGCCTCCGGTAAGGATCGTCGGACAGTTATCCAGATAGTGGACGTTACGGATATTGCTGCCGAAAACGACGCAGGTGTTGTCGAACAAGCTTGAGCCGTCCGCTTCTCTGGTTTCTTTCAGTTGATCAATCAGGCTGGCGAGAAGTTGACTCTGGACAAGATCTCGTTTCTGCGAGGCTTCCATGCGTTCGCCGGGGGCGTAATGGCTCATGTCGTGCGGCGCGACCCTGATCCCAAGGCTTGCCAGTAACGTGCTGATCGGTTGGCGGTAAGTCAGGACTCGTGTGCAGTCGGTTTGAAAAGCCGCGACGATCAGGTCGTACATTAGCTTGACTTCGTCGATCCCGGAAAGGCTCGATGATGGTGCTACAAATCGAGCGGTCGACTTGGGGATGTTTTGCCATTGTTCTTCTTTTGTCAGAGTGGTTTCGATGTCTCGGATGCCTTGGAAATATTCGTCGAGTTTTGCGTTATCGTTCTTGCTGATGTGGCGCTGGATGTCTTTGGCGTCGCCCAGGACTGCGTCCAGAACACTCCGCTTCTGCCTCAACATTTCCTGGCGCTGCTCGATGGGTGTTGTGTCTGTTGAAAACATTCGGTGGTAGGCGGCCAGTGGTTTGTTGAGTCCTGCCACCGGCTTTCCGCGCACATCCCAAGCGAGCGACAGGCCCGGACCATGTCCATTGGCTGCGATATCGTGATCGCTTCCGTTGAGTTGCAACGAGGCGAAACGGGTTTCTTTACCGAGGACCCCTGCGGCGACTTGATCGACGGAAATACTGTTGTGGAACGCGGCCCCCGCTTCAAAACGGTTGGCACCGGTCAGCCAGAACGTGCTCCCCCAGTGGGCTTCTTCAGTGTACTTGTTCGTCAAACCCTGAACGATGGTGAAGTCGGACTTATGCCGGGCGAGAGGCGCCAGTCCGGCGGGTAACATGTAATTCTCGCCCTGATCAATCACATTGGGGAACCAGGTCTCTTGAGTGACGCCATAGCCGATCCCCAGAAACACAACTCGTTTGGGTGGTTTGACGGCGTTGTTTGCCGAACAGGACCGTTGAAAACCCAGTGATTCAAGAAGTGGCAGCGCGATTAGCGATGTACCAGCTTGAAGGAACTTGCGGCGTGAACGCTTCGAAGTCATGAATAGTTGCCTATGAACAATTTTATTTTGAACGGAATTCGTTGCTGCCGACAAGGACCTTGATGAATTCTCGCATGGCGAAGTCTTTCTGGCGAGTTTGATTGACCATCTGTTCGATCAGCGGCTCGTCGCGGAAACTGCGAGGTCGTCCGAGAGCATACTCGAGGATCGCAATACTGAACCCCCGGGCGAATGAATCAGACTTGGAGGCGATGACTTCACGCAGTTCAAAGAAACTCGTGAACGAGGGACCGTGATGAAACGAACCGGCAGGGTCGATCGTCCAGGTTTTCTTACCGAGCCCGACGGCTTCATAGGTGTCTTCTGTGCGCCATTGTCCGACTGCATTGAAATTTTCCAGAGCAAGTCCGACGGGATCGATTTTGCGATGGCAACTGGCACATTGAGCCTCTTCCTGATGTGCTCGAAGCCGTTCTCTCGTGGTCAGCAGTTTGTTTTGCAACCGCGAAATCTGTGGGACGTTGGCGGGAGCAGGAGGGGGCGGATCGTTCATCAGTTTCCGCAAGACCCAGGCCCCCCGCTCAACAGGGCTGGTCTGTTCGCCATTACTTCCCATGGCGAGGATTGCCGCCATGCCTAACAGGCCACCTCGCGGCAGTCCGTTGGGAACGGCGACCTTCTGGTAGGCGTCCCCTTTGACGCCTTCGATTCCGTAATAATTTGCGAGCAGGCTGTTGATGACCACAAAATCGGATTTCAGAAGATGTCGCAGGCTTTCATTGTGACCCAACAGGTAACCGACTGTTTCATAAACCTCGTTTCGCGCCGCCATCTTTGTGCTTTCATCGAAAGCGGGATAGCGCACGTTGTTGAACCGGAAAAAGTCGAGGCGATCCATGCCGAGCCACTGGTCTGTGAACGGGATGACGAATCCAGTCGATCGCGGGTCATCGATCAATCGATCCGTCTGTTCCAGTAACACGTGAGGTTTCAGCAATTCATCACTGGTAGCAAGGTCGCGTAGTGGCTTGTCTGGCGGTGCGCCCCAAAGGAAGAAAGAAAGTCGCGTGGCAAGTTCCAGGCCATTGAGTTCGCGGCTTTCCTGATCACCCGCTTGTTCGACGAGGTAAAGAAATCGAGGTGATGCAAGCACGACCGCAAGAGTCTCCTTCAGTGCGGAACCGTGCCCGGAACCACTCTTTCCGCGTTCATCGTAGATGTTGACCAGCTTGTCGAGGAATGTTGAAGAGGCGGGATTCCCGCGACAGGTTTCTGTGATGAAGCGATCGAGGGCCGCTCGTACATCATCTTTGGTCATGGCAGCGGCATCGTCACCCAGCGGGATACCGAGTGCGCGAATACCAGGAGGAATCAGCTGTTCTGGAATGGTTTTGCGCTCGACTTCAGTCCAGTCGACCCACAAAGCGAATTCAGGTCCTATGCCATTTTGCTTTTCTCCCTCGGCGAATACGCGATGCCCCTGCTCGTTACTGTCGAACGTTCCTTTCTCGCGGATAAAGAAAGAACCGCCGCGGCTTTTCGTCAGGTTGAACGGGATCTCAATCACTTGAGGGACATCCATCGTCCCAGAGACTTCGTGAGTACTCAAATGAGTCGATTGCACCCCGAATTCGACGAATCGTCGCGCTGGTGTTGCCTGCTTCGTGGCCGCAATACGAATTCGTACGATACATTCTCCCGATGGCCAGCCCCCGATTCCAAAGTAATGAAGCGGATTGACTCCATTGTCCCGAATGGTCAGAAACGCGCCGTTCTTCACTTCGGGCTGCGAGAGGAAATAGGCCTGATAGGGAAGTAGATTCCAGGCACTGATCCCTTCGTGTGTCGCATGTTCGCCATCGGCAAATCCGAACTCAGTCGGCGAAGGGACATTTTTCAGTTTTTGCCAGGAATGGTAGAAATTCCACGGGGGCTGATTCGTCAGTCCCTTTCGAATCTCTGCAGCAATTGCCTGATTTTCAGGACGATCCGCTGCGGCATCGATGGCCTTAGTCCAGATGTTGTATTTTCGCCGCAGTTCGATCCGATTCGACAGATTGCTTTTCACTCGATCAACGATATCTTCAGCTTCGAATCGCTGTTTGTTGTTGGACGAGGCATGGGTGACCCGTTCGAATGATTCGGCAATCGCTTCAAGACCCAGCGCGTGATATTGTTCGAACTGATCGCTCGACATGAACAGGTTTGATCCGCTGGTATCAAAACCGCCGTTGCCCGTGTCGGCAGGAAGTTCGCTCACGTCAATCTGAACCCCGAGTAGTTCTCGCAACGAGTTTCCATATTCGCGGCGATTCAGCCGCCGCATCGTGATGACGCCATGCTGATCACGCAGGTTTCGCCTGACGGCCGTCATGACATTAGTCAGATCATCCAGGAAATCCGTTTTTGCTGTGTTCGCTGGCTGAGCTTCGTCCTGGGGAGGCATCGAGCCAGAATTCAGAGCATTGAGTACTTTCTGCCATCGCTCGGCCGATTCGTTGTCAGAGATCTCAAACGGGAGCGTATCGACTCGAAACTTGCCCTCGGGCTTCTCGGTATTGTGGCACTTCAGACAGTAATCTTGCAGTAGCGACTTGTGGTGCTCGTTCAAGGACGCTGGCGAATCAGTCTCAGCAGAACATGCCGGTTGACATACCAAAAACAACGTGACGCAAATCACGAGACGACATTGAATGACGTCTGGTCGAATCGACATTTGTGTTGCGCTCCCAATCCCGTTGACGTGGAACAGAAAGATTTTAAGGATCGGGACTTCATATCGTCTCTGTCAACTGCATGCGGCACTGCAAATTCTGAAAAGCACTGTTCAGTTCATCAACTCAACGCGGGCTGTAATCGAGCATTCTTGCGAATTACTTCAGTCGAGCCCCTCCGGCGAACTTGTTCAAGTCTTGTCCCTTGAGGACTGCGGCAAGCAGGTCAGGCAGTTTGTCCGGGATGCAGCCGAAACAGGGCATTCCCATTTTAGCAAGCCTCTCAGCGAGATCTTCGTTATACGAAGGCTGCCCCTGGTCCGTGATAGCCAGAAGGCCAATCGCTTTGACGCCGCTTTCCAGCAGGAATTCCATTCGCTTGACGAAGCGGCTTTCGTTCGGACTTGTGTCGTGCAGGTCCGCCAGCAAGATGTAAAGCGTCCTGGTCGGCGTGTGCATGAACCGCTCGCAATAGCAGGTCGCCTTCCAATAGTCTTCGGCACCACCCAATTGGACTCCAAAAAGCAGGTCAACCGGATCGGAACAGTGTTCTGTCAGGTCGACGATGTCCTGGTGATTGAACGCAACAACATGAGTCTCAACTGCGGGCATACTCGCCAGAATCGCACCCATGATCCCCCCGTAAATGAGGGATGAATGCATGGAACCTGACTGGTCCATGGCAATGATCACATTCCACTCTGCCTGCCGTTGCTGCCGACTGAAGAAGTACGTGTGTTCGGGAATGATCGCGTTCAGGTGCGGGATGTAGTTCTTGAGATTGCGACTGATGGTTCGCTTCCAATCAAGGTTCGGCAAGCTTCGAAACGGGCTGTGACGGTTTCGATTCAACGCTCCACGAATGGCCTGAGCGAACTTTGATTCCAGTCGCTTTCGAATCTCTTCCACCACTTTTGCAACGAGTTCGCGGGCAGCCGCCTTGGCCTTTTCCGGCACAAGATTCTTCAAAGAAAGCACGGCGCTCGCGAGGTCGATCGAAGGCTCGACTTTGGCCAGCATTTCCGGCTCGAACAGCAATTCCTTCATTCCACGTCGCTCGATCGCATCCTTTTGCAAAAGTACGATGCAATCGGTCGGAAAGAAATTTCGAATCTGATCGAGCCACTTCGCAACGCGAGGAAACGATTTTCCCTTAATCATTCCCCCGCGTTTGCCAACCTCTGGCGCAGACTCCCATTCTTCACGACTGATTTCCTCACCGCTTTCATTCGAATAGATCGCTTCGAGTGCTTCATCCATCTCTCGTTCGTCGCTGCTGAGCGAACAACCAGAGGGACTCATTGAAGAGAGGCATTCCTGTGCGTCTTTGCCAAGAATCAGCCGCCAGCGAGTGAGTTGCTCAGGATTGATTTTTGAGGTCATCTCAGAGATCTCCAAAATCGAATTCATTGAGATCATCGAGCACTTTTTCTTCCTCTTCCGTGAGCGGGCTTTCAATCAACTCGCTGGCTTCGTCTGTATTCATTCCCCACCATTGGCCGAGATTTTCGGCGATGTGCCGTTTTTCGCGGGCACTGAAATTGCCGAAGGCTCGCCGCAAGAAGACCAATGCCCGTTTGAACTGCACCTCATCGAGCGATGCGATGTAGTCGGCCAGTTGTTCCCAAAGGGGCTGACGGGCAAGCAACGCATAGCGATTCCGTTTAGCGAGTCCTTCGAACCAGCCCGCGCCGAGTTCCGCCGGAACACCAGGTGAAATTCGCCGCGAGACTTCACGGGCCAGTTGTTCGTTCGACAACAGACCACGTTCGAGCAGGATCGCACAGGAATAACCAGACAAGATGGGATTGCGGTCGTCGGCATCGGACAGGCGCTGCAATTGTTCAATCCAAAGGTTCTCGTCGACGCGGTCATGGAATTCCAAACCGGTGCGATTCAGGTCATTGATGGCGACCAACATTCCTTTTGCCGCTTCGTCATCGCAGGTTGCCGAGGCAAACAGGGCTATCGAACCCTGAACGAACAACTCATCAACCAACGGCAACAGTGGTTCGGCGTCAAACTTGCGCACGTCGCCATATCGTGCAACCAGGCCAAGTTGCCATGCCGCGTGAGCAATCGGAGCGAACTCGCGACTCGTTGCAGCCAATTCCTGCAATCGGCGACGGGCAAGCTCCATCGACTTCATCAATCCACATTGGCAAGCATCACGAACCATCGTCGCGGCGTCAGCAATCGATTTACACTTTTCGAGATTCGTTTTGAACTTGTAGGCAGTTGCCAATTCGACGGTCTCGCCCAGCAATACCGCTTCGACCAGGGAAATCTCGCTTTCCGGCGACCAACGCAATTCCCAGCGTTCTTTCCAGTTGGTTGACTGTTCGCGAGTGGCAATGGGCGTTGCAAAGCCAATTTCCAGGACGCGCAAACGATGAAAAAACGACGAGCGAGATAAATCCAGAAACGCGGTTTCCACTGATTTCGCTTGCCGATTTTCTCGAAGATCAAGCACCAGTTCCTGCTTGACGGTAGTCTTGTACTTTTCCAGGCGCAATTGAACCAATTCTCGTTCGAAGTCCTGTTGAATGGATGTCTGACTGACCCCTTTCGGTAATTCGCCAATCGAGGTTCCGACATCAACCCTTGCCAAAGCTTCTTTTATCGTGACGATTTCGCCCTGGCCGAGTAAGGTCCTTGCGGCATCGCGAAGATCGGCAAGCGTCGGGGCCAGTCCGTTCTTCAATGCCGAAAGTGTCCGCGCAAGTCGGACTCCGTCGATCACTTCAGCAGTCGAACGGTGCGTTCCGGATTCACGCAGATGACGCGCGACCTGCGAAAGATAGTGAGCTGCCAGATCATCAAACCGCCCCTGATCAAGTGCTTGCCAGAGCAGTTCGAAGTAGGCTGGCGCCTGATTGCCAGCACCATATCCCGATTGCGACGAAAGCTTGAAGTACGAATACGGCATCAGCGTCAGCTTGCTGGACCGTTTAGGAAGCGAATCCAGCTCATCGTCCGTCATCGCGGGAAAGTCGCCCGTCATCACCGGTGCGTGGAATGCTCCCACAACGGCAACAATCTTCTTCGGCGGATGACCCGCTGCAATCGCTTCTTCAACCCGCCGCCGCATGAACGCTTCGCGGACGAGATTTTCCGCCCGCCATCGGAGAGAGTCATCGTCCAGTTCGCGGATGGATTTCCCGAATTCCAACGCAGCCAACCGGTAGCTGCCCAGGGCCGCGTTGTGTTCGAAGTTTCGCTCCCAGTAA
The DNA here is from genome assembly GCA_903834925.1 of uncultured Schlesneria sp. Taxonomy (GTDB): domain Bacteria; phylum Planctomycetota; class Planctomycetia; order Planctomycetales; family Planctomycetaceae; genus Schlesneria. The sequence goes on from CAILLA010000128.1 coordinate 73,429, forward strand.
CTTTCGTAATCGTTCTCGCCGGCCAGTTCCGCATACCGTTCGTAAAGGGAGCGTTTCGGTTCGGGCGCGCCTGAAGTCTCAGCCGTGTCGGTCGAAAAATCGTCGCTAAGTAGCGGAGGCTTCCAGCCTCCGCCCTCTTTCTCCATAGTGTCAGCCGCTCCCGGCAAACAACCTTGGTCTCGTTCAACCGCGTCACGTCGTTCCCGCTCGAACAACTCGATCTCAAGATCTTGCAAACCAAGAAAGCGTTCGGAAGGGAGGTCAATAAACTCAACCTCAGCATTGTGATCTTTGGCCCATTTGATCGCCTGATATTCAGGACTGTAAGTGGCCAAGGGATAGACGAGCGTTCGTACGGGAAGCGAATCGGTATACGCCAGGATCGCAATCGGCGGGCGACTCTCAGCCCGCACCATATCGGGGATCAATTCATTCGCGTCGGTCAAACCTTCGATCAAGACGATGTCTGGCTGGATCGTGTCCAGGTATTGACGCAACTGCCAGGCACCCATCGGCGACAGATGCCGTACGCCGAAGACATTGATCTGCCAACTCACGAGTTGTGCTCCGTGCAGGCGTTAAAGAGCGGTCGCCATTCCGCTCCCCGTTTCTTCAGCACGTTCGTCAGATATTCTTGCCAGACGTCTCGATCCTTTGCCTCGTCTTTGACAATCGATCCTTGTAGGCCAGCAGCCAGATCGTGCGCCGTGACTTCGCCGGTTCCAAAACTTCCGGCCAAAGCCATGCCGTTAGCCAGGACCGAAATGGCTTCGGCGGTTGAAAGAACGCCCGACGGAGTCTTGATCTTATTTTTGCCGTCAAGCGTTTGTCCCATCCGTAATTCGCGAAAGATCGTGACAACTTTTTCAACGGCTTCTTCCGTCGGAACTTCCGCTCGAAGTTCCAGGCTGACGGCCAATTCGCTAATCCGGCGGCGGACGATGTCGACTTCAACTTCGAGCGATCCCGGTGTCGGCAACACGACGATGTTGAATCGACGTTTCAAAGCGGCGGACATGTCATTCACACCGCGGTCACGAGTATTGGCCGTGGCAATCACGGCGAATCCTTTTCTCGCGGGGACTTCGGTCAAGAGCTCGGGGACCGAGAGTCGTTTTTCAGAGAGGAGCGAAATCATGGCATCCTGAACTTCGGATGCACAACGCGTCAGTTCTTCAAATCGAGCCACCGTGCCGGTTTCCATGGCCCTGAAAATCGGGCTTTTAATCAGGGCTTCGTGACTGGGCCCCTTGGCGATCAACATTGCGTAGTTCCACGTATAGCGGATCTGTTCCTCCGTCGTTCCCGCAGTACCCTGGACGACTTTTGTCGAGTCACCATTGATTGCCGCTGCAAGATGTTCCGAAAGCCATGATTTTGCGGTGCCGGGTTCACCAATCAGCAACAGCGATCGATCCGTTACAAGTGTTGAAATCGCGATCTGTACGAGCCGAGTGTGGCCGACATACTTCGGCTTGATCTCAAGCTTGCCAGCCTTTCCACCGCAAATGTAGGTCTGCACGGCACGAGCAGACATTCGCCAGCCTGGCGGCTTTTCGAATTTGTCATCCGTAATGAGTGCCTCGATCTCTTCTGCGTACAGTGTTTCAGCGGGGGCACGAAGAATTCCTCCGACGGAATCGTTCTCACTGGTCGAGAGTTTTTTTGCCATGACGTCCTGTTCACGATTTGTTTTTGAGTTGAGTCACATAGTCATGCAACAGATCGATTGCGTCTTTGGGAAGGGTTGGCAACAACGCTTCCAGTTTCGGTACAGCATCTTTCGGCAGTTTGGGAATGGTGTGTCCGAGCCATTTCAATCCAAATGTCGATGCAAATTTGACACACGTATTGATTGCCGCGATCAACGAATCGGTCGCACCGGGGTGGCCGACGTGAATCATTGTTGTAAGGAGATCTGCGAATTCGTAACCGGTCCTGGATTTCTTCAATGTGGCCTCAAAAGCGTCTGCAAGAAACGCGTTCGCAGCGGAATGATCGGACCTGGCCAGGAACTGCACGAGTTCGAGATTTTTCAATTCCACCGCCATATCAAGCCATCTTGGATCAAGCGGTTCGCTAAAGTTTTCGACCGGTAATTGTTCGTGAGTGACGTGAGAATAACTCTGTCGTAAGGATCCAGAAAGAGACTCAACAATCGCCGCTTGTTTGGCGGCAGAGGCGTCGCCTTTCTTCGTCTTCTTTCCACTCTCAAACTTCAAATAAGGACTGAATTCCTCGTAGACCTTTTTTGGTGACCAGACACGGCGGGCGGCTGCAAAAACGTCGATAAATTGCTGATCAGAAAACGACATATGAGAAGCAGCGATCGTCTCCTGTGATCGCTTCGATCCGCTCGCCATAATCGAGACAAGTTGCTGCTGAATGTCTTTTCCACTGACATCACCTTTGATCGCAGTCAGAGCGTCTCGTTGTTCAAAGCAATCCATCACAAAGGTTTCGGTGCGCATGTCATCACGGTCACGAAGGCATTCGAGCAACAACAGGAATCGTTTGATTTGCTTCGAGAATTCTTTCGTCTCTTTCTGCTTGCGACCGAATAATCCATCGCGTTCATTTGCAGCCAACTCGAGAACGACATCACGAACCAGTGGGCTACGGCTACGACGGATCGGTGAAACGGCGAGTTCGATATCATCGCCGGTTAAGGCTGATCTCAAAGCAGCAATCGCATCTTGCCTGTCGGATTTCGCCAACCCTCTCAACGCGGCCGCACGAATATCTTTGGACTTCGATTTCAATTGGTCGAGCAGACAAATCAGATCCTCTGGTGATTCCCCCAGGCACTCGATCGCCTGGATCTTGATCTCTTTTGAACCTTCTTCGAGAGCTTGCTTGATCAGTTCCCGCGAGCCTTCAGGATCGAGTCGAAGAATAAAAGCCAGCCGACGAACATGCCCGCTCCGGCCTTTCAGATCTAATTTTGCTTGGAGTTCGGGAAGGATTGATTTGCCGTATAACGGCAAGACGCGATCACTTACAAAGTCGGCGATTTCTGAATGCGGATCATCAAGGGCCAAAAGGGCCGGTTTGATCAGCCGCTGATCGAGAAAGGCACCACGTTCAAAGGCATCTTTGATCACCTCCAGACGGCCTGAGCCGACCGACGTGAGAGCTTCCAGTAGTGGCTTAAGAACTCGGGCCGGTGTTTGCGTCGTTTGCAGCCCGAAATCAACCGTCTCAATGGGTTCCAGTTTGCCATCGATTCCCGTCTGCCCCTGTGTATAAAGGATCGCGTTTACGAGAGTGCTGAGTTCCAAAAGCGACTCGGACGATGTCGCATCGTTACTTTCGACCACCTTCTGCACGGCCTGGGCGACCTTCGCGAAGACGGGAGATTTCTGCCCCGCTTGCTCAAGCGGAGCGACCAGCTTCTTCAGCCGGAAATCTCCGGACGCCAAAGCGCTGCCGGCAATCGAGAGTCGCCGGACTTCGTCATACACCTGTGTTAGAACGGGGATGCTCATAAGGTTAAACGAACGATTCCAGAAGGGGTGACGATACTCAGAGGTTTGACACGAAGCAGCCGCTGGTCAAGGTCGTGCTGGAAGCGAACGATGAGGGTCTGATGATCCAACAGGGCACGAGGCAAGAGTGACAGCAGATGGCAACTGGTCGGTTCATCGTGAAAGCCTTCATCGGTCAGTGCCAGTCGTTCGCCTTGTTTGTCCTCGATCACTGGATTGCCGTTGACCTGGCCAATCCGTGAGAAATTCAAAGCGTAGATTGGCTGCTTGTCGGCGAGCGGCCCTTTGATGTGCGATTTGACTTCTTTAATGACTGCAGCGAAGTCGGCTTTTCCCAAGTTGCGAATTCGTTCACAATCGTCGTTCTTGATCGCGCGTGCGATCATTCCTTCCCACCGAATCCGAGGATTCACGCCGCCGGGATACACGCAGAGTTCCGGGACTTGTGCAACCTCAAAGAAACTATCGTCGCTCTTAATGTGCTTGACCGCTTTATACGGACGAAAGTTCTGAGTGATCTGAATCTTCCCCGTCGCCATGTTCATCCAGACACCGTTGTCGACGAACTCTTTGCGGGCGACGTCGTCGTATGAGTTGAACGCAAGTTGGATCAGTTCGACATGATTTTGGACGAGTCCAGCATCCTTCAATTCTCGTAATTGCCAAGCCTGACCCAACCAGGCGGCGATGCCCGTTTCGGTTTCCGGTTTCAAATCGGCGTCTTCCAGACGTCGAGTCAAATAGGCTCGCCCCTGTTTCACCAGGGAATGAAGTCGACCAAGTTGATCAAGTGCCTCGCTATAAATCGTTTCCCGTTGTTTAGCAGATTCCTCTTCACCCCGTTCGAGATAAAACAGTTTCGTGTAATTGTGAAGAGCCGCCTGAGCACCCGGCAAATAGGCGTTTCCAAGCTGTTTGGCTTGTTCCTCGATTTCGTGAGCACTCTTGGCATTCATGTTGCCAATCCCCAACCGCACCAGATCGAGCGTCAATTTTTCAAGATGGTCGATCCCTTCGAGCTGGACTTTGATTTTTTTAGCCAAAGCCGTTTTGTTGACAGTTTTGGGTTTGTCTGACTCTTCTTTCTTCTTTTCGACGCGAGCCGCAGCCTTGTCGCGCTTCGCCGCCAGTTGCTCGGGAACTTCTGCAACCGTGAATGGATTTCCCTGTACGTAGGCGTAGAGAAGTCCGAGTGAATGTTTGCACGGGAATTGGCGACTGGGACAACTGCATCGATACACCACCGACTCGGGCGCGGCAAAATCGGCAGAACACAGATAGGGCTCTTTACCGCTTCCCTGGCAAAGACCGAACAACAGTGATTCGTCGGCGGATTGATGAAGCGATTGAAACTGCTTCTTCAACACCAACGCGCGTCCGTTCTTCGCTGCATCCATATTTGGCGCAGCCGCTTCAATGAATTGCTCGGTAATCGATGGCATGGCTCGATAGTCGATTGAAAATCGTGAAAGGAAGTTGATGCGTCATTATGGTGACTCAATAAAAACGACTCAAGCATGCGGGCTACGTACCACAGAATGTGCGGTAACTGCCATCATCAGTCGGGGGTTCCTGGTATGTTGCCGAATCTGGCCCGACTTCATACGGAGCTTTCAATACATCCAGCAGACGGTTGAGTACTGAAAGGTCGTTATTTTCTTCGGCCGCAAAAAGAGCTTCTTCGACTCGGTGGTTCCGGGGAATGACTGCCGGGTTAACCCGTCTCATGTCAGCACGGATTACGGTGATCGGTTGGCTTTCTCGACTGCAGCGCTGTTGCCATTTCGCATGCCATTCTTGGAAGTCTGGGTCTGTATACCGATCAGCGGTTGGTAGCACATCCGCCGAGAGACCGCGAAACGTGTTGGTAAAATCAGCTTTCGACTTTTGCATCCAGGCCTGCAGTGACTGAACTAACTCCAAGTCGTCGCTCTCGGTGGCTTGCAACCCCAGCTTAGACCGCATGCCATTCAGCCAGTACCGTTGGTACAGCGCGGGATAGTCGCCAAGGACTTCGGTCGCAATCTCGATCGCTTTTTTTTGTTCTTGATCGATGAGTGGAATTAGTGTTTCGCCAAACCGTGCCAGGTTCCACTGTGCGATCGCTGGTTGGTTGCGATAGGCGTATCGGCCGGCATGATCGATTGAACTGAAGACCGTGTCTGCACTGTATGCGTTCATGAACGCGCAAGGTCCATAATCGATTGTCTCACCCGAAATGGCCATGTTATCAGTATTCATCACTCCGTGAATGAACCCGACCAACTGCCATCGGGCGATCAGTGCAGCTTGTCGGTCAAGAACCGCGCGGAAGAAATCCAAATAGCGATTCGGTGAGTCTGCCAGTTCCGGATAGTGACGGTTGATCGTATAGTCCGCCAGCACTCGCAGGTTCGTTTCGTCACCTCGTGCGGCGACATACTCAAATGTCCCAACTCGAATATGACTGGCTGCCACGCGAGTAAGAATTGCTCCTTGCAGCCGAGTCTGTCGATAGACGGTATCACCTGTGGTGACGACAGCAAGACTTCGAGTCGTCGGAATGCCGAGTGCAAACATCGCCTCACTGATAAAATATTCACGCAACATCGGCCCGAGCGCTGCATAACCATCGCCGCCACGCGAGAACGCTGTCCGCCCGGCTCCCTTGAACTGGATGTCAAACCGTCGTCCAGTTGGCGAAAGGTGCTCGCCCAGCAGGATCGCTCGACCGTCACCAAGCATCGTAAAGCCACCAAACTGATGTCCAGCATACGCCTGTGCGATTGGTTGTGAACCGGGTGGCAGATCCTGGCCCGCAAAAAAAGACGCAGCAGCCTCGGGCGAAATTCCATTCAAGTCGAGTCCAAGATCAACAGCTAAACGACGATTGAGAATCACTAGCCGGGGGGATTTTGCTGTAGCAGGTGTCGCTGGAGCGAAAAAGCTGTCATCCAACCGGGAATACGTATTGTCAAACCGCCAGCCGATTTGGTTTTTTTCGAGGTTTTCTGAGTTCACATTCACTCTCACATTCTTTCAGTTGCGGTTCTTGACTTTTGGATTATAGGAACTGGAATGCGTCAGTGAGAGGCTGGATCAGAAATCGCGACGGACAGGGTGAAATACGTTGGCAGACTCAAGTACCGAACGACGAGTGCCGTAGGACGGCCTGATGAAACGAGCTGACGTTTGGATGATCGTGTTTCTGGGACAAATGTTCTTTTGGAACAGAAAGCTATGAAAAAGGGTGCCACGGTTTTACCGTCTTCGGTAAGGCCGTGCTCTTCGGACCGTTATCAAACCATGAAGACACGGCCTTGTCGAAGACTCCAGAGAGGCTTTGCCTCAGACCAAAGTAGCCATCATCGCTCCGCGTGATGAGCATTGTTCGA
>CAILLA010000129.1 GCA_903834925.1 uncultured Schlesneria sp.
GATTCAAGCGTTGCCTTAGCATCAGAACAAATTCTTCGTTTGAATTCCTGATTTGAAAACATGCTGATTCGTATTCGGTTGGTTCTCGAACAATGCTCATCACGCGGAGCGATGATGGCTACTTTGGTCTGAGGTAGAACCTCCTTGGCTTCTATCCTTTGCGTCTCAGCGCCTTTGCGTCGTTGCGTTAAAATCCAATTGAATTCATTTATTCTTGTGGGAAACCTAATTTCGAAACACCAAAAAGCGCAACTTCAAAGGCTCCCGCTTGGGAACGCCCCTCTTCGAAGCTCTGCTTCTCATCGCTGACGCTTCCAACTCCAGAAGAAAATGCGTGGAGGCTGGAAGCCTCCACTACGGAAGACATTGCTTAACGCATTAGTGGGGAATCCGGCGAACACTTCAGCGCGGCTTGAGAAGAGTGTCACGCATCGCAACATCCATTGGTTTTTTGCCGAGCCAGATCGAAAAATATGCCGAGGCGAATTCCGCGCCGGGAACCAGTCCCTTCTTTTTACCATTCAAAGCGAGTTCGGTTCCAACACCAGGAATATAAGTCATTGAATAACGATCGCCGGCTTTGACATTCTCGTACAGGGCATTCATCTCGTCGATTTCGGCGCGAATGGTTTCCAGTCGCGCGACCGAGATGTTTTCTGCCAGCAGTTTGTCAGCGGCTTTCGCGATCTCTTTTCCTTCCAGGTTCCAGAAGTAGTGAATCTCGATCCGCTTTGGAACGTCCTTAAGGACCTCGGCCGGCTTCACTCCTTCCCCTAAATACAACGCGGACACCATGGCCTTGATGACGATCTTGTAACGCATCAAAGCAACGTTATTCAGCAGGAAGCTCTGACCGTCAAGCGTATGCGAATCTTTAAACTCGACTCCTTCAATAAGAGCGCCATGGAGATTTTCGCGAACACTGACAACCGCTACCGCGCAGAACAACAGGACAAACATCCACCGTTTCATAAAAAGGTCCCTTCCCGTCGATCAACGGATTTGTTCGGTCAGGAATTCGACCTCACGCTTAGATTCAAAAATGATTCACCGAAGGCTTTTAACAGAGAAGTGAAACGGGGGAAATATTGAACTCGCAGCTTCCATACCATCCAGAGATGGGGGCATGGTCGCCGAACACACGCGGCCGCTTCGAACAACGATGGCTCGTACGCTCCCGGACGATGCGCAGGGAGAAGGTTAGAACCCTGACGAGATTCCTCTACGCGGCCAGCCATACCGGCTCGATTTCGTTCTGAGTCAATCGGAACCTAAGTTTGACTGAGCTTCATTTTGCAGGTCCTGTCTTCTTCTTCGGAGTCTTCTTCTTTGAAGTCTTTGGAACCTTTGAAACGTTCGAAGCTTTTGGAATCGTTGGAGTCTTTGAATCGTTCCGAGCCTTAGGAACCTTCCGGTTTGCAAATGATACAGATTTCTTCCTGGCTGTATCGGAATGAATTTTTTCCATTCTCAGCCTGCGGTATTCTTCGTTTGCAACTTGCATCCATTTTTCCAGGCCTTCTTTATTCAGATCTGGGCGCCATTGTTTTGCATCTGTCGTTGTCCATTTCGGCTTTCCAACTCCCTTCTCTTCGAGCTCTCGTTCGGCTCGAATTTCATCCCAGATATTGTCGAGGATTCTCTCGTCTTCTTCAGTAAGTTCATCGAAATTCTCACACATGTTCTGTCCTTTTAGAGTTGCGGGAGCGTAAAAAAAATCCGCCAGGTTGGGGTGGTTTACGACCGTGTACTTAATGGATTTCACTTTGATCGAAGCAGGTGAAATATGTGTAACAAAAATATTCCAAAAAAGTCAAGCGATGCGCCCACGGCCCGCCGGTCTTAAGCTGCGGAGCGGCGGCCGAGCAGAGCCTGGGGCGGTTTCCGCCTCAGGATGAAATGCAAAAATACAGGTAAAAAGCACCATCGGGGCGACCGAGTCGAATCTGTCTCAGTTTCGAAGGCTCCCAATCGAAAATGGAACGGGATCAATCGCGATGATTGGCATGTTCGTCCAATTTCGGTCGTCTCGAGGGACAACGCTGTGAAGGATGTTTTTGCGAGAAAACAGGGTATTTGCCTCTTGATTGCCGTCCTGAAAGGACATCAGCGATAAGCCGGTGGCTGAGCGTAGCGACGCCACCGGTGGTGAGATTGAAGAAGCCGGCCGATCCCAGCGGGATCGCACTCTTTCTTGCCAACGACGCCGATTTACCGCCGCAACAGAGAAGGATGAATCTGGAATCCTTTCAGGATTCAAAGAATTTCGGCGTAATCCATTCCGGTGGCGTCGCTGCGCTCAGCCACCGGCTAATGGCTGTAATGGCTCCGCCATAGGGAGAGAGATCCAAATTGCGATCGCATCGATCGCCGAAGAAAAATCCTGGCGTTGCCCGCTGGGGCTTTTTGTTGGTTTCGCACGGCATAGCCTGGTGCAGAAGCTCCCCCAGGCTATGCTCGGTCGCCGCAATGCGGCTTACACATGGTGGCCAGTGACATGGCCGGGTACGATTGGACACCCGGGTATTTCCTGAAAAATTGCCCGATCAATTCCTTTCTCCGTTAAGGATTGTTGATCGGTATGATCCGATCGGTTCCGATGCTAGCAGTATCGGCCACGTGGGCGACGCTGCTAGCGTCGGAAGCAAGTTGATTGTGGACGACTCGATGGAAACTCCGCGAATCACGATTCGCAAGTCGGACCAGAAACTCTAACAACTCGCCGACCATAAAAACATCCCTGAGACCGTCCAATGGTCATGGCAGTATGATGGAACCTCCAAGGGTGACGGCGCGGGGATGCGATTGCGTGTCGAGACAGGAAAATATAAAGGCTGGTACCTGGCTGCGGTACCCAAATACGAAAAAGTGGTTGTCGGAAAACCTGAGCGAACGGTGACAATTCAGAGAGTAAAACTGGTCGAAGATCCAAAGGACGCAATTCCGTTTGGCGTTTACATCCTTTCGAAATGAATGAAGAAGTTGTCACAGGATGCCAGTATCAACAACAACAGTGTCTGCAAAGAGATCACCAATGCGCTGGCGATGATCGGTACTCACCATGGCCAAGATTGCTGGCAGAATCGTCAGCAGAAATGGAGCGTCGGCAATCATCAGCAGTTCACGTAATAGTGATCTCGCGAAGCCGCAAGGTCTTAACGTAGTTCGCACGACGCGGAGTCGGCAGAGCCGTTTTCCAGGTGTCACTCCCCAACTCGATTGAGCGACGATCAGGAAGAAAAAGACGACCGCAGCCCAGATTAAAGACTGGATGACTAAGTTTCCATTAGGAGTCTGAAAGAACTGTTCGATGCCATAAAAATCGAACTTCCTCGCATATCCCGGTTGCATCTCTTCCCACAATTCATAAACACCTTCGGCGATTTGGTAAGGACCGAGTTGGATTGCGTGAAAGCCCGCTAAAGCGAAAATCAAAGTCAGATCGATACCTCGTGCCAGGCATCGCCGCCAGATCGAGGCCAGTCGAACATGAGTCAATCCAAAGCCGAATTGTTCATCTTGCTTAGGGCTAAGCAATTCAGCGCCAACAACGAGTAGTAAAATTCCA
>CAILLA010000130.1 GCA_903834925.1 uncultured Schlesneria sp.
GACGCATGCTCATCACGCGGGGCGATGATGGCTACTTTGGGAGAAATCCTGAAACTTGACTCAATGAGTCAAGTTTCAAACCCGAGGAAGTCCAAAACCGTGGCACCCCGAATTTTAACTGCGATTCCGCTGATAAAGCACAAGTCGCGCTTCCTGCCAGGCGACGTGCTTTGATACGATCATCGTGATAAAACGACAAACTTCGGCCAGGTGATCGAACATGTCGACCATATTCGAACCAAGATTATTGACTGCGGAAGAATACGGACGTCTCGCAGACGATGGCCGAGTCACTGAACTTGTACGAGGAATGATCGTTGAGTTGAATCGACCATTCACCTCGCATGGTTATCTTGTTTATCGAGTCGCCATGTTGTTAGGACAGTTTGTCGATCAACATCGTCTTGGGCGAATCGTCACCGGGGATGCAGGTGTCGTGACGCAGCGAGACCCCGATACCGTTCGAGGGCCGGATGTCGCGTACTACAGCTATCAACGGATTCCGCCAGGACCACTACCTGACGAGTATTGGCCGGCCAGTCCGGAACTTGTTGTCGAAGTCCGATCCAAGAATGACCGCTGGAAGGATGTGTTGCAGAAAGTCGCCGAGTACCTGAGTGCAAATGTCCTGACGGTTGCGGTGATCGACCCCGTACCAAAGCGAGTTCATCTCTATGCGGCGGACAACGAAGCGACAATTGTGAATTCGACCGATTTGCTGACATTTCCCGACGTGCTGCCCGGCTTTGAAGTCGTTGTTGACAGGTTATTCGAGTAACAGCCGGAATTGAAGTACTAGAAAACAAAGAATCGAAGCCAGAGTTCGACCGAATTGGGATTACCCACAGACTCGTAAACCTCATGACTGAGTCCTCGTAATGATAAAGCGCCAAACTTTATGATAGAAGAAACAACGAACTCAGAACCGATCCCGGTCCAGGCAGTTTCTCGCCTCAGTGATCTTTCATCGGAGCAGTGGAAATCTGGGATTGCTGCCTGGCTGGGTTGGTTGTTCGATGGCTTGGACATGCACCTGTATGTTCTTGTCGCTGGTCCGTTCGTCGCCGAATTGATCGGAGCATCCAGTCCGCAAGACCCGCAGGTCGGTTTCTACAGCTCCTGGATTCAGGCGGCGTTTCTCATCGGCTGGGCTTTAGGTGGGGGCTTTTTCGGTCGCATCGCCGACCGGCTGGGCCGCAGTCGCGCATTAACGTTGACGATTCTTACCTATGCTCTGTTTACCGGGCTTTCATTCTTCGCACAGACCTGGTGGCATCTGTTGATCTTTCGATTCCTGGCAGCGCTGGGGATCGGTGGTGAATGGGCAGTCGGTGCTTCGCTGATCTCCGAAACCTGGCCGAAACGCTGGCGACCGTGGATGGCGGCAGTCCTCCAAACCGGTGTCAATCTGGGAGTCATGCTGGCGGGGTTGGCCACGTATTTACTCGCCGATTATCCCAAGCGAACTGTGTTCCTGGTCGGCGTCCTGCCCGCACTATTGGTGTTGTGGATTCGACATGCTGTCCCAGAGACGGAAGAATGGCATGCGGCAAAAGAACAATCCGAACAGGCTGAACCTCGGTTTATTGAATTATTTCAGGGCTCGGTCCGACGGACCACATGGCTGACGCTGATTGTTTGCTCACTCTCGTTAACGGCTCACTGGGCATTCCTTTTCTGGAACCTGCAACATGTGCGAAACCTGCCAGAAATAAGCGGCTGGACCGATTCGGAAAAGAGCCAGCTCATCAGCCGGATGGTCTGGCTGGTGATGCTGTCGTCGATTGCGGGGAATTTTTTCGCAGGATTTTTGGCACGCTGGTTGAAATATCGTTTTGCGATCACCGGCCTGTGTCTCGCCTATTTCGTTTCGATGTTTGCGACTTATTGTGTGCCACGTGACCATAACAGTTTGTGGTACGGGTTCGCGGCGATCGGTTTGAGTCAGGGAGTATTCGCACTTTTTACCATGTACTTGCCCCCGTTATTTCCGACGCTGCTTCGCACGACCGGGGCGGGCTTTTGCTACAACATTGGTCGTATCGCAGCCGGATTGGGAACTGTTTTCTTCGGCCTGTTTTCCAAAGTCGGTGACCATCGTCTTGCACTTTTCTATGCAGGATTCCTGTTCCTCCCGGCTGCTGCGTTTGCATGGCTTCTGCCCGAACCACCGGACGAGATTTCCGCAAACTAACTGGAGCGAATGGTTTGAAGTACATCGCCCCGGCGATCAGCGCAAGGTTATTTTCAATACGATACCGATTGGAAGTGCCACTGCATCGGAGTCTTCTCCGACGCAGTGTCTTCGACCCGTAAAACTCGCGATTGAAAGACACTGAGTGACCGAAGACGGCCATTCAGTGGCACAAGATTTCGTTTGAACCCATATTTTCCCGAAGAACAATCACCCCGTTGCGTATGAGGGACACATTGTGATAAGAGTCCGTCGATGGGTCTATTTTCTGTTGTGCATCGTGGTCGTCGTAAGCGAGGCCGTCGCTGCAGGCCGTTATCTGGAAGTGAAATATCCTGCATCCGAAATCCCCGGCGAACTTCAAATGGGCGTGACCTATACGCTGTGGCTGCCGGATGATGTGAAGACGTTTCGCGGGATCATCGTTCATCAGCATGGATGCGGGACGGGTGCCTGCAAGGGTGGCGAGACTGCCGCTTATGATCTGCATTGGCAGGCACTGGCGAAGAAATGGGATTGCGCGTTACTCGGCCCGTCGTATCACCAGGCAGAACAGCAGAATTGTCGGCTGTGGTGTGACCCTCGTAATGGATCTGCCAAGACGTTTTTGAAATCGCTTGATGACTTTGCCATTCAGTCACAACATCCTGAATTGAATTCCGTTCCCTGGTGTTTGTGGGGACATTCGGGAGGTGCGTTCTGGGCCAGCTTGATGCAGACAATGTATCCCGAACGGATTGTGGCTTTGTGGTTCCGATCTGGCGGGGCGATCAACGCCTGGGCCAAGGATGAAATTCCCCGACCGCACTTCCCGGCAGCGGCGTTCGGCATACCAGCAATGTGTAACCCCGGCGTAAAGGAACGGGATGATCCGAGAATGGTCGGAGCCTGGACCGCAGGCACCGGACTGTTTCATCTCTATCGCAGCCAGGGTGCGCCGATCGGGTTCGCGGCGGACCCTCGCAGCAGTCATGAATGTGCGGACAGCCGGTATCTCGCCATTCCATTTTTCGATGCCTGCCTGGAGCAACGGTTGCCAGATGTTGGGGCGAATTCAAACGTGTTGAAGCCCGTAGATAAGAAGCAGACCTGGTTGTCAAACTTGTCGGGTGACAAGCCGGTTCCGGCCGCTGATTACAAGGGTTTGGAAAATGAATCCGTCTGGTTGCCGAACACAAAATTCGCAGCGTTATGGGAAGAATACATCCGCGTCGGCTCCACTAGCGATACCACGCCACCACCCTCACCGAAACAAGTCGGGCAGAAACCGAAAGCCGACGGCACGATCGAGCTTACTTGGGACGCCGCAGCCGATTTTGAAAGTGGTCTGAAATATTTCATCATTCGCCGCGATGGCAAAGTCATCGGTCAGGTGCCCGAAAAGCCTGTCGGCAAATTTGGTCGCCCGCTGTTTCAATCCATGAGCTATCACGACACCCCGGAGAGACCGTTGTTGGAAATGAAGTTCGTAGATAAGACCGTCAAACCCGATGACGCTGGCAAGTATGAAGTGATCTCGGTCAATTCCGTCGGCCTGGAATCGGAACCGGGGCGACCGTGATTAAATGACGGGGTACGAACGACGAAATTCTCTTCCGGCCCAAGGGGGCCATCAGTTCGACCGGATATTTCGATGATTGTATTCCTAGCCCGATGGGCTAGGCTATTTGAACTGCTGGCCCTTTGGGCCGGAATGCAGTTGATCACAGTCAACTAGCCACAACTTCGATTTACTTACATCTCAGCCAACAATTCCAGGATCAGGATTACATATGTCCGATCGCCTTAGTCTGAACCGACGCCATTTCTTGTGCGCAAGTCTTACGGCTGTAGGAGGCATGATGACGACCTCAACAAATGCTGCCGACTCTGATCTCCCCTGGATTGACGCACATTCACACATCTGGCCGCCGGAGACTGACAAATTTCCTCTCGTAGCGGGACAGACGAAGAAGGATCTGAATCCACCCAGTTTCACCGACGAAGAACTGATGGCCATCGCACGACCTGAAGGGGTCGGCCGGGTCGTGCTGATTCAGCATTCGGTGTATCACCTGTTCGATAACTCATACCTGATCGATGCGGTGCGTCGGCATCCAAAGCGGTTTCGGATTCAGGGGATGGTCGATGACCACCAGCCGCACCCAGGCGAGGCGATGAAGAAGCTGCTACCACAGGGAGTGACCGGGTTCCGCATCACTCCGTTCATTCGCAAGCCGGAAGAACAGCCCAAATGGTTGGAAGCACCGGGGATGATCGAGATGTGGAAGACCGGAGCGGCAACGCGGCAGGCGATGTGCCTGCTGATCAACGCATCTGATTTGCCCGCCACCGACCTGATGTGCGAGCGGCATCCCGACACGCCCGTCGTCATCGACCACTTTGCTCGAATTGGCGTCGATGGCCAAATGCGCGACAGCGATATCTCCAACCTCTGTCGACTAGCTCGGCATAAACACACCAGCGTCAAGATCTCGGCATATTACGCCCTCGGGCAGAAGAAGCCGCCGCATGATGAATTGATTCCGATGATCAAGCGATTGTACGAAACGTTTGGGCCACAGCGCCTGATGTGGGCCAGCGATTCTCCGTATCAGATTCAGGGCGTTAACACCTACAAGGCATCAATCAGCCTCGTACGAGACCGGCTCAACTTCGTTTCAAAAGACGACCGCGAGTGGTTGCTTGGGAAGACAGCGGAACGAGTGTTTTTTCACGCGTGACGCAATCTGGTTGCGTGAAATCGAATACCTCACTCAGCGCATCCGTGACGATCGGTCGTGAATCACATACCGGACTTCTCTAAGACGTTTTACGGTTCCATGATAAATTCACACCGACCCTCAGTAGGCGTCTGGGAGTTGATTGCGCAACCTTTTCTCGAACCAACTTTCTGCGATTCCGGTTGGTCGTGAATTCGCTCCTGGGGGTTTCAGTAATCGCAATTGAGGCAGATTCGAAGGGAAACCAAAATATCGCCGCAGGAATGCGTTGCATTTCACAGAATCCCGGTTAGCTTGAATCAATTCGAGAATCTCAAAAATTCCTCGACGAAATTCGACTAATCGCATTCGACCTAATTGGCAGACGAGGATCAGTTCGTTCCCTTGGTCCGTCAGGCCATGAATCATTCCGTTAGAATCAACAATCAAATTTTCTGCGAGCGATACCTTTGATGGATCGAGGATTCCATCGAGATCCTGTTTAGCGGCATTGCATCGACAACAAGCGTAAACAAGGTTGTCATATTCCCAGTTCAATTCGCGGTATTTTGATCGCGGAAGCACGTGGTCGACACCAAAGCCACTATCTCCTTCGGGATACCATGTTTCGCGAACGAGACAATAGACACACCGAAATTGAAATTCATCACGTAACCACGGTTTGTAATTCTGTGGATCCAAGTACCCTTGAGGTCCGTGCCGTCTGTTAAACGGGGTACGTGGATATGCAAACGGTTCAGGAAAAGACACGTTGACTCCGCGCCGTGACGATTCTAATGAGGTCTACTCAACGAAAGATCGCATAAACTCGAGTTGGGATTTAAGGGACTCATCAAATTCTTCGAACTGTAAATCGAATTGGGATTGCAGTTCATCGAGTTCGAGCTGTTCCTCGTCGCAAAGTGTTTGCTGAACACTTTTCCGGATCAAGCAAAGTCGACGTTGATTTTTTTCACTCCAGTTATCATCGGGCCTTGAAACTGCGCGGTCAAGGATTGACGTAGCAAGCTCTTCTACGGATACATTCCTCTGTAAGGCGGCAGATTCAAGCCGTTGTGCCAGCTCATTTTGCACTGTGATCGTAAGTGTCATCACACCCCCGTTTGAACGTAAACGTCTATCCACCTGATGCAATCCTTTATCCAATGATTCTATCAGATAGCGTCAGGATTTTCATTTGATTTAACACAGCGGAAGGTCGTCTAAGGTTGTCTTCAACCTGCCTTGCATCGCGTGTGGGAGTCTCCACATAATGTCAAAATGTCTTTACGTGGTCGTTCCGACTCATCCATTCGTCATTCCTGAGCCATAACCAAGCTTCACTATGCGAGACTCACCACCCGATCAACGCCGGAACCACTTCGCTTCGTGGGTTTTGTGCGGTCATACGTTGCAGCAAATGTGTAAGGGGCTCGGATGGAATTTGGCTCAGGGGCTCTTGGTAGTGGCCTACTTTGTGGCTGTCGTGTTCACCCAGTATTCTGCCAATCGTTTTGGAGCAGCGGGGTTGGAGCTGTTTCAACGCATGACGTATCTCAATCTCGTATTCATGACGATGATTGGGATTTCCTGTTTTTCGAATTGCGTTGTGTCAGAGCGTGAAGCAGGAACGTTGGAATTATTGCGAATGACAGATTTGGGGCGGACAGGTTTTCTCGTGGGGCGTTGGCTGCCGCTTTTCATTGGCTGTGCGATGATGTTGATCTTGCAGATCCCATGCATGTCGTTCGCCATAACACTCGGCGGTGTCCTGCCGGGACAACTCCGTGCGATGATGGTTTTGCTTCTCGTTCATCTATTTTTTGTGGCGAGTGTTGGATTATGGATTTCGGTTGTTTGTAAGACGAGTCAACGTGCGGTACTGGCCGCAATTGTTTTCTTCAGCGCCTGGTTCATCGGCCCTATGACCATCGAAGCCTTATTGAATTGGGCCTGTCCTACATTGAACAATTCCGTCACTGATAAAATCATCACGCGGCTTCATTCCTGGAGCGCATTCGGCAGTACCCAACGGTTATTCCAGTCGTCTTCAATAGCGCCTGCCCTCTGGTCCACGGACCAGAGTTATTTAATTTTGTGGGGCGCGATTGCCATCGCCGGGAGCTGGTGGGAACTTGAGCGATACGCGGCTCCCCAGGTCACGACGGCGAAGTCCATGACCGCGCGTCCGCGACGGCAATGGGGAGCCGGTGTGATGGCGGTCTTCTGGAAAGATTTTCGCACGATTGGCGGCGGATGGCGATGGTTCTTGTTGCGTTTGATTTGTTATCCCGCTTTGACGCTGGCATATGGACTCAGCGTTTCTGCCGCTCCATTTCCATTCGCCTGGCTGATGATCCACGAAGCATCTCTCCGATTGATGGGTTGGGATACGGCAATCGTCCTGGCACAGCTTTACCATCGAGAAATGCGTGAGCAAACCTGGGGAACACTGTTGTGCCTGCCAATGTCACGCCGGCAAATCGCTTACAGCAAATTGGCAGGCATATCGCTGGCGTTATCGCCGGGATGGTTTTGGGTTGCAATATTGAGCGTCTATGTACCGACATTAGGCTGTTATGGAGCGACGACGGTTGACGTCTTGTTTTTTTCAAGCATCGTAGTTTTGGGCTGTCACGTCACCGTGCTTGTGTCGGTTATTTTCCCTCAGTTCAGTTGGACAATCGCACTTTTGCTCGGAGTCCTTGTTGCGCATTTGGAACTGATTGCAGCTCAACTCGTCGTATTCCATTATTTTCCCATAGCCTTCCAGGATGAACGCTCACGGCTTTCGTTAATCGGGTGGTTTTTATTTTTTACGCTGATGCTATCAGCAGGACTTCATAAGCTGATTGCGAAGACACTTGAACGATTGAACGACTAGCTTACTAGTTACCAAGCTCCAGCTTGGTAACTTCCTGTCTTCGAAGCTCCGCTTCGCGACCGAACAAAGGCAATATCACGTTGTGAAACGAAACCTGCAACAACGTCCGACCACGTTTTGTGGTCACTTTCCGCCTTGGGTGAGATGCTCGACGCGCCCAAATGTCTTTAGCTTATTGGCCCGAAGCCGTTACCGGCTTAGGGGGCGGTTATTAACGACTGCGAAGCAGAGCTTCGAAGAGTTGCGTTACCAAGCTGGAGCTTGGTAACGAGATAAAGGGCTCACTGACTTTACGCCGTTCAAGGCGGCTACTGGTCTCGAAGAATTTGTTTTACTAGTTACCAATCTGCAGCTTGATAACATGTTAAATACATGTGTATTTACAACAACACGATTCATTTTTTATTGAGAGTGAATTGAATTGCCGCTGTCATCGTACTAGGATTTCAACGCCTTTTATGTTGATGCAGCCCATGACGACTGCTGCTGCTACATCATTTTCAAGTCGGTATCGTCAATGTCGCTCGAATCTGTTTTCGAGGTTTCCGGCACTGAGATCAAACGTGCAGTCGAAGAAAGTAGGGCCAATTATGAAAGTCGTTCTGTCACTCTTGTCCGTGATCGCCTTGGCATCAATTGCCGCAGGCACTGCGTCTGCCGGGGGGATCGACATTAGCACTCCAACCGGGCTCAACGCCGGGAATCATTTTCGATTCGTGTTCGTTACAACCGCAACAACCACTGCAACCTCGACCGACATCAGCACCTATGACACTTTCGTCAATACAGATGCGAACAGTGCGACCTACAACGGAACCTTGATCTCGTGGCAGGCCATTGGTTCAACCAGCTCAGTGAGTGCAATCAACCACATCGGTGTTACAGGTGACGCCGTATATGATGTGAATGGCAATCAAATCGCAACGGATGATACGACATCTGGCCTATGGTCAGGAAGTATACTGCAAAACATCAGTACGCAAATTGACGGGTCAACAAACGACGATGGTGGTGCGCGCGCTTGGACAGGCACCACCGCTTCCGGTGACCAGCAAACCGGCCACACGCTGGGGGACGCAGCGCCGCAGGTCGGCAGATTAAGCAAAGACGACGACCGATGGATTGCCTATATCAAGGATGATGGCTACCCCGACAACACCACTACATACTACATGTATGGGATCAGCGGTGACTTAGTCGTCCTCGGTGCCTCCACGGTCCCCGAACCGTCAACAGCAATGCTGGCCGGATTGGGTAGCCTGGTTGGAGTGGCGTATTCAATGGCTCGCAAGCGAAAGTAATCACGTCGGCAAACGAAGCAAGGCGACACGGAGAAGAACTTTTTGAGAGTCGCCAAGCGGATCATGATTCGATTCAAGCACTGAGGCATTCAGCGACATCGGGGTAGCCGAATAAAGATGGGGGCGGTTTCCGCCTCCAGCTTTATTCATAGATCTGCTTCTTGTGTCATGGCTCGAACATGTCGATCGCCAAACGGCTTAACTCCATTGTTACGCGCAGTTGATGTGGCATTCGTAGCGATCCTCTCCCGTTTTGCGGTCTCAGTTCGTCGCTGATAAGTGGGGACACAGCACAATCGTCAACGGGCAATCGTTGAACGTCGTTGCTTGCCTCCTTTGGGCAACCGTTTTTAAGCCGCAGCGCGGCGACCGAGCGTAGCCTGGGGCAGCTTCTGCCCCAGGTTTCGTCAGATCAGAACAAACAATAAGCCCCATTCGGGGCGACCGAGATTGGACGTTCGCGCCAATCGTTGCCATTGACTCCTTTGGATCCTCGATTGGAAGGTGGAGAAACTCAGACCGATTCGACTCGGCCGCCCCGCTGGGGCTTTTGATTGGTTTTGTTGCGTTTCATCCTGGGGCGGAAACCGACCCAGGCTACGCTCGGCCGCCGCTAAGCGGCTTAAGACGCGGCACCGTATGCGGGCGGAACGTAACAAACTTTGTCAACGGGGACGGAGCTCTTTTGCGGCGTTAGTTAACACTACATAGAACATTCGTTACCAGCAGATGTGGTATCACGGGATGAGACGGGGCGGCTCTGGTTCACCGCTTGGTTCCGCCGACCTGGTTGTCTGCGTTCCCCTTCGGTAGTTTGGCCATGTCCCAATAACAGACCTCTCCATCGCGATTCGTTGATACGAGTGTCTTGCCATCCATCGCAAAGACCACGGACAGTACGTACCAAGGCTGATCCGGGACATAACAACACAATTTCCCCGTCGCAGAATCCCAGAGAGCTAATTCGCCGAGTTCGCTGCCTGCCGCTACCTTTTTGCCGTCTGGGCTGAAGGCCAGGCACATTACCCGAAACTCGTGCCGGCAAGAGTGAATGCTGTTGGCGGCGACCACATCCCACAGGCGTACGTGACTGGGTGGGTCTTTCTTACTGCGGTCTAAGCGGCCACCGCATCCCGCCGCCAACATCTTCCCGTCCGGGGAGAAGGCAATACAGTCGACGCCGCCCGCTTCGAGTGTGGAATGCACTTTCCCCGCGGACACATCCCAGAATCGCACATCGCCAATACTCGGAAACGTTTGGGTTGCCACGGCCAGCAGTTTGCCGTCGGGAGAGAACGCGAGTTCTCGCATCGGACCTCTGCTCGGTTCCAGCGTGGCAATGGGTTTGCCGGTCGCCAAATCCCACAGCTGCGCGACCCCAACCTTACCTCCCGGTTTGGGTCCGTCGTTACTCCAGCCCATTGCCAGAGTTTTCCCGTCCGGGGAAAACGCCACGCACACAACCGGAACGGCGTTCTCGTTGATCGTGGCAAGATCCTTACCCGTGTGCAGATCCACTACCCGCACCGAATTGTCATCTGCCACAGCGATTTTCCGTCCATCCCGAGACAAGGCAATGGACTGGCCGTTGAGCATTGGAAAGTCACGTTGTTCGCCCGTCGCAAACTCCCATAACTTGACGGACCTGTCGCCGACTAGCTTTCCATCATTTTTAAGATATTCACCGCCCAAGGTGATCAGAAACTTATCATCCGCCGTGATAAGGACCGTGCGTGTACTGCCGGAGTGCGCTTTGAATTTCAAACGGGGAAGGATCTCTTGAGCCGAAAGAACGGGCATGACCAGGAGAAATGCCCAAGCAATGATCCACGTACATGTAGCTTGCTTCATCAATCGTTGCTCCGAACAAGCGGCTGAGCGACCAAACTAACCCGGTTGCCGCGCGCGAGCATCCATTTCAAAAACCCGTCATCGGCAACTCGAGTTCAGCGTTTTGTTCGGCATTCCAATTCCATGGCCGACGCTGAATACCAAGAGAGAGGCTCTGTGCTCTAATGCGATTTCGAATTGCCTCTACGCCCTCACTCGACACCATATTTGTGTTAACCTGTCCGGGCCATACATTACGTGCAGGATACTCCTCTGGAAAATTCAGCACAATCTTGTAGCCGTTTGTGTCTTCGTATTCGTAGAAATTATCCCGCATCAGATGGAAAGCGAAATCGAGTTCAAACTGCGCCGTACGGTCTTTTTCGATTGCACGGGCCATCGATATCGATGGAAGGAGTTCGTTTAGCGCCAGGCTGCAACAACGTCCAGCCGAAAATCCACGGACTCTTGCGCTTTTATCTTTGAGCAGTTCAGCGAGTATTGAGACGCAACAATTCCGTGGAAAGCCATCAGACAAGTATCTGCACTTTAGGGGAACGCGCGACTCGGAAATGATGTTTTAGAAACCCTGGCTCTCTGCGATGTTGTGAGTGTGAACAAAACACGTCACCGAGGGAGCCAAGGATGGCGAAGCGTA
>CAILLA010000131.1 GCA_903834925.1 uncultured Schlesneria sp.
CCGTTGGCGATACCTTCGAACATATGTAGCAATCTCGGGTTAAAAAGATCCGGAGCGTGTGACAAGCACACGGCGTCGAGCAAACGACGATCCAAGCATTCAGCTCAGGAGCCGGAACGGGCCAAGTATCATAGAAAACCGAGCGGCAGTTCGCAACATCCCGCGAAAAACTTTTGGAAGCCGGTTTTCAGGAAAGATTGAATCTGTCGTCATCGTTTAACCCCATTTTCCGCACCCTGTAAAAAACTCATCAAATTAGGCTTGCGCATTTTGCCAAGTTCACCCAAACTATTTGAATGAGCATTACATATGGCGGACAAATCGATGTTGTTAGCGCGGCGTACGGCAGCTTGGCCGTGATCGTTCCCATGCTGGAGCGGATGGGGGTCGAGAAGATCATTGACGAGCATCTTCCGGCTGATTCGCAGGCGGAGTTCGGGCACGGCAAGATTCTGAGTCTGCTGATTGCCGCACGGCTGTACTCGCCCGTTGCATTGATGAATATTCCGGAATGGGCAGCCTCTTCCGGAGCGGACATCGTCTTTGATATGCCGGTCGAGAAGATGAACGACGATCGCTTCGGGCGTTCGCTGGAACATTTCTTCGAACAACGGCATTCGATTCTGAGTTCGATGGCTCTGCACGTTTCTAAGGATTTCGACATCCCCTTGCGCGAGGTCCATTACGATCCGACACATATCCTGTTTACGGGAGCCTATGAAGAGGCTGCTGCCCGTGAGGGTGTGGTGGTGAAAGAGGGGGACGCCGCTGGAACGATCCTCAGTGACGACCTGCTCGAACCTGCTCACATCACCAAGGGGCGCGCGATGGAGGACACGCCCAAGGGATCGAAGATGATCCACGCAGGACTGTGCGTGCAGGTTGACGAATACGGTCCGCTTCCGATTTACGGCCACACGATCGACGGGAATCAGAACGGACGGCATGACGTTCACGAGCAATTTGAACTGCTTCACAAGCATTTGCCCAAGCTGAAGTTCACAATGATTTCCGATCGCGGGACGTATTCGGTCGGTCATCTGCTTCGACTGAAGGACAGCGGATGCGAGGCGATCTGTTCGGCCCCTTGGGGCGAGTTCAGCAAGCTCTTCGATGAAAAGTTCAATTCGCTCTCCTGGAACACGGCGACATACCTGTCGATTGAGCAGCAGCGTCGCCGCGAAAAGCAGAGCGACTTGCCGCGTGAGGAGTACAAACTGGCCGTCTTGAAGCACACGTTGACGGACGACAAAACCCGCCGGGATCTGGATTGCTGGGTCATCTTTGTCGATAGCAGTGCCGACCGAAAAGTCGTCCGCCAGAAGCGTCAAAAACAGATCGACCGTATCACAACCGAACTCAAAAAGATTGAGACAAGTGTGGCAGCGGGACGCCCCTTCAGTGACGAAGTCTCCGTGTCGCGTCGCATTGCCAGGGTCTTGGGAACGTCCAGCGACGCCGCCAAGTACTTCACTCACCAGATGATCCCGTTGACGAAGCAGGAGTTGAAGGCGCTGCCAACGCGCGACAGAGGCTGTCGTCAGCCAACACACCGGTTCACATTCACTTTCCATGAGGATCAACTTCGAATCGATGAAAAGTATGATGGTTATAATGCGATCGTCACGACGGCGAAGAGAACGGACAGCGCGGATTCACTGTTCACGCGATTCAAACAACAAGCCTATAGCGAGCAGGTGAATGCCCGATTCAAAGGGCCTTTGGCCGTCAGGCCGGTGTTCCTTCACAAGCCCCAGCGGGTTGAGGCGCTGGTGTTCCTGATGATGATCGCGATGACGCTTCATTTTCTGATTCAACGCACGTACCGAAGCAATCTGCCTCCCGAGGCCACCGTCAAACAGCGGCGTACGACGACATTGACGTTACTCAAAGCATTCGCCAACTACGCACTCCTGATCGAGAAAAACCGATACAACCAAATTGTACGTCCTACGAGTCTCACTCCTCGTCAGCGAGAGATTCTTCAACTCCTCGAGATCCCATCCCC
>CAILLA010000132.1 GCA_903834925.1 uncultured Schlesneria sp.
CAATACCCCATGATCACTCACCTCCCACGATCCGCTAAATCTCGTCGTCCCTTCGCAGAATTACTTATCTATCTTTGAAATCCGCCGCTGCATAGCCTAAGTTCGATTATTTCGACAGTCCCCAGGGGCGGTGGGGTTTCGGAAGAATCCGCCGTGTAGACTGGAAGAATCGATTGTTTGCCGCGATTATCTGGGTTTTCCATTGAGGCCGATTCGATGATTCGGCCAGATCCCTACAAAATATTGGCGGCAACGTGGCGTTTCCTGGATACGACTTCGCATCACATTTCACCGAGATCGACGGCTTGCGGATGCATTATCTTGACGAAGGCCAGGGTGACACCGTTGTCATGCTGCACGGCAATCCGAACTGGTCGTACTACTACCGAAACCTCGTGAAAAATTTGCGAGACCGGTATCGCTGCCTGGTCCCTGATCACATCGGCTGCGGACTGTCCGATAAACCGGGCGATGACCGGTATGAATACTCGTTGGCTCGTCGAGTGGCTGATCTTGGTAAATGGCTCGATTACTGTGGGGCCACCGACAACCTGACACTGGTCGTCCATGATTGGGGCGGAATGATCGGCATGGCGTATGCCACCGAACACTCCGAACGGATTCGACGTCTGGTGATCCTCAACACTGGTGCGTTTCATCTACCAAAAACCAAACCCGTCCCCTGGCAATTGAAACTCGCCCGCAGCCCAATAGGCGCATTCCTCGTTCGCGGTTTCAATGCGTTCAGTCGAGGAGCGGTTAAATCGTGCGTGACTCGAAACCCGATGCCAAAAGAAGTCGGCAATGCCTACTGTGCTCCCTACGATTCCTGGTCGAATCGAATCGCCGTCCATCGATTCGTGCAGGACATCCCCCTGAAGCCGGGCGACCGAGGATACGATCTAATTACAAGGGTCGGAAGTCGGCTTGAGCTTCTTAAATCAGTCCCAATGTTCATCGGCTGGGGCGACAAAGATTTCGTTTTCGACGAGCATTTTTTGAAGGAATGGCTCGCTCGATTTCCGAACGCAGAACTTCATCGATACCCAGACTGCGGCCACTACATCCTGGAAGACGCCAGCGAAGTACTCATCCCGTTGATCGCCAAGTTTCTTGATACGCACCCAATTGGACGGTAAGTCTTCGTTGAAACACGAAGGAAAAACGTGCTTGAATGATGAGAAGAGAGAACAAAAAGCGATGAAAAAAGAGGTTTTGAACGCTAATCTTCACTAATTTACGGTAATAAGAAAATGCAATTGGCCGAAATGCATGAAAGCAAGCATTTCGGCCAATGTCTGAGTTGCGACTTACTTTTCTCAAGAATTGGCAAAACCACGTGATCTGCGGGTAGTTGCAACCGAAAGTTGCCCCATTCTCCGTCGCGAGCACCAAAGAACGCGAGCACTAAGATCAATTGAAGAGGAAGTGGCAGATGTCTCCGTCTTGCATTACGTAGCTTTTGCCTTCGACTCGTAGTTTGCCGGCGGAGCGGATTTCTTTTTCGGTTTTGTAGGTTTCGAGGTCGGCGAGGGTATAGACTTCGGCTCGGATGAACCCTTTTTCGAAGTCGGTGTGGATGACACCTGCGGCTTGCGGTGCCGTGGCTCCGATAGGAATCGTCCATGCTCGGACTTCGATCTCGCCGGCAGTGAAATAACTTTGCAGGCCGAGCACTCGATAGGCTTCGCGAGCTAGAGCGGCGAGAGACGGTTCCTCCAGGCCGGCTCCGGCAAGCATTTCGGCTCGGTCTGCTTCGTCCAGTTCTGCAATTTCGGCTTCGAGTTTGGCACAGACGGGGACGACTGATGCGCCAACCTTGCTGGCAAAATCCCGGACTTGTTGAACGAGTTTTCCTTTGCCTTCCAGATCGTTTTCGTCGACGTTGGCAACGTACAGAATTGGCTTGGCGGTCATCAGGCCGTAGCTGGAGACGACTTTCGCTTCGTTTTCGTCGAATTCCATTTTTCGCAGGGGCTGGTCCGTTGTCAGATGAGCCAGACATTTCTTGATGACTTCGACACGCATTTTGGCGTCTTTATCACCGCTCTTGGCGGTTCGTTCGGCCTTGGAGAGAGAGTTTTCCAAGGTCTGGATGTCTGCCAGCATCAATTCGATTTCGATCGTTTCGATGTCTGAGACCGGGTTGACGGTTCCAGAAACGTGGATGACGTCAGGATCTTCGAAACAGCGAACGACCTGCAGGATTGCATCGACTTCGCGGATGTGTGTGAGAAATTTATTTCCAAGCCCCTGACCTTCGCTGGCTCCTTTCACGATCCCGGCGATATCAACAAGCTTAAGCGCTGCGGGAACCAGTTTTTTCGGAACGATGTATTGGCTGATTCGTCGCAACCGGTCGTCGGGAACGCTGACGACCCCTTCGTTCGGCTCGATGGTACAAAAAGGATAGTTCGCACTCTGAGCGGCCTTGGACATGGTGAGTGCGTTAAACAGAGTACTTTTGCCAACGTTGGGCAAACCGACGATTCCAGCTTCCATGATACCGCGACAACCTTTGCGAGAAATTTTCAGGAGTGTACGAAGAGTTGTTCTGCGGCCAATCACCACGAAACCAACGTAATTCGACGCGGGATTGATATCAAACCCGACGTTCAAAGTCACGCAGTGCGGCGGATAATCGTGATCCTCTGCCGTCTTCCTTCTTCATATTCCGCTGGTAAAGGGACGAATCACGCCGTACATTGTTTTCAGCGATTTCCGTGATTTCGGAGAGTCCCGTGCCGCGACCGCAAATTAATGCGTTTGATTCGATCCTGCACCGCCGTGACCTGATGCGGATGGGTGGAATATCGGCGCTTGCTTCGTGCTTGCCTGGCCTGCTTGGTTCAAAGGCAAATGGGGCTTCTGCGGTTGAGCAACCGGTGAATGCGCGGATGTTTGGTCGCGCCAAGCAGGTGATTATGCTATTTCTGTCGGGTGGTCCTCCGCAGCACGAGACGTTTGATCCCAAGCCGCTGGCTCCCGCCGAAATACGAGGTCCGTTCAAACCGATCAGTACTAACGTGCCAGGCATTCAATTCAGTGAATTGTTGCCGCGAACGGCGGCTCGTGCCGACCGACTGGCTGTGATTCGATCGATGTTTACGAATAACAATATCCACGGTGGAAGTGGGTACTGGGTCTTGACCGGTCGACCCATGCTGACGGGTGACGGCGAAGTTGCCTTGCCAACGGATTGGCCGAATATGGCCTCGATTGTGAAGCGATTTCGACCGAGCGAACGAGTTCCGGCGCTCTCGGCTGTTTCCCTGCCGGAATTATTTATTGGAAACGGCGGCAACATCGAATCGGGCCAATTCGGTGGGATTCTTGGTCCACAATACAGCCCCGAATTGATTGAATGCCGTCCAGCAGAACCCAATTCGCCGCTGGGTGGTCTTTACGCGAGCCAGATTCCCGTCAGACAGATCAGGCAGCGAGTGGCGCTCTTGGATGCACTCGGTCAGACATTTGATCGGAATCCTCGCAGCGCAGTGGTGGAATTCCAGGAAGGACTTCAGCGTCAGGCGTTTGACCTGCTGACAACGGGAGGTGCCCGGGAGGCGTTTCGACTGGAGGAAGAATCCGACAAAATTCGCGACAGGTATGGCCGTCACACATGGGGGCAAAGCGTTCTTCTTGCGCGGCGACTGATTGAAGCAGGTGTCCGATTTGTCACCGTGAATTGGCCTCGTGTGCCGGGTGACCGAGGGGTCGACAATCCGGTCTGGGACACTCATGCCCGGAACTTCGATCGAATGGAAGATTGTCTGGCCCCACAATTCGATGTGGGGTTCACAGCGCTACTTGACGATTTGTCTGATCGAGGGTTACTTGATGAAACCCTCGTGATTGCGGTCGGAGAATTTGGTCGGACACCAGCCGTCAACGCCAATGCGGGCCGGGATCACTGGGGATCGGTCTTTAGTTGCGTTCTGGCCGGAGGGGGGATTTCGGGAGGTCAGGTTTACGGATCGAGCGATCGCGAGGGGGGATATCCTGCCAGCGATCCTGTCGATGCAGGCCATCTGGCGGCGACCGTCTTTCATCTCGCCGGAATTAATACTCAAGGCACGTTTAAAGACCGCCTGGGCCGCGAGCTTTCGATTACGGAAGCGGAACCGCTATTCAAACTATTGGGCGAAGAACCAGCAACGTCCACACGGGCAAGTTCCACGGGTGATGTGGCGTTTGTGCCACCTTACCGGCCGGGCCTGCTGATGTATCCCGATTTTTCCGACACAACACACTTGCTACCGCTGGAAGCTCCTGCCAGCCCCAAAGGCTGGCGAGCGAGTCCCGTTGTCGCAGAAGGGAACGGGTTTGGCGTTCGATTGCAAGATCACCTCAATGAGAAGCGGACTGCATTGATCGGCGTATGGGCAAACGGATCTGAAAATGTCGACGTCGCGACGAATTCGACTGCGGTGGTGACTCAACAGGTTCGCGATCCGCAGTCGGGACACTTCACAGTCAAGGCGTCGGTGACCGGTGGAGGAACATCTGCAGAAACGTTCCAGCGAGTTTTCGCCACGAATTTCCGCTGTCGATTGGTGATTTTCCAATATTCACGTCCCAGTAAGTCGGCCGTACATCGTCAGGAACTGGCTTCCGTCGAATTCCTACCGACATTTATTGAAAACGGCAACCAGAGTCCGTGGACAACAGTGACCGTTGAGAAGCGACTGGCACCAACCCCAGGAGTGAATTTCTCGTTCGGTTTAGGGATTGGAATCGCATTGATCGTCGAACAGAAAACGGGCGGCACGATTTCGTTTCCGGCAAATTCCGGGGAAGCCTACCTTCAGGTGAATCAGATCGAGATCAACTTTGAAGGCTGGAAAATCGGCTGACAAGTTTCGTCAGTTTTCGAGATTCTTGAGTATAAAACGCGTTTATCTTTCCGGGGTCAATTCGAGATCACAGACATCGTTTCAATGACCCAACGGATACGATGAAGACTGCAAGCGGATGTAACGCGCAATCTCACATGTCCTCAAAAAACCAAAACAAACAGAAACCTCTCGTCCAATAGGACTTATGTCGCTCAGCGTGCCACTCAAGAACGTGAACTTGTTCGACGCTGAAAGACTTTCTTAGCCGATTCGATCGCTTCGATCAGCTTGTCGATCTCGGCCCGCGTATTGTAGAAGGCCAGGCTGGCTCTGGCGGAGGAAGTTAAACCGAGAAGTTCGTGAAGTGGCATTGTACAGTGATGGCCGGCTCGGATGGCGACTCCTTCTCGATCAAGAAGATCCGACAAATCGTGTGCATGCAGACCGTCAATGACGAGACTGAGAATCGCTCCTTTGTGTTCGACGCTCGGACCCAGAATGCGGACTCCAGGGACTTCGCTCAGTCTTTTATGAGCGTAGACCGATAACTGGTGTTCGTATTCGGCAATTCGTTCAATGCCCAGCTTTGTCACGTAATCGATCGCCGCGCCGAGTGCGACCGCTTCGATGAAAGGACACGTTCCGGCTTCGAATTTCGCTGGCGGGTCTGCCCAGGTTGAGGATTGCTCGAAAACTTCTCGAATCATGTGGCCACCCGCGAGAAACGGGTCCATTGTCTGGAGAAGCTCTTTTCGCGCCCACAGAACCCCGATGCCTGTCGGACCGTAAAGCTTGTGTCCAGAGAACGCGAGAAAGTCGATATTCAATGTCCGCACGTTCGTGGAACCGTGTGGGACGCTCTGCGCACCATCCACACAGATCAATGCACCCACGGCGTGGGCACGCTTGGCCAATTCCGAAATCGGGTTGATGGTTCCTAACACGTTCGACATCGCCGTCACCGCGACCAACTTTGTGCGCGTCGTCAGCAATTCATCGAGATGACTCAGGTCAAGCCGACCGTCTTCGGTCAGGGGGATGTATTTGAGGACGGCTCCTGTTGCCTTCGCCGCCAACTGCCAGGGGACGAGATTCGCGTGATGCTCCATCGGATTGACGAGAACTTCATCACCCGGCTTCAGAAATTTTCTCGCCCAGCCATGGGCGACGATATTGAGGGACATCGTCGTACCTGACGTGAAGACGATCTCATCGACGTCTTTCGCGCCGATAAATCGCTGGACGGTTTCGCGAGCATTTTCCAACTCCGTCGTCATCCGATCGCCGAGTTGATGGATTCCGCGGTGTACGTTCGAATTGTACTTCTCGCAACATTCCACGAGTTTGTCGATTACAACGCGTGGCTTTTGCGAGGTTGCCGCCGTGTCGAGATAGACCAGCGGCCGATCATTCAACAGCCGCTGATCGAGAATGGGAAAATCGTGCCGAACGGATTCGACATCGAACGGCAGATCGCCGGAAGTGGTCATAAGTCATCTGTTTCTTAGCGTCAAACTCATAGCGGTGAATTACAGCCCAAGTGCATCGTTCATTGTGTAAAGTCCAGCCGATTGCGTGACCAGGAACTTTGCTGCGGTCAGTGCTCCCGACGCATAACTGTCTCGCGACTGACCTCGGACGGCGACTTCGAGAGTCTCGCCCAACAAGCCGAACACGATGGTATGTTCGCCTACGTTGTCACCGACTCGAAGTGCATGGTAACCGATTTCCTGTCGCGGACGCTGACCAGTCCGGCCTTCGCGACCGTGAATGTGGTCCGTCTGGCCCATTTCGCTTGCGACGATTTCGCCGAACTTGAGCGCCGTACCGCTTGGAGCATCCTCTTTGTATCGATGATGCCGCTCGATAATTTCCACATCGACGCCACTGGAATGGTCTTTCAGCGCCCGGCCTGCATCGCGGACGAGTTTCATCGCGATATTGACGGCAAGACTCATGCTGGGTGCCATCAGGATTGGGGTTGTTTGAGCGGCGGATGCGACGAGACCCTTCTGATGTTCGGTCAGACCAGTCGTGGCGATCACGAGCGGAATTTGTCGAGCCTCACACAAAGCGAGGATATGCATCGCCCCTTCCGGGGTCGAGAAATCAATAATGACATCAACCGGGTGTTCGATCGTCGATTGAACGGGGACATTCAGCTTGCCGACGCCCGCCAGCTCACCAGCATCCTGACCAAGTCGTGGCGAGGCTGCCGCTTCGTAGGCAGCGGTAACTTTCAGTGATTTGTCCTGAGTTGCCAGAGCGACAACACGCTGGCCCATTCGACCTGCTGCACCGTTCACACCCAGCTTCAATGCGTTCGACATTCCAAGAATCCTTGCTCAACGAAATCGGTTTTGATTGTCTCGTTGAAAGATTGTAGGTGAATCGTATCGTTTCGAAGAGGGGGGCGGGTGTTCAAATTTCAGAATTGGCGAGTATGCAGTCACCATGATGAAAATCGCCGGATTCGCCAATTTTGAAATTTGAACACCCGACCCCGGAACTGTTTACGTCAGCGGTTCAACGTCATCGGCCTTGAGGCTCGCCATCAAGTGATAGAGTTGCTGGGATTCGCATTTATCGAGGTATTCTTTGGGCATCGCGGCGAGTGTCGTGCCGTCCCATTCGACGATCACAGTCTGTAAGGGGGCCTTGCCCGATGTCTCTACGACCGAGCCAGTCCAGCCTGCCATGGAAATTTCAGGAAACTCCGGCGAATTGACGCCAGGCTTTACGCGGATGCGAGAACCCTCAAGCCCTCCCGTGGCTTTCTTTTTCGCCATTAATACCTCGTCAATCTGAGCAACCGAAAGAGAGTTCACCGAGTCACTTTAGCGAATCAACCTGCAGGACAATATCTGACGTTCGTATCGAAAATCAAGGAAACTTCCCAGTCTACCACACGCCGCTCCGCAATTTTCGCAGGAACGAGTTCATTTCAAGCATGACCAATCGATAAAAACCATTTTGAGAAAAGTCCCCCACTTACCGCATCATCACCCTCCAATGCGATCGCTCATCTTCGCGTTTTCAGGGATTTTTCGGTCCAGAGACCCTCCAAAAAATACATACCACCCACTGGTGATTTGCAAGCAAAAAACTTCCCATTCGTGGGAATGGCGACGAAAGACGGGCGGCTCGCTTGAATCGTTAATACCCTTCTGGCATAGTTGCCCCGCCTCGGGCCACTCTTTGGCGCTGGCGGGCTTGTATTCGAATGGACACACCCATGCACGGCTTTTTTGCCGCCCTTACTTTAGAAGATTTTATTGCCAGGACGATTTCGTCACTGGCCAAGCTCCCTGTCGAATCAGAAACATTGCTGCTAATTGCCTTTTTAGCCGCAGCGTTCACTCACGCAGGATTGTTGCTTGGTCTGTTTGGCGGCCTACCCGTCTTCTACATCTGGCTTGAACGAAAGGTTGCCGGACGAATCCAAGATCGTCTGGGCCCCACTCGAGTCGGTGGCAGCTTCGGCTGGCTGCAGACAATTGCTGACGGAATCAAGCTGATTCAGAAAGAGGATCTGGTCCCCAAGGAAGCCGATTCACTCGTATTCCGGATGTCGCCTTACCTCGCGACAATCGCGTCGTTCGCAGCGTTCATGGTACTGCCAATCTGCGATGGTTGGATTGCCGTCGCGGCAGAATGTGGGGCGTTCCTGATTCTGGCCCTGATGTCACTTGAAGTCCTGGGGATCATTCTCGCAGGGTATTCCAGTGGATCGAAGTGGGCCTTGTTCGGGGCGATGCGAGAAGCGGCTCAGATGGTCAGCTATGAAATCCCGATGGCGATCTGTGCCTTGATTCCGTTGATGATTGCCGGGTCTCTCAACTTCCAAGTGATTGGCCGCATGCAGTCAGGCGGTTTCTGGAACTGGTTTATCCTGCACGATCCATTCACGTTCCTTGCCTTCTTCTGCTATTTCACCGTGGCAACGGCCAGCGTGAAACGAGCACCGTTCGACCTGGCTGAGGCCGAGAGTGAACTGGTTGCCGGTTTTCACACGGAATACAGCGGTTTTCGCTGGTCGATCTTCTTCTTGGCTGAGTACTCCAGCATGTTCGCAGTCAGCGCTGTGGCAGCACTCCTGTTCCTGGGCGGCTGGCACGATGGATTAGGGATCGACTCGGTCCTTGAAAGCTTATTCCGAGGAACTGGAACTGGACTAGTTGACGGTTTTTCATTGGGCTCATACGTTGTCAATGTGTTTGGTGCAGTCGTGTTGATCACCAAAGCGTGCCTGCTGGTTTTCGTTCAAATCTGGGTCCGCTGGACGCTTCCTCGCTTGCGTATCGATCAGGTCATGACAACTTGTTTGAAATATCTGGTTCCGATCAGTTGCTTCCTGTTCCTGGCGGCTGTTCTGTGGCCATTGACGTTGGTAACGATGTTCTCACGTCCGGTAATTGCAGGCCCTGCAATTGGTGAAAGGGCGTTGTCGCAATCAACTGCGTCAGCTCGTGACACATCAGAACGATTGGGGGCAGCACGATGATTGAACAGTTGCTGTTCTACGTATTTGCAATTCTGACCTGCGGCGGGGCAATCGCCGTCGTCGCAACTCAAAATGTTGTGCGAATGGCTTTTTGGCTCGTAGTTTCGCTTGGTTCGGTAGCGGCATTGTTCTTTCTGCTGCACGCGGACTTTCTGGGTGCAGCCCAGTTACTGATTTATGTCGGTGGAACGGTCGTCCTGCTGGTGTTCGGCGTCATGCTAACCGCCAGTGGCCCATATACAACGATCAAAACATCCCCTGCCGAGGGGATTATCGGTGCCGCCGTTGGGGTGATGCTGCTGATGGTTCTGGTCTCATCAATCGGCAACGTCGATTGGATCGCGATCTCAGGTCGGTTGCCATCTTCCCCGGAATCACCATCGGCTGCAGATGCAACTCGTAAAGCTCACGCGGAAGAATCGCTGGTCAATTCAGGTTCAACGAAAGCTCTTTCGGAATTTAATGCAAATCAACAGCAAGGCCGAACAGTTCGACAACTCGGGCTTAGTTTCCTTGGATTGCGTCCTGATCGAAATCTGAAAGAGGGTGGTGCCAACGGACTAGCTCCAGGTTATTTCCTGCCGTTTGAAATTGTCTCGGTGCATCTATTGGTTGTACTAATTGGGGCGGCCTATCTCGCACGTGCGAAACGGCGTGCTGTTTCAGAAGATCGGGTTAGCCTCGATTGATGTGAATTTGCTTTGCAGTGAATCTCGGAGTACGAGAGAGAAGATCGATCATGGGTGAAGTTGGCCTGAGTGCCTATTTAATGGTTGGTGCGGTGCTGTTTGTCTGCGGCGTGGTCTGCATGGCAACCAAGCGCAACGGCATCGGGGTATTAATGGGTGTCGAATTGGTATTGAACGGGGCGAACGTCAATTTTGTGGCGTTCTCTCGATACACTTCGCTTGGTTTGGACGGACAGACAACGGCACTGTTCGTAATCGTACTGGCCGCAGCGGAAGCGGCGGTCGCATTGGCAATTGCACTCAACTTTTACAACAATCACTTGACGATTGATGTGGATCGCGGAAACGAATTGCAGGGATAGATCAGAAGTTTACACGAACAATACCGTTCGTATGACAGAAATAATTGGCGAACGGTTCTCTGACGCACACATTCAGTGACGGAATTATGCCTGAGACTGGCGATATCTTGATGTTCCTGCTGACAGCGGCCTGGCTGCTGCCACTTGCAGGGTTCGTCGTTGAAATTTACTGGCTGTGCTTTTCGCATCGGCTGAATAAAGGCGCGGCTTATTGTGCCGTCGCATGCATTGGGCTTGGTTTCCTTTGCAGTTTTTCAGCTCTGATGTATTGGGGCTTCGACACCAAATGGGCGGCATTATCCGAACCAGCACACCACGGTCACGACACAGCGCATGATGCCGGGCGAACGGAAGGGGGTCATGAACACGATGCCCATGCTGCGAACACAGAACATGCTGATCACGCCGAACATCCCGATGCTCTGACGAAAAAGTATTACACAGGAACGTATTACGAACTGGCTCGATTCGGTGCTTTACGAGTTTCTCTCGATTGGTACATCGACAGCCTAACGCTGGTGATGTTTACTATGGTGACGTTTATCGCCACCTGCATTCACATCTTCGCCATCGGTTATATGCATGACGAATTGACCGAGGAATACGAAGACCACGAAGTTCACCTTCATAACGGCGGTCACTTCAGCCGCCCAGGTCGGTTCCATCGGTTCTTCGCATATCTTTCGCTGTTCTCGTTCTCGATGCTTGGGATCGTGTTGTCCGGGAATATTTTCCAGGTCTTCATCTTCTGGGAACTGGTTGGTCTCAGCAGCTATCTGCTGATCGGCTTCTATATCGAACGCAAGTCGGCAAGTACCGCAGCCAACAAAGCGTTTATCATGAACCGAGTCGGGGACTTTGGTTTCTTGATTGGCATGATGATTCTCTGGACGTCGTTCGGAACTTTCCAGTTCGGTGACCGCACAGATGGTGCTCACACGGAAGCCGGTTTGTTCACGATGGTTCGCGGTCAAGACGGAAAACTTGACGTCTCGGAAGATGGAAAACAGGTTTACCTTCAGGACGCACACGGCCACCGAGCCGAGAAAAATGGCCAACCACTGACAATCAGCTACATGCTGCTGGTCGCAGCGGGACTTGGTGTGTTCGCTGGAAGCATTGGTAAGAGTGCCCAGTTTCCACTTCAGACGTGGTTGCCCGATGCGATGGAAGGCCCAACACCGGTTTCAGCACTTGTTCACTCGGCAACAATGGTTGCCGCAGGGGTTTATCTGGCTGCCCGGTTCTATCCGGTGTTCACTCCCGAAGTACTGTTGGGAATTGCCTATATCGGCTGCATCACATTATTTATCGCCGCCACAATCGCGTTGGTCGTCACAGACATCAAACGGGTTCTTGCGTACTCAACCATCAGTCAATTGGGTTACATGATGTTGGCGATCGGTGTTGCTGGCTGGGGTGCGGCCCTGTTCCATCTGGTCACCCACGCGTTCTTCAAGTCGCTGATGTTCTTGTGTTCGGGCAGTGTCATCGCGGGTTGTCATCACGTTCAGGACATGAGTCGCATGGGTGGCCTGCGGCACAAGATGAAGATCACCGCATACACAATGCTGGTTGGCGTTATCGCGATTGCCGGTCTTGCCATTCCAGGGACATCGATCGGTTTGTCTGGCTTCTACTCCAAAGACGCGATTGTTGCATCAGCATTGGCGTACAGCGAATTGAATCCAGGTCATATCCTGCTCTTCATCGCTCCGCTCGTCACTGCGGGAATTACCTCGTTCTACATGTTCCGCCTGTGGTTCCTCACCTTTGCCGGTGCGCCACGCGATGCACACGTTTATGATCACTGCCATGAAAACCCCAGCATCATGACGACTCCGCTGCTTGTTCTGGCGGTATTGGCTGCTGGCTGTGCCTGGGGTGGTGAAGGTGGACCGCTCTATCGCTTAATTGCTGATAGCGAAACAGTACCGGCGGTCGCCCGTGTGGCGTCGGTTGGTGCTGCGAAAGTGATTTTGCCTAGCCATCAGGGACATGAAAGCGACGTGCATCATGTCCATTCAACGGCGGGAATGCTTGCTTTGATCTCGGCCATCATCGGTATGAGTTTGGCCTATTTGATTTACGTGAAGAAAACGATTGATGCTAACCAGATTCGGAAGCAGTTTTCGGGTGTGTATGACTTCCTAGTCGATAAATGGCGGTTTGATTCCCTTTACGAAGCTATGTTTGTCGCACCGGTTCACATTATTTCGGCATGGTGTGTCAGCTTTGACAAAGGGGTCCTTGACCCTATCCTGCACAGTGCAGCAAGCTTGACGGTCCTGACGTCAAAATGGGACCGAGCCTTTGATGAGACATTTGTTGATGGTTTGGTCAATCTGGTGGGAACGGTGACCTACAATGTTGGCAATTCGCTCAAGGTGATCCAGACGGGTCGACTGAGACAATATGTAATGTGGATTGCGGTCGGTGTGATTGTGCTATTCGGAGCACTCGTTACGACGATTCCAAAATAGTTAGGTTTGACAACCACCCACGTGGTTGAAGCTCGATTGAGGAAATAGAGTTCATCATGAGTCCGGAAACACTCCTGACATGTATCGTGTTCCTGCCCGCTGTCTGGGCGATTGCGCTAGTGCTGTTTGACGCCAAAGCGAAAGAAGCAATGCGCTATTGGGGCGTGCTCGGAACCGCGCTGACATTCGCTTTGACAATCCAATTGCTCGCGCAATTCGACTCAAGCAAGTCGGGTATTCAATTCAAATTTGACACCCCGTGGATTGCAAACTGGAACGTCTTTTTCAGCCTTGGTGTTGATGGAATCAGCCTGCCGCTGGTGGTGTTAACAGGTTTCGTCTGCCTGCTTTCAATGCTCGCTTCATGGAGCATCGAAAAGAACGTCAAAGGTTATCTGATCCTGTTTCTGATACTGGAAACAGGCATGATGGGTGTCTTCCTGTCGCTTGACTTCTTCCTGTTCTATGTGTTCTGGGAAGTCATGCTGCTGCCGATGTACTTCCTGATCGGAATCTGGGGTGGTCCACGACGTGAATATGCCGCCATCAAGTTCTTCCTCTATACCCTGGCTGGTTCGGTCTTGATGTTGATCGCCATGTTGATGTTCTACTTCAACAGCGACCGCAGTTTCGACTTGCTAGAACTGGCGAGAATCGCCGGTGGCACATCCGCTGGAAAGTCTCACGTTTACGGAATGTCGATGCAGGTCGCGGCATTCATCATGCTCTTTATCGGCTTTGCGATTAAGTTGCCGTCATTCCCATTCCACACATGGTTGCCAGACGCACACGTTGAAGCTCCCACACCGATCTCAATGATTCTGGCTGGCGTTCTGTTGAAGATGGGTGGCTACGGTATCATCCGCATCGCGTTTCCGCTTTGCCCTTACGGTGCCCAGTATGCCGCTTATTTCCTGGCAGCGCTAGGTGTCTTCAGCATCATCTACGGTGCGTTTGCCGCAATGGCCCAGACCGACTTCAAGCGACTGGTCGCCTACAGTTCGGTCAGCCACATGGGTTACGTGCTTCTGGGTATTGCCGTCTGGAAAATTGTCGACGGAAAGACCGTTGGTCGCGAATACTGGGAAATGGGGCTGAATGCCGCAATGTTCCAGATGATTGCTCACGGCATCTCTTCAACCGGCATGTTCTTTATGGTCGGCGTGCTCTACGACCGAGTCCATCATCGTGATATCAACAAGTTCGGCGGCATTGCTCAGGTGATGCCTCATTACGCCGGCTTGGCTGCTGTGATTTTCTTCGCAGGTTTGGGACTCCCAGGATTGTGTGGATTCGTGGGCGAAGTCTTTTCGGTCTT
Organism: uncultured Schlesneria sp.; assembly: GCA_903834925.1. Classification (GTDB taxonomy): domain Bacteria; phylum Planctomycetota; class Planctomycetia; order Planctomycetales; family Planctomycetaceae; genus Schlesneria. The sequence goes on from CAILLA010000132.1 coordinate 14,195, forward strand.
GGCCTGTTGGAACTTCAGTCCACTTTTGGCGATTATTTCCGCGAGCGGTGTGATTCTGACTGCTGGCTACATTCTCTGGACGATGCAGCGCGTTTATCTCGGTCCCGAGTATAAGGGTCCGCATCCTGAAGCCTTAGTTGAAATGAATTCTCGCGAAATGGCGATTGGTTATACGCTGGTCGCGATGGCGATTCTGTTCGGTGTACTACCTCACTTGCTTTTCGATCCGATGCATGGATCGATTCAGGCACTCACAGAAAGCCTTGCTTCCTCGTATGAGAAACTTTACGGTGCGATTCAGACATCGCAGTTGCCGTAATTGATGGCGTTCGTTGTTATTTCATTCCGTAAGCCGTTTTCCTGATCGCCAAACCGATGGACTTTGAAGCTCTCTTTAAGCAGTTCTTGAGCGGAGACGTAGCCCAACAAGCCTCGATTCTTCGTTCGTTAACCATCTTCCTGCCGGAACTGGTGCTCTCATGCTCCATCGTCTTGATGCTGGTCGCACGACTCATCAGCCTCGACCGGATCATCCCCACTCACTGGTTTGCTTTACTCGGGGGAATGGGTTCGTTCGTCATTGTGTTGTTTCAATTCTGGCAGTTTGGAGAATCACAAACCGTCCCGGTTGAGGTCTTTACCGGCCTGGCAATCCACGATGAATTCTCGATCTTCTTCCGTGGATTTCTAACATTCTTCCTGGTCTTTGTCATCGCACTGACGGTGTTGACCGGAATCCCTGACGACGAAGATGCACCCGATTTCTACTCACTTCTGACAGGTGCGGTGATCGGTATGATGTTGATGTCGAGCGCCAATCATCTGTTGATGCTGTTTATCGGTATCGAAATGGCCAGCGTTCCCAGCTATGCGATGACAGGCTTCCTCAAGGGAAAACGCCGCAGCAGCGAAGCGGCATTAAAATTCGTCGTCTACGGTGCCGGTGCGGCAGGCGTGATGTTGTTTGGAATCAGCTTGCTGACAGGGATCCTTGGTACTGCCCAATTCTCCGAGTTGGCTCCCCGCTTTCAAGCGGTCTTCGTAAATCATGCCGGTATGCAAGACCCAGCAACACGTTGCGTTGCGTTGGCACTGCTGATGATCGCCGTTGGTTTCGCATTCAAGCTGTCACTGGTTCCGTTTCATTTCTGGTGTCCAGATGCATTCCACGGCGCTCCCGCTGAAGTCGGTGGTTTCTTGTCGGTCGGTTCCAAGGCAGCGGCCTTCGCTCTTCTCGTTCGGCTGACAACAAGTCTGGCCGGTGATGGCACAGGAGCCTTGAGTCAACTCTCGCTCTCTTGCGGTTTGGGCTTGGGATTGATTGCGATCGCGACGACAACATTTGGCAATCTAGCCGCCTATTCACAACAGAACATTAAGCGAATGCTAGCGTATTCGACGATCGCTCATGCCGGTTACATGTTGATGGCGGTCTCGGCACTGCTCGTTTTGCAAAGCGTTCAGTCCGACCTGGTGTTCCAAGGGAACCATCAGGAAAATGGACCTCGGGCAATGGAAGGCCTGCTGTATTACCTGTGTGTTTATCTCTTCATGAACTTGGGAGCGTTTGCGATCGTCGCATTGATTCGCAATCAAACCTATTCCGAAGAAATCGATGACTACAAAGGGTTGGCCCAGCAGGCTCCCGTGCTGGCCATCTGCATGGCGATCTGCATGTTCAGCCTGGTCGGGATTCCCCCGCTAGGTGGTTTCTACGGAAAAGCCTTCATCTTCGCTTCGGTGTACGAGGCAACCAACGTGCATTGGTTCATGTGGATTGTGCTGGGTGCAGGTGGTTTGAATACCGTTATCAGCCTGTTCTATTACCTGCGAGTTGCCAAGACGATGTGCATTGATACTCGTCCGGCCGATGCCGTTCCGGTCACAATGGTTGCCAGTTCATCACCGGCGTTGTACGTCATGCTGGTTTCCGGAATGGTCGTGTTTCTGGGAATCATTATTGATCCATTGTCCAAAGTCGCTTTGCACGCCGCACACGCCTTATTTTGATGATTTTGATAATCGTTTTCGCAATCAGGCGTGAGATTACAAATGCCTGACGTCATAAGTTGCCTCAATTCACAGACTGCTAGTTGAGCCATGCCGCACGTTCACCACAACGCGAAACTGAATCAGTTGCTGATCGACGTCGGGCGCAGCCTGCTTCAATATGTCGGCCACTGTTCCTCTTGGACCAGCAAAGCCCAGGCAAATCTGGAACAGGAGTTTCCTAAACTGGTCGCAACCCAGCAGGAACATGTGGAAAAGTTGTCGGCATTACTGACAGAACGCCGCTGGACGATCGATTTTGGCGGCTTTCCCGCCACGTACACGGATCTTCATTTTCTTTCCTTGAAGTATCTTTCAAAGCTCATCCTCACCAATCAAAAGGGAGTGATCGCCGAGCTGGAAGAAGCGCTGCATGCGTGTGTCGACGATCCTGAAGCGACGACGCTGATCAACGAGGTCCTTGCTTCTGAAAAGCAGTTGACCGAGCGCCTGCGTGAGCTGACGACGGCGGGAGCCGGCGCTGCGGCTTGATCGCCCCGTTGGGACGATCGCGGCATTGCGGTAATCGCCCTTACACGGGACGCTACGATCTTTTAGCTTGAAAGATAGTCAGATCTCTTTTTGATTGCCGTCCTGGAAGGACATCAGTGATTAGCCGGTGGCTGAGCGTAGCGACGCCACCGGTGCTGGTATTGACGACGTTCATCGATCCCAGCGGGATCGCACTCTGCCTGCCGACAACAATGATTAATTGACACCAAAAAAACGGTCGAGTCTGGAATCCCTTCGGGATTCGCAGATTGTTGACGTTCATTTCCGGTGGCGTCGCTACGCTCAGCCACCGGCTAATCACTATAATGCCTTCGGCATAAGGAGATACGAGTGCTTTGCCAACTTATTTGTTGCGCGAGAAAAATTTCCTTCACGGCGTTGCGTTAAACACAACAATTCCGGGATGGCAAAGTCGCGATGCTTGTGCCGCTTTCAATTTGCGTCAATGAGTGAGACTCAGGTGATGAGAGAGCTCTTCCACGGACGGCGACGAAAGACAGGAATCGTGTCGCTTGCGATGGCGTGTTTGCTCATGATCGGGTGGGTGAGAAGCCATGTCAAAGACGATATTTTTGCCGTTAACATCGGTAAGACATGGTGTTTCACTTTCCAGTCCAACCAATGTGGACTCGGCATGATTGCCGCGGCGTACGGCACTGACACCTCGACAATCAGCGTGACTTGGAATTCTCAGCCAATCCGCCCGTTGGCGTCCAAAAATCCGATGACAAATTATCATGTCGACGTACCATATCGGATTGACTTCCACGGATTCCATTTTGGATGCGACGGGCTGAATCTTTTACTGCCGAGGTACTACGCCATTTGTTTTCTTTCATACTTCTATTTGATCACGCCACTGACACTGGTCTCGGCATATCTGCTGCTTGTAACACCACGCATTGCGAAACCGAGAGACGTCGTCGAGAATGTGAATCTTGGATAACGGTTAGATTCGATCAAATCCGACGGGTTGCCGAGCCCCTTCAGGGCATCCCATTATTTTTTGATCGTATCCCAGGGCGGCGCTCGAAGACGAGCTTGCCCTGGGCTGATATCTGTTGCCCATTCAGGCAAAAAGACCTTTTTCGGCGACGCTGGTTGAAATGACATTTTTTTGGAATTTGCGTGGTATCGCTTGTTGGTAAACGATTGCTCGTGCTGGTGCAAATGCCCGGTTACCACCGCCGCGGGGGCGGTGGGGTGGGTTCTAAATCACTTGCCATTCTGCTGACGATTACGAAAGGGATTCCCCGTGGAATGGATCGATACACATTGCCATCTTGATGAAGATGCTTTCACGCAGGACTGCGCAGAGGCCATCGCTCGGGCCGTTGATGCGGGGGTCGTGGCCATGGTCGCGATCGGGATCACTCTGGATAGCTGTCGTCGCGTGATTGAGATTAGCGAGCGATACCCTCAGGTCTATGCCACCGTTGGCCTTCACCCTAATTACGTTTCTGCCGCGCAGCCGGATGACTGGAAGCAGATTGTCGAGCTGGCAAAATCACCCAAGGTTGTCGGGCTGGGAGAAACGGGACTCGACAAATACTGGGACCATTCCCCTTTGGACCTGCAGGCCGAATACTTCGATCGACACTTGGAATTATCACAGCAACTGAAACTTCCGTTTATTGTCCATTGCCGCGAAGCCGAATCGGAAACGGTGGCTCAGTTGCGTAAGCACGCGGCTCGGTCACCGCTGAATGGTGTGATGCACGCCTTTTGCGGATCAGCCGAAACCGCAGCCGCCTGCCTGGAAATGGGGATGTACCTATCATTGGGCGGCATGGTGACATTCAAGAAGAACGAAAGCCTGCGTCAACTGGCCGCTACGATCCCATTGGATCGACTGCTGATTGAGACCGATTCACCCTATCTCGCCCCGACACCATTTCGTGGAAAGCGGAACGAACCGGCCCATGTCCGATTGACCGCCGCCTGTCTGGCCGAGATTCGCGGAGTCTCGAAAGAGGAAATCGCTGGCGCGACGACGGCGAATGCCAAGCGTTTATTTCGATTGAATGAAAATTTGGGTTAAGACTCTTGATCGCAATTTCAAGGAAACAGGCCCAGCCGAGCCCACTGCTGCCTTGCATGACATTGAGTCGTTGAGTTCAATCGCAGCCGTGCTGCGGTTGCGCGTCCACATGGGGTCAGGCCGATCAAAACACCGTCGTCGATAACGACCGCAAAATGTTCGTCCCAGATTTGTTGTCGGGGATGAAACAGTCCCACTAATTTACCGGTTTCAGGGTCTTCATGTTGCACCTCGTCACTCTTATAGAGATTGCACGAGCGGCAAGCCAAGCCCCAATTGTCTTCAATGTCAGATCCGAATTGACCTGGCGGAACGACGTGTTCGACTTCAAACGGGAAATTGAAGATCGCTTCAGGCGCGTGACAGTATTCACACCGATGCTCTGCACGAGCCGCCACCAGGACGTATCGCGGGTTCATTTTCCCAGTCCTCGCGCGAGATATTCCGCACGCTGGCCACTCGCAACCAACTCAGCTTCGATCAAAGCATCCAATTCTACTTGGTCAGCAGGTAACAACGGATGCTCTGTCTTACGCGCCTCGCGCCATAGACGCATCAGTTCCTGCAACCGTTGCTGTTGTGCAGCGGAAAAGAATTGGTCCGGGCGAAAACGCTGGACGACGATCATTGGCTCATCAGCCAGTTCCGGGAACCGAAGCGAAAGCGCGTCCAACGCCGCTCCTGCTGTTGTTCCCTCAGCACAGCGTTGGCCGGAAAATGCCTGGTAGGATCGAGTTCCCAGCGCTGTCTCAACCGGAAGGATAGCTACCGTGGTCATCCGAAACACCTCTTTCGCAAAAAACATTCACCCGACGACCGTTCATTCTACTACCACTCGAAGGATTGTCTAAGTCCTTCATGAAAAATACGGTCACTCTCGACGAGAGCGACCGTATTCTCAGGATACCTTCGATAGCCGATCAACCAATCCGTTGCTATTCCTCGCTCTTTCCACCAAACGTGAAATCTCCGTTCTGGACGTCGATTGTGATCCGATCGCCGTCGGCGAACTGGCCGCTGAGGATCGCGTTGGCCAGTTCGTTCTGCAGGCGGTGCTGAATGACTCTCTTCAGCGGACGAGCTCCGTAAACCGGATCGTAACCCTCTTCGGCAAGTTGCTTCCGAGCTCCATCGGTGACATTCAGCGTAAAGCCGTTTTCTTCGATTCGCTTTTCCAGCCGAATCAGTTGCAGGTCCACGATCTGTCGGATTTCGTTTCGAGTCAGTGGATGGAACACAATCACTTCGTCGACTCGGTTCAGGAACTCCGGCAGGAATTCCTTTCGCAATGCATGCAGGACTCTACGTTCAATCTCTTTATCGTCTTCTTTACCTGCCAGGTCCATGATCGTCTGGCTTCCGATGTTCGACGTCATCACGACGATCGTATTCGTGAAGTCGACTGTTCGACCATGACTGTCAGTCAGCCGTCCATCATCGAGCACTTGCAGCAGGACGTTAAAGACGTCTCGATGCGCCTTCTCGATTTCGTCCAGTAACAGCACCGAATAAGGCCGGCGGCGAACGGCTTCGGTCAGTTTGCCACCCTCTTCGTAGCCAACATATCCGGGAGGCGCGCCGATCAATCGAGCAACCGAATGCTTCTCCATGAATTCACTCATGTCGATCCGGACCATCGCCCGTTCATCATCGAACAGGAATTCAGCAAGCGCTTTGCACAATTCCGTTTTGCCGACGCCGGTAGGACCGAGGAAAATGAACGAACCGATCGGTCGATTGGGGTCCTGCAAGCCTGAACGCGACCGACGGACGGCATTGGCCACCGCCGTGACCGCCTCTTGCTGGTTGATCATCCGATGATGGATATGATCTTCCATTTCGAGCAGCTTCGTCTTTTCAGTCTGCAACAATCGGGACACAGGGATACCGGTCCAGGTGCCGACAACCTTGGCGATGTCTTCCTGAGTGACTTCTTCTCGCAACAACCGTTGATCTGGATCACCAAGTTGAGCGGCCCGTTGTTCAGCTTGCGCCAGCTTTTTCTTCGCTTCGTCAAGATTCTTCTGGACCTCAAGCGCCTTGATGTACTCTTCGTTGGAATTGGTTCGCTGAGCCTGTGTGAAGGCGTGATCATAGGCGGTGTTCAGTCTTTCGATCTCTTCCTTGAGTGGACGGATCGAGACCAGAGCATCTTTTTCTGTCTGCCAGCGTGCCTTCAGCGTGTTGACGCTTTCTTCGCGATCGGCGATCTGCCGACGCAGATCCTGAAGTCGAGCCTTGCTGTCGGCACTGGACTCTTGCGCGAGGGCAGCAGCTTCGATTTGCAGACGAGTCAACTGGCGAGTCGCCTCGTCAATTTCTAAAGGCATCGAATCCATTTCCATCCGCAGCCGACTCGCCGCTTCATCGACCAGGTCAATCGCTTTGTCTGGCAGGAATCGATCGTTGATATAGCGGTCTGACAAAGTCGCGGCACCGATCAAGGCGTCGTCGGTGATACGGACGCCGTGGTGTGATTCATACCGGGATTTCAACCCGCGCAGGATCGAGATCGTATCTTCGACACTTGGCTCATTGACCAGGACCGGCTGGAACCGTCGTTCCAGTGCCGGGTCCTTTTCAATCGATTTGCGATATTCATCCAACGTCGTGGCACCGACGCAGTGCAATTCACCGCGGGCCAATGCCGGCTTCAAGAGATTAGCAGCATCCATCGCTCCTTCAGATGCCCCCGCACCGACGACGGTATGCAATTCATCGATGAAAAGAATGACCCGTCCTTGAGCTTCCTGAACTTCCTTCAGAACGGCCTTCAGCCGATCTTCGAATTCACCGCGATATTTCGCACCGGCGATCAATGCACCCATATCGAGTGCAATGACCGTCTTGTCTTTCAAGTTTTGTGGAACGTCGCCCATTACGATCCGATGAGCCAACCCTTCAACGATCGCCGTCTTACCAACGCCAGCATCCCCGATCAGGACAGGGTTATTCTTACGTCGACGGGACAGTACCTGGATCACACGACGGATTTCCTGATCGCGGCCAATCACCGGATCGATTTTGCCGAGTCGGGCGAGCGCAACAAGATCCTTCCCATATTTTTCGAGGGCCTGATATTTGCCTTCAGGATTCTGGTCGGTGACGGACTGTGATCCACGCACCGACTTCAGGGCACTCATGACATCGGCTTCAGTCACGCCGTTCAGCTTCAGCACTCGTTGAGCCTGATCGTCGACTTGCGTCAGCGCAAGCACCAGATGCTCCGTGGAAACGAAGGCATCCTTCATTCCGTCGGCCAGTTCCGTGGCTTTGTCCAGCACCTGACGAATTGCCGTGCTTGCAGCAACTTGACCACCGCCGTTCGAGCTTCGCGGCAATTTATTCAGATCAGCATCAACGATCGTCCGCAACTGCGGGACCCGAATCCCGATCTTCTCCATCAGCGGGCGGACAATCCCCTCTTTTTCGTCCAGCAGCGCCTTCAACAGATGCAGAGGGACCAGCTGAGCGTTGCCCTGAGACTCCGCTAATTGCTGCGCGGACTGAAGAGCCTCTTGCGCCTTAACCGTCAATTTGTCGGGACGAAATGCCATAATGCGTCTCCCCAAAAAAAATTGCGAGCCAAACGGCGTCGGCCTTCGGATTCTTGATGACTTGCAGAATCCGAGGGCTGACGCCGCTCGGCTCGCCAGATACTTCGATCGATTTTCGTATCCAAGATTCAGCGGAGGGAACAGCACACGCCGTCCCCTCCGTCTGAACTACTCTTGAATCTCATTAACTCTTCTTTTCGAACTCCGCGTCGATCACTTCTTCATCGGCTTTGGCACCATTAGCGGATGCCTGAGGCCCCGCAGCGCCGTCTGCGCCCGCCGCGCCGGCTGCATTCTGCATGTGCTGGCTGAGTGCGTAGCTGGCTTGCTGCAGTCCCTCGACCGCAGAATTGATCGCAGCGACGTCGTCGCCTTTTTCGGCGGCTTTCACCTTTTCGATGCTCGCTTCGACCGCCCCCTTGGAGGCTGCGTCAAGCTTCGCACCATGTTCTTTCAGAATCTTTTCCACTTCGTAAACCGAGGTCGAGGCTTTGTTCTTGGCCTCGGCCAGTTCGCGACGATTCTTGTCCTCGGCAGCATGTGCTTCGGCGTCTTTCTTCATCTTTTCGATCTCGGCCGAATCCAGTCCGCTGGAGTTCTCGATCTTGACCGAGTGCTCCTTGCCTGTCGCCTGATCCTTGGCTTTGACGTTCAGGATGCCATTGACGTCGATGTCAAAGGTGACTTCGATTTTCGGCGTACCACGTGGTGCTGGCAAAATCCCTTCGAGGTTGAACTGATTGAGCAAGCGATTGTCGCGAGCCATCGGACGCTCACCCTGATAGACGCTGATCGTCACCGCAGTCTGGCCGTCAGCCGCTGTTGAGAACGTCTGTGTCGCGGTCTTCGGAATCGTTGTGTTACGCTCGATCAAGACCGTCAGCACGCCCCCTTCAGTTTCCAGACCCAACGACAACGGTGTCACGTCGAGCAATACCATGTCTTTGACATCGCCCGAGATGATGCCCCCTTGAATCGCAGCACCAATCGAGACAACTTCGTCTGGATTCACACCTCGGTGAGGCTCCTTCCCGCCGAACATCTTTTTGACAAACTCTTGCACTTTCGGAACGCGAGTCGAACCACCAACCAGCACCACTTCATCGATCTGGCTCGGCGACAGCTTGGCGTCACGAAGAGCGTTTTCGACGGGCTTACGGCAGCGTTCGATCAGATGATCAACCATCCGCTCGAATTCCGCTCGGGTGACGGTCATCTGCAAGTGCTTGGCACCGGTTGCATCGGCCGTAATAAACGGCAGGTTTACGTCGGTTGACTGTTGTCCTGACAGTTCCTTCTTGGCCTTTTCGGCTGCTTCTCGCAATCGCTGGAGCGCCATGGCGTCCTTGCGAAGATCGATACCGTGTTCAGCCTGGAATTTGTCAGCAATATGCTTGATCAGCACTTCGTCAAAGTCGTCGCCACCAAGATGCGTATCGCCGTTCGTGCTGAGAACTTCGACCAGTTCGTTATCGACTTCCAGCACCGAAACGTCGAACGTTCCACCACCGAGGTCAAAAACTGCGATCTTTTCGTTCTTCTTATTTTGCAACCCGTAGGCCAATGCAGCCGCAGTTGGCTCGTTGATAATTCGTTCAACCTTCAAACCAGCAATCTCGCCAGCGTCTTTCGTGGCCTGTCGTTGAGCATCGTTGAAATAAGCAGGAACGGTGATCACCGCGCGGCTGACCGTATGACCAAGGTAAGCTTCCGCAGCTTCTTTCAGTTTGCGCAGAATCTGCGCCGACACTTCGGGAGGAGTGTACGTCTTGCCGTGAACTTCGACCTTCACATATTCAGCAGGTCCCCCGACGATTTTGTAGGGGACCATTTTCTCTTCGGATTCGACTTCGCTGTGTCGACGTCCCATGAAGCGCTTGATCGAGTAAATCGTATTCTTCGGGTTCGTAACCGCCTGCCGCTTGGCAGGGTCGCCGACGAGTCGATCTCCCTTTTCGGTGTACGCGACAACCGAAGGAGTGATTCGATTGCCATCCTGATTAGCGATCACCTTGACTTCGCCACCTTCCATGACGGAAACGACGGAGTTCGTTGTACCAAGGTCGATACCGATGATTTTTTCTTGAATAGCCATAGTTGCCGTCTCCATTACTAATAGGAGGATTGTTGACAGGAAAGTACGTTGTTACGACCCTGAATGCAAAGCCCGCGCCAACCGCATTCTGGCAATGAAATTGCCATGAAAATAAAGGGTTTACGGCGAAGATGAGGGATTATTACGAATCCACAGGGGCGCAATCTGCCGTTTTTGCAGCCAACCTCAGTTGCCGCGAAAAAACCAGAGATGCCATTTTGGCGGAATGGTTTCTCATAATCGGACGAACAGAATCTGTGGCACGAATTGTGATTTGCCTCAGTCCGTGTGCCACTGCTCCCGTCTTCGGTCAAGCAGTGTTCTTCCCGACGACAGAAAGCGAAGCCACTGCTTCTCCGAAGACTCCGAAGCAGTGGCACAAAACCCAAATGGGGTTTGCCGCCGTCTTTGTGCCACTTGCTGGCCCGTCTTCGGTCAAGCAGCGCTCTTCTCGAAGACAGAAGACGAAGCCACTGCTTCTCCGAAGACTCCGAAGCAGTGGCACAAATGCCAATTGAAACGCGTGTCTCAAGTTTCCTTACTTAATCTCGAAAATCCGAATGTTTTTGAATTCCGCCCACATCGGTTTCCCGGCGTGCAATTGCAACGCCATGATCCCCTCGGCGAACGCATTTTGGGGGTCTTCGTCCTGAAAGTCGAGAATCAGCGTGTTATTCAAGTAATGCTGGATGTGATTACCTTTCGCGATGATCACCACATCGTTCCAGTCGTCGAGCTTAAATAATGTCTGAAACTTCGCCTGGTCGACCAAATCGGACTTGATGGCGTGCTTGCCATCTTTATCCCATTTGGCCTGCTCGCCGGCCAGACAGATCCGGCCCCGTTTACCACCTTCGTCATAGATGAAGCCAGAAACGTTCGGCAGCGTGACCTCATTCCGAAGCTCATGCTGATAGCCGCGAACGACCCAGCTATTTTTCACATTTCCATCGGCGATGTGCTTGGAACGATATTGAATCCCCGAATTGTTGGTGGCATTGCATCGGAATGAAAGACGCAAATCGAAATCCTTTGTTTGGGTATCTTTGCGAATTAAAAACGTGTTCCCATTGGCAGTCGCTTCTGCAGTTGTCTCACCGTGAATTACACCCTCCTTGACGCTCCAAAGTCTTGGATCACCGTCCCAGCCACTGAGATCCTTTCCATTGAACAGGGATTGGCTTCCCACAGGCTCAGGTGGAGGTGAGTCGGCAGCGACCACCTGGAAAGAAATCAGACCGACCAGAATCGGCGTAAGGATCAAGCGGTGAATCATCGTATTCTCCCGGACAGGTTGTGTTTTTGTAGTGGAGGCTTCCAGCCTCCACATATGTTTTACATCAGAGGCTGGAAGCCTCTGCTACGATTCGTGGCAGATCTTTTCATTTGAATCTGAATCAATCACTATTTTGCTTGGGGAAACGTCAGTTCTAACTGAAAGTGATAGAAATCGACAACTAACTTTCGGTTGTCAATCGAAGGAACAAATTGAACTCCTCGACCACCCGGGGTTAGTATTTCTTGTTTCTCGTAAATCTTGGCTCCTGTCCACTTATCCAAGATCAGGGACGAGAGTTTTGGGGACGATGGAAACCCATTCCTCGCATCAATTTCAACGAACCACGACGCGAGCACCAGCACCGGGACACTCGAAGGCTGGGCCGTGTCGAAAGCTAAATCCGTCACGGGAACCGACCACAACACCTTCCCGTCTTTCTTATCAATCGAACACACAACTCCATCGATCGTAAAGGCGACGTTTGATGGAGCACCCAGATCCCGGGGTGATTGAAAGTCTTTTGGTGTCCCAAAATTCAGCGGGATCACCCGACGTTGTTCCGTGTTCTTTGTTTGAACCCCCGCCACAATAACGTAGCGATCTTCCCAGCGCTGTGCTGCCATGACAACGACCCCTCGAAGTGGCCGCTTGAGTGGTAATTCTGCCGCCAGACGTACTTCTCCTGTGGAAAGTTTCAGCACCGTCAGTTTGCCGCTCGGTTCGAGGATGGCGAGATCTTCATCATCAATGACGCTGGGAAAACTGGTTGCTTGATGCTGCGATTGCCAGATCACACGATCACCGTCGAAATCGCGCAGCTCGAAGACTCGCTGGTCAGAACCGAGATTTCGCATACTTAATCGACGGGTCCCACGAAACCAGATCGGCGTCTCGTTAGGATTCCCCGGAAGCTGCTGTTGTATGGTTCCGTCCATGGCTCGCAGCAAGTAGGCACCGTTGTCAGACGCGTTGACGACGAGCGACTTGTCAGCCGTTGCATCGGCCTTGGCAAATTGTGAGCCGAATCGCGACCACAAAATCCTACCGGTCTCGGGATCGGCGGCGTAAAGACGATTGTCTAATTGATAAAAGACCGCGTCGTCAGCCAGTCCGATCAAGAAACCTGCTGAGCCTCGAATATCGAACATCACCTGAAATCGTCGACCGTTCGGAAGCAGACGGCGTTCGACAGGATTATTGTTCGCACGATTGACCACAAACGCGTTCGGCCGCAACGATTTTTCGAAAAGAAGCCTTGGTTCACTTTGTGAGTCGGCAACTTCCATGACACCGAGCCACGTCCCGGAAGAAAATGCGAGCCGTCGTCCACGAATGTGTAACTGACTGGGATGAACCCGCAAGTCGTTCGAAGAATTCATCAGCGGAAACCGCCAGGCGACTTTGAAATTCTGATCTCGAGCAGTCAGCGTTGTGACCAATGCATCTGTTTCAAACGTCCAGCCTTCAAAATAATGTCCGGCATGCGTCACCACATCCACAGGCCACGACGCTTGAGTCAAATTATTTTCTGTCCGATTGACATCGACCTGACTTTGAGGCCAATTCCGCTTGCCTACATCCAAACGGCGAATTTCGGTTCGCCCCATCCATTCGTCGCTCAACTGCCGACCGGTTTTTCCATCGCGCACGACCTCTGAAGGGAACCGTCGACCAAGCTCCTTAATCCACGGCCTTGCTTCCACCGGGGAATTTGACGCCAGAAAACGCGATGCTAATGCGGCCACTGCTGCCGCTGCCACGGGCTTATTCTCAGACTGGGCAATTCTCTCGAATAGCTTTGTTCGCCTCATCTCTCCCGGCAAGGCCTCATTAGACTCGGCCAGTCGCAGCAACAATCGATCGGCACCAGGGTGTCCCACCGTGAACTTCATGTAATTGATCAACAGCCGATCTCGATCTGGCGATGCCAACAAGGAGTTGAGTTCCCGTCCAAAAACATTGGTAATTTCCGTTCGCTCATTGGAACTGGCGGCGTCATAGATCGCGAACAATTGCGATCGAATCGTCTGTTCCAGAGACACAAAATGAGCTGGCCCGCTGGCAACCATGTCCTCTGGGAATTGCGTCGAGAGAGCCAGCCGAAAGAGCTGCGTAACGGCACCGACGTGATCACCAGTCTCATTCAGGGCCGACGCGAGCAACTGCGTTACCTCAATCTGTTGTCGCGGATCTTCCGCAAGTGACTGTAACTCGGCCGAAGATTTCAACAATTGTCGCGGATCGTTTCGAAAACGATCGAGCAACGTTTCGACCAGAATCCGCTTCACGCGCAGTTTTGGCTGCTGCTGCAAGGAACGACGAAGATCGTTGATCGCGTCGTCCTCTTTACCTTGGTGCAATCTCATTTCGGCTCGCAGCGCCAGCGCTTCTGCATTTGTGGAATCGGCACCGAGTTGACGATCAACCTGCCGCTCGATATCCGGCAGCGAACGAAATCCAATCACGTCGTTAAGCCCACAAGAAACAAGAGCACCCTCTCCGACCGCCAGGTTTCCGGGCATGCAATTCTGATGAAGTCTCGACCGCCCGAGAATCTTGCCAGTTTTCAAATCGAAGGTCGCAATGTGCCCCGTTGACAAGGGGAGAAGATATTCCGAACCGATACGGACACCGCGTCCACTTGGTTCGGGAATTTCCGTCGGTTGATTCCACACCTCGGAACCGTCTGCCAGGGAAAAGGCCACCACTTGAGTGCGTCCAACAACAATCACCTGATCACCATTCACACAAGCGACGTAAAGCCCCTGCTGACGCTGCCGCTTCCATACCAGTGAGCCATCGACAAGATTCAAACAATGGATTTCATTGGAATCGCGAGGGGTTAACACCACGCGCCCCTCTGAAAGAACGGGACCACTATCAAGCCATCGCCCCTCTTCTTCGTCACCAAGGATTTCGCCACCCTGCAAGCTTCTTCTGAACTGAGAATCGTACGAATAGCCCCATTTCAGCTGTCGCTGGACGACATCAAAGGCCACGACAGAGCCATTCGCAGTCGGGCAGATCATCAGTCCCTCTGACATTGCGGGGACAAGGCCGGCCGACCGGAACGGCGCGTCGAACATGACTCGATCTGTTGTAATTAGCGCCTGCGACCATTCCAACCTTGCTGTTCGTTCCTGAGTAGTCAGACACAACAGTCGCATCTCATTCTTCGATTCGGCAAGACAGTACAATCGTCCTCCAAACGGAAGCGGCGGACCGGCAAAGAAAAGCCCAGCAAATTCGAGGGGTGGAGTTCCATTCTGTCCGCCGATCTCCCAAAGCAGACGTCCCCCTTTCAGGTCATAAGCGACTAGCTTATTCACTGGATCGGCGACCATCTGCACCCCGAATGTCAGGCGGCTACGAGGCAGATACGCGTTGAATTGTGATTCGGTCTCTTCAATCGCATAAAGATTCTGGCCGTCACTGGTCAGCGAACCTGAAAGCTGATCGCGGAATAGTTTGCGGCGAAGATATCCGCGAAATGTCACCGGCGACGACGCAACCATTGCCTCGGAACTGGCAAGTGGACTTTGAAAAAGCCACCCGAGCATCCCATCGGTTGTTGCCGAACGCCATAACAAACGACCTGTCTTCAGGCTGACGGCCGTGACGTCGTTCAACGTTCGATAGGCAACGACATCGCCAACAATCACAGGGATCGCGGCGGGTTGGGCCAGCCGATTGTTCTCACGCATCAGCCGTTCGAGTTGATTCGTCAACTGGTCAAATCCTGCAATCCGCTGCTGGTTCGTCACGTCGTCCGAGTGAAACCGCAAATATTGTCGCGTCGAAATCGCCCACAATGCACCACCAATGGGCAAAGAAGGATGGGCCGATTCATTCCCGGTCAGTCCGCCTCGTGGCGTTTCCCATTCGTCCACCGTCGCGACAATCGATCGCGGCACCGGACCGAAATTGGCCGCCATCCATTCCGGTGCGTCCTTCAGCTCTCCAAAGGGTGTGATCGCACGCCCACCAACCTGCCATGCGACATCTCCCATTCTTCTTACTTCATCCAAAGCGATCAGCGCCCGTAAGGTTCGGTCAGAGTCACCTGCGAGATACCAGGCCAACGCGGACTTCAGTAACAACGTGGACTTAAGCGGCCCCTTTGATTTTGGATGGCGCAGCATCGTGTCACACAGGTTCCCTGCTTCGATCAGGTGGTCATGGTCGAAGGCCATTGCGGCAAGCAGTTGCAGTGCCTCGAATCCAGCCGCAGTCATCTGATAGTTGGAAGCGATTTCGTACAACTTTTCAACGTCATTGGTCGCCTGGGCTTCTTTCAAAAGTTCGCGGGCAGTGCTCCCCACCTGCAATTCATAAGCCGCCTGTCCCTGAGCGGGCAGGTCCGCCAGCATCTGCAGGGCCTGCTCACGAATTGCCACAGGTTTTCTGAACCGGAAATCCTTCTCCAGAAAGTAGTCTTCGGGATGATCGAGTACCGACTGCAAGCGGATCACTGCGGGGGCGAATTGATTCTGTTCGAGGAATCCTTGAGCGTCCTCAATCGCCTGTTGCAGACTGCGATCGATTTCGGCGGTCACTCGGTTGTCGGCGGGAATCGAAAACCGTGGACGGAATTGTGCGCTCGACGAAGAGCCGAGACAAACAATTCCCCCGATAATGAACCCAATCCAAACGACGCTCCGCATCTTCGTTCTCCTCGAACGATCGGCGCAATCAGTCACTGCCGACTCCAGTTACAAGCGTAGGAACTCGAAAGCCGACGAGTGCTGGTTTTCCTCAATCCACAGGAACCGTGATTCATGCGCTCGTCTTAATCGATCTCGCGAATTATAGACGATTAATTCCGTGAATGCTGCATAAGGCTAGCAGATCGCAAAGCAGATTCACGTTTCAAACTGGGGTACCACGGTTTTGAAGTCTTCGACAAAGCCGTGCGATCGAATTCCGCGTAGTACGTCTCGCACGACCATGTCGAAGACTCCATGATCGTGGCACCCCACTTTTGCCGTTTTGAAAAATGGATTGAAATGCTGTTGTCCCACCACAACAACGCCGCCGACTTAAGAGAAGTCATACGGGTACATATTGAGCCTTTGTGGGTCGCATAATCCGACTCGGTTAAACGGTTTGATCGCTGCCGAGATTCTGGCGGTCAAATCGGCTGACGAAACTGCTGGATCTCGAACATCTTGCACGGCCTGAATCAAAGCAGCCCTCAGTTCCGGTCGATCGGCACTGAGAAACGCTGCCCCTTTCGCAACCCGACCGGCACGACGCTCTTCTTCGGAAAAGATTGATGTGGCAAAGTAAAACATCGACATCGCAATCATCCGCTCAAACTGTCGGAACCCGGCAAAACTTCCGCTGACGATCAGGTCGATAAATTCGACTTCCTTCTGAACCAGAACATCGTATTTCCGAAGTTCGTCAGCCAGTTCGGGTCGCCCCCAGCATCGTTCGAACATGTCCATTAATCGTTCGATCCCGATCAGCGTGAAGGTGTTTCCGGTACTGTGCAGCGGATCATGAAAAGCAGCGGTGTTTGGAAGCATGACCCAATTCGGCCCCGCAGACCGACTCAAGCGACGCTGCATCCGCCCGGTCTGCCGCCACGGAACAATCGGTTTGGCACGCGCAAACTGTTCCGCAACGGCGGGCAATTGAGCCATCATCGTGGCCCATTCCGCCTCAGGACTGCCGCTTGTTTCGCGAGGAAATCGTTCTGGATCGAGTGCAAACCCGGCACTGGCAACCCCGTTGTCGAAGGGTAGAACCCACATCCATCCCCCATCAAAAACATGATGCAGGGCGGCATCGTCACATGGATAGGGATGCCCCGAGAGATCGCCGCCTCGATGGGAATAGAGATCGCCCCAACCGGCAACATCCGTGAAATGCGAAAACAGCCCGCGTGATCGCGTCTGTAATCCGTCTGAATGCGGTTCAACACCCAAAAACTTCGCCAGAAAGCCCCCTTCCCCGGACGCATCGATCAAAAAATCGACGCGAATCTTGATTGACTCTTGCCTCGATTCCGACCGCCCCTGAAATTCCCAGTCGTCGCCGTTCGGAGTCAATTGATCAATGACAGTTTGATCGAAGTACGGAATCCCCATCTGCACCGCTTCGCCAGCCAGAAAACCATCGAAGTCGGACCTCAACCAGTGAGTATCGGCATCTTCATCTGTGAGACTCGCCGCCACGAGCAATTCGTTCGCTCGATCAGGACGAGGTTGAAAGTCTTGACCGAATTCATGGTGAAAATAACTGAAGCCTCGTTTCAGCCCGCAAACAATCTCGGGATAGGTTCGCTTCCAACTGGCATAATTGGCCAGTGGAGCGATCCGGGGCAAATCGTAGCGATGTGCCAGCCCTTCCAGGATCAGGTTTGCCACGGGCGTTGATGATTCCCCCACTGCAAAGCGGGGATGAGAACCGCGATCAACCAACACAGGACGCAGACCCATGCGTTGCAGTAGCATGGCGATCAGGCTACCACTAAAGCCCGCTCCAACGACAGCAATATCAGCATCGATTTCAATCACAGGTTTTCCATTTTCCGCGCCGGTCATTTATAACGAGACACCACCGTATATGGACCCAAACCGATTCGCAAATGCAAACATTTTCTGATTCCGACTCTTTTCCTGCCACCTGAATTCGAATGGAACATCCTCGTCGTGGACAACAGTTCTCAAAAGCAATCAATCGCGAGGTGGTTCCGTCGGTCGTACGCCGGGCGGATCATCACTGCGCTTGTTCTGATCGCCGTCATTCAGTTGGCCGTAATCTGGTTGAACTTCTTGCTTCCCGTTCAGCGGGAGCATTGGGTTGCCAGCAAAATCGAAGCCCTCGGCGGACAGGTCGAATGGCAACGCCGTGGGCCACGCTGGGTCTACAGGCTTCCCTATGCCGACAACTTGCAACGTATTACGGGAATTACACTGGGAGGGGAGGAGGTTTCCGCGAAGGTATTTCAGCCCGTTCCTGCGGAATTAATCTCAGAAATCGCAGCGTTAAACTGGCTCGAATTTCTTTACCTGACCGGCCCACTCGTCACTGATAAACAGATCTTACGACTCAAGGGGTTAAAGCGAACTCTCGACGACATTCCACAAAGCCTTGATCTTCAGGGGACTCAACTCACCGACGCGGGATTAGAACATTTGAAAGGGCTGACAAACCTGGGTAGCCTCAACCTCAGTAGTACTCAAATCGGTGACGCCGGACTTATTCATTTGTCAGGATTTTCGTCACTTACTGATCTCGCCCTCTCTAACACCAAAATTTCCGACGAGGGGCTTAAACATTTGTCAGGACTTTCGTCACTTACTGAACTCGCCCTCTTCAACATCAAAGTCACCGACGAGGGGCTTAAGCATCTTGTTGGATTGGTGAATCTCGAAAAGATTGATCTCGACGATACTCAAACCACCCCAGAAGGGCGAGCCATGCTTCGCCAGGCTCTGCCACGTTGTCTGGTCATACCGGAACCGTGACAGTTTCAATTCCGTATCCCGAAAGAAACGTAATGCAGTACTCCAACATTGTTCAGCAGGTTCTTGAGTTGGCGCGACAGGCCAGCGAAGCACCCGATAGCGCGGCGCGGCAATTGATTGAAAAGGATCTGCGGACATTTCTTAAAACACTCAAAGCGGCTGAAATCTACATGCTTGCCACACTCATGTATCTCGGTCGCGACGGTGGTGGTGTCGCCGGGCTGATGGATCGCTACCAGCAGATGAGCGACTCGTTCGGGACTCCTGAACGTGCGATCGATCAGATGCTCACGAAGAACGGTCTGCATAAGTACCTGCGTAATAGTTTGAAGACATTGGAGACTGCTGGGATTGAAGTTGACTCGTTACTGACGACACACATTGATTCTCCTCTGGCACTTCTGAACAGTAGCGATGATGTGGAACTGAGTCTCGGCCCGTGGTGTTGCGATCGGTGCGGTCAAGTCATTTCAAAGCCTGAGCACGGACTTCTGCAATGGCTTACTCGCTCGAATGATGGCCATTGCATCGGGCGAGATTTGCAAATTGTCCACGTCAACCATGCGAGTCCGCTCGGCCTGCCGAACGGTTGCTGTCCGGACCCAAGCGAGGAGTTCGCAAGGGACGGATCGGGCCATTCGGATGTCCCTTTACATTGGATGCTGGAACCCGATGGATTGGTACGATTACTCGCATTCATTGAAGAAGGTGAATTCCCTGCTAAAGAGGTGAGCCGAATCATGATGCGGTTGCTCATTCCTGGTTATGAAACAGCAAAACCGTATTTTCAAAAAGCGATTGATGCCGGGATCGTCGACGATGAACTTCCGAAGGATTACTTTTTTCAGTCGCAACTGGGCGACATCGTTGCGAATATTCCGAAGCTTGAAAAATAATTGCGGTGTGCGATGGGACGACAACTTCCAATTGTGGCGACCTGGAACGATGAAGTTCAGCTTTTGCGGTTCATTCAAACTCTCTCACCAATTCTTCCGTTTGTCTCGCAGGCCTCTCAAATCGACGACCTCTGGTTTCCGGATTGGGAGCAACGTGAGATTCCAGGACAGCAATACAGTATTTGGATGAAGGCTTTTCCGTGGACTTCAAGACGTTTCGGACCGTTACGTGCGTGTGGCGAGTGCTTTCTTCATCCAGTTCGCGACCACGTCACCAACGGCGAAGGGGAGACTGAAGTGGTCGTCCTGTGGAAACTCCTGAGTTTCGATTGAGGCTCCTAATGCTTTTACGGACTTCGCGTACGCGTGCTGCCATGGTGCGGGAATCACGGTGCCACCCTGGAATGCGTCGACGCACATTAACAGCGGACATCGGGGTTTAACCCAACCTGCGGAACCTTGCTTGATCGCAACCTTCCAGGCTTCGAAATTCTGCGGTGGCGATTTTAAGATCGCTCCTTTCAGCCGAAACATTCGAGCGATCGTATCATTCAGATGATGGACCGGCTGCACTTTCCAGGAGTCCTGCATCAGTTGCATCCCCAGCGGCGTGAAGACATCAGCCACATTCAGCTTGGGGAATGCTGCTGCATAGCCCCACAGTGTCATCAACAGGTGCGAGTCAGGTGCCGTGCGGGCATCTGCCAGCGCAGCTCCCATTCCAGTGGGATTCTCAATCCCGACGTAAGCGACTCCCGGTGACAACAGAACGCTTCCTTTCAGGTCGAGAACACCAAAATCGCCTTCACCGAGCTCTGCCACGGACGCAGCCGTTGCCCCACCTTGAGACCAGCCATAGGCGAGCAATTGAGTTCCCGCTCCGGTTTCAAACTCCCTCGCCGCTTGAGCGATGAAGACCGCATCGCGCGCGTTCGTCGGGCTTACCATGTACTGATGAATTTCCGAGTTTCCTAAGCCCTGGTAATCCGTTGCGCAAACGACGTAGCCGGCATCAATGAAACCCTGAACGCCGGGAACTCCATAATCGATCTGCTGTGTCGCACCGGGACTGAAATAGACCGTCAATTCGCGAGCCGGATCGGGCTGGGCGGAAGGACAGGCCGCGTCGCCGAGTCCTGTTGTTCCGTGGCACCACGTCACGATCGGGCGATCTTTCCCCGGTTTTGCAGGTGCGATCACAATCCCCGTCACTTCATGAGCGACATCGTTGATATCCTTCGACATGTAGCGAACCCGCCAGGCGACAGCTCCGTTCAATCGAGTTTCGATCGGTTTGGCCTGAAGCAACTTGCCCGCCGAACTCGTCTGATTGGAAACCTGACTGGCCAATGTTTCGCCGAGCAGACTGAGGCTTGAACCTAAAACGACTGCATGAAATGTTCGTCTTTGCATCGCGAGCAGCTCTCATGAACGGATTTGTGAAGGAATGAATGATCACGTAAACAAGGACAGGCGTCGAGTCAACGAATCGATTGCCCCTGCAACACGATCATCACAAAAGCCTATCGTCCGAACGATTCTTTTTCGCTGTTAAATCTGCATCAGGACAAAAAAGGCGGGTTTCCCACGGTCTCAATCGGCGACGAGGACAACATTCTGAAGCACCGATGCGACCGCCAGTCAAATGATTTTGTCTGGGATCCCGGACGAACGCCACAATCTTGCTATCCCCGAGGTCTGCTGGCAGTCTTACTTCATTGATCTTGAGGGAGATCTGTTCGGACTCTTCTGGCACGATGCTTTGGCAAAGCAATTAAGGTAAAATAGTATTACAACAAACATTCACGTCGCCACCGTTTTGGACGTCGGTTTTCCATCTTAACCGCTCGTCCAGTAACCGGGTGCGAGCATACTCATTGCAAAAGCAGGGCGACCAAAATGGTCATGACATCATCTCAGTTTCTTCAAAATACACTCGACGCTCTTACCGCTCACATCGCCATTCTGGACGAATCGGGAGGAATTGTCGAAGTGAACGATGCGTGGAGACGCTTCGCGCACTGCAACGCACAAAGCACGGCGGGCCTGGATGTCGGGGCCAATTACCTGACTGTTTGTGAACGAAGCCGGGGCAGGAATTCTGAGGAGGCAGTGGCTGTTGCAGGCGGGATTCGTGCGGTGATGGCGGGAGAGACCAATGAGTTTCACCTCGAATATCCATGCCACAGTCCGAAGGAGCAGAGATGGTTCATTGTTCGTGTGACGGGCTTTGGGGTTAACGGTGACCGCCGTGTTGTGGTTGTCCACGAAAATATTACAGAACGCCGAAACGCCGAAGAAAGCCTGAAAGTCAGCGACCTGGCGCTGAAGTCGATCTCGCAGGGCGTAATTATCACCGATGCGAACCGTCTGATTCTGTCTTCGAATGCGGCGTTCTCGTCAATCACCGGCTATAGCATCAATGAAATCCTCGGCAGGAATTGCAATTTTCTTCAAGGCCCGCTGACCGATCCGAAAACGGTTGAAGCGATCAGGACGGCACTCAAAAACGGGACTCATTTTTCCGGCGAAATTCTGAACTACCGCAAGGATGGAAATACGTTTTGGAACGAGTTAACCATCTCGCCGCTTTGGAACGAACATGGCCGTTTAAGCCACTTTGTGGGAGTGACTCGCGACATTACAGACCGGAAATGGGCAGAACAAGTCGTCAGACAGGCCCAGGCGACGGCTGAAGCCTCAAGCCGAGCCAAAAGTGAGTTTCTCGCAAACATGAGCCACGAGATTCGGACACCGATGAACGGCATCATCGGCATGACCGAGTTGACGCTCGATACGGAGCTGACATCAAATCAACGGGAATACCTGGAAGCGGTCAAGATTTCGGCAGACGGATTGTTATCCGTGATCAACGATATCCTCGATTTCTCCAAGATCGAAGCAGGGAAACTCGATCTCGACCCTGTCCCATTCGATTTGAGAGAAACGCTGGATAATACCCTGAAACCTCTGGCCATGCGTGCTCACCAGAAAGGGCTGGAACTCACCTGCGATGTTGCCAGCGAAATCCCTGACATCTTGGTGGCGGATTCCGTGAGGCTTCGTCAAATCTGGGTCAATCTGGTTGGCAACGCCGTGAAGTTTACGGCCAACGGCGAAATCGGAATTGCAGTGACAGTTGAATCAATGACTCGTGACAACGCAGTACTTCACTTCCAAGTCGCTGACACAGGGATTGGAATTCCTGCGGAGAAACTCGGGACGATTTTTGAACAGTTCTCTCAGGCGGATGGCTCGACCAATCGCCGGTACGGGGGAACGGGACTGGGACTGACGATCTCGACTCAACTCGTCAAGCTGATGGGTGGGCGGATGTGGGTCGAGAGTGAAGTCGGACGGGGTAGCACGTTCCACTTTACTGTCAGCCTCGGTATTTCAAGCACACAGCCAAAGCAGGACCATCGACACCACTTGACCCGCCTGAAAGACATCTCGGTGCTCGTCGTCGATGACAACGCTACGAATCGGCGGATTCTTGATGAAATGCTGAAAAAGTGGCAAATGAAGCCGACATTGGCTGCCAGTGGCCCGATCGCACTGGCGACCCTTCGTCAAGCCACAGACGCAAGAGCGAAATTCCCGTTGATTATTGTCGATTGTGTCATGCCTGGGATGGACGGCTTTGCGCTCGTTGAACAGATTCATCAAGTCGATTCCTGTTCGAAGCCGGTCGTGATGATGTTGACTTCAGACAAACTCAGTGGAGATACCGCTCGATGTCGCGATTTAGGAATTGCATGTCACCTGGTGAAACCGGTGATGCAAGCCAAGCTTTTGAATTCGATCCTCATCGCTCTTGGTATTACTTCTTCTCCGAAGAATGAATCCAGTTCAAATTCGCCTGTTGTAATGTCTCCCGTCCCAAGCGATAGAAAAAACCTTCAGATCTTGCTGGCAGAAGATAATGTAGTCAACCAGAAAGTTGCGGTACGAATACTTGAGCGACAAGGTCACAAAGTTGAGGTGGCAGAAAACGGAAAAGAGGTTCTGAAACTTCTCGAAACGCGATCGTTTGATGTCGTCTTAATGGACATCCAGATGCCCGAAATGAACGGCTTCGAGGCGACCGCCTGCATTCGAGCCCAAGAAAAGACGACGGGCTCGCATTTACCGATCGTCGCCATGACCGCCAATGCGATGAAGGGGGATCGAGAACGCTGCCTGGCCGAAGGGATGGACGATTATGTTTCCAAGCCAATCAAAATTCCGGAACTACTGGAAGCATTACAAAAGGTGACGTCAAAGCATTCAAGCCTGGAAAACAATCATTCCATTGTCGACCCCAAGACGTTGTCATTCGACTCAGACGAGATACTGGCTAGCGTCGATCATGATTTTGGGGAATTAAAGGAACTGGTAAGGCTGTTCGTCTTGGTGATTCCCGGATCTCTTAACGCGGTCCAGGAAGCGATTGCAAAAAACGATTCTCGAGCCTTAAATCGGTCGAGTCATGATATCAAAGGAACCTTGGTCAACTTTTACGCTCCCACAGCCATCAATGCGGCATTCGCACTGGAAAAAATGGGCTACGATGGACAATTGGTTGACGCAAAAGCAACGTTTGTGGTTCTCGAAACGGCTGTGAAAAAACTGCAAGCCGAGTTGGTCTCATTTGTAAATCAACCGATTTTCGAGAAGAAATCACCGGACGACAAAAGGAATTGGAAATAATCCCCGGTCTGGCGATGAATCCAACGGGATTGTCTTCAATTATGCCGTCATTTTTCTGCTTCTTATAACGATGATGATTCATTCTGATTTTTCACATGCCTTGAAAAAGGCACGAAGGAAATCCAGGATTGATTTCATCTCACCGCATTCGTTCAAGATAATTTGGAAACCATTTTTGGTCTTCAACGGACGCATTAAGTGGTTTCGCAGGCTTAAGCAGGGCTACCATTGCTGAAAGTCTCGCTTTTTTTCCACCACTCGGCCTCCGCAACTCCTTATGATCGTCAGATGCGTCCAGTTTCCAATCGTTAACGTATTTATCGGCGTGCTTGTGAAGTTCCGGAAATCGGATTTCCCCCAAGCGGTAAGAGGACGTCTTCACGTGTTCCCTCTGCACCGCGTCCTGGAAATGCAAAAACGCCGACGGGCGGTCCATCCGTTGAAGTGATTGTTTCCAAAACCTGAGGCCGCGAATACCCCCGCTCCTCAAGCAGTTCAGCGAATTCATTGAATCGATCGGCCGGCGGAACGTCGTCGGAATCGAGAACAATACCCACAGCCGACGGATTTAAGTCCAAACGAAGGAAGGCTTCGTGGTCAGAAATCATCGTGCGTCGAATATTCGTAATTCCCTGAGAATTGCGAATTGCGACGCAGAAGCGTTCGTCAATTAAGAATGCAGGAGCAGGGACCGTTCGACGTTTGATATCATCTCCCTCAGGCCACTTGAACTGGCTGAGCCATTTGCTGGCCTCTTCTGGAAGGTCCGCTTTGCGTTTGACCTCATCAAATTTAAATTCGGAACGTAATATCTGCGTAAGCACCACGACGTCCAGGACACCTTCTGCGATGAGGTATACAAATTTTTTCATCGAAGATCAGTTCCTGATTCTCTGAGTTCGATCAAATTCTCTAGATCGTATCGATGAACAACGATTTGTTTGTCTCGTTTGTGAAGGTAAAAGGTTGCCATGTTATCGGCGAAATTACGACAAGAGCCGATTAAAGAGTCGATAGCTTCTAGACTGTGGGTTGTCGCTAAGATCTGGACCTCTGCCGTCTTTGCCGCCTGGATAAGTTTTGAAAAAACTTGCCCGAGAATCCTAGGATGGATTCCTGCTTCAATTTCGTCGACCAATAGCAATCCACCTTGTGAACGAACCAGCGCTAGAGCCAAAGCAGCCGACCGACGCATCCCATCACCGAACGAAGCAAGGTCCACCACACCTCTGTCCCCATGTGTCACACGAACTCCATCACGGCCACGACTTGCGCTAATATCTAGTCCCTTTACCTTTTCATCAAAAAGACTCAATAACTCGACTGCAAGCTCCTTTTTTCCTTCGTCGACGACCTTACTGAGGTGCTCAACAAGGTGGCGGGTCGAACGGTGTGTCGCTGGAGTCACCGTAAAAGATCGGAAGAAATGGACTTTGTCGCTATACTGCGCGGGGGTCTCTCGCCGAAACTCCATCGTATGAATTGCCGTTGGATTCTCACCGTGATTGACCCTTGATTCCACTCGTAAGGTCAGATCCTCAGATTCTTCAGAGCCCCAACTGAGGCTCGCGAGTCCACTCGCCACTAGCTTTCGTTCCTGACCTTGCAACATTCCTTCGATCTTCAGAGGTTTTGTTTGTTTTGGACCATCATCGACCTGCAAAGGCGAATCGGATGGAAACAAGGACCACAACCCATCGACCAAGGGCATGTCGAGATCACGTTGCCTGGCAACCTGAACCCATTGAGCAGGATCAAAAGGTCTCAAAAGTAGGGCTGCAGCTTCAAGCACGCTGCTCTTTCCTGCGTTATTTGCTCCAACGACAAGACTGATCGGTGCCAATTGAACAAGCTTGACGCCGTTCATCCCGCGAAAGGCATCTATTGTAAGATCATTAAGAATCATTCCCGCTCCAATAAAACATCCCTCCCGAAAGCAATTCGCAATTCCTAAAAAATGGTCAAGCTTGTCTTCAGAACACCGTTAAAACAAAAATCATGGAAATGGATTGGTCAGAACAATTTTAGCCTCCGCTGAGAATTATGCGACGATACTCGATCAAGCGGTTGGCAATTGTCATGTGCGCCGGGGACGGACATTGACTCATGTGAATACGCCATTTCATCCAAGCCGATCCTAATGATTGAGTTCCAGAAATGAATTAGGTAGTCATACTTCGTATTCGACCGCAAGATGATCTGACGGAGAACTAGAATTGTTCACACGAATTTCTGATCGTTACCAGAATTGCACGGCCGTCGTGATCGGCGCGGGTGGGATCGGTGGTGCGATTGTCCGAATCCTGTCTGGCAAGGTGAAGAATCTGGTTGTCGCGGACCAGAATCAGACGCTGCTTGACGCGCTGCCTGACTCCTCCGGACCGACGACACTTTGGAAACGAAAACTGGATGTTCGTGACACATCTGCCGTTTCGGAACTTTTCACCGAAATTGAGACGAAGATCGGCGGATTGGATTATCTGTTTTACGCGGCAGGTATTCTCAATATTGAGCCGCTCGCCGAAACGACGCCCGATCTGTGGAACCGGGCGATGGATATCAATCTCAACGGCGCATTCTACTGTGTTCAGGCAGCGGCGGAACGAATGCGATCAAAGCAGCGTGGCAGCATTCTCGTGTTGGGATCAATCGCAGGGACAAAGGCTCGATCAGGCTCACGGGTGAATCCGGTCTACAACACCACAAAGGCAGGACTGGCAGCCTTCGTCAATGCGGCGGCGATGCAGCTTCGCAGCCATCATGTGCGGATCAACTGTATTTCACCGGGTCCAACCGAAACGGTGATGATGGATCTCCAGCCGAAGCAGGTTCACGCCGCAGTCAACGAAATTGCGTTGGATGGCCGAATGAACGATCCTGTTGAGGTCGCCGAATTGGCGTTATTTATCGCCGCTCACGGGCGGTTCACGGGTGAAGACATCTGCATGGGTGGCGGGGCTGGGCTGGGTGGTTGACAATCTTGGAGCGAACACTTGGCGATTGAAATTCGATTGAAACGAATTTATGACGAACCTGCTGACGACGACGGTAACCGTTTGCTCGTTGATCGACTTTGGCCACGGGGGATCTCAAAAGAGCATGCCCGGATTGACGTATGGGCTAAGGATTTTACTCCATCAAACGAATTGCGGAAGTGGTTCCATGCTGACCCGACGAGAATCGACGAATTCACGATTCGGTATCTTGACGAACTGGAAAAGCAAACGACCGCGATTGAACAGATCTTGTTCTCGCTGCCGCATACGACGATTACACTTGTGACGGCGACCACAGACCTTGAAAATGGACACGCTGCGATCTTAAAACGTTTTTTGCAACCGCTCCTACAGAAAAGGGGCTAGAAAGCGCTTAAACCGCCGTTAGAATTTCCAGAAGGCTCCTCGATCATCCAAATGGGAACTCGTACGCGTTTGGCCGACGAAACCTTGTTACCGACTCCGATTGACCAGCAGGGAAGATTCTGTTAACCCGTAGGAAGCTGGTGAGCCAGAAAAGTGGATTGTTATCTTTCGAGTTTTGCGGTGAAAGCCCATGATTGTCGAACAGTATCAACTGTTAATCGCTGACGACGACGACGCCTTTCGCAGTACGCTATGCGAAATCTTCGAACCGTTTTTTCGATTGATCGAAGCCGAGTCGGGTGAAGAAGCCCTCGAACGAGCGGCCCACGAAGACGTCCACCTCGCGCTGTTCGACATGCATATGCAACGCCTGACAGGGCTAGAAGCACTTCGGCAATTGAAAGAAATCCACATTATCGCGCCCTGCATCCTGATCACGGCTGATTACACGACGGAACTGTGCGATGATGCCGCAGAGGCGCAAGCGTTTACGGTCTTGAAGAAACCAGTCACTAAGCGGGAACTTGTGACAGCGGTCGCCACGGCCGTCGCAACCGCTTACCACGACAACGAACTGACACACCGAATGCTCAGCACGTGATTTTCACCCATTCAATACGGTGCCGTTATGCCAACTTTGACGCCGTTACGAACCGGGTATCGCTTCGGATCTTCCGAGCAGCCTCAAGAATATGCACACCCGCCACTGATCGAAGTCTGGTTGGGAGTGGATTTCGCATCTCCGGCTGATTTCAACGAAATCACGGCGAACGAATGGCGAAATCGACTTGGCCCCGAATGGCCAGCCGACTGGCAGCAAATTGGCCCGGCTGAACGCCATTCGTCAAAGCCACATGATATCGAGCGTCAATTACGCAATGGCATGGGTGATCGCGCCATCCGCTTTAACCAAGACGGATTTCGCTTTGGCTGGCTCGGTCACGATGGGAGCATGTACCCGCGATATGAGGCAATCCGGGATGGGTTCGTCGCCACATTAGACGCGGTTCGTGATGTCATGCCGAAACTCGGGTTACCGACGCGGTGGTCCATCAGTTATGTCAACCGGATTCCACAAGGAACGGTCTGGAGTTCACCCGTCGATTGGACATTTTTCAGATTGTGGCAGCCCAACCCGTTGAACAAATTGAAAATCGAAGCAGACGGCTTTGTCGGTCGCTGGCAATTTCCTCTTGAAGCAGAACGGGGGACGATCGTGATCGAACTGACTCATGAGCCAGCCGTATCGAACAAGTCTGATACGGAATTTCTCTGGCTTCAAATGACAACTTCCGGCACAACCGACACCCACGAATCGTCATTATTCGATGGCCTCGATTACGGTCGTGAAACCATCGTACGAGCATTCGGCGAATTGGTAACTTCTGATGCCAAACAGTACTGGGGTGCCTTTCAGGCGAGAAGGTAGTTGTGAGTGAGTAGAAAGTAGACAGCAGAAAATCGTTTAACCGCGCCTCGAAGCGAAGCGGGAGCAGAGCGGCAGATTTGCCGTCAACCGAGGCGTCATTTCTCGTTGGAGGATTGCGAAAGGGCCGATCCGGGGCAACGGTCAAAGAGTTTGGCTGAACGCCGATCCGACTGCGCCGAAGGCTACGTGTTAAACGAAGATTCTGCCGCATGACCTAACCCACATGCCTGTCTGACTCGCTTGAGGACTTCCTGGCCTTTTTTTCTTGCCTTTTTTGCCCCTTCTTGCAAGACGGCTTCAACGTAAGCGGGGTCTGCCACCAGTTCTGCTCGTTTGGTTCTAGCCGCATTGAAATAGGACATGGATGCGTCGAAGACCGCCTGTTTGGCCTCGCCGTAGCCCATTCCACCCGCTCGATACCGATCGGCCAACTCCGCCTGTTGCTCAGGCGTGGCGAAGAGCTGATAAAGGGCAAACAC
Organism: uncultured Schlesneria sp.; assembly: GCA_903834925.1. Lineage (GTDB taxonomy): Bacteria > Planctomycetota > Planctomycetia > Planctomycetales > Planctomycetaceae > Schlesneria. Next base: position 44,065 of record CAILLA010000132.1, read on the forward strand.
CGAGCACGTTTCGGGATTCTTGGGGGCTTCCATTGGCAACGAATCGGTTTTGATCGACATGATCCGTTTTCTCAGGGACTTTTCCGGCTCAAAGATCTCGATCGTATTGCCATAGCTCTTGGACATCTTTTCGCCATCCGTCCCCGGCACTTTGGCTCCTTCTTTGAGAACGCGCGCCGTCGGCAAGTGGAGAATCTCACCACCATAGGTGCTGTTAAATCGCTGGGCGATATCGCGAGTCACTTCCAGGTGCTGGATCTGGTCGGCTCCAACCGGTACGACGTCGCTGTCGTACAGCAGAATGTCCGCTGCCATCAGGACGGGATAGGTAAATAGTCCCGCATCCGGGGCAATTCCCTTGGCAACTTTGTCTTTATAGGACGTGCATTTCTCAAGCAGGCTGAACTGCGTCACCGTCAGCAGCAACCACATCAGTTCGGTCACTTCGGGAACATCCGACTGGCGAAAGAGCGTCGCGCGAGCAGGGTCCAGCCCCAGTGCCAGCAAATCCAGAGCGGCATCCGTGACATTCTGTTTCAAAACTTTGGCATCACGGACCGTTGTCAGTGCATGCAGGTCGGCGATGAAGTAAAACGATTGCTCGTTTCCCTGCAATGCAATGTATTGCTGAATCGCACCAAAATAATTGCCCCAATGAAATCGACCCGTGGGCTGAATACCGGAAAGAACTCGCATGCATCACCAAAAAGTTAGAACCGCACACCTGACATCAGAAAGCATTCGCTGGATGGACTAAGCAAGAAGATATCAAATGTCGTAGAAAAAGTGGCCATTGTCGAGAACACCATAATGAATGATGATTCTGAATGCGATTTTTGATTTTGACGAAAACGAAACCCCACTGCCCCTGCGGCGGTGGTTAACGGGCCTTTGCCCTAGGAATTTTTATTTCATCGTATCGGTGAATGGTGGCTCGTGCTGGTGCAACGGCCCGTTAACCACTGCCACGGGGGCAGTGGGGTTTCGTCAAATTGCCTCCGGCGTTGGTCGGATTTCCTTTTGTGACTCCCAGACTTGGACGAACCACCCGTGAAAAACCAAACCATAAAGCTTTTGTTTCGCCACCAGGCCATTCTGGCCGTTGTGGCGATATTGGTCTTCTTCACCAATCTCGGCAGCTATGCACTTTTCAACGACGACGAAACCAAGAACGCGACGTGCGGTGCCGAGATGTTCCGTCGCGCTGACTGGATTGTCCCTACGTTTAACGAAACATTGCGAACCGATAAACCGATTTTGACCTATTGGTTCATGTTGACTTCGTTCAGCCTGTTTGGCATTTCTGAGTTTTCCGCCCGACTGGCTTCATCCCTGCTCGCGGTGGGGACAACGCTTTTAACGTATCACCTGGGTCGAAAACTTTATTCCGCCGAAATCGGGTTTTTGGCAGGGCTGATTCTGTCGACGTGCCTCTTATTCTCGGCTGTCGGACGGGCGGTAACTCCCGATTCGTCGCTCGTGTTTTTCGTCACACTCAGCTTTGCGAGTTATGTGTGGGTCGTTGCGAGACGACGAGGCGGCAATTTCAGTGAAGGTGATTTTTTGCCGGTAGAGACCACGTCAACGGAACCTACAGTCGCAGAAGCAGTCACTGACAACACGAATCTGGATGCAGCCAATGATGACGGTGTAAAATCATTGCCGCTCCCTTCAGACGTGCTTGTTCCAGCCAGCTGGAAATTCGCCGCACCGACATTTGCCGCCATGGGACTGGCCGTCCTGGCAAAAGGGCCGGTAGGACTGATCCTCCCCTGCTTCATCATCCTGCTGTTTTTATTGATTACACGACGAGAGCGGGATCTGGAAAGGGAAACAATCAAGTCCACAGAAGGTCGCTGGTGGCGACGATGGTTCTTGACGGTCGCTCAAGTTTTTCGCCCGCGACCGATTATTGAAGCGGTTCAAGGAATGCAATTACTAATCGGTTTGGGGATCGTGGCAGCGATCGCCCTTCCCTGGTATCTCGCTGTAGGATTCAAGACGAACGGAGAATGGTTACGCGGCTTTTTCCTTGATCACAATGTGTCACGCGCGTTATTTGCCAAAGAGAACCATACCGGGTTTCCGTTCTATCAACTCTACCAGCTGGTCGCGATTCATTTCGGCTGCTTTCCGTGGTCGGTCTTCTTGCCCGTGGCCGTTTATCAAATGTGGCAACGGTTTGAAGATCGTACACGATGGCGAGACAGCGACCGTTTGCTGGCCTGCTGGGTTGTCGTCTGGTTCATCGTCTTTTCACTGGTCAGCACCCGGTTGCCAAACTATTTACTGCCGATGTACCCAGCCGTCGCATTGATTCTGGCTCGTTATTTCTACGACTGGCAACGAGAAGAAGTGGACATCGGCGTCTACTCGTTCAATCTCTGTCTCCGGGCATTATGGATCGCCGGCACATTCATGGTTATTGGCATCACAATCACGGCGTTCCTCTTGTTTGTAAACGACCAATGGTTCGGACTGATCGGTTTGATACCGATCGCCGGTGCTTTTGTTGCCGCCAAATTTCTTGATCAGGAAAAACGAACTCGCGTCCTACAGACACTGCTGGTCACGGCAACTTTACTTGCGTTAATGATTGTCGGAATCGCTCCCGCTCGGATCAAAAGCTACCAGGACTCGCCGCAATTCATCGCCGAAGCGAAACGATTTTCAAATGGGGAAGATTTTGTGATCGGGACGTACGGTTACTTTAAACCTTCCGTTGTCTACTACGCAGGTAAGAAGGTGACGGTTTTACAATCCTGGCCTGAGGTATCGGACTTCCTTTCCGGCCACCCCCACGCGTTTGTCATCACTCCAGCCGTCAAACATAACGTACTGCCGCAAGAATTAAGGGGCGATATTTCCGAGCTGTCGCGGCACCGTGATTTTCTGCACCGCGACGAACTGATCCTGCTTGGAAGACAGAGATAACGTCGGAATGGATTAACGCAACGGACGACCTTCAACCGGCTTTCCGTTCGTATCAAGAATCTGAAAGCAGTGAATTCCTGCGCCGCGCTGGTCGGTATAGGTCCAGACGATTTTTTTATCTCGCGTCACTTCAAACAACTTCGTCTGGCCCGGCTTGGCGTGGTAGGCGGTGATGACGGTATTCCCATTCGGCAAACGCTGAGCACCACAGGCGTCGTCGAAAGGCTTCGAGGGAAAATCTTCATTCGAGACTTGCCAGACAGTCTTTCCATCCTTATCGACTTCAATCGTCAGATTGCCGATCGTGCAGTTGATCAACGTATTGCCGTTTTCTAGGCGAATCGCTGTAAACGGCCAGTTGGGCGTGGCCACTTCCCAGACAATCTTACCATCGGGCTGGTATTCGCGAACGACTTTATCGAGCAATTGTGGGACCAGGTAGTTTCCATTAGACAGTTTTCGAGCCATGCGGGATTGCAGGTGATGATCTTTGATTTGAGCCTGAATCGGAACCTCGACAGCGATCTTTCCTTCACGAGTCACTTCCAATAACCGAGGTTTGTCTCCCGCTTCGGTCAGCAGGATGTTTCCGTTTTCCAATGCCTGCACGGTGTTGACTTCGGACTGAGTCCCCTTGAACTCAAACACCGTTTTCCCCTCGCGAGTCACTTCGACGACGGATCCGCCATCGTTCGACCTGGAAACCGCGAGCAGCAGATTTCCATTAGGTAACACCCATCCGTCACGAGTCGACTTGGGAAACGACCAGAGGACTTTTCCATCCCCATCCTGTAGATAGGTTTCACCGCCGGTGGTCAGGAAGGCGTGGGTAATCTTCGCGTTGTCATCGGCATAAGTCGCAGAAAACGCAAAGCCGATAGCCATGACCAGAACAGAGATACGAATCTTCATCGAAGCGACCTTTGAGCGAGAAGTGGAATAAGAATTACGTCGAAGCCTGACGATTTGGCCACAGGTTCGTCAAGCGATGAAGGCTTGCTCCCGTAGATCGTAGAGTCTTGTGCCACTGCTTCGGAGTCTTCGGAGAAGCAGTGGCTTCTTCTCCGAAGTTGATGAAATACAAAGAGCACTGCTTGATCGAAGGCGATCAAGCAGTGGCACAAACCATCGTTGATCCGACAAAGCGTTCGCTTGCTGTTCGAGGCATGGCGTCTTATTCTCGATCGCGATTAACGCCGGTCAAACCATTGTTGCTCTGGAGACTCGCCATGTCCTTGATGCCGCTACTTGCCCAAATGCCAATGTTCCAAATGCAGCCGGAACACGTGATCGCTTATATCTCGTTCACTCTGTTTTTTCTGTTTATGGTCTGGCTGGTCGATACCGGCCGACCCGACGGACGAACTTATGTGTTGTGGGGCATTCTGCTAATGATGCTTTCCTGCGGTTACGGATTAATTGGGATTCCTACGTCAGCAATCGCAACCGCTGCGTTGCAGAAGATCAGTTTTCTACTGGTGCTGGGTGGTATCGCAGTCAGCCTGCTGTCCGCACCGGCGACGGACTCATCGAAGAAGGAGGCTGATCATGTCTAATAACACCCGAAACATCGTGATCCTGGCCCTGACTTTTCTTGCCTACTTCGTGGCGTTCCCGTCCGATGCCGAAGCGATCCTGGGAATTTCAACTGCGATTTCCCCGTGGCTTTATGGTGTTATCGCGGCAGGACTGATTGCCTGGAGTATCGTCAAAGTCTGGGGACCTCGACCAATCACCAAACATTCTGAAACCACGACTTGATACAAGTGGACGCGGATTTCGATGGATTATTTAATTGCTGACATTGTCTGGCGACCCTTGATCGGTGCTCGCTGGATCTGGGTGATCTCTGCAGCCCACTTATTTGCATGCTGGCTTTGCTTCCAGGCGGGACGTCAGAAACGACTCAACCCGGACGGCAAACCCGATTCATTCGCCCCAACGTTCTGGAACTTGCTTGGGGTTTTCATGTTCGTTTTGTTCTTGAACAAGTTTCTCGACCTGCAATCGCTGATCACGATTTCGATGCGCAATTATGCAAAAACCGGCGGATGGTTATCCGACCGAAGAACGTTTCAGGTCGCGTTCGTGGCCGCGTCAGCCGCGATAGGAGGGATCTGTCTTGCCGTCTGTGTCTTCGTTCTGCGCCGTCGCTGGCGGCAGTGTGGACTTGCCTGCTCCGCTGCCGTTTTTCTTCTAACTCTTATTACTATTCGCACAGCATCGTACAACCCGATCGATACGCTACTTTATCATTTGCCACTTATTGGCAATCGAACGAACGCGGGACTTGAACTGGCGGGTGCCCTCCTGGTCTGTCTCGGTGCATGGCAGGCTTCGCCTCGTCAGCGCGTAACGGATAGCAATTTAAACCTGTCGTCAAACCAGAATACCCCGACATGACAGAAGTTGCTTTACTTTCGACGAATGAACGCCTAGCCTTCTTCCGATGAATACGTGCCGCGAAGCGAGGGAAATGTCCTTACGTTAATCTAAAAACGCCGCACAGTTTTGGGAGATGTTTCAATTAATAAGGAAAACTTAATGCGGCGACTTATTAGTCAATTGCTATTAACCTGTGCTGTCGTCGTCGCTACGACGTTGTTGGAGGGTACAACTAACGCAAGCCTTATCGCTGTGACGCCGTCGCAATTTTCAGGTACATCTGCGTCATTTACCGGCGACGCGTTGGGTGGAAGTCCACCCCCCCTACGGATTCTCCAATAATGCTTCTGATGTCGGGTGGATCTGGTACAACGGCGACAATTTCACAGTCGATTTTCTGACTGCTGAGGCCGTCGACACCTTCCGTGTCTGGAGCGTTTACGCGGGCGGCGAACGGGGTGCGACCTGGGAAATACTTTCCTCCGATAACGGCACGACGTTCACTCATGAAACGAACTTTACTTACGACACAAGCGTTGGTGGCGGAGTCAACGACGATAATTCGACGAGAAGTGACTACGCGGGATGGTATTCCGTCAGCTTCAATGTTGTTGGGAATGCACATCGCTACTGGCAGGTCCTTGATGCCGGTGCCCTGGTCAATCACTCCCCTCGATCGGCGGAAGTGCAATTCTTCAGCCAGACGGCGACCGTACCCGAACCCTCGTCGTTCGCCCTGTTGAGTCTTGGTGGAATCGGTTTGGCGATCGGTGCCTCCCGACGACGGACGCGAGCAAGCGCTTAGCCACTTGAGCAGATCGATCAATTGAGCATTGAAACAGGCGACTGGAAACGGTCGCCTGTTTTGTTCTATGGGCTGGCAGGAAAATCGAAAACGATTTCCCGGGGCGGTGCTCGAAGGCGAGCTTGCCGCTGGACTGACATCGGGTCGGCTCTCTGTGGGCCTTAAACGCCAGGAGCGGTTTCAACCCACACAACCCCACCAAAAGCAAAAAAGCCTTGCCCACAGTGATTGTGAACAAGGCTAATTTCAGCGAGGTCGACGGGGCTCGAACCCGCAACCACCGGATCGACAGTCCGGTACTCTAACCAATTGAGCTACGACCCCTCGCACTGTAGGCCACACCAACTGCCAGAGCAGAAGGGAGGGCGATTCTATCACGCCAAGTGCTGTCGTCAAGTTTCCGACCCTTCCAAAATCGACCGCAAACCGTTCTGCTATCACAATAATTGGACTTCACCCGGTATATTCAGACTTAACTGGAAGGTTTTTGCATGGATACTTTGCTCGACCGCTTTCTTCGTTACGTTCGGATCGACACTCAAGCGGACGAAACCAGCACCACTTCGCCCAGTACTGCCAAACAACTTACGCTCAGTCGCCTGTTGGCCGATGAGTGTCGTTTGATCGGGCTTTCGGACGTTACCTGCGATGAATTCGGGATCGTGATGGCGTCGGTTCCTGCCACGGTGCCCCAGCCGGTCCCCGTGATTGCCTACGTGGCACATGTTGACACTTCTCCAGAATATTCATCAACAAACGTTAATCCGATTGTTCACGCGAATTATCAGGGCGGCGATCTGGTATTGCCCGGTGATCCATCCAAAGTGATCCGCGTGGCGGAAAACCCGGATCTCAACAAATGTCTCGGGAACACATTAGTCACTTCCGATGGGACGACTTTGCTTGGTGCGGACGACAAATCGGGTGTGGCGGCAATCATGTCGGCAGCGGCAGAATTGGTACGACGTGGCAAGGAACTGAAGCATGGTGTCGTCAGGCTCTGTTTCACGTGTGACGAAGAGATTGGTCGTGGAACGGATAAGCTCGATCTGTCGAAACTCGGTGCTCACGTTGCATACACGCTGGACGGGGGTGGACGGGATGAAGTCGATTCAGAAACCTTTTCTGCCGACGGGGCCAAGGTGACTGTCAAAGGGATCAATACGCATCCTTCGGTGGGGAAAGGGGCGATGGTGAATTCCATTCGAATTCTCAGCACATTCCTGTCGCGATTACCGACCGCTCGGCTGAGTCCGGAAACGACTGACGGCCGCGATGGGTTTATTCACCCGTATCACATCGAAGGGGGCGTTGCCGAAGCATCGGCCCGGTTGATTCTTCGCGATTTCGAAACGACCGAACTTGCCGCTCAATCGGCATTGCTCGAGTCCATTGCTGCCACTCTGCGGGCCGAACATCCGCGAGCCCAGATTCTCGTCGAAGTCCGCCCGCAGTATCGCAACATGCGAGAAGGTCTCGCCAAAGAGCCCCGAGCGATGACCAAAGCGGTCGATGCCTATAAATCCCTTGGCCGCGAACCGAAATTGACAATCATTCGCGGGGGAACGGACGGTTCGCTTTTGACGGCGAAAGGCCTGCCAACCCCAAACCTGTCGACAGGTGAACACAATCCTCATTCGCCATTGGAATGGACCAGCGTCGAAGAAATGCAGGCAGCAAGTGAAGTGCTGGTACAACTGGCGGTTGAATGGGCGAAGTAAGTGGGCGGTTTGGCGATTCGAATGAATGGGACGATTGGGACTTATTCGACCAAATCACCGGAGGAACCAAAATCCTGTCCCATAGGTCCTATACGTCCCATAAGTCCTATGACGAACCGGCTGCTCAGGAAAACGACCTACCCAAAACTGGCTGACAGGCTTTGGCGCAGCTTTTCCCGGGCGCGTGACAGCGTGGGGCCGATCGAGTTTTCTGGGATTCCAGTGTTTTCGCTGATTTCGCGGTAGGATCGGCCTTCAAGATGAAACTGCCGGATTGCAGTGGCATCCGTCTCGGAAAGGCCTTCCAGCATTCGTTCAACCAGTTCCTGATTTTCGATGCGAGTGATTTCGCTGATATCGGCTCGCGCCATTTCCAGGTTAGCGTTATGCGATTTGACGTGCCCGAACGCTTCGGCCATTCGTCGCGAGATGATTTCCCGTACAACAATCCGACGCGAAATCACCGCGAGATATGTAGCCAGAGCGCTTTCGCCTTTAAAACGTCTGAGAACCCCAAAATCGTCCGCCAGGATCGCCAGAAAGATCTCGGCACACAGATCGTCAACGTCGCTTGGCCCCAACTCGACACTTCGTGCCTCAGAAGTGTGGTTGATCACATGGATAAACAGACCGGCAAATCGATCAACGAACTCGCGCCACGCACTGCCATCACGGCTGAGGCAGCGTTCGAGAAGATTGCGGTCACGGTCTGTCAGTGCCACGTTGCACCTGTCGCAGGAACTGATTCCAAAGGATCCGATGACAATCTGTCTGTAATCTACACCGGCGTGAGAACACGCCGCAAGACAATTATCAAGGTATGGGGGACACCAGTTCAAGACCCAGATGGGAATTCAGCCAATCTTAAGGGATTTAAAGACTTGATCGATGATAAACTCGAAATAAATGAAAAACCCAATCCTGGCTTCACCCACATCAATGGGAGGGCGAGGCTCCTGCCGATGATTGGTCCAATTGCTCAATAGACTTCTTCGGGTCCGAAACTTGACTCAATGAGTCAAGTTTCAGAATTTCCGCAAGAGTCGCCTTCTCGCTGCGCGAGTAGAAAGCCGAATTGCCATTTACCGAGTGATACATCAGCGCATTCAAGCGCCAGTCGAGGTTTGCTGCAATTCGGCTATCCTCTCGCTGAGCGAGAGGGCTACTTTGGTCTGAGGAAAAGCCTCGCGAGAGTCTCCGTTTCGAGGTGATTTGACGGAAAAAAAGAAAATCCACCAATGCCGATTCACGAAATTTGAAACTCATTGCGGACTTTTCTGCTTGGGATAGAATAGGGAAAATGACCTCCCTTTCTGTTACGACCACAATTGAGAGTCCGAATGGCCGATGAACTCAGTTTTGCGGATTATGAAAGTCGCCTTGATCGATCGATCAAGGTCAAAGCCCCCGATTTCTCGTCGGGTGATCGCCTGAAACACCTGATATTCTCGGGACAATTTACTCGACCTCTGCTCGATAAGCTTTGCCGACTGGCTGACAAGATCCGGCTGCTGGCCAAGTCGAAAGAGGGGCACCGGTATCTCAATACTCTGCTGTCGCACAAGCGTGCAATGCTTTATTTCACGCAGCCTTCGACGAGAACGTTCATGTCGTTCGCCGCTGCGTGCCAGATCCTGGGGATGACCTGTAACGAAGTCCGCGATCTGTCGGTTTCATCGGAAGCCAAGGGGGAATCGCCATTCGATTCAATTCGAATGTTCAGCAGTTATTTCGACCTGGTGATCATGCGCAGTCACATTCCGAAATTTGCGGAATGTTGTGGCTACATGATGAATACGCTGGCGGACAGTCAACGCCGCAGTGTTCCGATTATGAATGCGGGCGCGGGGTCAGACGAACATCCGACGCAGGCACTACTCGACATTTACACGATCCAGCGAGCCTTCAGTTTCACGCACGCGAAGGATTCACGCCAATGGACTCGCTATGACGAATTGCGAGAGCAATTTCCCGGACTACGCAAAGGAATTTCAGGGAAAACAATTGGGTTTTGTGGTGATATCCGGCGTGGTCGAACGGTTCGCTCGCTGGCTCAATTACTTGCTCTGCACGAACAAGTTCGATTGGTATTTATTTCTCCGCCACACCCGACCCTGGCCCTGCCCCGCGACTTGAAAGACAAATTGATCGACGCGAGGGTTGATGTTCGCGAGTGTCATTCGCTCGAAGATCCGCTTGACGGCAAGCCGGTCATTGAGCAACTCGACGCCCTGTACATGACCCGAATTCAGCGTGAGCACAATTCCGGTGCCGAAGAAGCCGAACTGAATGAACTGGATTTCTCGCACTTCAAACTGAATAAACCACGTGTCGCGCGAATGAAACCGTACGCGGCCATCCTGCATCCATTTCCACGCGACAAAGAGTTCGGTGAAATCCCACCGGCAATCGACGATGACGAACGTGCATTTTACTTCCGACAGGCACGAAACGGCATGTGGGCACGAGCCGCACTGGTTGCACACATCTTCGACGTCGACGGTGAGATCAACGATTACTACGAACAATACAACAGCGAAATGCAGATTTCGCCGCAGTAGTGCTGCATTACCGCGGCAAATGTGGAAAACATGGGTTCGAACGAAATCTTGTGCCTCTGAATGACCGTCTTCGGCCATTCAGTGTCTTTCAATTGCGAACCTACCGGGCGAAGACACTGCGTCGGAGAAGACTCCGATGCAGTGGCACATTTTTGACACGTATTCCTACAACTTTGCAGTGACGATCAATTCCCGCATCTCACGGACGGCTTGGGTAATGCCGACCATGATGGCTCGCGCAACTATGCTATGCCCGATATTCAGCTCTTCCGCACCGACGATCGCTGCGACGGGCTGAACATTCCGGTAGGTCAGACCGTGGCCGAAATGGAGATGCATGCCGCATTCCCGAGCGAAACCACCTGCTCGTCGTAACTGATCCAATTCCTGAGCCTGAATGACAGGCGTCAGCGCATCGGCATACTTGCCGGTATGTAATTCGACCGCCGCACAACCAAGTTTCTTTGTTACTTCAATCTGATTCTCTGCCGGATCAATGAACAGGCTGACAATAATTCCTTTCGCGTGTAATTGATCGACACAGCGGCGTACGCGATCGAGATTGCCCACAACGTCCAGGCCCCCTTCGGTCGTAACCTCTTGCCGTTTTTCAGGGACCAACGTCACCTGTTGGGGCATAACTTCCAGTGCAAAATCGGTGATGCTTTGCTCCGCCGCCATTTCGAGATTCAACTTGACCTGCACGGTCTGTTTCAGAACCCGGACATCACGATCCTGAATGTGTCGACGATCTTCCCGCAGATGAACGGTAATCACGTCGGCTCCGCCGAGTTCTGCCAGTGCAGCAGCCCAGACAGGATCAGGCTCAATCGTTTTTCGAGCCTGACGGACGGTTGCAACGTGATCGATATTAACACCAAGTGTGGCCATGTTGTTTTTCTTCTGGAAACAGGGACTTATTCAATCCGTCATCGACCGAGGAAGGTTGTCACACACAATCATACGCCATCATCTGTTGAATCAACGGATTGTCGCGGCTCGTCAATCTCGCCCGAATCATTGTCGATAATCCCAAGCACTTCCATCCTTCGGTAAAGCCTCGGCCGGGTAATTCCCAATAACTCCGCCGCCCTGGCCTTATTATGACGAGCTTCCGCCAGAGCTAATTCGATTTGCTCCCGTTCGACTCGCAGCAGTAACGGATCGAGGTTCTCTGAACGTTTTCGCACTTTTGGGCCGATCGTCTGCCCGCTGACCCCTGTGCGGAACCGAAACGGAAGATGATTCGTTTCAATATCCGGCCCCGTGCAAACCTGTCGCGATTCTGCAACAACGGCTCTCAGTTCACCGACGTTACCCGGCCAGTTATACCGACGAAACTGTTGCCAGACATCATTGTGAAAGCCGGTGATCTGATGCGATTCGCCTCGATTGAATTCTTCCAGGAAAAACTGAGCCAAGGGTTCAAGATCCTCGGGACGACTTCGGAGCGAGGGGACTGAAATAACGATTGTGGTCAGCGCGTAATGAAGTTCGTTCAGAAATTCATCCGATTCAACTAACCGGTCTAACGGATTCAGCGCAGCCGCCATGACTCGTGGGCTTGCCGCGCGTTTTAACTCGATCACATTCAGCACAAGTCGCTGCAGGTCTCTTGGCAATGTTTCGACGTGATTGAGATAGATTGTTCCGGGTTGAAAGTCGCCAGCCTGACTCGATTCCAGAATTCTGTTGAACGTTGATTCCAGATGCTGTGAGGTCAACCTGCGGCAATCCAGCGGCACAAATGATGTTCGCCCTCGATCACTGGCGTCATGGATCAGGCGCCCCAGTTGTTCGCGCCCGGTCCCGACTTCGCCCAGGAAAAGTACGGGAACAGATGATTGTTGTGCCAATCTCAGTTGCTCAAAAACTCGCCGCATTCCGGGACTGCGGCCGACAAGCAAACCTTCGCCAATCTGCTGCCGTACGGATACTCGCAACGCTGCAAGTTCGATATGCAACCGCTGCGAAATCGAAACGCCAGCAGAAATTGCGATTGCAGACGGAGGTTGAATCACGCCGAGTGCCGCTTGAACCTTATGATCAACATCGGTCAAAGGAAAGAAGTGAATGTGACTGGCGACAGGATCACGCTCGCGATGAGCAATAATCGCAGGGACCGTCACGGTATTGCCTTGCCAGACACTGGAAGGTGGGGTCAATGAAGCCAGGAGGGCCGCTGTTGTTTTCGAGTCGGCCTCTGTCACAAACTCGCAGACCTGACCAAGCACATCGGGCGGGGTCCATCCGGTCAATTGCTGGCAACCCGCGTTGAAGAACACCAGGCGTCGATTGGCATTCAGCACAAACAACGCCACCGAGGTGTCTTTTAGCCAGACTTCCAGTCGACGGGTCGTCCGAACACGTTTGGCCATCTTCTTTTCACGAAACGATGACGTTCGATTCAGCGTTGATGCAATTTTTCAAGCAGAACCCGATTTCCCTTAGGACTGAATTCGATCCGAGTCATAAACTCACGCATCAACATCAGTCCGCGTCCAGTAGGAATTTCGAGATTCTCATCTTTGGTGCAATCGGGGACCTCTTCCGGGCGAAAACCAGCCCCCTGATCCTCGATCTCAATTCGAACTCCGTCAGGAGTTCGCTGAAAATCGATTCGAACAGTTTTTTCGGGACTCAGCTTATTTCCATGTTTGATGGCGTTTGTCACCGCTTCGTCGACGGAAAGGCGGATCCCGAATTCATCTCGCGATGAAAATCCGGCTTGCGCGACCTCGGCCATGATCCGCTCAACGACCGCTTGCCCGGATTCGTAATCGCTTTGAATCACAACCTCGAACTGATCGCTGGGTGGCTTCACGTCTTAAAACCCTTGGAGAGCTTCTTCTTGTGTCGCTTTAATATCAAAGATCTTGTTCAGCCGAGTGATCTCAAATACTTCGTAAATATCTGGCCTGATACAACAAAGTCGCAATTTCGATTTGGCGGCTTTCGCCTTCTTATCCAACGTAATCAATTTGCCGAGGGCGGCACTAGACAAGTATTCGACGAGGCTGAAATCGAGAACAATCTTACGACGTCCGTCCTCGTCGATCAGCGCGAAGAGGTTACTGCCAATTACCTGAATGTTCGCTTCATCCAGAATTTTCTTGTCGACAAATTTGGCAACTGTCACATCACCAACTTCTTCAAGATCCAATCGTTGACTGGGTGCCATAGTCCGTTTCCTGTCCGAAATCGATCGCTAAAATTCATCGCGGGTCGAGCCCACGAAATCACATTGTACTCTGGTTTGATTGATCATGTGAGTTGCACGATGTGAAGTCAAGTGTCGAAAATTCATCAAAAATTTTCAAACCAACTTCCTTTTTCAGGCGACTCTTATCAAGAGGAGCAATCTCGGACATCGAACGCACTGGGGACTGGGGTCGACACCGATGTTCAGACCCTGCTCTGAGACAAAGCCCGTTCCCTGTAAAAAAACGTGAATCCTCTCTTTCCACACGTTATTTCATCGATTTTCCAGTTAGAATGATAACCAATAAGTCGTTGGGGTTGGAAAAAGGACAACGATGCTGACACGGCTGCTACAACAAAACGAAATTCTTAAACTGGCATGGATCATAGGGGTTTTTGATCCGACCGAACCCGCTCGCGCACCGATGATGGCATACAATACACGGATCGTTCTGCTGGGGACGCTGCTGCTCGGAATGTGCAGTGGGATCGTCGGAGCGTTTATGCTCTTGCGAAAAAAACCCCTGGTGGGAGACGTTGCCAGCCATGCAGCACTTCCGGGAATTGGTATCGCATATCTGGCCGTCGAAGCGGTATCACCTGGAGCTGGAAAATCGCTTCCCTGGTTGCTTGCGGGTGCATCCGCGTCAGCCGCGTGCGGCGTCATCGTTACGAATTTGATTCAGCGGACCCGACTGATTAAAGAGGATGCAGCACTCGGGATCGTTCTTAGCCTGTTTTTCGGAGCGGGAATCGTATTGTTGACGATCATTCAAGGCATGAAAACGGGAAGCGCGGCCGGTCTAGGCGACTTTATTTTCGGTAAAGCGGCGGCAATGACTGCGATGGATGTGACGTTGATTGCAACGGCCAGTGCGATTGTTCTGCTTGTCTGTTTTGTTCTGTTCAAGGAATTTGCAGTCCTTTGCTTTGACGAAGAATACGCCGCTGCGCTCGGTTGGCCCGTGAAACAACTCGACCTGTTACTGACGGGACTCGTCGTGGGTGTGACAGTGATCGGCATGCAAAGCGTTGGCTTGTTGCTGGTCGTGGCATTGCTGATTATTCCACCGACGGCAGCGAGATTCTGGAGCAATCGACTTAAACCGATGGTATTGATTGCCGGGGTCATCGGTGGCGCAAGCTCGTCGATAGGTGTCCTGCTCAGCGCGACGATCACACAACTTGCAGCCGGGCCGATTATTGTCCTGATTGGATCGATTGCCTTCGGTTTCAGCCTGTTATTCGGAACCGTTCGAGGAACGTTCTGGCAACTGTGGCGACAGCGCACCGCAAGCCGCCGAAAAGGACAACTCGATCTGCTGCGGGCCTGTTATGAAGAGTTAGAACAGACATTATCGCCGGACAAATTTGACGGCAATCAGACTGTTCATCAAATGCCCGACCTGACTGCATACCCGATTAAACAAGAGTCGATTGTCGCCGCCCGAGGCTGGTCACCGGGACGAGTTGCTGAACTTTTGCGTTCTGCGATCCTCGAAGGCTGGCTGAGACAAGACTCGAGCGGACAATTGCGTTTGACCGATGCCGGAACGCGACTGGCTGCTCGTGCCGTGCGAAACCATCGTTTGTGGGAGCTGTACCTGATTCACTTTGCCGACGTTGCCCCAAGTCGGGTTGATCGAGAGGCGGACATGATCGAACATGTGCTCGAACCGGGCCTGATCGACCAATTGGAAAAGCTATTGAAACAAGATCGGCCCAATTCCGTACCAGCCAGCCCGCATTAACTCTGCGGATTATTCCGGAGACAGCGTTAGTCGCTTGATAAGTATCGTGGCATACGAGCCGCGAGGCAGAACGAATTCCAGAGCCATTCGATGACGACCGGTGTTGAGATCATCTTCACCGGTACGAGTCATCTTGAGGTTACCCGGCTTTACGATCGCCAGACGCTCACCTTTTGAAAAGAAACTGTCTCGCGGGTATTTCACACGCAACTCGCGTAATGACAGCCCCTGTTCGCCCAGAACCTTTTCGTAAAGGTCCAGCAATGGCCCTGCATCCAGGTGCAGGCGTGCCGAGGGAAGAGGCAAACTCAATTCGCTCAGATTTTTCACTTCGACGTCGTTCAAGTCCGTGAAGAAGGGAACTTGTGCCGTCGCAAGCTGGACTGAAAAAAGACGGCTCGCGTCGATCGATTCGTTCAACGTCGCAGCGAGACAACGATTCCAGAGATCGCTTTGATAAGCAGCCAGCCACAGACTTCGCATGTCTTGTCGCTGCAAGGCGAAAGCCTCACGAAATCGTTCCGGATGATCGACGAGATACGTGATAATGCTACGACTGGATGACTTTCGCAAAGTGTTCTTGCAGGCAACCCAGTCACCCCACAGTCGGCGAATGATCTCTTTTTCGTCCCGGTCGTTGGGTCGATCATGAGAATTCGGTTCGGCGATCGCCAACCACAAAGCCCGTTCGTAGTTTCCAAGGCACCAGGGTCGACCGATGAATTCGCCCGATTCGCCAAGCGAGCCGAACCGCTGATCATCATAAAAATTGGGAATGCCAAAATTTGCCAATGGCTCGCGGACGCTCAAGATTTGCTGCACGGCCTCTTCCGTCAGGTTTCTCAAAACAATATGAAACCGGTTGGCCACGATATCCTGCGGCCCAAACGGCCGATTTGCCTGCCCCTGATAGGTGAGTGAAAGACTCTCTTCACGGAAATCTCGTCTTGGTCCCCGTTGAATCGTCACCCACTGGCGAGTGATGGCGTGCTTGTCTTTCAAGCCTCCATAACCAATGACACGACGTGGAAAGTTCCATCGGCTGGAAATCGCAGTGATCGCCTCGGGGGTCCCGAGCGAACGCTTCGTCAGTAAGTAGACGGCGAACGGGCCACCATCCATCGAGAAATCGCTAAGTTCCTCGACTTCAAAGTCTTCCGGCAAACTCTTGAGCTTCATGAACGATCCAACACAGTGCAACAACGCAGGGAATTCTTCAGAATCCCTGGGCCGTTTTTAAAATACGAATTTCAGACGAGAACTTTACTTGTTCTCGCGAACGCTGGAGAAGCATAACCGACTAAGGTGTCACTGTGACATTACGGGTAACTGGATTACTCGACTTCGGAGTCGGAACAAAATCGTCGGTCGCGATGACGGTAAATGTTCGAGTCGCCGTACTGACCGCTGATCCTGACGTGCTAAACGTCACCAATCGCAGAACCTCACGATAAAACCCTACGTAACTTGTCCCCGTGAATGTCAGCGTCCCTGTGGCTGCATTGAATGAACCGACGATCCCGTATTGATTCGTGAAAGAGAGCAAATCGTGTCCGCTCGAATTATTTTGGTAACCAGATGTGATCTGGATGGTCAGACTCGTAAGGTTATTACTGTCAGGGTCACTAACCAGTGCATTGCCAAAAATTGCGATCGCAGGACTGTTCACTTTGTATGTCAAGGCTGTGGAGTCATTTACCTGCACAAGAGGAGGGGCGTCGATTCCACTGACCGAGACATTTTGAGTTCCGGACCCGCTGTTTGCATAAATGTCGTTTACAGTGAACGTTGCCGCTCGAGTGGCTGGATTCACGACCCCGGCAACGGCGTAAAATACGATTGATCGAAGGACCGTCTGAAAGTGAGCCACCGTATCAAACCCTGTCAGAGTCAACACGGCAGTGTGCCCGACAAGATCTTCGACAAACGTATGCTGAAACGCATAGCTGTTATAAAAATCAAGACGATCTCCCGCCTGCCAGTTTGCGAACGAGACCGTTGCGCTATAGATGTTCAAACCGGTCGGTTGCGTAACAACCAGGTTTGGAGCGACGGTCAGTGGAGCGGCATTTTGAAAGTATGTCACCGTACTGCCGACCCCGGTGACCGTCGGCGGAACACTGTTCGCGATGGGATTTATGCGAATGCTTTGAGAACCCGAGGCGCTGTGTGAAAGTATGTCTGTCACGCTAAACATGGCGACTTGTTGCAACCAAGTTACGGGATTACCTGCCACGCACCAGAAGACAACGGAACTGAGCTCCGTCTGGTAGTGTGCAGCGGTGTTGACTCCTGTCAAAGTTAAGACCGCCATACCCGCGACAAGGTCTTCGCTAAACGTATGCTGCAATGCGTACGTGTTCGAAAACTCAAGACGGTCACCACTCTGCCAGTTCACAAACGAGACCGTCGCACTGGCGATATTCAGTCCGTCGGGATGAGTAACAACGATACTCGGAGCGATCGTGATTGCAGCCCCCTTTTCCACGTAGGTCAGTGGTAAAGTGAATCCCGAGATAGCCGGCGTCGCACCTGCCCGATCGGTCAGGTTGCGAGTCACGATATTGGAAAGCTGTTGACCATTGTTCGCTTGAAAGCAGATCGTCCGGGTTAATGCCATGTTCGGTGAGGCACTGGTATTGTGGTACATGACATTGCGCAATGCAACGCGATAATTCGAAACCGAATCGGTTCCGGTCAGTGTCAATGTTCCCGTTGTCGAATTCCACGACCCGGTGATGGTGGCGGTGTTCGAAAAGGTGAGCACATCCTGGTTGCTCTGGTAATTACCCGTAATCGAAATCGTGGCTGAAGTCCAGTTATTCAAATTCTTGTCAAAGACGGCAAGTGTTGAGGTCACGGGTGTCGATAACGCACCGATGGCACTCAGCGGAGTCGATTCGATCCCGTAGAGAACGGGCGGGACGTTTGTTCGCGTGTTCGCGTCGACTTCAACGTTTTGTGATCCGATCGTGAAATTCTTGGAAATCGGTGAGCTGATTCCTGTCCCCGAAAACGTGACGGTGTAAGTTCCAGCAGGAAGTGCAATCTGGTAACCGCCGGCAGAATTGGCTGTTGTGTGGTAAGTTCCTGCACCGGTAATGTCGACGGAAACTCCACCAATCCCTTCTCCAACGTCATAGAAGTTGTTGGCGCTGACAGAATCGGTATAGGCAATTCCGGTCAAGATCGAATTGCCGGGCCTCGTTCCAAAATCGTTGCCAGTTTGAACCGCATTAAAGCCAGTGTATTTTCCCGATTGAACAGCCGAGCCCACTTCCGAGAAACTGCCGTTAACCATATTCACGCGATGGCCACGATCGACTTCGGTCGTATCGAGAAATAGATTCTGATACTCGTCAGTGACGAACTGAAGCAGATTGATGGCACCCGATGTGTATTGAAGCGCCAGATTCTCGCCAACGGTCGTCCACCCGGTGTAACCAGAGGCATTAATTCGCTGAACCGGCGTGGAACCGTCCGAGCCTGTGTGGGAAAAATAGTTATTGGCCAGTTCGTCAGCGATATGACCTTCGATTGATGCTTGCAGATTGTCATTGAGAGCCAACGGCTGACGAGCACCCGGAGCCAATGTTCCAGCGGGCAGGCCTTCGTTCAGCGTCGTCCCTAACCGAGTCGCTTCGGCAACCGGATCTTGTCGAGCGCGATTGATTAACGCCAGAAAATATTCTTCGTAGGCCGTAACGTTCGTTAGAGCGATCCGTTTTTCCAATCGTTCAATGGAAACCGCTCCTGGTCGGTTTGAGAAATACGATCGGACTCGTCGTCCCCGCTTACAAATTTTCGAATCAAAACACCAGCGTTTCAATTGCGTCCAAAAGTCCATGATTGAGCCCTTTCACTAAAATCGACCCACTGGCTGGGATGGCTGGCGAGCCATTGTGAGATCGCCTTTCAGTATAACAAAAAACGACGGTAAACGAGGAAAGCCCCAAACTCAAAACCAACTTCTCTGCTTTTCTACAATCACACAAATCGCCTGAAACCGTTAAACAGCATTCACTTGCAACTGATCTTGGCCCGTTTTGCATCGGATTCTATACTCCCCGTCCCTTCGACGAATTCTTAAGGAGTCTCATTTGGGTCAGCTCATCACGAGTCACGTGCAGTCGCGGCAATCAAGTCGGGTCTGGCTTCGACATGGCCTTCTGGTCGTGCTGGCAGTCCTGTCGTCTTTGTCCGTCGGTTGCGTGAGTCGTCGGATGACAATCGTTTCCAATCCCCCTGGTGCCATGACGCTACTCGACGGACGAGAAATCGGTTACACACCCGCTTCGGCCGATTTCATCTGGTACGGCACTCGACAAGTGACGTTGATCAAAGAGGGCTATGAAACGAAGACAGAGATGGTCACGACCCCTGCACCATGGTACCAGTGGCCCGTGATCGAATTCTTCGCCGATAACTTTTCACCGAAACGCGTTACGGATCGACGAGTTTTCAATTTTGAACTGCAGCCCAGGCAAATCATCCCCGACGAAGAACTTCGGGCGCGGGCACGACAACTTCGCAGCGAAGCTCAGATCGGCCAATGATTTTTTCCAGACATTCCTGGCAAAGACATTTTGTGTCCTCGCTGACCGGCAACACTGCAGGCAAGGTCATACACCAGCAACTCGCGCATCCGTTGGTAATGTCACACGTGAAATGACGCTCGCAGATGTGACACTTGCTGTTGAATTCCTTCGGACGATTGCTTTCAGGAATCTGCATCGTCACCTACCTTCGAAAGTCCAATCGAGCCGGATACCCGATCAAGAGCATCTGGACCGCTGGGATTTATCGTTGGTCGCAATAGACCGTAAAGCAATCCGATCGCAACCAGTAACAACAAACCGAGTAATCCAGACTGGTATCGCAGCGTACCATCCTCCTGGCGAAAGAAATAACTCCAGACTTGATCAGTAGGAACAGAACTTCCGAATCGGTCGTGAAGTACACCAAGCGAATTATGAATGAAATGGTAAGCCATGCCCGGAAACAAACTTCTTGACCGAATGCACATCGCCCCAAGCACGATTCCAAGCAACGTCGCATTGAAGACTTGCTGCGGAATCATGTGAATGATCCCAAACATGAAACTCGACAACAGGACCGCAAGAGTCACTCGCCCCGACTGACGAAAACCTGACAATAAAAAACCTCGGAAAGCGAGTTCTTCACAGATCGCAGGAGTCACTGCGAAGGCCAGAATCGCCACCCAGAGATTCGTCGTTTTCAACTGCTGCATCAGCTCAACGACCCCCTGAGGTGCAGGAGGGAAAAACCATTGCAGGCGGACTAACAATTCGAATACCAGAGGTTGCAGCGCAAATGGCAATAAGGCTGCAAACAAAAGACGTTGCAGACCCGGCCAACGTAACGAAAACGTCCGACGCCGACTGGAGGTCAGAAAAACGCCCATTAATACCGCTGGCCCAGCCATCAACAGGACTTGCTGTAGGATCAATAACTTGATCTGAAGCGGCCCCTGCTCCGACTTCGGCGTATGCTGAATCGCCGCCTGGATTGGCTTCCAGGATGCGAACTGCAACAGAATCATCAGCAAAAAACAGAATAATCCTTCGGCAAATGTCGGCAACGGCCCCTTGTCGCGGAACAGGTGTTTGACCCAAAGTCGCAAGTCCACCTGCTCGGATTCACAAAACAAAACCTCTTCACTGTTGAATTGCTCAACCGCCCACCAGAGCGCGAGCAAGCTGTAACCAATCGATGTCAACAGAACCGGAATCACATAAGCATACATCGCCGTATCGGGACCGTTCGCTTTCAACAAACCCTTCAGCAACAGGCCGGGACCGATCACCGGAAACACCGTATAAAAGGGCTGCATCTCGGTACCGGGCGACAGGCAAAACATTGTCATACCAAGCGACGCAATGAGAAGAGGTGACAAATAATACTGACCCTCTTTACTGCTTCGGGCAAATGTCGCTAAAGCCAGGCAAAGGGCGCTGAACAATGTCGACAGTGGAACAAGAATGACGATCACCCAGACCAGCGAGACAAATGGCGGCATCGTCAGGTCACCCAGCCGCGATGAAGCCTGCCCCAGCGTCAGCGACGCCATGTATTTTCCCGTGATCCCGACACTGAGCAGATTCAGCAGCGCCGTCGTCATACTGAATAGCAAAATTGTGAAGAATTTGCCGAGCACGATTTCAGTTCGAGTCGCCGGGCAGATGAGCAGCGTTTCCATCGTCCCCCGCTCTTTCTCTCCCGCACACAAATCGACAGCAGGATAAAATGCGCCAGTCAGCGACATGAGCACCAGCAAAGCGGGAAACACTTTGGACCAGACGTTTGCTGAAACATTTTCGCTGTCAGCCAGGTCCAGGTCTTGAGCGTTGATCGGGGTCGTCAGGTTTTCGGGTAGCTGACTCTGTCGAAGCTGCTCCTTCAGAATCGAACGTTCCCAAGTTCGAATGACCTCGGCCACTCGACGGTACGCGATGGATGACTTTTCGTCCGCACTATTCTGCACAAACAGCGGACGAGAAGTATCTTTCGTGATTTCGCCACATGGCTGCCGCTGGACCAGATCGGCTTGTCGCCTGGCAACATCCCGACCAAATTCCGGCGGCACAATGACCAGTACTTGAATTCCACTCTGTTCAAATTTCTTGACTAACTTCGCATTCAAGGTTGCAAGCGACGTTTCTCGACCGGCAACATCGGCTACCGTGTCGGCGGTCTTTGCTGCCGTAATCGAGGCTTCCAGCCCCTGACGTTCGAGCACAAGATCTCGAAGCTGCCTGGCATTCTCAATGAGCAGTTCTTCTGCAGCTGTGCGACGGTCCAAATCCGCCGGTGACTGATCTTCGGGTTCAACAAGATCCGCAAGGACAATCAGCTTTTCTGCGTCTGCCGGTGAACGAAACCATTTCGTGGCAAAACGATGTCCGTCAAGTAGAGATGGGGGAGGCAGATCAGCTGCCCCCAGGATCACAACCGTTCGAGCCTGCTCTGTAAACAAGGCCGTCATTTGAGCCGTGCCGACACCCATCAATGGGTACAACAACATCGGCAACACGGCAACCAT
Organism: uncultured Schlesneria sp.; assembly: GCA_903834925.1. Classification (GTDB taxonomy): domain Bacteria; phylum Planctomycetota; class Planctomycetia; order Planctomycetales; family Planctomycetaceae; genus Schlesneria. Next base: position 66,486 of record CAILLA010000132.1, read on the forward strand.
GAATAATGTTCGCCGGTCTCGTAATTGATCAAGAACTTCGCGTCGAAAAATGAGAATAACGTTTCGCCAGCTCATATGCTACTTTTTTATTGCCGTGAAATCGTTGGTCAAATGACCGATTCGATCCCTGTCCTATTCCAAAAACCGAAGTCAGCATATCGAAAGAATAACGACTAAACGAACATTGGTCTTGCCGGAACGCGTCTGGCTGTGATAATTCCTTATGTTCGTCAAGCGGGAATCCGACATCAAATCCGAAACGAGGAAATGATTGGACACGAAAGACGGGTCGAACGTTGAACGAATGGTGACGGCGTTGGGAACTGATTGACCTCGAAGTCAAAGGTTCTTGAAGAGATCGCTTCGATGCACTCGGTGCACGTGGCGGCATGAATTGGCTGTTCTTTACCACTTTCTGAATCGTAAGGACTGGGCGGTCATCTGACGGCTCGCACGGGGGGACGCAAATGATGGCGTCGAGAAACGTGCAACAGATTGCCTTCCAGTCGCGAGCGTGAATCGAGTCCATGCGCTCATTGCATGGTGACCTTCACGATCGACATTTGACACAAGGATCGGTCACATGGCTACTGGGCAAAGTTTACTGCAACAGTTTTCTTCACGTCAGAACGCGGATGCGTATCGACAGGAACACTGGCAAGGGACGTTCGACGAGTATCTCGATCTGGTAAAAAAGACGCCCGAGGTGACCCGTTCGGCTCATCAGCGGATGTACGATATGATCATGACCTATGGCACCTATCCGGTGGACGAAGGTCGTCGTGACGGCTTGCTGAGATACAAATTCTTCGATGATCCAGACACCGGCGGCGAAGATGCCATCTTCGGTTTGACCGAACCGCTGACGCAGCTCGTCCACGTCTTCCGATCGGCGGCACTGAAGTACGGTAGCGAACGCCGAGTCCTCCTGCTGCACGGCCCTGTGGGAAGTTCCAAAAGCACAATCGCCCGACTTCTGAAAAAGGGACTTCAGCGATACAGCCGAAAACCCGAAGGGGCACTCTACTCGTTCGGCTGGAAAGAAGAAGACGGATCGATCACATGGGACCCCATGAACAGCGAACCGCTGCAACTGATCCCACATGCTTATCGGGATGAAGTCTGCGCCTCGCTCAACGAAGGACGTGATCGAAACAAGCAATTTACCGTCGAGATCACGGGCGATGTCTGTCCGCTCAGCCGTTTTATCTTCAAAGAACGGATCGAGAAATGTGATGGAGACTGGACCAAAGTCTTGCAGAGCGTCGTCGTAAGACGGTTTTTCCTCTCGGAACAGGACCGCATCGGGATCGGGACGTTCCAGCCCAAAGACGAAAAAAACCAGGATAGCACGGAACTGACTGGCGACATCAACTATCGCAAGATTGCCGAATACGGTTCGGAATCAGATCCACGTGCGTTCAACTTCGATGGTGAGTTCAACGTGTCTAACCGAGGCATGATCGAATTCATCGAAGTGCTGAAGCTTGACGTGGCGTTCCTTTACGATCTGCTTGGTGCTTCCCAAGAGCACAAGATCAAGCCGAAAAAGTTCGCTCAGACGGACATCGACACGGTCATCATCGGCCACACGAACGAACCGGAATTCCGCAAGTTGCAATCGAACGAATTCATGGAAGCGTTACGTGACCGAACCGTGAAGATCGACATTCCGTACGTGACCAAGCTGGGCCATGAACTGCGAATCTACGAAAAGGATTACAACGACCGCCGTGTCCGCGGAAAACACATCGCCCCGCACACGCTGGAAGTCGCCGCAACATGGGCAGTATTGACCCGACTCGAAGAACCGAAGCATCACGGTTTGACCGTGCTGCAAAAGCTGAAGCTTTATAACGGCAAGACGCTGCCGGGCTTCACGACGGAAAACATTGAGCAACTGAGAAAAGAAGCCAAGCACGAGGGGCTCGGGGGAATTTCACCCCGGTACGTTCAAGACAAGATCTCGAACGCATTGGTCAACAACACCGAGGCCACGTGCATTAACCCGTTCATGGTCCTGAATGAACTGGAATATGGCCTGCAACATCACTCGCTGATCCCGAATGAGGAAACGCGAGAAGGGTATCGGCGCCTGATCTCGGTCGTGAAGGACGAGTACACCGACGTCGTCAAAAACGAGGTACAACGAGCGATTGCAGCCGACGAAGAGGCGCTGATGAGACTTTGTTCGAACTACATCGACAACGTCAAAGCCTATACGCAGCGTGAAAAGGTGCGGAACAAGTTCACCGGTCAGGACGAACAACCGGACGAACGCCTCATGCGATCGATCGAAGAACGGATCGATATTCCCGAGACTCGTAAAGACGATTTCCGCCGTGAAATCATGAATTACATCGGGGCCTTGTCGCTGGACGGAAAGAAGTTCGACTACAAGACGAACGAGCGCCTGCATAAGGCTCTGGAAATGAAACTGTTCGAAGACCAGAAAGATACGATCAAGTTGACCAGCCTGGTCTCGAATGTCGTCGATAAGGATACGCAGGAAAAGATCGACGTCGTCAAAGGCCGACTGATCAAGAACTTTGGCTACAACGACGAATCCGCGACCGACGTCTTGCAGTACGTCGCCAGCATTTTCGCCCGAGGAGACGCAAAGCGAGACTAGTCTATTATCAACGACGAAAGTTCAGGTTCTGTGCCACTGCATCGGAGTCTTCTCCGACGCAGTGTCTTCGCATGTGATGCGTCAATCGAAGAACGCTGGATGACCGTAGACGGTCATCCAGTGGCACGCGACTTCTCAGCAGTGACAAAGCGGAAGAGAGAAGGATCACGGCCATGACACGCTCCATTGACCGGGATAACCAGCGATTCAAAGAAATCGTCCGGGGAAAGGTCCGTCAGGGCCTGAAGAAGTACATCACGCACGGCGAAATCCTCGGTCGAAAAGGACGCGAGACTGTCAGCATCCCGGTCCCGAACATCGAGATCCCTCATTTCCGACATGGTCAAAAAGGGTCTGGCGGCGTGGGGCAAGGTGAAGGCGATCCAGGTCAACCAATCGGTAAAGGGGAAGACGACGGTGACGGACAGGGTCAACCGGGCGATCAAAAGGGTCAGCACATCCGCGAGGCGGAACTGACGATCGAAGAGCTGGCTCAAATGCTGGGCGATGAATTGCAGCTTCCGGCGATCAAGCCCAAGGGACAGTATACAATCAAAGCCGTTAAGACAAAGTACAACAGCATCCGTCAAACCGGCCCTGATTCACTTCGCCACTTCAAACGAACGTATAAACGAGCATTGCGTCGGCTGATCTCGTCCAGTGAATATGACCCGCACAAGCCGATCGTCGTACCGACGCGTGAAGACGAACGGTTCCGATCATGGACCGAAGTCCCCTTGCCGCACGCCAACGCGGCTGTGATCTATATCATGGACGTGTCTGGTTCAATGACCGACGACCAGAAAGAGATCGTTCGGACCGAATCGTTCTGGATCGACACCTGGTTAAAAAGCCAATACGACGGCCTTCAGCGTCGGTATATTGTTCACGACGCTGTCGCGCATGAGGTCGACGAAGACACGTTCTATCGAGTTCGTGAAAGCGGCGGGACTCGCATTTCGTCCGCGTACGTCGAATGCAAAAAGATCATCGAACGAGACTTCCCGCCAGCCGACTGGAACATCTACATCTTCCAGTTTTCCGACGGAGACAACTGGGGCGAAGATAACAACAGTTGTCTGAAGATCCTTCAGGACGACTTCCTGACCGTCTGTAATCTCTTCTGTTACGGCCAGGTCGAAAGCCCCTACGGCTCCGGCGACTACATCCGCGAACTAAGAAAATTCGCCGGCAACTTCGAAAACCTGATCCTTTCAAACATCAAAGACAAGGACGGCATCTACGAATCGATCAGGACTTTCCTGGGTAAAGGGAAGTAGATCAAACCGTCTGGTTTCAAGGCGTACCTTCGCGAGCGGGTGCCTGGGATGACCCCGTGAGGTATGCGAAGAGATCACGGACCTCATCCGGCTTTAATCGTTGCAACAGTCCTTCTGGCATCATCGACACACCCGAGGCAACCCGGTGTTCGATTTCATTCAGAGGCACGACGACCTTTTCGTTTGCCGTCTGAATCGTCATCGCGTTTTCACTTTCTGCGATGACTAACCCGGTAATGATTCGGCCATCGGCTTTTTCGATCACCTGCATCTGGAAATCTTTGGAAATCGAGGCACTCGGGTCGATCAGATTGAGCAGCAAATAATCGATGTTTGTTCGTTGGGCGCCGGTCAGATCGGGACCAATCGGTGTCCCCGCGCCGAATAGTCGATGACAATTCGCACAGGTCTTTGCAAAGATTTCCCGACCAATACGCCGGTCACCGGCCTTTATTGTGTCTGCCGTCAGCCGTTGTTTCAGACCCGCAATCAATCGGGCTTTATCTTTGGATGTTTCACGAATCTGACCCCACAGCTTTTCGACCCGAGCCGAAAGCAGCTTATCACCCAGACTGTGAATTTGCCGGGCGGTAAATGCCGTCAATTCGGCGCGGGAAATTTTATCCGCTTCGACCGCATCGAGCAGCGATTTCGCCCAAGTCGGACGAGCCGCCAATGTCTGTATCGCATCTTGACGCTCTGTCGCACCTGTTTTCGGAAATACCTCCAGAATCGCCGCAACCGTTTGAGGATGATTGTATTCGGCCAGCCCTTTCAGTGACGTGCTTTGCGTGGCCGGATCGTCGATCAACGTGATCAATTGCACGTCGAATCCGTCAACATGTTTGGCGACGAGCGCAGAAATCGCTCGTTGACGGTCTATGGCTTTGGCGGTTTTGTTTAATGACAACTCGACCAGCGATTGAATCGCGATTGGGTCATTAAAAATTAATGACAGCCGCACGGACTGTTCACGGATGGATTCATCCGTCGACGCACGCAAACGAGTTGAGACCGCTGGCCATGTGTCAGGCATGACCAGGCTTCGCGTCCCCTCGATTCCTTTCAAGATTCCTTCCAGGAATTGCCGTTGTCGATCGACCGATTCTTCTTTTGTTAATGCATTCACCAGAAGCTTCATTCCCTCGCGGTTGTCTGACATCGCAGCAACGCGTCGGCTAGCCAGTTTTCGCACCAACGGAATTTCAGAGCCGATGGCCAGTTCAACAAACCGGGATAAATTCTCATGAACCAGCGGTTCGATTCCGTACCAGATCAGAAGCGGAATATTTGCATCGTCCTCAAATTCGGCTCGCGAAGACAAACCTGCAGCCAGTGACCATCGGTCATGCAGCGGCAACCTCTGCAAGGCACTCGCCAGGTGCAGACTGACAAACGGAGACGAATCCGTCTTAGCCAGCTTGTTCAATCGATCCTGTGCCAACAGAAATGTCTCAGGCTTGTCACTGAGTAACCGAATCGACCATGCCCGAACGTACTCCGATGAATCGTCTAACAGACCCGTCAACAAATTGTCGTCCGCAAATCCGATCGCATTCAACGCCCAGATCCAACGGAGTCGCCTGGCAACCAGCGGTTCCGCCGGGTTTTTCCCCAATAACCGTTTCAATTCTGTAGCTGTCGCTGCCATGTCCTGACCGAGTGCCGCCCGTTCCTGAAGCAGGCGACGAGCGTGACGAACGAACCAGTCGTTGTGGTGAGACTGTAAGCTGACAAGCTCATGATCCGACATCCGCTTCAAGTCGACTTTCTGAGCCTTCGTTTCCCCATACGAAATCTTAAAAATTCGACCGGTCCCCCGTTGAGTATTCACCATGCTGTGGCATTCACCCGTATCGTTCCAGTCGCTGGAAAAGACCGCCCCATCCGGGCCGTATTGCAAGGTGACTCCCATGTACCACGAGTCTTTGGCACGCAGCAGATCGTGACCATGCGATGCGGTATATCCCGAGCCGACTCGTCGTAAAATATCATTGTTAATCCGATGCCCGTGCAGATTGTGCATGAAGACAGTATTGCGATATTTTTCCGGCCACGAATCACCCAGATAGACCATCGTGCCGCAGTGAGCATGGCCACCACCCGCTTCGTCTTCTTCGTCCGTTTTCGCCCCGCCAAGAACACTTTTCGTCCCCGCGAAATGAAAATGATCGGCGATCGTGGCGATGCGTTCGTAAGCAAACCGGCTCGACTCGCGATTTCGCCAGGGTTCGTAGTGTGCCCCTTGAATCACGTGAAACAAATGCGGGTCGACGCAGTTGCAGACAAACCCCTGGCCATAATCGTCCCAGTCGATCCCCCAGGGGTTCGTTGTTCCGTCCGCAAACGGTTCCCAAACATGTCGAACAGGATGATACCGGTAAACTCCGCCATCGAATCGAGTTCGCTCGGACTCAGGAGTCCCTGGCTTGCCAATCATCGACCAGTTCGTCCGGCCATGGGTTCCGTAAAGCCATCCGTCCGGCCCCCACGAAAACCCGTTGGCGAGGTTATGAGAATTGGCATGAATTCCGAATCCGTCGAGCAGCACAACCGGTTCGCCGTCCGGCTTATCGTCACCATTCTTATCGGGGATGAAATAGAAGTTCGGAGGCGACATCACCCAGACGCCACCAAACCCGACTTCAATCCCGGTGACGTACGTCAGCCCCTCACAAAACACCGTGCGGTTATCGAACTGCCCGTCGCCGTCGGTATCTTCGAGGATGATAATCCGATCCGCTGGAGGACGGTTTTTGAAAGGATAGTTATACGCTTCCGCAACCCACAGGCGGCCACGATCATCGATACAAAAACCGATCGGCTGCTGCACATCAGGTTCACCGGCAAACAGAGTCACACGAAACCCATCAGGAACAATCATCGTGCGAGCCGCTTCAGCAGGGGGCATCGGTGCCGCAGATTTTTCGACCTGAGCTTGAGCCTGAACCCTAGGGTCATGTGAGCAGGTCATGACGCAAGCGATGACGAGCAGTGTGACAATTGTTATGCGAGAAATCATTCGGCGAATCTTCTTAGGTGAGCAAGTTCAGTTACGCACTGGAGCAACGAGTAAAGCGTAAGGCGACATCAACGGATTCGCCAGAGAGAGGAAAACGGAGTGTCCTTAACGCTGTGATGTGGTATAAGAAATTTTCGTTAAACAATTCCCTTCGCGAATGTTTTCGCGTTCTGGAGGAGCGACATCGTGTATCTTGTTGAAGATAAACGCCATGGATCAACCTACCTCATTTTTACGTGGGAAGATCCCCGAACGGCCGGGTACCGTGGGCCAGTCATTGAGGGTGCCAGCCTGGATTACGACATGAAAGTCCATGAGTGGCCTAACGGAAGTGAGCGTCCCGATGCCTGCCCGGGACGTTTAAAAAATGACCCGCGATCTTACAAGGTTTTTAAATACCGCTCGCAGCTAAAGCAACAACAGGAATACGAACCTGTTGACGGAACCCTTGGCGTTTTTCTTTCCTGGAAAGATTACGTTAAAATTCATCTCAATCCTCCAGAACCGGATGAGACAGCAGACGAGTAGTGGTACGAATATCTGGACAAAGTTGACGAAACGTCCCGACGTCGACATTCAAAATTGAGTGACGCCCCTGTGAACGGGAGTCGAGATGACGTCGCCGCTTGGGTTGCTAGAAAGCATTTTGCGGTTGACAGTTCTATTCAAAAAATCTGGTATCTGCCTCAAGGTGCTGGAACGGATGAAATTCGGCTTCTTGAACTCAGTGATCGTATTTCAGATAATATATCGACAATCGAGGCAATCGATTTCGGGCTCGAAATCGAAGGCGCTTCTTATCGTTTGATGGTTGCCGATATCTCGAGCGAGAAAATCAATGAAAAGACGAAAGAGCCAGTACTTTTACCTGTAGGCTGGTCTTTAAAAGGAGCCAAATTGTGGGGTCGGGGAACATGATCGAATATCAACGATTATTCCTCGTACAAGCTCGCAGTACATTCAAAATATTTGAACTCTTGTGTGACCAGTCAAATGTAGCACCGTGTCACGTACTTCATCATTTTCAGATGGCAACTGAGCTATTGGGAAAAGCGCACAGTTGGAAACACAACTCGCCGAACGTAACTTCACATCGTGCGTTCGTTGGTTTTCTCCGCAGCCTGTCTACCAATCGCAAGGCTCAAAAACAATTGGGATTTGAGGGTAAAAATGACAGTTGGAACCAAATGATTCAGAAGAGTCTCTGATTGGCGGAACAAGCGGAAAAACTTGCCCCCTCATTGGCACAAGACGGCCCCAATCCCGAATATCCTTGGCCTCCCAACGCGCCGGTGACTGCACCAGTTGAGCACAAATTCGAGCTATGGGAAACACTGATAGATACCACTGCCGGAAGAAAATTTCTCAACTTGGTTGGCCAACTCTTTGCGAGTGCCGAAGAATTCCTTTGACGAACATGGCAAAACCGATTTCGTAGTGCCTACGTATTCGATTTCACAGGAATAAATCCAGCCAATAATCGCCAACCGAAAGGTCAAGATATGCGGCCACAGAAACGAAGTACGTGCCTGGGCCGAGAGTCAGCGTGATCGAACTGTTTGTGCTTGTGCTGGTGTCGTCGTTTTCGGCGATCAAATATCCGATGGAGTTATAGAGACGCAGATAGGTATCGAGCGATGAAGAAGAGGTGCCGTAAGCGTTGAGGTTGATCGTGACTGTACGAGTTTGGGTGAGCGTGAACTGGAAGACATCTCGATCGCCCACAGTTTCGAGAGTTCCAAATACAGAGGCGTGGTTGTTACTGGCGAGGAGCGATGTTGCCGCGAGGGTGGGTGTGTTGGCATGCAGGTCACCATTCGGTGCCAGATAGTCAACACTGATTCTCGGCACCCAATAGCTGTTGTTATTGACTGAATAGAAGTCGACTTCATCGGTCCCCGTCGGCAGAAATGCCCAGCCGAAATTCGACGCAGGATTCGCCAACCAGGCGACAAGACTTGATTTGACATCAATGTTCTGCCACCCGATTGGAGTCGATAGCGGCGTTTGTGCGTCGGGAGTCGCGACCGCTTCGACGCCATTCGTCTGGATTCCAGAAACCATGCTGTTCCAGGTCGCTGTGTCGGTCCATGGCGTCAACATTCGATAGATGTTGACGCGATTGCCACCGTTGCTCACATAAAACGTCAATGTCGCCGAGACAACTTCGCTTCCGAAAGGGATCTGTCCGGTGCCACTGCCGAACATGTTCTTAAATTGAAGTAGCGATTGCTCCTGCACTGATGCAGTCGTAAATTCGACCTCGTTGATCGTCCACGTTGCGAAGTTCGATGTCGGGTAATGTCCCGACACATACGTGTCCGACGAACCTGTGTAGCCATTGACCCCCTGCTGGAATGTCGCCGTGACCTGAGCACGGTGATCAACATTCAATGTATAACTGCCAGTGAAAGAATCGGCGTGGCTACCCGCTGAAAGGTAATAAGTGCCGGCAGCAACGTTGATGACGAGCGAACTGCTGGTACTCAATCCATTGTCGTCGTTCTCAGCAATGAGTACCCCGGATGAATTATAAACTCGCAGGTATGTATCAAGTCCATTCAAGCCATTCAGCCCGATCGTGAGGATTCCTTTGACAACAGTCACCTGGAAGACGTCGCGGTCCCCTGCGAGTTCGAACGCCCCGGATATCGAACCATGACCTTTGCTTCCACCTGAAAGTGGGATCGAGGTGGCTGACGAATTTGGCAAATTGCCATAATCGTCAATCGGCGGTACCACCGTGATGCTCACCGTCGCTGGCGTCACCAGCAAACCATCGGATGCAGTGTATGTAAAACTGTCGCTCCCAACGTATCCAACATTCGGTGAGTATTGGAACGAACCGTCTGCGTTCAGAGTGAGCAGGCCATGAGTCGGCCCCGTAACAAGCGAAGCGGTGAGTGTTGACCCCTCGACATCCGAGTCATTCGCAAGAACGCCGGTCGAAGCCGGAATATTTAATGAGTTACCGTAGTTGGTCGTGTAGGTATCGTTCACGGTAATCGGCGCATCATTCACTGCTGCCACACTAATGCCTACCGTTGCCGCGTTGCTGTATAAGGCACCATCGGTGACTCGGTAGGTAAAAGAGTCCGTGCCGTTGAAATTGAGGCTCGGTAGATAGGTGACTGTACCGTTAGCACTGACCGTCGCTGTCCCGTGCGCTGGTTGCGTCAGGATCGACGGCGTCAGCGATTGTCCATCCACGTCGCTGTCATTGCCGAGCACGCTGATGGTAACGGACGTATCCTCGTTCGTAGAGATCGCATCGCTGCCGGCAACCGGCGCGGTGTTTGGTATCGTCGAACCTTCCAGCAATACCCCGTGGCCGTTATTCCAGAGACTGCTGCGGATATCTCGCCAGCCGGTTGTCGCGTCAACCGTGTCGAACAAATAGATCCTGAACGTCGTGGTTCCGACTGCTGGTCCCAGAGTAGAAAGGTCGAACGTCACATCCGCACTTCCAGTATCCGTGAGGGTTTGAACGCCGCCAACGTTCGCGGTAAACCCGTCCAGGCTCGTGCGGATTGCAACGTTTGAAGTCCCCGTGACCCACTCCTGGAACGACACGGTCAACTTGCTGAAGACCGCCATATCTGTCGTTGCGGACGTGACCGTAAACGACAGGTACTGTGCCAGGTCAATCGTCATGCGACCGTTCCAGTACACCGGCCAGTCATCGGTATTCGTTCCGTAGGTCGCCCCGACACGCGAAAGATCACCGACATTCATGCCGGTAATGCCGCTGGAGCCATGTAAATTCGCGCTTCCCTGTGAACCGACCGGATCAAAGTGGGCGAGTGAACTGAGAACGTCGTTCACCGTCAGATCGACCGTCACCGGGTTACTGCTGAGTAAACCGTCACTCACGATGTACGTGAATGAGTCATGCCCAATGAATCCCACCACTGGAGTGTATGTCATCGTTTTGTTGGCGTTGACGGTTGCTGTTCCGTGAAGCGGTTGTGTGAGAATGCCTGGAGTCAGAACGTCACCGTCAACGTCAATGTCATTGGCCAGCACATTGATGGTGACTCCAACATTCTTATTCGTCGACGCGGAATCGCCGGCGGCGACGGGTGCATCGTTCACCGCAGCAACTGTGATCGAGACCGTGGCTGTATTACTGTTCGCGATACCATCCGTCACTCGATAAGTGAAAACGTCCGTGCCGTTGAAGTTAAGAGCCGGAGTGTACGTGACCGTTCCATTGACGTTGACCGTCGCCGTTCCGTGAGCGGCCTGCGTGACAATCGACGGAACAAGTGATTGGCCGTCCGCGTCGCTGTCATTACTCAGCACATTGATCGACACGGCCGTGTCCTCATTCGTATTCGCCGAGTCATTGCCTGCAACGGGAGCGTTATTCGATACCGCAACAGTGAACGTCACTCGCGGGGCCAGTTCCGTATAGCCGTCGCTTGCGAAGAAGGCGACAAAATAGGTCCCCGCCGCAAGATTCCCAGCGCCCGATCCCGCATCAAGTGATACGGTTCCGTTCTTTAATGAACCACCTGCGGTTCGGCTTCCGTTCGTATAATACCACGCCGTGGAACTGACCGAACCGGGTGTTGCACCAAGGCTATAAATTCCGATCCAGTCGTTCGCGTTGCCAGGCCCATTCGTGAATGTCGCCACGATCACTTCGCCAGGTGAATACGTCGACTTTGCGAGACTGAGGCTCGGCAGCGAACCGACTGTGATGCTGACGGTCACGGTGTTGCTCGTCAGCAGTCCATCGCTCACCAGGTACGTGAAGGAATCGTTGCCAGTAAAGCTGCTCGCCGGGGTATACGTGACCGTCCCATCGGCATTGACGGTCGCGTTTCCGTGTGCTGGTTGTGCGACAATGGAAGGTGTAAGCAGGTCGCCGTCAACATCGTGGTCATTGGACAGCACGCTGATGGTGACACCAACATTCTGCGTCGTCGACGCGGAATCACCTGTGGCGACCGGCGGATCGTTTACCGGGACAATCGTAACAGCGACTATCGCTGCGTTACTGTTCAATAAACCATCGCTCACCCGGTATGTGAACGAGTCCGAGCCGTTGAAGTTTGATGCCGGGATGTAGTTGAGCGTGCCATCGGCGTTGACTGTCACAGTTCCATGCGCCGGCTGAGTCACCAGCGATGGCGTGAGTGGCTGTCCCTCCGCATCCGTGTCGTTGCTCAGAACGTTGATCGAGACAACAGTGTCTTCATTCGTGGTCGCGGTGTCGTTCACAGCAACGGGAGCGGTATTGGAAACCACGTTGGACACCGTGATCGTCACGGTGGCAGTGTTGCTGGTGAGCGAGCCATCGGTGGCGATGTACGTGAAACTATCGCTGCCCGAGAAGCCGGTATTCGGCGTATACGTAATCGTCCTATTAGCATTAAGCAGTATCGTACCATGTGTCGGCGACAGACCGATTGACTGGACTGTCAGGACGTCCCCGTTCGCATCGGTATCGTTACCAAGCACACCGATGGTCACGGCCGTGTTTAAGTTTGTTGTCGCCGCGTCGTTGTTAGCAACCGGTGCGACATTGACTGGCGGTGCCGTTGCAAGTGTTCTGCCGGTAAGATTAAGACTGTGCAAGTCTCGGAATCCGAACCCGCCTCCCCAGACATATAACCGAAATTCGACAGTACTGGACGAATCCGCCACGGAGGTGACATTGAACGCAAAGTCACTGCCGGCGTTGGCAATTAACGTCCGAGTGCCATCAATGTTCGCACTGAAATTGTCGCGACTGGAACGGATCGCGACGTTACTGTTGCTGCCGACCCAACTCTTCAAGTTCACGGTCAGCGATTTGAAATCGAGTTGCGACCCGGCACTCGGCGTCACCGTGAACGAGACGTATTCATTCGGATCTTGCGTTGCCGGTGCATCCCAGCCAATCGGCCATGCATCGGTGTTGGTGCTCCCAGAGGTCGCATGTTGTGTCAGACCTCCGATCGTGACGCCACCAAACCGAGTGGTCCCAGCGAGCGGCGTGCTGCTGTTCGTGGAACCCGACGGAATGAATGTCGCCAGATTGCCAAAACCACCAATCTCGACTGCGTACTCGCCTAGACTGGCGTAGTCATCGTAGCCACCTGTGGCCCATGTCCGATTTCCGGTTCCTGTCACACGTACGTAATAAGTGCCCGCCGTCAACGGTTGTTCGAACGAAGCCGCGAGTTGATCCGTCACGTCGCTCACCGCAACCAAGTTCATCGCGCTGTCATACAATTCGGCACGAAGATCGACATCCGGGCTGACACTTGTTGGCGCAATGCTGATTCGAGTCGTGCCACCCGTCGACACGAACGAAAACAGATCGTAATCGGTATTTCGTTCGATGATTCCTTCACCCACCCAATGGCCGGGAGCGACAGAAACCAGGGGCATTGCCTGCGCTGGTGTGTCGCCAATGTCATCGGGTCGATAGGTAAATCCGTTCTGCGTACTGATGATCGTTAAATCATCTTCAAAGTTCGTGGCAGTCGGATAACCACCGTTGCTCCAGGTCGTGATCGAACTGGGAAAGATGTTTCCCATGATGGGCGACCAGTCGGCTTCGCCAATTCCCGCACCTTCGTAGTACTCGCCACCGGGACTCCCTCGATCATGATCAAGGCCCACCGCATGTCCGACTTCATGCGCGGCGATTCCGCCGACGGTCCGGGCATTCTGCACCGTGAAACCGGGATCCGAGAGATCGACCCAGACGATCGCGTTATAGTTCGCGTTGAAGCTGTTTGTCATTGCTCGTCCCGTGGCCCCGGTGTTGTATTCCACGGGATCACCGATCATGACCTGGATACCCCATTCGGTATCGTTCGCTCCAACCTTTCGAAGTTTTTCAATGTTCGGTAATTCCGTGGTCACGTCGACATTAAACGGTCGGTAGTCCTCGGCGACGACATCCCAGGCGCGTTGGATTGTTGCCAGTTCGAAATTACTGAAAGCACTGGTCCCTTCGATGCTAAAGGGGTTGACATGGATGACGCTTCCGCCGTTCCACGACGGATCCTGAACAGCGCCCCCGACGAAATCGAGATAGATCGTGTGATGCACACCGGGCAATGAGTGCAAGCTGAACGTCTCGCTTAATGGCACCAATGCATCGACTCCGGCACCATCGAAAGCATCGCGAATACTGACGGTCGCAGAACCAAGATCGACCGTATAACCCGGCACGGCACCCATTGTCACGGTGACCGACCGCGTCGGTTCGGTAATTCCATCATTGATGGGAACGACGACAACTGGCGCGGACGCCGAGCCCGCAGGAATCGTCACGGTCCCGCTTAATGGATTGTAGTCCAGCCCCGCCGTTGCCGTTCCGCTGACCCCGTAACTGAGACTGAGCGGTTGAGAAAGATTTCCATCACGTGTGAACACGATCGTGCCGGTACTCGAACCTTCAACCGCAAACGAGTCAGTCGCGATGGCAGAGACAGTCGACAGCAAGCATCGCGCTTCGAACAGTTCCACTTGTCGAACGAGCCCCCTCCGTTTTCGGGACCGGGTTCGGCCCAGACTGGCGAGTTTTGGCAACCTTCGATTCAACATCGACCGTACAAGACTCGTCCAGTTCAGTAACATCTGATAGCCCTATCAAGGAAGCACTTCATGACGGTTACATGGGGATCTGACTGGCACATTACGCTTTTTTAACATTGCCAACAACTGACTTCGCGTCGCGTTGTGAAGATTTTTCGCTCTGGCATCCGTGTCATACAGGACTTGGCATGGATCAATGATCATCCTCCAATGACGCCAAATGCTCGCTCTCCCAGGATACATTTGATTCGCGCATCCGTTATGAGATTTGCGGCCGGCTTGCGGTGCAACGCCAGGATTTTTCTTCGGGAAAACAACGGTTCGAACGAAATCTTGTGCCACTGAATGATCGTCTTCGGTCACGCAGTGTCTTTCAATCGCGAGATTGCGGCTCGAAGACACTGCGTCGGAGAAGACTCCGAAGAGGCTTCGCATCAGACCAAAGTAGCCATCATCGCTCCGCGTGATGAGCATTGTTCGAGAATCAGACTAATACAAAACACCATGTTTTCAAATCAAAACTTCAAACGAACTACCTGTCCCGATGCTAAGGCAACGCTTGAACCGTTTCCGACGCATGCTCATCACGCGGAGCGATGATGGCTACTTTGGAAAAATTCCTGAAACTTGACTCATTGAGTCATGCTTCAAACCCGAAGAAGTCCGATGCAGTGGCACGTCACTGTCAGTCCCGTTTTGAAAAATCCTCTACCGCGTTCCTTGCGTTGACAGGACCTCGTCCCGGATCATTTTTTAAAAAGCATTCGGATTACGAATCGACCTCAGCGATCCGCCGCCGGTCATCGAAGTGATCCTTGCCTTTGGCAGTGCCTTCTCCAGTTCCGTGAATTCCTCTTGATTGATATTCGACATCATGAACGACAGCTCGCGAAGTTGCTGCAGGTCTTTCAGCCCAAGGTAGCTTCCCTGATCCCGAAAACCGTTTAGCCACAGGGTTCTCAAGTTGGGAAGTTCTTTTAACTGCTGTAGCCCTTGCACTGTAATGTTTGATCCCGACAGGTCGAGACGATCCAGCGATTTGATGTGCGCGAGGTATCCCAGCCCGATGTCCGAGAATCCATAAGCTCCCAATTCAAGGTAGTTCAGCTTCGTCATTCCCTGGAACGCCGAGAGAACCTCATCAGAGATCCGGCTCCGGCTGACAGAGATGCGTTGAAGACCTGTCAGTGTTCCGATCTTCTTCCAGCCAGCCTCGGTCATTCGCACGTCCGCCAACGTTAAATTCCGCAATCCGCGAAGTTCTGAAATCCGCTGGGCGGCAGCATCGTCGATAAATTCGCCCCCCATATCGAGAGATATCAATCGAGAAAAACCGGTTAAATCGACCGACGCGGGTTGGCCCGGTATTACCAGCGATTCGAGGTGTTTCATACTCGACAACTGATTCATCCCTGCAGGCGAGAATCGCATCCAGCCCAGTTTTTCGGTCCCGACGTAACTCGTCAGACTCAGGTGTTTCAGACGATTCAAGGTGACGATAACTGCCAGCGCCTCGCTGGTGATTCTTCCTTCCTGATAAAGACTCAGGCTGGTCAAGGGCGAATCTTTCAGCATTCGAATTCCAACGTCGGTCACTCCTGTTTCCGAGAGACTGAGTGTTCGTAACGACTTCACGCGGACGATCTGTTTGACGATTTCGTCAGCAACGCCTGCTTCTAAATTGGCACTCGCCGAGATCGAAACGTTTTCAAGTACAGGGAAATCCGCAAAATGGACCAGACCCTCGACCGTCAGTTTTGTCTCACCGCTGATATCCAGTTCTCGCAGCTTCGGCAATTCGGTCAATCGCTTCAGTAAACCGTCCGTCAATGACGTTGCGACGACACTCACAACTTGCCCATCATCGTCGATTGACGGATGAAGACCCGTGACATTTGAGGGCTTCATCCAGTCAGGCGAATCATCCATGTTGCGTTTGACATAACCATTCAAGGTCGTGAGAAACAGTTTGCGACTCCCCGGTCGTGACGCGATGATTTGTTGCAGGTCGATTTCAGCATTCAACTCGATTAACTGACTGATTGCCGTCCAGAGTTGTTCGTCAACGATCTTGATCGTGACAGGCGCATTCAGATCGACCTTCGCGATGGTCAGTTCACGTTCATCCAGTTCAAGAGGAACCTTTGCGGAGCGAGCCAACTGAATAAACGCTTCGCGTAGCGATATCCCTTTCGCATCCAGAGAAACGATTCGTCCAAGGATATTATCTGATTCGAGATCTTTCGAATTCTGTTCTGATTCGCCGTCCTTTGAGTTTTGTTGGCCAACACCCGCCTCAGTCCCCTGTGCCATTGCCACAGTTTTCTCCTTTTCGCGAGCGGCAACGCGTTCGCGGCTGCTGACAAAAAC
>CAILLA010000133.1 GCA_903834925.1 uncultured Schlesneria sp.
CGCATTGATGACCACCTATTGTCCGACCTCAGCGCCCACGAGTAGATCTTCCATGATACGACGCCTTTCCTCATGTAAGCTATGGAGTGTTTTGTGCCTGCTCGCAGGAACAACCGTGCTATCGGCATCGGAACCTGCAACGGGACGAGTCACTCCTGAAGTGTTAGCGGCCAAACGAACGCTTCCCTCGGTTGGAAATATCCATACTGAGAAAGCGGCCAATACCTCTAACAGCGTGTTTGCGTCAGAGAAGGCCCGGAAGATCAACGGGATGGGTACTGGTATTGTCTTTGACGAACGCGGGTACATGGTGACCAACTACCATGTGATCGCCGACGTTGACACGATTCGTGTCGAGTTCGAAGACGAAAACCGCGTCCGGTCGAGCTATATCGCTCGCAAAGTCCGGTACGACCGGGAACATGACCTGGCGATCATCAAGGTTGACGGCGCGAAGCCGTTCAAAGTCATGCCATCCGGAACCTCGTCGGATTTGATGTACTGCGAAAAGGTCATTGCGATTGGCAATGCCTTCGGCTACGACGGCACGGTGACGCTGGGTTACATCAGCGCTCTAGGTCGCGACGTCGAAGCGAACGACACGGTTTCGTACAAGAACCTGATCCAGACCGATGCGGCCATTAACCCTGGTAACAGCGGTGGTCCATTGATCAATATGGACGGCGAAGTGATCGGAATCAATGTCGCGATTCGAGCGGGTGCTCAGAAAATTGGATTCGCGATTCCGATTGATGATGCACGAATCATCATCGCGAAAATGATGAGCATCGAGCATCTTGACGGTACCTTCCACGGAGCCATCACGAAAGACGTCAAGTCAGGTTCAACACGCATGCTGCGTGTCGATGGTGCTCATCCGGAAAGTCCAGCTGCTCTGGCCGGTCTTCGTTCCGGTGACGTGATCATGAAGGCTGGCAATGTCGACGTCATCGATGGCGTGGATCTTGAACGAGCACTGCTTCATCGTTCGGTGGGTGATAAAGTTGAACTCACGATCAAGCGAAGTGACAAGATTGAAAAGACGGCAATTTCCCTCGCCAGTTTCACCGGTGGCCGGATGTCAGTCCCAGCTGACACTCAAATGACGTTGCGAGCCAACAATGATGATAACGATCGCTTCTGGTCTCAATTGGGTCTGCGAATGACACCGCTACCCGTTGGAGAAGTTCGCAGTCAACTTGTCAAAACTAAGTACCGTGGTGGTATGCGGGTTCTTGAAGTGAAGCCCGATAGCCCGGCCGCAGCGAATGGAATGCAAAAGGGAGATGTCCTTGTCGGTCTCGATCGATGGGAAACGATGAGTGTCGACAACATCACCTGGATCATGAACGAACTGGCCAAGCAGGGACCTACAACAGACGGTCAGAATAATCAGATCAAGTTCTTTCTTGTCAGAGGACAGGAAACGAAGTTTGGTTACCTGCCAATGTCATCCGCTCCACGAACTGCATCACTCGGAAACTGAGCGACGTCAATCTCTTGAATTAGGGTGACACTGTATGACCGTCTTCGTTCATGCAGTGCTCTTTTCCGGGCACAAAGAGAAGACACTGCTTCTCGGAAGACTCCGATGCAGTGGCACACAACCCGAACTTCAAGTCTTGACAACGCAACAGTTTAAACCGTTGGTTGCCCCGCAGAAAAATCCTGGTCAGCCCACGTCGGACGATCTTCCTCAAAGACCAACCGCTGTTTTGTGAGCGGATGGGTGAATGCGATGCGCTGGGCCAGCAGACAAAGTTGCGGCTCGTCGATTGAAACCGTCTGGATGTCGCCCACAACATGCCCTTGCTTGTAGGTTGCGTCGCCACAAATGGGGTGACCCATGTGCCACAGATGGACGCGGATCTGATTGGTCCGCCCGGTGTAAGGCACAACTTCTAACAGTGAGGTGCCGTCAGGAAAACGCTCGAGGACTTGGAATCCGGTGTGCGCGGGCTGGCCCCGTTCAAGATCGATCTCGCGCGATCCTGCCGTACCCGGCTCATCGCTGATCGGCAATGTGCAGCTAAACGTTTCGTTCAGCGGATGACCGTGGACGCGAGCAAGGTATCGTTTTTCGATGCCATGATTGCCGCTCAGTTCAAATTGCCGCTGAAGGATCGTCGCGAAGTGTCTTGTCCGAGTGAACAACACGAGACCGGATGTGTTGGCATCCAGGCGATGTGCAGGACGTGGACTTTGCGGCGTATAGACCTGGCTTAAGAGATATTGCAACGTGTTTCGGTTGAATCGGCCACAAGGGTGAATCGGAAGTGGCGCTGGTTTGTGGACGACAATCAGTGCTTCGTCCTCGTAGACAATACGAATATCTACGTTGACATCGGGTTCGCACGTGCCAGGCAGAATATGAAGATATCGCTCGCCCGCACGAACAATCTGAGTGGCTGCAACGGGTTCGGTCTCGTTGTTTCGAGTCCGATGTCCACGGTTGAGTCGTCGAAGTTGCGACGCCGCCGTACGCTTTCTCAGCCGACCCTCATCACACGCGCGTTGCCACTCTTCACGAGGAATCTGTCCCAGTATTCCGCTCAAGAAGTCGACGAGTGTTCTGCCGTCAAATTCGGCGGGAACATTGATGGGCCGCTCATTTTCATAGGGATGGCTTCCGGGAAGTGGAGTGGCAACCCTCCGAAGGGCCTCATGACGTTGGGCAAGCGTGCGTGATTGCTGCTCTTTCGATGTTACAAAACAGTAGGGACAGGATTCGCCTTCGACGAATCGTTCGTCCAATTGTTCTTCCGGGCTGAGCGGTGTCTGGCAGACGTAACATTGTGCCATTTCGGATTCGTGTAGAGACGGATCGACGCCAACTCGCTGGTCAAAGACAAAGCATTCGCCCTTGTAATGAGCCTCACCACATTCCTCGAAATACTTGAGAATTCCACCATCAAGTTGAAAGATATTTTCATACCCTTCGCGCTCCATGAACGGCCCTGCCTTTTCGCACCGAATACCTCCCGTACAGAACATGACAATCGGTTGGTGCTTGAGCGCTTCGGGAAGTGTCCGAACGGCGTCCGGGAATTGTCGAAAGTGATCAATATCCAGAGTCAACGCGTTCTCAAAGGTACCGAGTTGGATTTCGTAATCGTTCCGTGTATCAAGCAATGTGATTGGTCGCCCCTCATCGAGCCACTGTTTCAGCTCACGTGCTGCGAGCTTGGGTGCAGGCCGGTTGACAGGATCGATCCCGTCAACGCCGAACGCGATGATCTCTTTCTTGATTTTCACGAGCATGCGACGAAACGGCTGATCGCTACTTTGACTCACTTTCGGCTCAAGCCCTTCTAATCCTGGAACCGATCGCAGTTCCTTCAGCAGCAGATCAATTTCCGGTTGGTCTCCCGCAACGAAAAGATTGATTCCTTCCGTGCTGAGCAGGATTGTCCCCTTCAACTTCCAGGCTTTACATCGATCGGCCAGGCGCTCTCGTAGCGGCTTGAGATCTGTGAGAGTGGCGAACTTGTAGGCGGCGATATTGGTGATGCTTGGCATGATTATTAACTACAAAAAACTGTCTATTTAGGTGATCTGGTTAAAGTTGATCGAATGTCAAAATCTGACGATTACGGGATCTCATCCACCCGAGCCACAGGTGGTGGTCCGAGTGTAACGGAAGTGCCGAAGAATCAGCACGTCTCCGACCGCACGAACGAGTGAACGGGAGATACCCATTGGCGTTTGATGCCGGTCTGTCCCGGATTGACTGACAGCGATAGCCACGAAGCGATGCCCTCGTTTAGACGTGGTCCGATTGAAAAAATTGCCTCCAACGAAAGCGCTTGCTCGCGTGCCGAGGACGGTATAGTGTTGAAGTGTCATAGATTTCTGGGAGGAACTGTGCAAAACAGCAGCCGGCCGAAACTGGTCAGGGCCATACTGATCCTCGGCGCGTTGACGGTATTGTTGCATACAAATGAGATTTTCGCCCAGATCCAGAATACACCCGTTTTGGGCCAACAGACTTCGGGTTCGGAAATTCAAGTTGTTGCAGGTGGTACGGCCTCCGCAACTCCACAAACTGATCCGTTCACGGAATTGCTTGATCGCGCGATCGAGATCACAAGCAAACGGACGCTCACCGCGAACGCCCATTCTCCGTGGCAGATCTTCCACAACATTCTTGCCATGCGTCAAGAGACCGTATTAAGGCTGGGTGATAAAAAGGTCAACGCGATTGAATGGCTCTCAAAGACCGAGCCTCAATTCGACAATCAGCCCTGGTTGTTGTTGACGAAGCATGGGGCAAAGTTCCACTCTTACACGCGAATCTATGCGTTTGAGGGCCATCCGTCTCAGTTTCTGGCACTGCTTTCTCATTCGAATCTGCCCATGGATTATCAATTCCATGTCCAGGGGAAGGTTGTCACTCTCACGGACCTGGTGAACAACTCGATGAAAGAAGTGAATACGTCGGAAGAAGTCACGTGGGTGCTCTGGGCCTTACAGCACTTTCTCAAACCTGATGCAGTCTGGGTCAACCAGCTGAATGAGACATGGAGCATTGAACGTCTTGTGCAGATGGAGACGACCGCCCCCGTTGTCGGAGCACCCTGCGGCGGCAACCATCGTCTCTTTGCACTGACTCGAGCACGCGATAAGTACCTGGCAAGCGGTGGTCAAATGCGGGGAGTCTGGTATCTGGCTGATCAGAAGATCAAGCAACATATTGAGATTGCTCGTTCGCTGCAAAATCCTGACGGATCGTTTTCGAATGAGTTCTACAAAGGTCCTGGCCATACAACTGATGTCAATAAGCGGTTTAATACCACCGGCCACACGATGGAGTTTCTCTCGGTTGCCCTGCCAAAAGAACGGTTAAACGAAACCTGGGTTCGGAACGCCGTTTGGACGCTTTCGCGCGAGTTGATCCTTAACCGAGATACGAAAATCGATTGCGGTCCTTTGTTCCATTCGTTAAACGCATTGATTCTTTACCGCGAACGTATTCGTCAAAATGTTTCAACACCTGTCGATGCTGAACCGCAGGAATCACTCGCAGAGCAAAAACCCGTTGAGAATCAGAACCCACTTCCAATGTTGGACACGACTCCGAAAGAGATCGCGAAACCGATTCCCGTGACGAAATCGATTGCTCAAAAGCCACTTGACGTAAAGCCCGCAGCTCCTGAGTTGCAAGCGGTGCCGATCCCAAATCTAGAATCGAAACCAATTCCGGTACCCAACCCAACTCCTGTACCGATCCCAACTCCAGTGCCGGTTGTCGTGCCTGATTCGAAGGAAAGTCAGCCTGTACTCGAACCACCTTCATCGTCGATTCCGATGCCACCACAGGCTTATGTACCAAAAATCAGGATGCCGAAGGCGGCCGAACTAAACAAACAACCTGCCCCTGCACCAAAGACTGCTTTGCCAAGAATTGATCCGTCAAAGCTGGCAAACATCGGCCAATTGGCACCGTCGGCACTTAAGTCCGAAACCCCGATGAAGACCGCGCGCCGTGATACAGCGAAAGGTGCTCCACCTGAATTACTTCCCGATCTTTCTGCAACACCACTTGTTTCCTCTGAAGCGCCGATTGTGATTCCCAGCATACAACCAGGATCGCTGCCCGATACAGCCAAGCCTGCTACCAGCGAAAGCAAAATAGAAATACCGACCAAAATAGAAACGCCGAAAGAGAGAAGTACGCCGCTGCCAACGATTCTGCCGGACGACTTGGAAGCGGACAACGATCGACCCGCGTCGGCGCTCGAGCACGCGAACCCGTAATTTCAAACGACGCCTAGTCACAAGAATCAAGAAGCTTCATCGAAGGCCGCCAGGAATTGTCCTTGGCGGTCTTCGGCTTTATCACGCGCGTGAGCCTTGCGCCTTGTTAAACAGTTGAATTGGATCCTGTACCACTGCTTCGGAGTCTTCGGAGAAGCAGTGTCTTCTCTTTTTTCGACACAATCGAAGAGCACTGTATGACCGAAGACGGTCATACAGTGGCACCATAAGAGAGAGAAGTTTGACAAAGTACTAGTCTGGGAAGACGATTTTCGGGCACAGTCGATGTGCGTCAGGGTCTACTTCGCCAATCCCGATAAGTAATCCATCGGGTCCGACAAGCGCGGTTCGAAGATCGGCAGTTTCGTGGCTGCTAACAGGAAAACCATTGTTAGACCGAGAGCCGGCAATGATGCTCTGTCCCCGTCGAATGGCAATCACATCTTCGGGTGTAAGCAGTCGTTGACGAAGATGAGACACAATCTTCAGAGCGGGTTGCAATTGATCATTGATCGTTGCGGCGGTTATACGATCAGGAGCGACGGCATCGGTGACGTCAAAAGGTCCGACGCCGAGTCTTCTCAATTGAGTCATGATCGCACCGCAACCTAGTCGAGAACCCAGATCACGACCAATCGACCTTACATAAGTACCGCTTCCGCAATCAATTTCCAGCTCGAATTCGGGTGGGCAAAACTGCGTGATTCGAATCGAAAAAATTTCGACCGGCCGCGAAGCTAATTCAACCGTTTCTCCACGACGAGCCAGGTCATAGGCACGTTGACCTTGAACATGGATCGCAGAGAATTGTGGCGGAACCTGATGCACACACCCTGTAAACTCAGGTAGTAAACTGGCGATGTGATCTTGCGTCACTCCCTTCCAGTCACCCTCTTCGGCAATGTTCCCGGTGTTGTCATCCGTATCGCTGGTTTGACCGAGTAAAAATCTTCCCAGATACCGCTTGCGTCCTTCTTGAGCGAGCGTCACCAACCGTGTCGCATGCCCTACACAAACAACGAGGACGCCAGTTGCCAATGGGTCGAGAGTTCCTGCATGACCCACCTTGGCGGGACGGACGAGACGAACGACCTGGTTGACAACTTCGCGCGACGTCACCCCCATCGGCTTATCGACATTGAGAACTCCGCAAAGGGTCATAAATGTTTTCTGTAGGTGTGACATGGATTATTTGAAGGAGCGTATCGTCAGCCAGAGAGATTGGTCAAACGACCCTGCCGCTCGAATGGGACTTGTGATCCTTTTGCGAATCAATAACCTGACTTCTTGACCGGTTTTCCAATTGGCGAAGAATCGACGGAGTGATCGAAGGCCGTGATCAAGTCCGCCTGAATTCTTCAACACCTTGCCCAATCGACTCGCCTTGGACTTTGCAGGATGCAATACTACCCGACTTTGTTCTGCCATCCGATGGAAGCGGTTCGGAATCAGAAAGCTCTCCATGACTGTATCGATTGATGTTTCGTTGGCGTCTCAAGGGAATCCGAGCGACGGACCCGATACGCGATTACCCGATCTTTTCGAAGCGCAAGTTGATCTTAACCCTGATCGGATTGCGGTCGAGTGCGGTGCGTCGCGAATGACGTATCGAGAACTGGATGAGGCGGCTAATAGGCTAGCGAGGCACTTAGTCACATTGGGAGTTGGCCCCGAGTCGTGCGTTGCCTTCTGGTTGCCACGGTCGACCGATGTCTACGTCGCTCTATTGGGAATTCTGAAAGCGGGCGCGGCTTATGTCCCATTGGATGCTGAATACCCAGTCGATCGAGTTGCCTATATTCTGGAAAACTCCCAAAGTCAGATCGTGATTGCAACGTCCGAATTTGCAAATCGACTCGTCGGATTTGACGGAACGATGATCTCGCTGGAATCGGACGCACGATCAATCTCACAGCAACCGTCAACGCGGATACCGCGTAGTGATCGAGGATACGCCTCGACGAATCTTTGCTATGTGATCTATACATCCGGGTCAACCGGTAAACCGAAAGGTGTGCAGATCGAGCATCGAAATGCGGTTCATCTGGTCCAAACAGAAGCCACGCGATTTGCAATTCGATCCGATGACCGAGTCTATCAGGGTTTTTCGATTGCGTTCGACGCATCGGTCGAGGAGTTATGGCTTGCATGGTATGCCGGCGCGACTCTTGTTGTCGCGACGGCCGAAATGGTTCACGCCGGGCCTGATCTGCCACGAATATTGACTGAGCTTGGAATCACTGTTCTCTCATGTGTTCCAACGCTTCTTGCGATGATGGAAGGGGATCTGCCAACGGTTCGGCTTTTGATCGTTGGCGGAGAAGCCTGTTCACGCGATCTGGTCGCCCGTTGGTGTCAGTCGGGCCGAAGGATGTTCAACACCTATGGACCGACCGAAGCGACTGTCATAGCGACATGGACCGAATGCGACCCGGCGAAATCCGTCACCATCGGTGAGCCGTTACCGGGTTACACCGCCTTTGTCATGGACGAACAGGGACGTCCGCTGGTTCCTGGTGAGACCGGCGAATTGTATCTTGGCGGAGCCGGTCTTGCGCGAGGATACATGGGACGGGACGACCTGACTCTTGAACGCTTTGTGATGATCAGCACGACACCCGAAGGGCCACCGGAACGACTTTATCGAACAGGCGATCTGGCACGCTGGACCAACGACGGCCAATTGGAGTTTCTTGGTCGAGCCGACGGCCAGATCAAACTTCGCGGATTTCGTGTCGAACTTTCCGAAATCGAAGCAGAACTGATTCGTTGCCCAGGCGTCCTCGCAGCTGCGGTGACCGTACGTGAAGACGTTCCCGGTGTGCAGCAGTTGATTGCGTATCTTGTTCCTCGAACGGGGGCGGAATTCGATGAAGACGAACTGCGCAGTGTGCTTCGACAGTCGCTCCCCGTTTACATGATTCCGTCTCTATTCGAGCCGATCGAAACCTTGCCCACCTTAACGAGTGGCAAGGTAGACCGGAAACAGCTGCCGGCGCCGCGTTCGAGATTGGTGCGGCAAAAGCCAACCGCGAATGATGGGACAAACGGTTGGAAACCGCGAGATGACTTCGAGGGACAACTTGCCGTCGCCTGGAACGAGGTCTTTTCTTCCGTAACCATCGGACCTGATGAAGACTTCTTTGTCGATCTCGGTGGACATTCACTGCTCGCCGCTCGGATGGTGTCGTCGTTACGCAAGTTCCCCGAATTTGCCGACATTTCGATGCTTGATGTCTATCGGTATCCGACGATCACGAAACTGGCTGAAGCAATACGTAACCGATACCAAAGTTCGACAAACGATCCGTCGAACTCGTCTGAAATCAAGCATCGTGACGTGAGACGAGCTTCCTCCTTGCAGCACGCTCTCTGCGGGGCTGTGCAATCGGTTGGGCTTTACTTCGTTGTTGGTTTCTTTTCGTTACAGTGGCTTGCCCCTTATTTGACCTACACGTTTTTGCTCGACCGGGGTCGTTCAGGTCTTGAGGCGGTGTTCTTATCTCTGATGACTTTGGTGCTGCTCTATCCGGTGATGTTGGCACTTTCCGTCGCAGTAAAATGGACGGTGATCGGGCGAATCAAACCGGGGCGGTATCCTCTTTGGGGAAGCTACTTCTGTCGCTGGTGGTTTGTGCAATCGATTCGCAATATCGTGCCGACCAGCTATCTCACGGGAACACCTCTGTTGACTTTGTATTACCGTTTGATGGGGGCACAGATTGGAACCAACGTTTATCTTGGAAACGATGGCTGCCAGGCCTACGACTTACTTTCGGTCGGGGACGATAGTTGTCTGGGGGCGGATTCGCACTTCACCGGGGCGACGGTGGAAGATGGCTGGCTGATTCTTGGACGAATTGAGATTGGCCAACGCTGCTTTGTAGGAACGCGGACAGTCCTGTGTCCTGATTCACGCATTGAGGATGATGCCGAGCTGGACGACCTGTCGTTACTCACGTCGAAAACTTGCATCCCCAAGGGTGAATGTTGGAAGGGTTCCCCGTCGCGACGATTCGAACACGAAAAAAAATCGTCAAACCCGAATGATTTCGCCATGCGACCCTCTTACGGGCGACGTTTTGGATACGGACTGTTGTATATCGTTGGCATCCTGATCTTTCCTCTGTTGCCGATGGCCGCTTTCTTCCCTGGAATGGCGGTGATGGCGTATCTGAATAATATCGACGAACATTATTCGTATCTGGTTCTATCGCCGCTTGTCGCCCTTTCATTTGTCGTGCTGATCAGTCTGGAAATCGCAGCGGTGAAGTGGCTGCTACTGGGTCGAGTCCAACCTGGCTCGTATCCGATACATCACAGTTTCTATTATCGAAAGTGGTTCGTCGACCGCCTGATGCACTTGAGTCTCGACGTGATTGGTCCTCTCTATTCAACGCTCTATCTTGCCCCGTGGTATCGGTTGCTCGGAGCCACGATTGGACATCGAGCCGAGGTCTCGACCGCTTCGTTCGTCTCGCCCGACTGCTTGCATATCGGTGATGAAAGTTTTGTTGCAGACTCGGTGTCACTGGGAGCTGCTCGCGTCCGTCATGGGGTCATGTTGATCGACCATACAAAGATCGGTCAGCGGACATTCATTGGCAACAGTGCCCTGATCCCGATTGGAGCAACGATTCCCGAAAACAGCCTGATTGGCTGTCTGTCCCTTCCACCCACAACGCCGATGACCGACGGTTCGTCGTGGCTCGGCTCTCCGTCGTTCTTCTTGCCTCAACGGCAAACAAACACTGACTTCAGCGAAGAAGAGACATTCCGACCGACGCGATGGCTAATGACGCAACGATTGTTTATCGAGTTCTTTCGGATCACGTTGCCCTCAACGCTGTTTATTGTTGTCACCAACATTTTGCTGTCGGCCGTCTTATTGTTGCACCTTGAGGGGATGCGCGTCTGGCAAATCGCAGCAGTGTTTCCGCTTCTCTATATGACGACAGGGACAACAGCAGCCCTGTTAATGGTGGCGACCAAGTGGCTGCTCATGGGGCGATATCGTCCGAGTGAACGTCCGTTGTGGAGTCCCTTCGTCTGGCGGACGGAAGTAGTCACATCGCTACTTGATAATTTCGCCTCCCCCTTTTTTCTTGATCTGCTCGCCGGGACGCCCTACGTCTGCATGTTTTTCCGGTTGCTTGGTGCAAAGATCGGTCGACGAGTCTATCTCGATACGACCGAACTCACCGAATTTGATCTTGTTCACATCGGTAATGATGTTGCCGTGAATCTCGATTGCACGCTGCAAACTCATTTGTTTGAAGATCGCGTGATGAAAATGGCACCCGTCAAAATCGACGACAACTGCCATCTCGGTGCCATGTCGTTGGTTTTGTACGATACCCATATTCGGGACGGAGCCTCCGTCGGAGACTTGTCGCTGGTGATGAAGGGCGAATCGCTTCCGGCGAATTCCTCATGGACCGGCATCCCTGGTCGGAAGCTCAGTTCTTGATTTCAGGTGAAAGCGAATGCCTCGGTTCGTCATCCTTATTCACGACCACCCGTTCTTACACTGGGACTTTTTATTGGAAGACGGCGACCGCTGTCGAACATGGCGCCTGCTCGTCGATCCTGAATTTTCAACGTGCGACTTTCCCGCTGAAGGGATTTCTGATCATCGATTGAAGTATCTCGACTATGAAGGACCGATCAGCGGCGAGCGTGGTTCGGTGACGCAATGGGACTGTGGTACGTTTCAGTGGCGAGTGAACCAACCGGAGGCTTGTGAGGTCATTCTTTCAGGACAGCGATGGCGTGGAGTTGTTCGAATGGAATGGACCGACGCAGATCACTGGAAGGGATCACGATCCCCTTCGCTCGACTGATACTTCTTAAAAAATCCCGACGTTGCCCAAAAGTGTATGCGTTGAGCGGGACTGAATCGCGGCGGTTGTATAAGATGCCGAATTGAAATCGATTCGCATATGAATTGATGCGACTTTCACGAGTGGACCATGCCTAAACTTCCCGACGATTTGCGAATGATGATTGACAAGCTCTGTCAAAAAGGGGACCAGTTCGCGCAGATCGATCAGTCCGATGACGCACTCGACCAATATGAGGCCGCATGGGAATTGTTGCCGAACCCCAAAAATCAGTGGCCTGCCGCCACATGGATTCTGATGGCAGCGGGAGACGTATACTTCGAACGTCGTGATTACATTGCCGCGAGCGACACGCTTCGTGAAGCGCTGGAATATCCTGACGGCGAGGGGAATCCTTTCATCTGGCTACGTCTTGGTCAGTGTTTATTCGAGATCGGAGATTTGAACGGGGCCGCCGACGCTCTAGAAACGGCATTTCGGATGAATGGCGACGAATTGTTCGCCGATGAAGATCCCAAATACATCAATTTTCTCAAAACGCAGCATGGCGTAATGCAGGTCAAATCAACTCCGAAATCGACCCGTTTCAATAAGCCATTACAGTAGTTTATCCCAATTTTCCCCGGTTGGATCGAACTCCACACGTGTGGGCTGTAGAATGGCCGATTCTGCGAGTGAACCCAGTTATTGAACTCTTCCAGGGTGAATTATGTCTCAAGTCGGATTCGGGATTGTTGGTTGCGGAATGATCGCCAATTTCCACGCTGAAGCGATCAAACGAATAAAAGGAACCAAGCTAGTCGCCTGCTTCGACAACATTCCTGCTTCGGCGGATGCATTTGCAGCAGCCAATCCTGGGGTGACCGCTTATCACGATCTCGACAAGATGCTGGCTGACCCCAATTTGAGCATCGTCACGATCTGCACACCAAGCGGTGCTCACATGGAACCCGCCATCAAAGCCGCTCAGGCAAAAAAGCATGTTGTTGTCGAAAAGCCGATGGAGATCACTCTCAAACGTTGTGATGCCATTCTCGATGCCTGTCGGAAAAACGGTGTCTTGCTTTGTCCAATTTTTCAGTCGCGGTTCAGTCCGGCCAATATCGCACTGAAAGAAGCGATCGCCGACGGACGATTCGGCAAACTGGTCCTCGGAGACACGTTCGTCAAGTGGTGGCGAACCCAGCAGTACTACGATGGTCCACAGCCAAAGGGGACCAAAACTCCCGTGAAAACAGGCTGGCGGGGAACATGGAATCTGGATGGTGGCGGTGCCTACATGAACCAGGCGATCCATAATGTCGACTTGTTGTACTGGCTGATGGGGGACGTGACCGAGGTCAATGCCGTCACTGCGACACTTGCTCACGAGCGAATCGAAGTGGAAGATATCGGCGTCGCAGCGATCAAGTTCAAGAATGGAGCCGTTGGGACCATTACCGCCAGTACTGCCGTCTGGCCCGGTTTGTTGAAGAAGACCGAGATTCATGGAACCACAGGTTCGGCGATCGTCGAACAGGACGAAGTCCTGCTTTGGCAGTTCGAAAAGCCCAAGCCCAAAGACCGAGCCATCGTTGATAAATTGATGAATCTCGAAGAGGGTTCGGGCGGAGCCAGCGATCCAAAGGCAATCAGTTACGTCGGCCACATGGAACAACTGAAGGATTTCATCAAGGCAATTCAACTTGGTAAGAAGCCAAAAATCACTGGCGACGAGGGCCGAAAGGCCGTGGAAATCGTCCTGGCGATCTATCAGTCGGCCTGGACTGGTAAACGAGTGACACTGCCGCTGGAAAAAGATCCCAAACGACCTGCGGGGGTTTAGAGGCTACCAGATAACTTACCCGCCATGGAAAATCCTTCACACATGACGAGCAACCAGGTTGTTCTGAGCGCCGCAAGAGGGCCTTTGTGGGGTCCAGTCTTCGGTGTGATACGACCGTTTCTGGCACTATTGACCGTGACACTTCTGTTCTGTGTCGCGGATCGGTGGACCCATGGAAAAGAGGCCAGATTTGCCACCGAGCAAAACCTGAGAAACGTCACAACACAAACCGCGATAGTTGCTGTTGCGGCTTTGGGCATGACCGTCGTGATCATCTCGGGTGGGATCGATCTCTCTGTTGGGACAGCGATCGCGCTTTCGGCGACAATGCTGGCCTGGAGCCTTAAGGAAGACATTGCATTGCGGCTGGTCGCTGGTGACAGCGTGAATGGTGTCAACCAGAAGCTGAAGGGAGCGGAAGATGATCTTCGGCGAGCCAAAGACGAAACCACTGCTACGGATGCGAAGGAACGGATAGAAAACCTGAACAGTCTTCGAGATCGCGTCACGGCGTCATCGGTTCGCTGGACCCCTTGGACCCCTGTATTTGCCTTATTCATCGGAATTGGAACCGGCTGTCTGTGTGGCCTGGTGAATGGTCTGCTGATCAGTTACCTGTAAATGGTTCCCTTCATCGTGACGCTCGGAACGATGCAGCTTTATCTGGGTTGGGCCAAGTGGGTCGCCGACAATACAACGGTCAGGCCCGATCTTGCGACACAGGTCCCCGCCTGGTTTGCGGATTTGCTGAGTATCCGGCCAACGGCCCTGGTTTACGGGATGCCCGTTGGTGTGTGGCTGACATTGGGTTTGGCCATGCTGCTTGCCGGTGTTCTGCATTTTACCGTCTTCGGACGCTACGTGTTTGCAATCGGATCGAACGAAGCAACCGCTCGACTCTGCGGAATCAATGTTCGCTGGAATAAGATCGCGATTTATACGCTCGGGGGTTTATTCATCGGAATCGCTGGTCTGTACCAGTTCTCGCGACTGACGGTAGGCAATCCGTCATCGGGACTGGGCCTCGAATTAAAAGTCATTGCGTCCGTCATCATTGGAGGGGGGAGCCTGAATGGAGGCCGCGCTTCGGTGCTGGGGACGTTAACCGGTGCATTAATAATGTCCGTGATTACCAGCGGTTGTACGGCTCTCGGAGTCACGAATCCGATTCAAGACATGCTGCTCGGAATCATTATCATCATCGCCGTCGCCGTCGACCAATTTCGTCAACAAAAGTCGTAACGGGATCGACGGCGATCACCGCAACGCCAGGATTTGTAAAACGGTACCGACGTGTCGTGCCACTGCATCGTAGTCTTCTCCGACGCAGTGTCTTCGCCTCGTAAACGCGCGATCGAAAGACACTGAGTGACCGAAGACGGTCATTCAGTGTCACATAATCTCATTCCAACTCCTGTTTTCCTGATGAAAATCCGTCACGGCCGTGCCATCCCCGACTCGCCTTGCCGCTCAAAAGTGCGTATCTTCTGACAACTCACTCAACCTGTTCCTATTCTTTCTGAGGCGTCTCATGAGAGCATTACGCTGCCTGCTTCAAAGTTTTGTCGTCGCGTTTCTAGTCTGTCTGAGTCACGGAGATTCGTTCGGAGCGGATGCGGGCGAACGGATTGGTATCTGGAACGGCAAAGCACCGACGGGTGACGGCAACAGCGAATCGGTCGAGACATGGATTACCGTCCATCGCGCGCCGAAACCAAATGGGACCGCCGTCGTGATCTGCCCAGGCGGTGGATATGGTGGCCTGGTCACTGGTGCAGAAGGACATGGTATTGCGGAGTGGTTGAACGGCCACGGCATCGCGGGAATTGTGCTTGAATATCGTCTTCCGAAAGGGAGAACTTACGTTCCATTGCTCGACGCTCAACGAGCCATTCGTACGGTTCGTGCGAACGCCAAAGCCTGGCAGATTGATCCCGAACGGATTGGAATCATGGGCTTTTCAGCTGGTGGCCACCTGGCCTCAACGTCCGCAACACACTTCGATAACGGTGATCCGAACGCCACCGATGCTGTTGATCGTGTCAGCTGCCGTCCCGATTTCGCTATTCTGGTCTATCCCGTGATCACCATGAATGAGACGACTCATCGCGGATCACGAACCAATCTATTGGGAGAAAATCCATCAGACAAGTTAATTGAACTTTTCTCGAACGAGAAGCAAGTCAATGAAAAGACACCACCAACGTTTCTCGCGCACGCCATCGATGATAAGGCGGTCGTCATCGAAAATAGCCGGATGTTTCATGCGGCATTGAAGAAACATAAGGTTTATTGTGAACTGCTCGAACTTCCATCCGGTGGTCACGGTTTGAATGGGTACAAAGGACCGATGTGGGATGCATGGCAGCAAAAGTCGCTGGCTTGGCTGAATGAAATTGAGGTAGTGGAATAACTTTCCAGAGAACTGAAAAGTAGAAAATGCAGGACGGTTAGAACACTAATCTTCAGGAATTTTCGCTAATCAGAAAATTGCTGGCTCTCACGTGCATTATTCGTTAACCCGACGCGCAAGCGAGGGATCTTTTTTTGTTTTCACGGGAATAAGATCCCTCGTTCGAACGTCGGCCTAACGTTTCATAGTGTTTTAACCGCATAGCTTACGCCATGTGGCTGGTTGTGGACTGGCGACCGTGATCGGTTCTTTTGTCGTGGGGTGAGCAAACGTCAACGATGATGCGTGAAGAGCGATAAAACCTTCTACGGCTGTTTGTGAGCCATATTTCCGATCCCCGACAATGGGCCATCCCTGAGAGGCGAGTTGCACGCGAATTTGATGACTGCGTCCAGTCTGCGGTCGAATTTCCAGCAGGCTGAACCGACCGAATCGTTCCAGCCGCTCGAACGACAGCAGACATTCCTGACCCGATTCTTCGTGGTGTGTTACCGACACGACATTCCGTTCACGGTCTTTGACAAGTCGGTCACACAAGACACCATGTGGGACCGGAACGTTTCCTTCGACGAGAGCGAGATAGATTTTTTCGATGCTGTGAACGCGAAATTGTTCCGAAAGTCGACTCGCTCCTTTGCTTGTTCTCGCAAAAACGACCACTCCGGAAACAGGTCGATCCAGTCGGTGAACCACGCCGACAAAGACGTTTCCTGGCTTTTGATACTTTTCTCGCAGGTATTCTCGAACAGCATCAACAAGCGTCGGTTCGCCCGTGTGATCACCCATCGTGAGTAACCCCGCCGACTTATCGACTGCCAGACAGTGGTTGTCCTCATATAAAACGGTGGGATGCCTGATCACAAAGTTCGCTTTCCATGAGAATCATTGCGCCAAAAAAACGAGCCCGGTACAGCAGATTCACGCGCGTCGGGCGACGGGCTTAAAATCGGACGATCAATCGCGCGTTGACCAGGTGAGCCGGGCGGCGTAAGCCCTCGGACTCTTTCCGCCACAGGCGGTTCACGCGCGTCGGACAATGGGTTCAGAATCGGGTGATCTTTCGCGCGTTGACCGAAACAAGTGTTGGCGTCGGACTCTTCGTTCGGTACGTCGCATTCAGAATGCATAAAAAATCCCAGTGCTGAAGCCCATACAACAGGACTTTGCACGGTACATCAGGGTCAAAAGAGCGGGCAACACTTCGCCACGGTTGCAAACCGTGGCGACAAACATTGTAATAACAGATGAAATATTGGCCACTGGGGGCCAAACCGCCGCAATGGTCAGCGGCGCAGTCAAGATGTCGAAAGACAACCAAACCTCCTCATCCGCCTGGAATGAATCGTGGGTGGATGTTGGAAATTATTGTTGGAAG
Organism: uncultured Schlesneria sp.; assembly: GCA_903834925.1. GTDB lineage: Bacteria > Planctomycetota > Planctomycetia > Planctomycetales > Planctomycetaceae > Schlesneria. The sequence goes on from CAILLA010000133.1 coordinate 17,214, forward strand.
AGCTCAATGCGTAAGATTCCGGTGATTTGTTCGCTATTGATGGCATTCGGTCTGTCGGCCATGATCGTGGGTTGTGAGCCTCCGAAGGCAGCGAAAACCGATACCAAGACTCCTGGCAAGAAATCTGGAGCCAGTTCGACGACGGGTGGCGGTGCTGAAGTTCCTGCCGCACCGAAAAAAGGTGCTGAAGAAACACCAGCAAAGCCTGCCGAAGAAACCCCAGAAAAGCCCGCTGAAGAAGCACCTGCAAAGGGTGGCGAAGAAACTCCGAAAGCAGAAGCAACGGAACCTGGTGACGCTGCACCGAAGAATTGATTGAACGATTGATTTGCCGGGCGAATATGAAGGTAAAAAGCGAAACAAGCCGAACTTTTTGGTTCGGCTTGTTTCGTTGTTATTTCGTCGCTTCTTCTGATTTTCGCTGATTCTCGCGTTGAATCGCTTCGTAAACTTCCTGGCGATGTACGGGGATATCTGTTGGGGCTTCGATTCCCAAGCGGACTTTGTCACCACGAATATCGACGACGGTAATCTTGATATTATCTCCGATGAAAATACTTTCATCGCGCTGACGTGAAAGAACGAGCATTTGCGTGTCTCCTTATCGGGCGTCCGTCGCGTCGTTCTCACGCTACGAACGAATCTCCAAGTTGTGGTCTCTCCAGTTCCTGACTCTTCGCAATCTCAGTGGTCGCCGCTTCACGAGTGAACTCGCCGCCAGTTCGAGCTTAATTGAATTCGATGCTTGATGACTGCCAAACAATGACTTGCGACAGCACTCCTCATCGTCATCTCGGCTCATTAAAGAAGAACTCCAGATCGCAAAAATTGCTGGTTCTGAAAATTGTTTTGCAGATCTCGCATCGGGTATCGAATAGTCCGTGAACTGTGCGAGTTCCGTCTATGCCTGCTATAACGATCGCATCACGCGTGACTGAATGACAACCAGACAGGAATCGAGGAAACCATGATCAGTATTGAACCGCGAGGCTTTTTGGGAACCGCATTGGCCGGAATCTTGGGGATGTTCAGCCTCTTGACTTCGGGGACTTATGTGCAGGCCGCCGATCAGATCCGGGTTCTGATCATTGATGGTCAGAACAATCACGACTGGCGCAAAACAACTCCGGTCTTAAAATCGTGCCTGGACGTAACCGGTCGTTTCAAAGTGGATGTTGTGACGACTCCGGGAAATGGTAAGCCTGCCGAAGACTGGAATGCTTTTCGTCCCAAATTCGCCGATTACGGCGCGGTGATGAGTAACTACAACGGCCAGGCATGGCCCGAGCCTGTGCAGAAATCACTGGAAGAGTACGTTTCGGGGGGCGGTGGACTGGTGATTGTCCATGCCGCCAATAACGCCTTTCCCGAATGGTCCGAATATAACAAGATGATCGGACTCGGATGGCGGGGTGCTGATTACGGGGCTCGCGTCACAACCGATAATGACGGAAAAGTCGTTCTGAAAGAGAAGAATCAGGGGCCGGGGGCGGGTCACGGATCACAGCACGACTTTGCAGTCATCGTTCGGGATCGTCAGCATCCCGTGATGGCGGGGATTCCAGCGGAATGGATGCATGTCATGGACGAGCTTTATCACGGTCAGCGAGGTCCCGCAGCCAATATGAATATCCTCGCCACCGCCTTTTCTGCGAAATCGACCGGTGGAACCGATGAGCACGAACCGATGGTCTGGTGGATCCCTTACGGCAGGGGGAAAGTCTTTACGACCGTGTTTGGACACGGTGATTACTCGATGAAATGTGTCGGTTTTCAGACTATTCTGGCGCGCGGGACCGAGTGGGTCGCGACAGATAAAGTCACGCTGCCAGTACCGGCCAAATTTCCAACTGCAACAGCAAAGTTATCGATTGACGATGTGAAATAGTCTGTGTGCCACTGCTCGACCGTCCTCGGTCAAGCAGTGCTCTTCGTCTTGCAGTCTTCACTCCCGAAGACACTGCTTCTCCGAAGACTCCGAAGCAGTGGCACAAAATTCTACCATTCGATACCGAAGCACTTCTTCGGCACATCGACCTTGATATGCAAGTCCCGCAACTGCCGTAGATCGACTTCGGCAGGTGCTCCTGTCAGCAGTCTGTGTGCCACTGCTTGACCGTCCTCGGTCAAGCAGTGCTCTTCGTCTTGCAGTCTTCAC
>CAILLA010000134.1 GCA_903834925.1 uncultured Schlesneria sp.
GAAGAGCGCAGACGTCACTCAAAACCTGACTACCGATGCCGCTGAAAACAAATTCACGGCAACGGGGGGAAGGATTTCAGGCCGCCGATTGACGCCATCCACGCAAAAACTGACAGCCTCGGAGCGATGATGGCTACTTTGGACTGAGGCAATGCTTCGCTGGAGTCTTCGGAGACGCTGTGTCTTCTTGTTATTGGTGGCAAGCGAAGAGCACTGGGTGACCGAGGACGGTCATCCAGTGGCACAGGAATATGTAGATGGACAACTTACTTGTTCAGATCAGCGTACTCACTGATGCTGATCAATGTGCCATGTCGCCGGCACCTTCGACGGGTTGACGGCTCCCATAGAAGCTATAGAGGACTGGCATCAGATACCGCGTCAGGAACAGCGTCGTGATCATGCTTCCTACGACGACAATCGCGAGTGGCTTTTGGCTTTGGGCACCGATCCGCGTGGAAATGGCTGCTGGCAGCAATCCCAGAATCGCCGTTAATGCCGTCATCATCACCGGTCGGACTCGCTGTTCTGCCCCTGCCATGATCGCTTCTCGCAGAGGAAGTCCATGGGCACGGTGGGCATTGAATGACGAAATCAATAACAAGCCATCCATGATCGCGACGCCGAAGATTGATGTGAAACCGACCGCTGCGGCGATACTGAAGTTCGTGCCAGTCAGAAACAAGGCCCAGATTCCACCGAGTGAGAGCGCTAAAACATTCATCAGGACCGCTGATGCGTCGAGCAGCGAATGGAACGCGATATACAGCAACAGAAACACGAGAAGCAATGACATGGGAACGATGATCAATAGTCGGCCTTCGCCTTCTTCCATGTTCTTGAATTCGCCGCTCCATTCATCCCGGTATCCGGCGGGGACGAGTTTACGAACGGCAGCTTGTGCGTCACCAACGGCTCCCGCAAGGTCTCGATCACGAACACTGAATTTGATCGCAACGAGCCTTTGTCCTTCTTCGCGCGAGACAATTGAGACGCCGCTTCTGACAAACTGTCCGTCGGGGCTGAGCGGGCCATCAGAATCGATCCCCTGGGGCGTTACCAGATCGCGAAGTCGTTCAACGGGCGCGGTCAACGTTTCCGGCGGAGCAGCACTTCGTGAGCTTCCCGTAATCAACGGCTGGGAACTGCTTGAACCAGCAGCAGACAGTGACGTCCCATTCCCGGAATTGGTTTGATAGGGGACAATCACGACGTTGTCCGTTACGACGACAGGAATATCAAGGATACTTGACAGATCTCGCCGAAGTGACTCGGGCCAGCGAACGATGATGTCAAACGACTTCTCGCCTTCGATCATGGACGAGACGGTCTTGCCACCGATTGCCGTCTGAATCACATCATGCACATCGGCGACGCTGACGTTCCAGAGCGAGCACTTTTCGCGATCGATGGGGAGTTCAACATTTGATTGTCCTTTGATTTTGTAGTAACCGACATCCTTGACACCGGGAACGTTGACCATCGCGGCGACAGCTTGTTTGCCAAGTTCTTCAAGCCGATCGAGGTCCGGCCCAATGATTTTGACGGAGTTTTCCCCTTGCACGCCGGAAAGAACTTCGAGCACGTTATCGCGAATGACCTGCGAAAAATTCCAATTCACGCCCGGCAATGCAGCATTCAGTTTGTCACTTAACTCGGATACCAATTCAGGCTTTGTTCGTGGGCGCATGGGGCCGAATAACCACTTTCGCCAACCGGTCGCGGGAAGCGTTGGGGACCATTTTTCCTGAGCCTTCAGCGGAATGAAGAATTCTGAGCTGTAGAAACCTGTGGGATCAGTACCGGATTCAGGCCGACCGATCTGATTAACGACCAGTTCCACCTCAGGAAATTGCCTCATGATTTCCCGTGCTGTCTTCGAGTTTTCCGCGTTCTCCGCAAGAGAAACGCCGACGGGGTAAATGGCTCGTGCCCAGATATGACCTTCTTCGAGCGGAGGCATAAATTCACGGCCAAGGAACTGCAATGAAACGATGGTTCCCGCGATCATCGCGGCAAAAACGCCGACGACGATCCAACGATGATTCAAGCAATGTTCAAGATTTCGCAGGTAGCCACGCTTCAGGTAACGGACAAAAAAGTTGTCTCCGACCTCTTTCATATTCTTGAAAAACAACATGCATAAGACAGGTGCGATTGTCAGGGCCAGAAGCAGAGCACCCCCGATTGCGAAAGCATAGGTTTCGGCCATTGGACGGAAGAGTTGTCCTTCAGGTCCCCGCATCGTAAACAGCGGCAGCATCGCACAGACCATGATGATCGTCGAGAAAAACAACGCCCGCTGAATCTCGGTTGAAGCTCGGACGATCCGCTGGGAAAGGGGCAAGTCTGCGTATTTTCCACTGCTGAGTACGCGGTGAATATTTTCGACCATGATGACCGTCGAGTCGATAATAATTCCGAAATCGACCGCGCCGATTGACAGCAGGTTGGCAGACTGCCCTCGAAAGAACAGCACGCTAAACGCGAAGAGCAGCGCGAGAGGAAGATTGATCGCGATGATAATGGCACTACGAACATCGCTAAGAAACATCAGCAAAATCACGGTGACAAGACAGATACCAACAAGAAGGTTTTCTTCCACGGTCTCGGTTGTGGTTTTGATCAAAGTTGTTCGATCATAGAAGACATTAATCTGGATGCCGGGTGGCAACGCACCTGGACTGGTATTCAATTCGTTGATTTTGGCTTTGATCTTTTCGAGGGCTGGTAATGACTCGGCTCCTTTACGAAGCAGGACAAGTCCCTGGACGATTTCATCTTCGTCGGTCCATATCCGATTCCCCTTTTCATCAAGGACGAGTTCACCATCGGCGTCGACGTTTGGCCGGCTGAGGGCAACTTTGCCGAGACGGGTCAGGTGATTAACAACGACTCCTTTTGTTTCCGCAGTCGATTGGCCCGGCTTGAGAGGTCCACCTTCGACGATATCGTCAACACGAATTGGCAGGTTATTGGTTGATTTCAACGTGATTTTGCGGATTTCCAGAAGTCGGCGTTCGTCTTCCATTCGCAAATGTCTGACGGCAGTCTGGGGATCTTTCAGTCCGAGAATCCGCTGCACAGGATCGCGGCCACGACCGATCAATCCGATACCTCGCACAACGGCAGCCATATCGCCCTGTGTCAGATAGTCACCGCTGACATTGTCGTTGCTTGCTGCAATTGCCTTTTGAAGCTGGTCGAGCGTGACACCGTAACGCTTCATCCGATTGGGATCGGGGTGGATTTCGTATCGTTTCATCGTCCCCCCCATACTGACAACGTCAACAATCCCTGGAATGCGGCGAAACGTTCGTTCGAGGGTCCATGTTTGGATGGATCGCAAATCATTCAACGTATAGAGCGGACGACCTTCCGAATCTTCAGGACATGTCAGGGAGTATCTGAGAATCTCGCCGATTGGTGAACGGGGTGAAATCTGGGGAGAAACGTCTGGGGGAAGATCGGCGATCGAGATCCGATTGATGACTTCCTGACGCGCCGACAGGTAGGGAAAACCGTATTCAAATTGCGTGTTGACGTAAGTGAGTCCAAATAGCGACTTGGTCCGCAAGCTCTTTAATCCGGGCATACCCGACAATGCGACTTCGAGGGGGACGGTCACCAGTCGTTCCATTTCCTCGGCGGATCGACCGCGGTTTTGAGCGATGATTTCGACGATCGCCGGCGCGGGGTCGGGGTATGCTTCGACATTGACACTTTGGAACGAATGCACGCCAACGCCGGCCAACGCAATCGTGGCCAGTATCACGATCAATGGATTACTGACAGACCACTTAATCAATTGCGCGACCATGTCACTGCCTTTATCTTCGCGAACGGAGCGATTTCACCCCGCGACTAGACTTTTCAAGAATGAACACCGGTAAAAAAGAATGATGTCAAGTTGATTGCTGATGCCAGTATTCATTTGATCAACGCTGCTGGAGATAGTCTTCGAGTTCGAGCAAGCCACCGACAACGACCAGATCGTTGGCCTGAATCGCCTGCAACCCGTTTCGCTTTTGTTCGTCAGTGAGTTCGCTACGAACATAGACAACATCAAAATAACGTTGAACAACGTTGACTCGACGACGATGAAAAGTCGGCTTTGATTCGTCCGCCCTCACGTACACAATGCATTCATTACCAACGTCGATCATCGCGCTTGAAGGGATTTCGACAATGCCCGGTTCCGCAGGGATTCCGACATCGGCTCTGACAAATTGATTGGCCAACAGCTTACGTTCCGGGTTCTTGACCGTTCCGATCAAGAGTGCCATATGTTCATTGGGATCGATCATCGGCGAAAACCGGTCAATCTCGCACTCAAGTTCGCCAAGAGCCTCGTTTCCGGGAACTGTGATCGAGACTGTTAATGGTTTGGGGAGTCGTTCCAGGACCGAAAGGTCCTCTTCATAGGGATGAAGCCAGACCGTGAGAACGCTGAGGTCAGCGATCTTGAACAAGTCGGCATTGGCATCGACAATTTCGCCGACAGTCACGGCTTTATCCACAATGACTCCGCCGATGGGGGCATAGACAGTAACCCGCGGCCAGTCTGCCGAATAGCTTTTGTCTGCTTCCTGACTACGATGAATTCTGTCAGCGGATTCTTTGACCTGCTGAATCTCGGAATCTGTAACTTGATACGCACGAAGGGTCTGCTCAGCCGTAAAGACTGTAATCTGTCCCTGCTCAACCTTTGCCTGTTGTTCCCGATATTCGCGGTCCGAAATCGCTCCTTCCGCCGTCAGCGCTTTAAATCTGTCCAATGTTTGTGTGTCAAGTCGAAGCTGTGCCAGCGACGACGCCAGTTGGCTTTTTTTCTCTCCCGATTCTTTACTCCAGATCACGGCCAATGGAACCCCTTCTTTGACCTCATCAAAGTTTTGCAACGGCCTTGCGGGAGGAGAAAAAGGCTTTGTTTGCAGAGATTGTAAGCCTTTGACTGTCGCCAGCTCAAAAATCGTTCCAGGGAATCGAGCATGAACGTGGGAGAGGCGGTTTGAGTCGATAGCCAATGAGCCCCGCAAATGGAGTACTTTAGAGAATCGAGGAATTTTCGCAGGTGACGTTTTCAGATTCATTGCCTGAAGCGTGTCGTCCGGCAATTCATGAACTTCCGTAAGGACACGTTTCGGATCGACGTTTTTCGATGCGATCTGGCGTAAAGGCTCGTCTGGACCCTTTTCGGATCGTCTGGAATTAATAAGCGCCCAGCTGAGTCCGATCGCAAGCAAGGTTGCAATTGCGAGGAGTATCGCTTTGCCGAATTTTTGTTTTCCAAACGGAATTGTCATCTTCATTCCTCGCTGAATCCGGCAAAGTTCATGAAATCACTATTGCTTTTATTTACCGACTAGATATTATGACGCTATCTTGACGCACACATGCGACAACCAAGGTGGCGAACAATTACGCCCTGAATTTTGATGTGAAAAGCAGAATTTCTAAAAAGGCTGCCATCACGACGAAGTTGAAAACAAGTTAACGCAGTTCGCCAGAATAGAAAAGCGGCAGAAACCGCCGGTTGCTTTGCCTTTAAATCGTCTGAGTCTCTGAGCAACTTGCGTAGACATGGAAAACTAAGCGGGTAAAGCAAGAATCATTGTTATCGACGACGAGATAAAAACCAGAAAGACTAGATGTCTCGGCACATCCCTTACGATAGGAATGTTGCCAAAATCAGGATTTTCCTGCAAATGAAGCGTGATCGTCTCGGTCGCATTCGCCGTAGGCTGATGTGTTCGACTTGAGCCGAGTCTCATGTCAGTTGGCATGTACCATTACAAACGAACTCAATTGTGCGGCGACAGGAACGTATGACTGTTCACGCTCCCGATCCGAATGAGTCATCGCAAGTCCGCTCAACGGCACTCGCAGCGATTCATTTGTTCGTTGTAACGGTAGTCAACCTGGCGATCATCTCAGGCTGCCGTAGTGTCGATTCTCCCTCAAAATCGATAGTTATTTCGAGTCTGAATGAGAGCCAACGGTCGAATGCGGACAGCATTTCTAAAATAAAAGATACGTCTCGAAATCTGAAGGGTAGCATTGAGGGCGAATCGGGGGCCGGAACGACGACTCGCCCCCTCCAATCTGAGGATGAGGAGATTGCATTGAGTCCTCCTCAGACAAAGCGATCCCCATCGACACAAGCCGTTGACAAGATTGACTCAAACGCCGGTGCCAATACGGATGTCGCCTCGCAAGGTCGCGAGTCCAAGCGAAGTGAACGCGCACTGGAAATCGCGCAGGCGAGTGCCACCAGTTTGATTCCTTCCAATGATGCTGAAAAAGACAGGAATCTTATTCGAATCTTGAGTTTTAGCGACAATGATAACGACAGCGAGTTCACCAGCCGTTTGAATTTCGTTGGCGGCGATGACCGACTAACGCAATTGCCTTCAGGTTCTCAGGATCGTCCTAAGTCGCTTCGGCTGAAATTTCCCTCCGAGATACCTGGGGCGGGATCGCCCACCATTACATTGCCCGTCACGGATCTGGATCATCCAGAGCGAAAGCTGACGGCGATAAATACGCTTTTTCCACAGCCAGCCAACCCAAAGCCACTTGACCCACCAGTCGGTGCAGCCATGACCCTCGAAGAACTCGAGGACATGGCGATGAATAACAGTCCGATTATCGCGCAGGCTCTTGCCGCCATCACGATGAATCAAGGACAAACGATTCAAGCGGGGGTTTATCCCAATCCTGTGTTCGGCTATGAAGCAGATACAGTCGGTTCATCGTTCACCCGAAATTATGAGGGTGTCTATATGTCGCAGACCGTGAAAGTGGCAGGTAAGGTGCCTCTGCAACGTGCCGCTGCGAATATGGATCTGATGAACTCTCAACTGGCATATGAAAGAACCAGGCAGCAGATTCTGCACGATGTAAGGACTGCATACTACAACGTCCTCGTTTCGCAGGAGGCGAATCGCATCAACGGGGCGCTGGTTCGATTCACGAATCAAGTCTACGCCATCATGATTGACCGATTGAAGAACGGCGAACAGGCCGGATATGAACTCGCCCAGTTGCGAACGCTCGTCAAGCAGGCTCAGACGATCCTGGTGAATTCTCAGAACAGATTTGTGTCGTCATGGAAACAACTTGCTGTCGCGACAGGTGTTCCTGAGTTGCCTCCAGCACCGCTGGAGGGCCGTGTTGATATGGCTGTGCCGAATCTCGACTATGATGTCCTACTGGAACGGGTCCTCAGCATTCATCCCGATTTACAGGCATCCCGAAATCTGGAAGCACAAGCTCGGTTAAATCTTAAGCTTCAAAAGGCAATTCCAATTCCTGATCCGACCGTAACCGGAGTTTTTCAGAATGACTCGACGGTTCCAGGCTATGGGCGCACGTCGTATAACTTGAACGTGTCGGTCCCAGTTCCATTTTTCGACCGGAATCAAGGAAATATTCGCACGGCATTTGGAAAACTCGACATGAGTTCCCGACAGTACGCCGTCGCGACGAATCAGTTGACTGGGCAACTTGCCGACGCATTTGAGCGTTATCAAAACGGACGGTTTCAGTCTGAGTATTATCGTACACAAATCCTGCCGGACCTGGCCCGAGCCTATCGGGGAGTCTTCGATCGACATATTGCAGCATCGGACAAGGTTGCTTTTGGAGATATCATTGTTGCCCAGCAGAATCTGGCTGGCGGCGTCTCGGCCTACATCGCTTCGCTCGTCCTGCAGTGGAACGCCGCTGTCGATATTGCAAATCTGATGCAACTGAGAGACTTTCGAACTTTGTTCTCTGACTTGCCCCCGGTACCTGATTCGCCCAACGACGCAACATCGTCAACGACACCCAAGGAAGGAGCCCAGCCATGAAAGTCTGGTTCGCGGCCCTTCTGATCGCGGGTTTCACGTTGGTGAATGATCGAGCGTACTCGGAAGATCAGATTCCGAAGTCACCTGAGCCTTACGATAGCGTTGTGCCCAAGTACTTGTCAGACAGTCCCTCTCGAAACGTTCCGCCTGAAACATTCAATGACCAGGCCCCTCGTGAACGCGCCGTGCCAACTCCCTTGACCGCTGCCCCTCCTCCTGACCCTGAGTTGCCAACATGGGGTCGATACTTAACGCCGAGCACATCGCCAGTCTTATCACCTGTGGAATACAGTCTCGTTGGCCCTCCAACAGGAGTAGTCCAACATGCCGAGGACCAAGCTTACCGAGCAGTTGTCTCCGACCCAAATACCCTCTTGAGCTACGACGCTCAGTTCGGACAAAATGTGGACATTTTCCGTCCTGACGGGATGGCTCCGATAGGTATGTTTGGTGACCATACTCTTCCTGCAGGAACTGCGTTTCTTTCATACCGTTACCTTCAAAATTCGTTCGATCAGAATTATGTGGGGTCCCACCGCACGGGGGTTCCAACAGCATATCCTTATGCACCGACGTGGATGGTACAGAACTCGCAGGTTGCATTATTCGAATATGGTGCAACCCAGGATTTTACCGTTCTTGCATACCTTCCGTTCCAACACAACGGAATCAATTCGCAAACATCGACAGGAAACTATCTGGCAACATTCACAAACCCAGGCGATATTCGCATCCAGGGACTGCTCGTCGTCAGACGCGGTGAGCGATCCCAGTCGCACGTCAATTTCGGTCTGAGCATGCCTGTCGGCTTCCTGGAAGCACAGACGATTGGCGGAACCGGTCAACCTGGCCCTTCACCGACGGCTCCGAATCTTCCCTACGCACTTCGGACTAGTTCAGGAACTTACGACCTCTTGTTTGGTTACACCTACCGGAAGCAGACAGACTTTTGGACTTTTGGTGGACAAGCCAACGCGGTCATCCCAACAGGTAAAAACACGCTGGACTATGAACTTGGGAATCAATTTCAATTGACCGGCTGGGCATCGCGACGATGGACGGAACGATGGAGCACGTCCGCTCGACTGGACGGACACTGGAACGGTAATATTCGCGGTGCTGATCCGCGTCTCAATGTGGCACTCTCCCCTTCCAACCAGGCGAATGCCCAAGCTCGCCAGTATGTGAATGGATTACTCGGCGTGAACTATTTGCTGACTCGCCCCGAGCACCGAATTCGTGAACAACGCCTGTTTCTGGAATCGGGCGTGCCGCTATACCAATGGGTCGATGGCCAGCAACTCGGGCTGACATGGACCTTGAATGCGGGTTGGGGCATGGCTTTTTAGCCGAACTCAAATTGCAAGATTTTCCTCTTCGTTCCATCCCGGCGGAAGCTGATCCGAGCCGAAACGTTCTTCAGTCCACGGATCTCCATGGTTGTGGTAGCCCTGTTGCTCCCACAGGCCAGGTTCGTCGTGATCTAGAAACGTCAGCGAACGACACCATTTCGCGCTCTTCCATGCATACAGTCGCGGCACGACTAATCGGACAGGTCCGCCATGTTCGAAGTTGATTGGCTCGCCATCATGCATGTCCGCCAGCAAGACGTCTGATTGAAGGAAATCGGCTAAGGGCATATTCGTCGTCCAACCATCATCGTTCCCCATGGCGATCACAAATTTGGCATCGGGTTTGATTCCGGCGCGGGAGACCAATTCGCTGACCGCAACACCTTCCCAGACATTGCCAAGTCGAGACCATCGCGTTACGCAATGGAAGTCCGAGAAAACTTTCACTCGAGGCAACGCACGGTACTCGCTCCAGGTGAAAGAGAGCGGGTGCTCGACAAGCCCTGTCACCTCGAAGGTCCATTCCTCAGCAGGAATCTCAGGAATCGGACCCCATTGCAAGACCGGCCACTTTCGCGTGCGGGACTGACCTGGAGGAATTCGATTTTCCCGGTAAGTGTCTGGACTGATAATGACTCCACCGGAAACACCGCCCGGATCGGCAGCTTCACCCGTTTGATATTTCGGATCGCGTTCCACTTTAGTCGCCTCGATCAATTGGTTGTCAGAACTGGGCTGTTGTCAGATGTCTACGACGCCGGAAAGTGTTATTCTATACGGTGAGCATTGTAAATTCTCGTTTCCACTTTCAACTGAATGAAAGTCATCCGCTGGATTGTTACCGACTGCACATGCAGTTACGCTTCCGAACCCTAGAAAAACCAATTACCTGGATCTGATCGAATCGGCGAAGTGTCTTTCGCGTATATGACTGCATCCACACATTTTTGATGGCATCTGAATGAACCTTCAACTGAACGACCTGGCCTCCCAACTGATCGAAGACATTAACGAAAGCCCCGAAGACTATCGCATCTGTCGCCACGACGTGGAAAACAACGGCTTATTGCTCGATTTCGGTGTCGAATCCGAAGGGGGAATTGAAGCGGGAGTCGCCCTGGCAGCAATCTGCATGTCTGGATTGGCGGATGTCTCAATGGTCCCCGGGATGATTGGTAACATCGGATGGCCGCACATCGCTGTTGAAACCGATGCCCCTGTCGCCGCTTGTCTCTTCAGCCAGTATGCCGGATGGCAGATCAACGTCGGTAAGTTCTTTGCCATGGGTTCAGGGCCCATGCGTGCGGTTGCCGCAAAAGAGCCACTGTTTGATAAGCTCTGGTATCGCGAAGAGGCGGATCAGATCGTTGGCGTGCTTGAATCAGGGAAGCTTCCCGATGCCGAGGTGTTCCAATACATCGCAGATGCAACAGCCGTCGAACCCGAAGACGTCGTGTTATGTGTAGCACCAACTTCCAGCATGGCAGGTAACTTGCAGGTCGTTGCCCGGTCCATTGAAACGGCAATGCACAAGCTCCATGAGCTTGGCTTCGACGTCAATCGCGTTCGAAGCGGTTACGGTACGGCTCCTTTGCCACCAGTCGCCAAGAATGATTTGGAGGGGATCGGTCGGACGAACGATGCGATCCTTTATGGTGCCCGCGTCACTCTTTGGGTCGTGGGAGACGATGAATCGATCGCGGAGATCGCTCAGCGAGTCCCGTCTTTCGCATCACCATCCTACGGGAAGCCCTTTCTTGAAATCTTCGAGGCGGCAGGGCGTGATTTCTATAAAATCGATCCATTGCTCTTCAGCCCTGCGCAGGTGGTCTTCCAAAACCTTGAAACTGGTCGTGTTCATGTCGCAGGCAATGTGAATGAAGCGGTACTGAAAACATCGTTTGGAATCAGCTGAGAATCGTCAGACAACCAACAAACAAGACCTGTGAAGACTGATCGAGACGAGTCGATCCGCGTCATCGCATGGTTTGTCAATTCCCCGAATGACAGTCCGAATCCTGAGTCAAACATTGAACATTGGCATCCTGGCTAGCGAAACAAGTTGGTACTATCGCGACCTGGAACGAGCGGCAACGTCTCTGGGTCACGCATGTGAACGGCTTGAGTTTTCAAGGCTGATCGCGACGAACAGCTCCACATTCAACGCGGTGACGGTACCAAGTGCAATGCCTGTAAAGGGGCGCACAAATGAGCGTAATTCCGTTCGACAACCGTCCAATCCCCTTGCTTCTCCCCCATTCCATTCCCAATCTGCCGAGTCGCCTGCACCGCTGCAATCCCGGTTTGACGTGATTCTCGTCAGGACGATGCCACCAGGTTCTCTGGAACAAGTCGTCTTTCGCATGGACCTACTTGGTCGATTGGAGGCCGCTGGAACAAAAGTCATCAACTCACCAAAGTCGCTTGAGTGCGCGGTCGACAAATACCTCACGACAGCCAGACTTCAGTCCGATGGTCTCCCCGTCCCTGAAACGATTGTTTGCGAACACGAAGACGATGCGATGTCCGCCTTTCAACAACTGGGCGGTGACGTTGTCGTCAAGCCGTTGTTCGGTTCTGAAGGACGCGGCATCGTTCGAGTCACGGACCCGGATCTGGCCCACCGAACCTTTCGCACATTGATGCGATTAAACGCCGTGCTCTACCTTCAAAGGTTTATTAATCACGGTGGATGCGATGTCCGAATTCTCGTCCTCAATAATCAAGTCATTGGAGGAATGCTCCGACGGTCGGTCAATGACTTTCGAACCAACGTCGCACGTGACGCGATCGCAGAACCACACTTGCCAACGCCTCTAGAGATCGATTTTGCCTTAAGGGCAACGGCAACAACCGGAGCCTTTATTGCTGGAGTTGATCTGTTGTATGACGCAGACGGCCAATGCTATGTCATCGAGGTAAACGCCGTTCCTGGTTGGCAAGCCTTTGGTCGTGTTACTGGAATTGACGTTGCAAAAGAACTCATCTCCCGAATCGTCAAATCAAGCTGAAATCACTTCACTCGTTCGATCGAACTGCCGTTATTTCACGACGGCGACATCGAAGAAACGAGAGACATGTTCTTCGGCCGGTGGCTTCGTCACCAGGCTGGTCCCAATCCCCGCAATTGCCGACACGACCAGACTCCAGACCATTGGGTCAATGCCAAAGATATAATAAGGACGGAACAATCCTGGTACGCCAATTTTTGGATCAGGACCTAACACATCAATCACCGACCGTGCGAAGGACGAGCCTTCCGGTGCGGCCGCAGCCCAATTCTGCAGCCAGCCAGCGGCGGAAAGCCCAAAGTAGAAACAGAATCCAACCAGCATTCCCGCCAGCATTCCCGCTGCCGTCGTCCTTCGCCAATAGCATGCCATCAAGACAGGAATGGTAAACGCCGCTCCACCGCCCGAAGCACTTAGGACAACAAGAGCCTGCAGATACTGAGGCGGATCCAGGTTCGCGAGGACGGCAATCAGCCCGACACTCACCATCGACACGTTCGTCGCGCGACGCACCTGAGCTTCCGTAGCAGCCGGGTGCAAGAACCGAACATAGATGTCCTGCACAAGTCCCGATGAGATCACCAGGATGAAGCAGCTGACAGAAGCCATAATCGCACCGAACGGAGCGGCAAGAATCAAACCACTGATAAACGCCCCCAGCGGAAGCCCCTCCGTCACCAGCATCGACATTCGAGGGATCACTTCGTCTGGCTTATCAAGATGCGGCAACATGGTTCGAGCCGCAATGCAGGTCATCACGAGCGGAATGTAAATCAGACAATTGTAACAGCTCAACAGACAGATCGATTTTCGCATCACTTCGGTGCTCTCGGCCGCCATCACTCGGACCATGCTGGCGGGCGAGACAAATCCTCCGAAAATCCAGATAAAAAACATCGAAAGCGCAAGGCCCGGTGTCAGGAACTCCCGCCCAATTGTGCTGTATCCAGGTCCAAACGCGATGTCGGACGAGGTATTTGCGATGGCCGTTTTTGTCGCTTGTTCCAACCCCCCTGCCATCGGAACGGCCAAACAGACAAGGATCGTTACGCCAATGACCATCATCACACTTTGAAACAGATCCGTCCAAACGGACGCAAGAAATCCGCCAATCAAAGTGTAGCCAACAACGGTTACCGTAAAGACGATAAGTCCCACATAGTATTTGCGATCGATGGGCTTTGAGGCAGACTTATTTGAATTGACATCCGTTGCATTTTTCGATTCCGCCTTTTCCGCAGCGGTAGGTTCGTAATCTTCCGACAATGCAAGCACGCCCGACCCAGGCCAGGCGTGCTTCATAATGGTTGCCCCAGCCTTGAATTGAGCGAACATCGTGAATGACATGAACGTGATAATCATGATCGACGAGACCAGGCCAACTCGCGGGTCAGCGAATCGTTCTCGCAGCAGATCTGGAACGGTGAACGAATCCGTCATACGGCTTAGTTGAGCCAATCGCTTGCCCACGACGGCAAAACTCAAGAGCGGAACGACCATGTAGCTGCCGATCCACAGCAGAACGATCCAGCCATGGCTGTAAACCAGCGCGGGAAAACCCATGAACGTACCGCCGCTTTGCACGGTGGCAGTTAAGGCGAGTGCCCAAGCCCCCAAACCACGGTTTCCAAGAAAGAAGCCTTTGAGGAATTCCTTCTTTTCCATTGCCTTCTGTGCCAGCGTCCCTAACCAGACAGATGCCCCAATGAACAACAAAAGAGCAAAAAGGACGCTGTATCCAGGATTCGAGATGTCAGTCGCGGCAAGCATAGGTTGATTGTTCGCCATGTGTTGAAGGAGGAAACGGAGTGCCTGAAATCTACTGGCCGCTTTCGGGCAGGTCCTCATCTTTCATAAACCAGAACGCAAAAATGCTGGCAACAATCGTGCAAACACCCCAAGGGACAACGATTCCCCAGAAGACCCAGTCTGGAAAGCCAAGCACATACGTCAGCGATTCCGGGGCGCGACCATAACCGTTTTGAAAGCAATAACCGAGCGAATAAATCGTTGCGGCTAACCAGATGCCGAGTGCGGTCAGGGCCTCACGCTTGGCCGATTTCAGCAGCGGAAGTTCTTGAATATCGGGCATGCAATCTTTCCTTCGTTTCAGGATAAACCGTGTGACGGGAGTGACGTATAGTATACCATCAATTCAAACTCATGATTCATTATTTTCAGATCCTCTAGCAACGGCGGATCTCGGTGCCGCGTAAATCGCGCAGCTGGCGACAACAATTGATGCAAGGATGGTGCCAATCCGTTAATCGTCCGATTCCAAATGCTTCGAAAACATCAATTTCCAGAAACAGTAAACCGTGCATCCAATGATCAAGACCCATGCACTGAGCATAAAAATCCAGGCGAGTAACGTCATGGTGCCGCAATGCTCCCTTCCGTTGTTCGACGTTTCCAGGCCACTGAGATCAACCAGGCAAAGCCTGCAAATGCAGCGACCATTGCCAATCGATCAACCGTTCGAACGATTTTCAAATTCCTGTTGAAGGCAGCTTCGTCGGGTGACGCCCCCTCTTTCAAGGGTAGATCGAGGTATAACAGCTTGCCGACCATGCTGTTGCTGGACCAATTCCACGTCGGTAACGGTTTGCCTGATGCCGCAGCCGTGATGTAACCATCCCAGCCGGCTTTCGGTTCAAACATTGATGCCAGCAAAATCACGATCAGGAGCGTCGGTGTGACGTATTTCATTACCCAGTAGAAGAAGCGAGGAACCTTCAGATCGGCTCCGCGCATCATCTCGGCCCAACCCTTGTCGACCCCGTAGACCCATGCAAACAGCACTGCTTCCCCGACTGCCATGACCACCAGACAAAACGTCGCGGCCCAGTAATCAAACTCGTCGAAAAAGCTTTTCTGATTGAAAAGAGCGACTGGTAGTGCCAGAGGTATTAACATCGCACCAAACGCCAAGGCACTCTTCTCACGCGAGAATCGAAACTCATCCTGCAGAAACGCCATGATCGGCTGGCCCATCGCCAGCGAACTGGTGATCGCGGCGAAAAACAATAACCCAAACCAAAGGAATCCTGCCGCAGGGGCGAGACTTCCCCAATGATTAAATAACGTCGGAAAGACCATAAAGCCCAATGCGAAGCCCGATCCTCCAGCCACTTTTTCTTGAACGGCCGCCAATCCCAGATAGGCAACGGCAATCGGGATCAGGATCGAACCTCCCAGAACGACTTCACAAAGCTCGTTCGTCCACGCTCCTGCGGCGCCGTTCAATGTGACATCATCGTCTTTGCGTAGATATGACGCGTAACAATGAATCGAACCCATGCCGATCGCGAGAGTAAAGAAAATCTGGCCCGCAGCCGCCAGCCAGACATTCGGATTTGTCAACGAATCGAATTTCGGCTCCCACACGTAATTCAAACCCTCGAATGGGCTGGCAACAGCATGAGGGTCGTTGGCGGGGGAGACCATTAATCCGCGAACCGCTAGAAACGCTGCAAACACGATCAAGAGCGGCATGCCAATCGTCGAAACGATTTCGATCCCTTTCGAAAGGCCTCGTGATAGAATGCCAATATTGATGGCAATGCATAACGCGAACATCGAAAGACCAAACCCACTGATCGTCAAAATGGATGTATCAGAATCGGCAGTCAAACTTTTGTAGAAGTCGCCAGGAAGTGTTTCTCGAAATCCGTCGATCAGCGAATAGCCTGCATACGCAATACACCAAGCTTCAATATAAAGATAAAATGCAGCAATAATCAGGTTGGACCAGAGTCCGAACGCGCCGAGATATTTCCAGTACTTTTGTTTTCCCATCGAATCAAAAATACCGGGAGTCGAATGATGGCCGAACTGGCCACCAAATCGGCCCATCGTCCATTCGATCCACATCAACGGCAGGCCCAGTAACAGGAAAGCGACCATGTACGGAATCAAAAACGCACCGCCGCCGTTCTTCACCGCTTGAGCCGGAAACCGCAGAAAGTTCCCCAGCCCGACTGCGTTTCCAGCCATCGCCAGAACCAGCCCGATTCGTGAAGCCCACTGCTCACGTTTCCGTTCTTCGCTCATCAATACCTCTAGGCTTGGGAATTCTTTTTCTGGGCGACTCGGTGACACCACCATTCCCAAACTGGAGGAGCCAGCGACAGCGCCACAATGGCAATCATCACCAGTTCAAAGTTCTTCTGGACGAATTCAATGTTTCCAAACCAGAATCCGAGAAACAGAAAGGCCAACACCCAGACGATGCCGCCAATCACATTGAAGAAAATGAACTTGCGATAGTTCATCGCTCCCACCCCTGCGATAAACGGAGCAAACGTTCTGATCAGAGGGACAAACCGAGCAACGATGATTGTCTTGCCACCATACTTCTCAAAATAGGCGTGAGTCTTTTCCAGGTTCGTCTTTGTCAGAAACGGAATACCCATGTTAAAGGCCCGTTCGCCGATCAAATGACCTAACAAATAATTCACGGTATCACCAAGGATCGCCGCGACAATCAGTAACGGAATCAGAAAATCCATTCGCAGCGAACCCTTCGCCGCAAATGCACCTGCAGCGAACAGCAATGAATCTCCAGGCAAAAACGGTGTCACGACCAGACCGGTCTCACAGAAGATCACGCCGAAGAGAATCCAATGAGTCCACACGCCGTACTCTTTGACAAGTTCCAGCAGCTTGTCGTCGAGGTGCAATAGAAAATCGATCCACCACTTGAGTCCTTCCGGTCCGCCTGCAGCATCCGCGCCAGGCACGGTCCACGATAATGCCTGAAGCAACCCAACGATCGATACGACTGCAATCCAATTCGTCATTGCGTTCGACACATCCCTAAAATTCGAAGTTTATTAATGAAACCAGGTGATAATGTTCTTTTCCTGGAAGATCGCGAGCATCGAAATGACACCCATAAAGGTAAAGAACAGGCCACCGAAACCGAGTACGAAAAGTCGTGCCCGAGGTGGTCGCAACTCGACCGGTAGCAGTGTCGTGTTGATAAAGATCACGTGAATACAACTGAAGCCCAGAGCGTAGTTGTAAATGATCGTGGACCACATCAGCAGTTGTGTCGGGTTGCTGAATAACAGCATGGCGAGGCCAACAGAGGCGTAGACAACCAGCACCGAGAAATAAACCTTGCTGATGTGCTTGGTTTCCCATTTTCGCAGGGCCGGAAGCCCCGTCCAGAAGACGTCGATCCAACGCCTGAGCACTCCGTCCGCCGTCGATGCCATACTCGTTCCCAGCACGAGAACTCCACAGAACAACGTTGTGAACCACACGAGATAGTTCGGCCAGGGTCGGAGTGATGCCTTGACCCCCAGAAGTTTATTCTTTTCATCCGCCGTCTCGACATGATCGGTCGTGACAATCCCCGTGACGGTTTCCGCAACGCCGTTCGCCGTCATCGCCGCTGCAAGGTACTTCTCGCTGTCTTTTAGCGGTTTGTCTTTCGGCAGGAACTGGACAGACAACATGCTCGGCAACGCCAGACCAATGAAGCACGCCGGCATCCAGATCCAGAACTGTTCTCGAGAAACATGCCGCACCCATTGCTTCCAACGGACGAGTGATTCGGGGTTAATTGGAAAAACCATACCGGTGTGGGATAACTCGATCGACTGCCCCCCAACAATGCTTGGGATTCCACCGACGTGTTTTCCCATCCCCCAACCCTGTTCGCGAGTGAACGTGCTGATCGGAGTATTCGTCAATCCTCCGTTCCCCGAGATTGCGATCATGGCGGTCAAAAAGCCGATCCACGCCAGGTCGATTTTCGGGAAACCTCGTCCCTGAGCCAATGAGACAAACACGTTGTCAATGTTGTTGCCGCGAAGTGAATCTTCGGCGTCAACATTTCCATCGCCATTGAGATCGGTCAGAGCGACAACCGGAACGTTGCCGACCTTGAAAAAACCGCTGAAGATTTCGGTCCAGGTTTCTGTTTTTGAATAAAATACCGCCAGAAACACCAGAAAACCGCCAACAAAAATCAACTTGAATGTCATCACCCGCTTGATCGAATCATAGACTTTGCCTCCAAAGAGCAATGGCAGCATACAACCCAGGAAAATCAAGCAGGCCAGCACTTGTAACAACATTTTGTGTGACGGGTTTGTATTGTCGGGAAGCTCGCCCAGCCAGATCGCTGACAGTGGTACGGCAGTACTTGAAGCCAAGTAGGGCAAGAACGAACCACAGTCGAGCAGCAGATAAATCGGCAGCCAGAACATGGGACCCGGCAATGTCCGGAATTTTCCCGTGAAAATCGGTTCGCCGGTATAAAGGGTATACCGACTGATCTCAACGTTGTAGATCACCTGGACCAGGATACTGATCGCCGCCAGCCAAAGCAGTCCCCCACCGTAGCGCGACGTGACCACAGGTCCCGTTAGCCATTCTCCACCGCCAATGGCGGCAGAGGCCATGACCAGCCCCGGCCCCAGCATGGAAGTTAAATTCCACCAGGAAAATGGGGGTGCTTCAGGTAGTTCGCCCCCATCCCAGCGGGGCATTTGTTTGGAACCTGGATAAGGTGGAAAGCCAGCCGTGGCGATGTCTGTTTCGTTGGAGGGAACTTGCATGAAGGCTTTCAACCAACCTAGGCGATGAGTCGCAACGCGGTGAATCCGCACGAATTCAGAATGGTAATCTCTGTTGCGACCAGATGCGAGCATAATGAACA
>CAILLA010000135.1 GCA_903834925.1 uncultured Schlesneria sp.
AACTCGTCGCCGATGAAATCAGCGACACAAAACCAATGGACGAGTTTTGGAGAAATCGATCTCAGACCCAGCCTGGGTACCGCACTTACGCAAAGCACGCTATTTAACACTCAGGATTCGCAATCAGTGTCGTTCACTCGGCCGAACGGGCCGGGCGGTATCAATCTTAAACTGCCGAAACAATATCGGAGGCACTTAAAAATCAGACGAAACCGAGAGACTTTTGAATTTTCTAATTAGCGAAGATTAGTGTTCCAATCGTTCTTTTCGTCGTTTTCCGGTCTTTGCCAGCCGTATTTGTTTCGCGATTTTAAAACGTGGCTCGATCTCATGCCGGTTCCCGAGCCAACAAAATCCTACGTTTGCCACATTCATCGTAGTAGTAGGCCAATTGCCCCGGAATGCAACTGATGATTGTTCCCCATCCTGCCAGTTCGGTCTGTGAAATCGCCTCCGACAATTCCAATTCGCAGCCGTCCAAAGCCAACACGCTCGAGATGACATAACAAGACTTTGGTGACCCATGAGATTTGAGGAGACTTACCACGTCAGACTTCGAAGATAACAGCGTTCTGAATCGATCATCGAAATCTTGGCAGTGGTTTAGCTTTTCCAAGATCTTGTCTCGCCGCTTGGGGGACGACAGCGATTCCAGCCAACGTAAACGACGCAGTGGGCTGAAAAATGCTCGAATCGTCGCTTCTTCGTGCGGATGCATTTTAAAAAACCTTCTGGACTTCATCGGGTGTGAAATTTGACTCAATGAGTCAAGTTTCAGAATTTCTCCCAAAGAAGCCTTCTCGCTCCGCCGAGAAGAAAGCCGAATTGCCATGTGCCGCGTGATTAATCCGAGCTTTCAAGTGCAAGCCACGATCTGCTGCAATTCGGCTATCCTCTCGGCGGAGCGAGAGGGCTACTTTGGTCTGAGACAAAGCCTCTCAGGATTTCATTGATGGCGTTTCACGGACACCTCAACCGTGTTGTGAGCCTCCAATCGAGTCACGACCGTTGTC
This sequence comes from uncultured Schlesneria sp., assembly GCA_903834925.1. Taxonomy (GTDB): domain Bacteria; phylum Planctomycetota; class Planctomycetia; order Planctomycetales; family Planctomycetaceae; genus Schlesneria. Next base: position 1,014 of record CAILLA010000135.1, read on the forward strand.
ACTCCAAGGCATTGACGTAGAACGTCAATCTGCGTCGAGGAGTGTCGAGACAACGCGGTCGTACGAATCGTGCTTTCTTCTCCCGTCTGCCAGGCACTGATTCCCATGAGTAACAGTAGCTGATCGGCGAGATACTCTCCGACAGGGACGTCTGCCGCGAGGTACTTTCGCATGGCGTCGACCGCGCGGCGCGAGACGGTTTCTGCTTTCACGTCGTGCTCGCCGAACCCTGTAAAAACCTCGGTGACCGCATCGTATTCAAGTTCCAGGAAAACCGTATTGCCAGGACCTTGTGCTGCCACTTGTTCCGTCGAAATCCGTTCCTTTTCCCAACCGGTCAGCCGCAATAATTCTTCGGCCTCTCGAACGGCAATCAGTTCCGGAAGATTCGATAACAGAATCCGACCAGTTCGCTGATTAAGCGATCCCCGCTCCAGCAAGGACAAGCGATTCAATCGAGGTGTCGGTTGAATCTCGACAACGAAACGACCACCACCTGCAGGGTAGAATCCCGGTCGTTCCAAAAATGTAGAAACTTTCGGACCCATCCGATTAACGATCGGCAGATACGCTTTCGAGAGAAAATCGAATGGAGGTGCCCAGGGATTATGGGTTCCTCCTTCCAGGATCAGACGTGACGGACCGTCGGCGACCAGCAGCGCGGGAAGTACTGTCTGCAAAACCAGAGTTGCACTTCCCGCTGTGCCGACACTGAATGTGTATTCGCCAGGAGTCACCTGGCATGGGCGAAACGTCAAGGACGTCGAACCGATCGAATCACCGGTGATTTCGGCTCCACTGATTTCCGCCGCCGCTCGAACGGCGGTCAGATGTTGCCGCATTAAACCAGGCTTCGTTCGACCGGCTCGAAGTTTCTCGATCGAGACGCCCCGACCGGTGATCATCGCCAGCGCCAGCGATGACCGAACGATCTGGCCGCCACCTTCTCCCTGTGAACCATCAATGGCAATCATGTCAGACATCTCAATTAGCCCTTTTCGATCAGACTGTTCATAACCATCGACGATTCAGTCATCTGCAGAATCACCATCCTTAATCACAAACCGCGCTTTCAATCGTGCGACTTCCGACGCGAGACCTGCTGTCTTCACACTACGAAGGACTTCGTCGAAATCCTTGTACGCAGCAGGAGCTTCGTCCTTGGGATAGGTTCGGCAATTGGTCAGGATATCGGCCTGATCAAATGACTGATCAATCGATACCTGGTCCAGTTCCCGAATGGCTCGCTTACGCCCCAATGCCCGACCTGCACCGTGGTTTACACTGTAGCAACTGATCGCTGCGCCGGGGTCCGCCACCATGACGCTCGATCCCGCCTGGGGGTTCCCTGGCAACAAAATCGGATGTCCGGTTTCGGCATAGCGTGTTCCTTTCAAGGCGTGATGTCCTGCGGGAAAGGCGCGTGTCGCCCCTTTTCGGTGGACCCACGCCTCGCGGTTATCGACAATTTCCTTCCGAGCAATGTTATGGCTGATAAAGTACACGAGGTTTCCCGTGGTACCTGGAATCACTTCCTGAAACGCTTCCAAAACCAATGCGTTAATCAGCAGGTGGTTCACCGTCGCAAAATTGGCTCCGAGGGACATATCGTCAATGTAGGCATTCGCCTCCGCTGTTCCCAGTGGTGCATAAACCAGTTCACGGTCGCCTCCCGGCAACGGAATATCCCAGGTCGAGAATTTCTTCTGCAACGATTTGAACTGATACTCCGCCAGGAAATGACCCAGACCGCGAGATCCACAATGAGACAGAAACGCAACGTGGTTATCGCGTAGCCCGAAGACATTCGCGACCTGGCGTGCTCGGTCGTTGTCTTCAACCTGAACGACTTCACATTCTCCAAAGTGATTTCCACCTCCGTAGGAACCGAGCTGACGCATCTTGCCTGCAAAAATCGGCGACAATTCGTGTTTCAGATGTCGCTGCAAACGAATCTCGAGCGTATCAATCGTGTTGTCATGCCCACGATGTACTGCGTCTTCGCAATGACTCGCCCAGTTAACAGGAATTCCGAGTGCTTCGCAGACTTCCGCAGAGGCCCCTTCAACGACGACTTGATGTCCCAGTTCGGCATTCACCCAGCGAGACTTTTTCACGGACCGCTGGCCTTTACCGGGTCCAGTCGGTGTCCGTTCGCAGATTGCTTTAATGAGTGCCCGACGGACTTCTTTTTCGACGATTGCGTCGGCTGGTAAATCGAGTTGAAGCAGACTCATCGAACACTTGATATCGACTCCGACCGGACCGGGGTAGATGTGCGTCGGCGAAACCATAACGCATCCAACCGGAGCACCATATCCGCAGTGACCGTCAGGATTGAGGATCAGGTCGGTAACGCCTGGTGCCAGCCGGGAATTAACCGCTTGCTTTAGGCAGACTTCGTCAAAGGTTTCTCGAATGGCAGCCGTTCCGATCACCGTTACCGGCTTGGTGTTGGCACCGGTTGGCAAGATTGCGGTCGCTTCGTTGGTCGGAATGATTTCGTAAGTCATTTTTATAATATCCAATCAGGAAAAGTTTAAAAAAATTGAAAATCCAGCACGACGACGAGAATGATAAAACGTTTAACGCGCTCTATCCGCTGAGCTACTACCCCAGATTTGTGACTGGCATTAACCAGACGGCGCGGCGGTTTGCCGCAATAGGGCAGGTGGGAATCGAACCCACGACCTCGTGCTCCATAAGCATGTAGTTCTATCGGCATTCGTCGTGCTGGATTGTGTTAAGACGAGATCGACAAGGTGGCATGAGACGTTTCATTTGCTCTACCGCTGAGCTACGCGTTCTTGGAAGAACGCGGCGGGATTCGAACCCGCGGCACAATGATTACATGTAGTCCCATTAGCATTCGATCTCGTTGTTTCCTTCGTTTCAAATTGAGATCTTTTCGATCTCACCAACCCAGTGATTTACGGTAAAGCGGTCACCCGCCACGTCTGAGATCAGCTTAAAGACCTGATCACTGAATCCACCGACATTCACGATATCGTTCCGCTCAATGGTTTGAGTCGTTCCGTAAGGTTGAATATCGATGCAAATCATTTTTGCGTTGGGGTTCCGCTGCTTAAACAGTTCCCATTGCTTCATTGTCTCGGTCGCACTTCCGCCAAATCGTCCGTAGTGCGGCGAGTCGACCCAGGATTCATTATCCGAAACGTACACGATCAAATCTCCTTTCGCTTGACGTCGGTTAAGTTCATAAAGCGGGGCACTGCAATTCGTTCCTCCCGCAGGAAGTTCTGACAATTTCCGAGCGTTCGTCATCACGGAATCCCGAGGATTCAATGGGCATGGCACCACATTGGATTCGAACGGAATCACTTCCGCCTGTCGGTTTTTCCGTAACACGGCCGCAGCAACGAGTGCCGCGATATCAACGCAGCGCACTTTCGACGTCGCCCCTTCACGTACTCCTGTGATCGGAGAACGCATCGAACCTGACACGTCAGGACAAACAAAAATCGGCCCTTCGATCACGGGAACATTTTCAATCGCAATCTCCATCGCATCCTGTAAGGCTTCCCAGATCGGGTTTGGTAAGGACGAACCGATATTCAGATACGCGACCAGCAACTGGTACGGAAATGCCCGAGCTCGCGCAATCTGATCCCGGTCACGCAATCGGTCAGCCACGATTTGAACCATCTCTGGCTGATCGAACACTCCGTGTCGCTGAAACGTATTCAAATTCATGCGAGTCGTTTGCCACGAAGCGTTTCGAGCGATCGTACACCAGTCATTCTTCGTCAACGGCAACGCGGTCAACATCTGGAACGGAACGTCCGGGACGGGGACCGCACCCGCATTCGTATTCCGTTTGAATTTTTCGTATGCCTGAACTACAGGCGGCAACAATGTTTTGTCATGTTCGCGACCGATCAAGTACCCGAGCAAAGCGGCTCGCGACGCATTAGCTGGTTTGGGGTGAACCATCTTGATTACGTCAGCGAGCGATGGTGAATTTCCAACCGAGCCGGTGAATAACTGCGAATCCGATCGACCTTCCAACCATTGGCAAACCAGTCGTTTTGGCAACGTTCCCAGGCTCTTTCGACCAACGACTCCCGAACGAATCATCTGTACGAAGTTGCGAAGCATTTTCGGGTTATCGATCACGCGGTCGAAAATCTCGGCCATCAATCCGGGGCTTTTCACTGAAAGTACGGCACACAAGAGTGCGGGCATATCTTTCATGTACCCTTGCTGACGAACATAAAGAGCCGTGCGAGCGATGAATTCGGGTGAAACTTTTGAGCAGAGAGCGAGGACCTGACCAAGTTGTTCCTCGGCGTTGGCATAAAACGTACTGTTAAAACACCCCGTACTGGCGTACTGAGCCAAAGCCTGCTCAGCCAAACGCTGATATGCGTTTCCGCCTGCTTCGTTCACCGCATTGGCGTGTGGCAGAAACCGGCCAGCAGTCGTTGAAAACAGATTTTTGTTCGCCATGATATTTCTCTCTTTTTTAAAGCAACGCTTTGCCGAAACCCCACCTCCCCTGCGGGGGTGGTAATCGGGCCTTTGCACCAGCACGCGCCAATATTCACCGACACGATGGAATCCAAATCCCTAGGGCAAAGGCCCGTTAACCACCCCCGCAGGGGAGGTGGGGTTTCGTTTTCGATGGAACCACTTAAGGCATTGCCCGTGCCAAATGGACATTCGCCAAACAAGAATGTTCACAAAGTACTTCTAAATAGGGGCTTGCCGTGTTTTTCTGAGAATTCGATGCCGGCATCGTCTGGCACGTTTGCGATCCGCACGTATCGTGATTTATAATATGGTATAATGAAGACTCAACGCCCGATTGTCGTCTTTGGAATCTTGGGAACTTTGCTAGATCGAGGCAAAGCGGGGGAGGATCGCTGGCAGAGATGGCGGCCGAGTGTCGCCATTTGCCAGCATGAAGATCTGCTGATTACGCGGTTTGAGCTGTTTTACGAGCCGAAAGAGCTTCCTCTTGCCCACGCCGTGATTGCGGATATCCAATCGATTTCGCCGGAAACGGACGTTCGATTGCATGAACTCCATTTGAAAGATCCCTGGGATTTTGAAGAGGTGTTTGGGGCGTTCCATGATTTTTCGGGAAAATACCCCTTTGCAACGGATGACGAAGACTATTTGATCCACATCACGACGGGGACTCATGTCGAACAGATCTGCCTGTTCCTGCTAGCCGAATCGCGACATCTTCCCGGACGGCTTTTGCAGTCCTCCCCATCACGACGTCACAAAGTCGATCCTGGTGACTACAAGATTATCGATCTGGATCTTTCCCGTTATGACGCCTTGGCAAAACGCTTTTTCACGGAACGACAGGAAGGACTCGTCTTTCTGAAGTCGGGGATTGCCACCCGCAACGCGGCATTTAACAGTCTGATCGAACGCATCGAACGGGTGGCGATTGCGAGTACGGCTCCGTTACTGTTGACAGGACCAACTGGAGCTGGCAAGTCGCATCTGGCTCGCCGAATCTACGATCTCAAACGTCGGCGTGAGCAAGTCGGCGGTGGTTTTGTCGAAGTGAATTGTGCCACGCTACGTGGCGATCAGGCGATGTCGGCTTTGTTCGGTCATATCAAAGGGGCGTTCACGGGTGCGACGGGTCCGCGACCCGGCCTGTTAAAAACCGCCGACGGTGGCCTGTTGTTCCTGGACGAAATTGGAGAACTGGGCCTCGACGAACAAGCGATGCTGTTGCGTGCCATTGAAGAACATCGATTTCTTCCCGTTGGAGCGGACCACGAAGTCGAAAGCAATTTTCAGTTGATCGCGGGGACGAATCGTGACCTGCAGTCAGGTGTGGCCATGGGCAAATTTCGCGAAGATCTTTTAGCACGGATCAATCTTTGGACATTCCGACTCCCCGGCCTGGCCGAACGACGCGAGGATATCGCTCCGAATTTAGACTATGAACTCGAACGTCACGTTTCGTCCACAGGTCGCAAGGTGACAATGAACCAGCAGGCGAGAGAGGCTTTTCTGAAATTCGCCGAATTGCCGACTACTCCCTGGTCTGCCAATTTTCGAGATCTCGGTGCGGCGGTGACTCGCATGGCAACAATGGCTTCTGGCGGCCGAATCACCGTTGCCGAAGTTGAAGAAGAAATCGCGCGACTCAATTCGTCCTGGCGACGTCAATCCGATGAAAAACCGGACGCATTGGCGGACATGATGAGTACAGAGCAACTGGCAACGCTCGATCTGTTTGATCATGTCCAGCTGGCGGAAGTCGTTCGAGTCTGTCGTCAATCAGCCAACCTGTCAGCAGCAGGTCGAACCCTGTTTGCATCGTCACGAGCGAATAAGACTCAACCCAACGACGCCGATCGATTAAGAAAATATCTCACGCGGTTCGGTTTAAGCTGGGCTCAAATTCACCCAGATTAGGCGGGGCGGATTTCGAAATTCTTGGTTAGTCTGGCCAAATGGCAATTTCGGCTCTACGCCTCCGACGATGACAATTTCTTCCGACCCAATAGGGCCAACCGTTCAAATTGCCCAGCCTACCGGGCTGGGAATACGGGATTAGTACAAAGCAAAAGGCCTGTAAGGCCGACCCTTCGCCGAATTCAATGATTGTGTTATTCAACAACGCTCAGGTTAGTGGATTGACCAATTCTGTGGTCGACAAATGAAGTGTTTGTGATTGACGTTCCACAAGATTTTATAACCAAGCTGTTGGCTGTCGGAGCGCGCTCACACTCGGCCAAAAGAACGATTACGCACGTCATGACCGTGTGGACGTCAATGTTCGGGCCTCGCAGCCGTTATTAATCTATTGGTAAAAGGAAAATGCACGGGCAAATTGCCCGTGCATTCATCCATTCATGGAACGAAAAACCACATTATGTATTGGCCAATATCAGGCCAATACAGGTTCTGGTTCGCTTGCTTCGACAGGCTTTTCGACATCGGACCCTGCCAATTGATAGAGTGGCAGATCTCCGAATTTCTTTGTGCATTTCGGGCATTTCGCTTTGGCGATCCCTTTCCCGTTGGCTCCGCCAAGCTTGGCTTCGACTCGAGCGGCTTCGCTGATGTAGATCCCGCATCCGGCACATTTCCAACCGGTCACTTCCAGCTTAAACCCAGGGTCTTTCACGTAATAATTGAGCTTTGTAAGTTCTTTCACCGGGGCGGAACTGAGCGCGCACTTCCGGGTCAGATACTCGTCGCTCAGCGGAACTTCGGTGTTGGCACCGAACCCCTCGACACCGCAAGCGGTCTGCAATCCTTCCACAAATGCTCGAAACTCGGACAGACAGAACGACAGATACTGTGGCTGCGTCGAATCAGGGGTCTTGGGAAGCTTGACCGCGATTCGATTTGTTCCGAACACCGGAATGTCCGCAAATAATGATTCTGTTCCAATCGGGGCTGGTTGAGCCATCGACAACTGAGCCAGTAACTCTTTCGTCAAAACCTTCTTCGCAGCAACCGTCAGTTGTTCGACGGTCCCTTGCTTGAAGAAGTGTTCGATCATCGCGGTCCGAAGCGGAGGAAACTTTTTCGGATTCGCTCCAAACTTACCGACGAGCAACGTTGCAATCAGCAGATCGCTCTCAGAGAAACCGAGGTCAACCGGCTGACATTCGTTGAACAAACTATCGGCCTTGATTCGCAGCTTTGTCGGATCAACGGTATGCAGTCGAATATCACTGAGCCACTTTTTGTATTTGCTGGTTGCCACAGGTTCAGGGGCGGCAGCGGTATCCGATTTCTTCGGAACGGGCTTTTTCGGAACAACGAAATCGCACTGGCAACGCGGGCATTTGCCTGACTTGCCTCGATGTCGTTCTTTCACACGAATACGACATCCCTGAGGGCAGAAGACGATAAACGTGTCTTTCGATCGGATCGTCTTGCGAACCTGTTGAATATCTTTTTGTTCGTCAGCAGCGATCTTTAACAAATCCTCCGCCGCCGCAGCTTCAACTTCGTCCTTTGAAGGTGGCGGTTCATCGACTGAACGGACAGGAGGAGGACTATCGTCGCTTTGAACTGGCGGAAGGCTTGCTGCTTTGACTGCCGGTTCATCGACAGATAACGGAATGCTGGTCACTTTGGCCGGTGCAGGTTCGTCTTCCGTCACGAGCAGGCGGAACGTTTCTGGTTCGTCCTGTGTCTGATTTTCGTCTGATTGCAATGCAAACCCCAGATCACCAGAAACCTCGAACTCTTCTTCGACACTCTCACCGAAAGCCGCGCCACTCGACAAATCGAAGTCGTCATCGTCGGTAGTGTTCTCTGTGGAATAGGGATACTCCGCCATAAGTGAATCGATTGTCGATTCTCGCTTTTGGAACGAATCTTCTTCCGTCACGATTGACGCTTCGAGAATCGGCAGATCAATGTGCTCGACCTCCCGCCGTGACATGGCTTGCTTCTTACGATAAGCCTCTTCGATATCAGAACGAAGGAATGTGCCACAACTCCAGCACCGGACGAGCCCCGTCCGACAATGTTCGTGACAATTGGGGCATTCACCCATGTCATCAGAAACGGCACCATCTGTCGGCAGTAACCGGGACTTTACCTGCGGTTGAGCTCGCTCGTTTAACACATGCCCACATGCGTGACATTCGGCCGTATCGTGCAATAGATAGGTACCACAATGTGGACATGAAACAATTTGCATTTTCATGGCAACCAACTGCTATCTTAAAGTTTGAACGAGTCGCTACGACCAAAAACGATCCGTCACGCGCCGAAGAACTCAGCAATAATTCACGAAAAATTGATCGAATCTCAACAGACTACGGCGCATCAGGAAATTTCGTTGATTCATCTTCACGATTCATTCACAGAAAATGCAAGCCCAAGCTTCGGCACCCCGCAAATGAGTCTCAGAGTTCAACAACTTTTCAATCCTACAACACCTGCAAAAAAATGTACCGTTTCGCCGAACCGAATACAGCGCAGAATTTAAAAACGTTGGGAATTTTACGGATTAGTCCGTCGGTAGCGCAATCATGGCATCGACAAGCCTTGATCGGTAAGATGGGTTGACTCGATGAGAAAAGATTGTTCGTTCTGTCGAGTTCTCTCCCAATGATTGCTGAAGTCGTCTTGTATTTGTCAAATTAAGGAGCCTCACTGTGTCGATTCGTTCGATTTGCCTCGGATTCATCGTTCTTGCTTGCTGGGGCCACTCGCTTTTTGCAGAGGACAACGTTCCTCCGGCGGGATTCCGGGCACTTTTCAACGGCAAGGATCTTGCAGGTTGGCACGGTGTGGACACAAAGGATCCACGAAAAACCGCAGCGATGTCGCCTGAAGAAAGGTCCGACGCCAAGGCGAAAAGTCTGCTCGACATCAACAAACATTGGTCAGTGCAAAATGGTGAACTGGTTAACGATGGATTTGGATTGTACCTGACAACCGATGCCGACTTTGGCGATTATGAGCTGTTTGTCAGTTATAAGACCGTTCCCAAGGCCGACAGTGGAATTTATCTGAAGGGGACTCCGCAGGTTCAGATTTGGGATTATACAGACGAAGAGAAATTCAAGATTGGATCAGACAAGGGATCGGGCGGACTGTGGAACAACAGCGAAGGTCGGCCTGGCAAGAACCCGTTGGTGAAGGCCGATCGGCCGTTTGGAGAATGGAATACATTTCGTATCCGACAAATCGGGGCAAAAACAACGGTCTATTTAAATGGTAAACTGGTTGTCGATCACGCGACATTGGAAAACTACTTTGATCGCAAAATACCGCTGATCGCCCGTGGCCCGATTCAACTTCAGACCCACGGGGGCGAAATCCGCTGGAAAAACATTTTCGTCCGTGAGATTCCCGCGAGCGAGGCCAATTCGGTTCTGACCAACGACGGGTTCACCGCTTTGTTCGATGGAACAAGCTTGAACGGATGGGCCGGCGCCCTCGAAAATTATGAAGTGGACGACGGTGCGATCCGCTGCAAGACCGGCAAGGGTGGTGTACTTCATACGCGTGACGAATACGGCGATTTCGTAGTTCGACTCGAATTCAAACTCCCTCCTGTTGGAAACAATGGGCTGGCAATTCGTTATCCAGGCGAAGGGGATACCGCCTATGTGGGGATGTGCGAATTGCAGGTGCTGGATGATGGTGCCCCTCAATACGCCAAGCTCGACCCCCGCCAGGCTCATGGATCGGCCTACGGAATGGCCCCTGCCGCACGTGGCTATCTTCGCCCGACTGGCGAATGGAATTTCCAGGAAGTCACCGTAGTTGGGTCAACGATTAAGGTCGAGTTGAATGGCAACCTGATTCTTGATACGGACCTGAGCCAGGTCAAAGAGTACATGGCGAACTCGCCCCATCCTGGCAAAGACCGAACTCAAGGCTACTTCGGCTTCGCGGGACATAGTGATCCCGTCTCATTCCGCAATGTTCGAATCAAAGAACTTTCGACCTTGAAGTAGATTCTTCCTACAAAAAGGAGTTGATCCGTGTACAATCATGGATCAACTCCTTTCGCTTTTGGTTTTCTGAATCCGATCAGACAATTCCATCTTTGAGGATGTAAAAGATGCGTCAAGGCATGAGATCGCTTCGCGCCCCGTGGCGGTGCCGTTCGGCCAAGTCGATTTTTTTGTCACTGGTTTTCGGGGTCCTCGTCTTTCTTCAGGCGAGTAATGGGTATACCCAAACGCCAGCCGAGAAAGAACCTCCGGTTGAACCGTTCATTCTTCAATGTCGTGAGCGGGTTTTGAAATCTGAATGGGACTTGCTGATTCAGGATTGTGATAAAGCATTACAAGCCGAGCCGACCAAGGGAGCGGCCATTGTGTTCCGCGGGATCGCACTGAATGGCAAAGGTGAATACGACAACGCGATCAAGGAATTTGCCAAAGCCCTGGAAAACCAGACTCGCGATCCAATTAATCTTGCAAATCGCGCCGATGCCTTTGCCAATCGGTCGACTTCGTATTACCAAAAAGGCGAATATCTAAAAGCGATCGACAGCGCCTATTTTGCATTGCTGGAAAAAGGGAACCACGCGCAGGCACATAACAATCGCGGCGTGGCCTACATTGCCCGAGCCCAATACGACAAGGCCATCGAAAGTTTTAATCGAGCGATTGCGGTCGATCCAAAGTACGCGGAAGCCTATAGCAATCGGGGCTTTGCCTACGGGGCGAAAGGACAATTCGATCAAGTCATCACCGATCAAACCAAGGCGATTGAACTTGATGGAAAACTGGCGATCGCGTTTCAACGACGTGCAGGATCCTATCTGGCGAAAAGCGAAGGTGCCAATGCCTTGAAAGATCTGGATCAGGCATTAACGCTCAAGCCCGATTTTCCTGATGCCCTGTGCGATCGTTCGGCTTTGAATGCCATGAAGGGTGATTTCCCGAAGGCTCAGGCTGATCTCGATGCAGCACTGAAAATCGATCCTAAGTGTGCCAAGGCCCATAACCAACGAGGCCGGGCTAACCTCGCACAAAAGAATTTCGATCAGGCCATTGAGTGCTTCGATAAGGCCGTTGCCTCAAAGCCAAATGATTCCGCCGCTTATTCGTTCCGTGGCTATGCCCGTCAGGCGAAGCGGGACCATGAATTGGCGGTGCAGGATTTCACCAAGGCGATCGAACTCGATCCAAAATTTGAAGCCGCTTACAAAGGCCGCAGTGAGTCGTATAAGAAGTTGAACAAACAGCGTGAAATGGCCGCTGATCTCGCAAAAATTAAAGAATTCCACCCGGCACCTCCTCCGAAAACCGCAGCGAAGAAGCCAGACGAGCTTCCTCCACGATTCCAGGTCAGCTCGAAGGGTGTTTCTCCTGGCAAACGACCTGAAGCGCTACGGTCCGCTAAGGAAATCGACCGTCTGATCAGTCTGAACTATACCAAATACAACGTCAAACCGAATCCAAAAACATCTGATGCCCAGTTCTTGCGACGCTGCTATCTGGATCTCACAGGGACAATTCCCACCTATCAACAGACGATGAAATTCTTTCAGGCGACCGAACCTGACAAGCGGTCCCGGATGATCGATGAATTACTCGGCAGCGACGCGTACGCCAGCCACTTCTACAACTATTGGGCCGACGTACTTCGTTACACTGACAGTTTGAACAACAGTGTCCGGGGTGAGCCATACCGCCAGTGGATCAAGCAGTCATTGGCAGAAAACAAACCGTGGGACAAATTCGTCCATGAAATCATGACGGCTGAAGGCTTCGTGTGGAACAACCCTGCCGCTGGATATTTTCAACGGGATGCAAACATGCCGTTGGACAATATGAACAATACGGTTCGTATCTTCCTGGGAACTCGAATTGGCTGTGCGCAGTGCCATGACCACCCCAGCGAGCATTGGACGCAAAAAGAGTTCTATCAAATGGCGGCCTTCACATTTGGGACCGTGACGAACACCGGCGGCCATGACAAACGTTACTGGGAAAAAAATCCCAGTGACCGATTGCACGAAGAATACAACGAAATCGAGCAGGAAGAAGAAGATCGCCGCCAGAATTCGTATCGATTCGATCGCCTGATGGGGATCAACATGATGGTCGTCAATGACCAGCTCGATCGAAAGATCCGACTTCCCAAAGACTACAAGTACACAGATGCCAAGCCAGAAGACCTGATCGAACCGAAAACGGTATTGGGTGGACCAGCCAACATTCGTACCGGAGAAACACCTCGTCAGGCATTTGCAAGATGGTTGACGTCGAAAGAAAATCCCAGGTTCGCTATGACGATTGCCAATCGTCTGTGGAAGCAGGCAATGGGGACAGGTCAGATCGAACCTGTCGATGACATTCTGGACAAATCCGTTCCCGAAAATCCTGAACTGATGAAGTATCTGGAATCGGAAATGAAGCGTCTTGATTTCGACATGAAAGAATATCTGCGAATCGTCTTGAACACTGATGTCTATCAACGGGAAGCCTGCTCTGAAGAAGTCCCGCTCGGCGAACCATATCACTATCCCGGCCCGAACCTTCGGCGCATGACGGCGGAACAAGCGTGGGACTCATTCTTGACCCTGGCCGTCGTCGATCCAGACGAGTACCGGGAGATGCCCGCGAAAATCCGAACCGAAGTTGTTGGACTGGATCTGAACGCTGTTTCTGCGAAGAAGATGCTGGAAGCCGAATTCAAGGTTTCCGAGATTGATGGAAACATGTGGAAGAGACAGACGAAGTACACCTATAAAGGGGTGCTACTGGCACGTGCTTCGGAACTTCCCTCACCTGTCCCTGCAAACCATTTTCTGCGGATGTTCGGCCAATCGGATCGTGAATTGATTTCGGCATCGGCGACTTCGGGTTCCGTGCCGCAGGTCTTATTCATGTTCAACGGCCCCATCACGCATATGTTACTGGAAAAGAATTCGACGATTTACAACAACGTGATGCGCAAGAAATCGCCCACAGATCGGATCAAAGTCATTTTCCTGACAATCCTGAACCGTGAGCCTGATGAAGCGGAACTCGAACTGGCGAAACATGAAGTCGGCAAGAACGAGGCTGCGGGATATGGCAATTTGATCTGGTCACTCGTCAACACTCGCGAATACATCTTCATTCAATAGGATATCCGATGAGAAATCTTGTCTCGAAACTTGGTGAAGTTGATCGTCGCCAGTTCGTGGAATACGCCGCCAAGTCGATATTGGGGGTTTCCATGCTTCCGGCACTCGAACGCGTTGTCGCCGCGCAGACCGCAACCCCCGGCAAGGCAAAGCGGCTGATCTATTTATTCATGAACGGTGCGATGACGCATCTGGATACGTTTGACTTGAAGCCGGGTCATCCCAACCAGGGGGATACGAAAGCGATCAATACGTCGGTCCCGGGGACGCAAATCAGCGGGTACCTACCGAGATTAGCAGAGCAGTTCGACAAGCTCGCCGTGATTCGTTCGATGCATACGCAAACCGCCGATCACGAGGCGGGTGAATATTTGATGCGAACGAGTTACGAAGAAATCGCGACAGAACGTCATCCGTCGCTCGGCCCGTGGATTCAGCATCTGAAGGGACGGCAAAACAAAACGTTGCCGGATACCGTCTTGATTGGTGCTCCCGCGCGACATCCCGGTGCCGGTTTCTTTGATCCGACATTCAGTCCATTGCCAATTGGCGACCCAAATCGGGGGCTTGAGAACACGACGGCACCTCAATACCTGACCGAGGAATCGTTCGAAAAACGGATCAATCTGATCAACGGTTTCGATAAGAAATTCCGTGAGAAGTTCCGCGTCAAGAAGGTTCAGTCGTATACCGACTTCTATTCAGAAGCAACGGGACTGCTGACCAGTGGCGAATTGAAAGCGTTCGATCTGAACAACGAAAAGAACGAAGAACGCGACCGTTACGGACGCGATTCGTTCGGCCAGGGATGTCTTCTGGCCCGCCGGTTAATCGAAAACAACGTGCGGTGTGTCGAAGTCTCATGCGGTGGATGGGACATGCATAGCAATATCTATAACGAGGCGGCTTTAGTTAACCGTGCTCGCATTCTCGACATGGGGATGTCGAATCTGCTCAAGGACTTATCCGAACGAGGACTTCTGGATGAAACGCTGGTGGTCCTCACCACGGAATTCGGTCGCTCGCCCCAGATCAATTATAACGCTGGTCGTGACCATCACCCCGCCGTTTTCTCATCGGTACTGGCCGGTGGCGGAATCAAGGGTGGCCAGTTCTACGGCAAGTCCGACGCGGCAGGTCACTCGGTGAGCGAGGACGGAGTGGCGCCAGCCGACTTCAACGCCACGATCGCCACCGCAATGGCGTTGCCATTGGACAAGATCGCTTTTTCACCAACGGGCCGACCATTCAAGGTCGCTCATGACGGAATCCCGATCGCAAAAGTCCTGTAACAACTCGTCACTGACATGGTCCGTCCCATTTGATCAAATTGGTCTTGGGCGGACTGACCGATGATATTGTTGAAAGCGATTTCTTCAGCAAGGAACCGATAAGCCAACCTGGAGTGCTCGCCACCGCTTGGACTAACGTCAATTCGAGAACCCAGAAGTTCTGGCGAAGTTTAACGTCGTAGTAAACGGCCAGGAAACCAGATAGGCCGGCGATCAGTCCACCAATCAGGCCGGCAGTCACTGGCCGAGGACAAATGAGCGCTCCCCCAGCGGCGCCACCAATCACGACAGTAGCAATCGCGATTGGGACTGTGAATGGGACACCGACTCCAAATCCGTTCAACTCCAACGCTGGAAATCCGCAAAGACATACAAAAACAACAATGCCTCGCTGTAGCCTCCCAGTGCTCAACGACCATTCACTTACCAACAGAGTAACTGAAACGTACCAACACGGTGATACTCCTTTCACAATCATTCGCATTCACTTTCCCGCGGACAATAGTGTTTCTTCTCTACGGTCGACTGTTCAAGGTTGGTTTACCGTTTCGGTTTCGTAATAATCCCCGAAATGAAGCTGAGCGAAAACGGATTCAAGTGACACTTACTCATGAATTTTTTGTGAATACCTTCCCTGATGGACTGTGATATGCTGTGGCGTATCCAAGTCTCCAGTGACCGCTTGAATCAAAACCGAAACACCTTCACCCATCTGATGGTGATCCTTCCAGCAAATTGAGGTGAAACTCATGGTTGCAGAACTCACCCCGCTCTCGGCCGAATCGCTTTACACGTCGCTGGTGGAAAGCCTGCCGATCAGCGTTTTTCAGAAGGACAAACAATTTCGGCTTTTGTTTGGAAACAAGCGATTTTGTGATGCGATCGGTCGCACCGTCGACGAGTTACGAGGCAAAGATGATTTCGATCTGTTTCCTGTCGAGTTGGCGACGAAGTACCGCCATGACGATGTCCATGTCATGGAAACGGGAACCTTGCTGGAGGATACCGAAGAGATTTCCGATGCGGCGGGAAAAAATCGGCGACATATTCAGGTCCTGAAGGCACCGGTCCGGGACTCAACAGGAGAGATCGTCGGGGTTCAGGGGATGTTCTGGGATGTCACCGATCGCCTGCAAACCGAAAAACGGTTGAAAGAAGCGCATGCCTTTCTCGATTCGATTGTCGACAACGTCCCGATCATGCTGTTCGTGAAAGAGGCCGAAGAATTGCGGTTTGTGCGGTTCAATCGAGCCAGCGAAGAACTCGTGGGAATGGATCGTGAAGAAGTCCTCGGTAAATGTGACTTCGATCTGTTTCCGCGTGAGTTGGCAGAATTTTTCACACAGAAGGATCGTGCGGTACTTGCCAACGGTGTGATGGTCGAGATTTCCGATGAAATCCTCGATACCCAGAATCATGGACGGCGAATTCTGCATACAAAAAAGATTCCCGTTCTCGACGCGACCGGTCAACCCCGTTTCCTGCTCGGTATCTCGGAAGACATCACCGAGAAGAAGCAGACAGAACTTGCCCTGCAGGAAGCCAAAGAAGCGGCCGAAGCGGCCAGCCGCGCGAAGAGTGACTTCCTGGCGAACATGAGTCACGAGATCAGAACGCCCATGAACGCCGTGCTGGGGATGACCGAACTTTTGCTCGATACCAAACTCGACAGTACTCAGCGCGAATACGTCAAAATGGTGCATGAGTCCGGCGAGTCATTGCTCAGCCTAATCAATGACATTCTTGACTTCTCGAAAATCGAGTCGGGCAAATTCAACCTGGACCTAACCGAATTCAATTTGCGCGAGGTTCTCGGTGACACAATGAAAACACTGGCCGTTCGAGCATCTCACAAGGATCTCGAACTGGCCATTCACGTTGCCACCGACGTACCTCCAGCACTTGTGGGTGACCCTGGCCGACTGCGGCAGATCGTGATGAACCTTGTCGGCAACGCGGTAAAATTCACAGAACGAGGCGAAATCGTTCTGGACGTCAGTTGCCGTTCACGAGATGCAGAGACTGTCGAATTGCTGTTCCTGGTACGTGACACGGGAATTGGAATTCCAAACGACAAGATTGACCAAATCTTCCAAGCCTTTGAGCAGGCCGATACATCGACCACACGTCGTTATGGTGGCACGGGATTAGGTCTCACAATCACCTCCAGGCTTGTCCAACTGATGGGAGGAACCATCTGGGTGGAAAGTGCGCCGGGGACGGGCAGTACCTTTTTTTTCACGGCGCGGATTGCTGTCGCCACACATGGGGCGTGGAATCAAAATGGCAACGGCATTGCACAGCTCAAGGGAACGCGGATTTTACTCGTCGACGATAATGCGACGAATCGCTTAATCCTGACTGAGATCCTGGAAAACCATGAGCTGCGTCCTGTTTCTGCCAACACCGCTGCGGAAGCCATCGAAAAACTCCGAATGGCCAAGGCAATGGGCGATCCATTCTTGTTGCTGCTGACGGATGTCAACATGCCGGATGTCGACGGTTTCATGTTGATCGAAAAGATCCGTCGTGACGAGCGGCTGCGCGATCTGGCCGTGATCGTACTCACATCAGGCGATCGTCCGGGTGACCTTGATCTCTGCGAAAAACTCGACGTTGTGGCCCATCTCCGCAAGCCGATCAAGCAATCCGAATTGATGCAATCAATCGTTCTGGCGTTGGGAGTGACACGTCCAGAACCGGATCAGCCGTCCCGTTCCAATATTGTTCAACTATCGATCCGCCCGTTGCGAATTCTTCTGGCCGAAGACTCGTATCCCAATCAAGTTCTGGCAGCAGGCTTGCTCCGCAAGCGAGGGCATCAAATCACAGTCGCTAATAACGGTCAGGAGGCAATCGATCTCCTCAAATCCGAAGTGTTCGATCTCGTGTTGATGGACGTGCAAATGCCAGTCTTGGATGGATTGGAAGCAACAAAGTCGATCCGAAGTTTAGAGGCTCGTGAGAGATTAAATCCGCAAATTCACTGTCCAATTCCGATCGTGGCGATGACGGCTCATGCGATGAAAGGGGATCGTGAACGCTGTCTTGAAAGTGGCATGACCGGGTATTTGTCGAAGCCGATTCGTACTGCGGAACTTGATGAAATTCTTGCCGAGTTATTTGCGGGAAAGAACAACGAGTCCGCAATTCCGGCCAACACTTCCGAGAAAGTCGTTGATTGGTCTGAAGCCTTGTCATTTGTGGATGGCGACGCTGATTTGCTGCGAGGTGTTGCCGGAGCACTGCTGGGGGAAATCGCAAACCTTGAATCGAATCTTGCGGATGCAATTGCGTCATCCGATGCGACTTCGGTCCAGAAAATCGGCCACCAACTGAAGGGAGCACTCGGGACATTTGGAGCCCAGGCCAGCAGAAAACTGGCCGAACGCATGGAATGCATGGGGGCGCAGGCAAACCTGTCAGCAGCGTCAACCTGCTTTCGGGATTTTCAGATCGAGCTTCATAAGGTGAGTGACGTATTAACGTCATTCGTGGAGGGGCGAATTTCGATTGGCAAATAAATCTCTGTGAGAGTTCGAACGGGTCGCAAGCAAGTCAGTTGATGGAACACTTTCCAGCAGAGACAATTAGTGGATCAGGCAACGAGCCTGCCTGCTACAAGTATTTTGTGGTACAGAACAACAGCAGAGGCAGATTGCGACTGGGAGGTCGGAATGATTCGGGGCAAACTATTACCGTGCGGTGGAGGCTCTGCGATCCCGTTGACGAAGGCGTCGCTGGTTCTGGGGCGCAAGCCCGAATGCGATATCACGCTCGCCTGTAATTCTGTATCAAGTCGCCACTGTTTGCTTGAGTTTGAAGACGGATGGTGGTGGATTCGCGATCTGGAAAGTCGGAGCGGTACTGGCGTCAACGGACGTCGAATTTCCAAGCAACGAATCGCACCGAAAGACATCCTCACGATCGGTCGTCAGCGTTTGGTCATTACTTACCAGGTTACCGGGAAATTTGCTTCAATCGCTGCAAGGCGTGAGTCGGAAGAGGATCTCGCGCTCAGTTTTCTCAATCAGGAAAAGCAGGATACATCTCTGACACCCACGATGACTTTCACGGGAACCCCAACCCAAAAGATCGTGACTGAAGCGCCGCAGGGATTATCTCAGCCGACTTCGCTATCAAATGCTTCGAAGTCGGCAACGCCTCAAAGCGATTCCCCACACTCATCGGCGGAGTGCGACTTGAAGCGACCGCTGTCGCCGAAGGTTTCACAGCCCACCTCAACGCCTCAGAATTTCCCCGAGCGCCGATCGGAAGTCAATCTTCCGCCCACATCAGCCCCTCTGACCCCACCGAAGCCGAAGAACTCGTTCGGTCCCGAACTCGGTAAATTACTCCCCTCCGGTGGAGGGTCTCCTATACCGCTCAGGGCGTCTGAACTGGTACTGGGCCGAAGTCACGAATGTGATGTTCGAATTCGCTTTCCATCGGTCTCATCACGACATTGTAAACTGATGTTCGACAAGGGGTATTGGCTTGTTGAAGATCTGAATAGCACGAACGGTACGTGGGTCGATGGAGATCGATGTCTGCTTCAATGTCTGTTGCCCGATAGCGTTCTGGCGCTGGATAAGCATCGTTTCACGATCCATTATTTACTGCGAACCGATGGTCCACCTCCAGTTATCAAACGTCTTTTCACTCAAAGCCTGCTCGAAAAGGCGGGATTAGCCAACCATTTCGCTGGCGATCATCTCGCCGGTCGACAGATCCCCGATGACGACGAACAAAAACCAAAGAGATACAACTTGTTGGAACCGGACGACGAGTCGAGATAGAAGCACTCCAAAAAAACGGTTGTGAATTGTCCTAAACTTGTTATGTCTGCGGTTGAATAGTTCGTACTGACGAGCCGATGGCTCGCTGGAGTCGATTGTGATGAAAATGCTGATCGTGGACGATTCACCGATGGACCGGGCTCTCGCTTCAGGCCTGATCAAACGACGTCTGAAATGCGAGATTCTCGAAGCGACCAACGGACGCGAGGGTCTGGCGCGAATTGAGAGTGATCATCCCGACTTCGTGCTGACAGATCTGCAGATGCCCGAAATGAGTGGCCTGGAGCTAGTTTCAGCCATCAAGGATCATTTTCCCAACATTCCAGTAGTCTTAATGACGGCACAAGGAAGCGAAGAAATTGCCTCTCAGGCGCTACGAAATGGCGCTGCCAGTTACGTACCAAAACGTCGTCTTGCCGATGATCTTGTTTCAACAATTGAACGAGTCCTCGCCACGGCACACGAAGAACGTCACCAATCGGTCTTGATGCATCATCTGGCCCAGACGGATACACGTTTTACTTTGCAGAACGATCCTGCGGTGCTTCCCCAATTGGTCAGCTACGTCCTGGACATGCTGCGCTGCATGCCATTGGGTGACGAGACGGAACGCCTTCGAGTCGGTATTGCCCTGGAAGAGGCTCTCAACAATGCCTTCTATCACGGAAACATGGAAGTCTCTGCCAACAACGGCCCTCGCGACCGTAAAAGTTATGAGAAATTGGCTGAACAGCGATCCGCTGAATTTCCCTATTGTGATCGAACGATCGATGTACATATTTTGATTTCGCCCACTGAAGCCAGGTTCGTGATTCGAGACGAAGGGCCAGGTTTCGCCTGGCAACAGCATCTCAATCAACAGGCGACACCAACCCAGCAAAGTTACGGTCGTGGTATCGTCCTCATGCGATCGAGCATGGACGAGGTCTCTTTTAATGATCAAGGTAACGAAGTCACACTCGTTAAACGGAGTGTGAGCATCGACGAAGAAGAGGTCGATTAATAATGAGGCAGACCATGCAAGTCCTTTCGAGTGTCGCGTGTCTGGTAATGATCTGCTCCGTGCCGCTACTGGCTCAAGAATCGCCGATTCCCTCGCCAGGAGACGCGATGATCGAAAGCCATCTCATTCTGGAGACGGCCCAGGTCAGCCGCCGTTTTCTCGACGGAGTAAACTCGCGGGAGGATTGGGAAGTTCAACGGGATGAACTGAAACACCAGTATTTCGACATGCTCGGGCTCTGGCCGTTGCCCGAGCGAACGCCGCTGAAGGCGACCGTAACAGGGACACTGGACCTGGAAGATGTGCAGGTAGAAAAAGTGCATTTTCAAAGTCGACCAGGTTTGTACGTTTCCGGAAATCTCTATCGACCAAGAAACATTCAGGGGAAACTTCCGGCTGTCCTGTATGTCTGCGGACATGCGGACAAAGGACGAGATGGCAATAAGACCGCCTATCAGCATCACGGCTTGTGGTTCGCCACGCACGGGTATGTCTGCCTGATGATCGATACGCTGCAACTGGGCGAGATCGCTGGAACGCATCACGGAACGTACAACAAGCAACGCTGGTGGTGGCAATCTGCTGGATATACCCCCGCAGGGGTCGAATGCTGGAACGGCGTCCGGGCGCTCGACTACCTGGTTTCACGACCCGACGTCGATTCCGAAAAACTGGCCGTCACCGGAAGAAGTGGCGGTGGTGCAGCCAGCTTCTGGATCGCTGCAGCTGATGATCGAGTCAAAGTCTGTGTACCCGTCAGCGGCATGGCAGACCTGCAATGCTATATCGATGATAAAGTCTGTAACGGCCATTGCGACTGCATGTTTCTCTACAATACCTATCGTTGGGAATGGACGACGATCGCCGCATTGGTCGCACCCCGACCGATGTTGTTTGAAAACTCGGGTTATGACCCGATCTTTCCCATGAAGGCAAACGAACGGATTCGTGACCGCCTGTCAAAGATCTATGGTTGGTATGAGAAGAAGCCGGGCGAACTATTTGATGTTGGCGTCACTCCAGGTGGTCATACTGACAACGTTGCGCTAAGGCTGATGGCTTATCGCTGGATCAATCATCATCTCAAGGGAGACAATTCCGAAGTTGATGAACCGAAGCTGCCGGTCATCGAAGGAAAACAATTGCGAGTCTTTCCCGAGGACAGCGATCTTCCAGCCGACAGAATCAATTCAACGATCGACGAGACCTTCGTCGCCGCAGGAAAACCGGAACCACCAAAGACACCCGACGAATTCACTAAATGGTCAAACGGGCTGACCCAACGTCTGGAAGAATTGGTGTTTCGCGAGTGGCCGGATCAGGTTCCTGCCGCCGAGGTCCGTGACAGGCGACCGGACGGAGAGTATCTCCTCGGTACCGAAGATGAAATCCTGGTGCTCGCCAGACGTCACGAGGCACCGCAAGCAGTTCCGAAATCGCCAGACCATCGCGAGCGATTGTGGCTGGTGATCTTGAATCCTGATGAACCGGAAGCAACGCTGCCTGCATGGGTCAAAGAGACAGCATTAGCTGGTCAGTCCACTGTTACGATCAGCCCACGTGGCTGCGGTCAGTCGCTGGCGTGGACTCGCAAAAATCCACCGAATTATGTTGAACGAGCACACGCGCTGGTCGGTCGCACGGTCGATGCAGGCCGCGTTTACGACATTCAAGCAGTCGCTCGCTGGCTGCACGAAGCGGACGGAAACGAACTGACGATTGGCGTGGCTGGTCGTGGACCCGCTGGTGTCCTCGGTGCCTACGCGGCACTCTTCGAAACAAGCATCAGCGAAGTGTTGCTGATCGATCCCCCGAAATCGCATCGCGAAGGACCAACGCTGTTGAACGTGCTTCGGATCTTCGATGTCCCCGACGCGATCGGACTGCTCGCACCAAGACATGTCACACTCATCAATGCGGACCAAGATGCTTTTAACCGGTCTGAACAGATCTATAAAGCCGCCGGTTACGAGTCCCGAATCACGAGAAAGTTATTGAAGAAATAGACGGCCAAGGTTGGAAAAGACCTGTGCCACTGCTTGACCGTCTTCGGTCAAGCAGTGCTCTTCAATTACGAGAGGTGCCACTGCATCGGAGAAGACTCCGACGCAATGGTACCTCTCGTTGGGATCGTATTCCAAACGCTTCGCTCTGTTGCCATGTCCGGCAACGGGCTAAAGGACTTCGCGAATCGGCTGGCCCTCTGAGAGCGGTATCGGGCGACCGTCGACCATTTTGTAAACGATCGACTTCGGGTCGTAACCCAGCGCTGTAAAGACTGTGGCATTAATGTCAGCAGGAGAAATCGGACGAGCATGCGGGTAAGCACCAGTGCTGTCCGATTCACCAATGACCTGACCACCGCGAATGCCGGCCCCGGCCAGCACGACCGAATAACATTGCGGCCAATGGTCTCGCCCCGCGTCCTTGTTGATGATCGGGGTTCGACCGAAGTCTCCCGTCCAGATCACCAGTGTTGTTGCCAGCAGACCTCGGGCTTCAAGGTCGTCCAGCAGCGTCGCAAACGCCTGCTCCATCGGAGGGACCAGGGTTTTCTCCATGCGACTGAAGTTATCCTTATGAGTGTCCCAGATAATACTTCGGCCATTCACCGCCGAGACAAATCTTGTCCCTGACTCGACAAGGCGACGCGCGAGCAAGTGTGACTGACCCCACGTGTGCCGTCCATAGCGATCTCGCAACTGAGGCGATTCCTGCGAGAGATCAAACGCCTGTGACGCCTTATCCGACATCACCATCGACGCGGCCTGCGACTGAAAGACATCAATATCGGATGCCATTGACGAGGTGATCGACGTCCCGTGCCGGTTCATCTGACCCAGCAATCCCAACCGTTCGCGGAACGTCTCGGCCGTGAGGCTGACATCGAGTTTCAGATTGCGGACCTGAAAATCCGCCGCGTTCGGATCGGCATCCAGCACCAGTGGATCATGCTGCATTCCAAGACAGCCACCAAACTGGCCCGGCGTCAGATAGACGGTACTGTCGCAATGGGGGTAGGGGGCGATGACATACGGTGGAACTCCACTGCTGTACCCATCTCGACGCGCCAACCATCCGACTAATGTTCCTAAACTCGGATAGTCGTTCGAACTGGGATTAATCAGAGTGCTGTCGACTCGATAAGGACGACCGACGGTCGTCCAGTACATCCCGGCATTGTGGCTGGCTTGGGAATGATTGACCGATCTCAAGATCGCAAGTTTGTCCGCGACACGGGACATTTTTGGCAACAGTTCTGAAACCTGGATCCCTGCAACATTGGTATCGATCGGCTGGTACGGACCGCGAACTGCGTCACTCGCCTTCGGCTTGGGGTCCCAAAGATCGATGTGGCTCGGCCCGCCGCAATTGAAGATCATGATGACGGATTTGGCTTTCCCCATCGCGGTCGGTTGTGCGTGTGCCGCTTGTGAAAGTCCTGACAACAGCGATGTCGAGGCAACACCCGTCAGCTTCAGAAAATTTCGCCGGGATGCGGATAACGAACTCGCCGATAAGTTCAAATCTGTCGCGGGGACATTTTGCACGAGACTCATCTCCGAAAACCGAATTCATTCTACATTCAGACGTTGCCTCAATATGCCGCCACATTGGCTTACCCAAGAGACGCATAAGCATAGCATGATGCGAAGTTGCCAGCCAGAAGAATGTCGGCATTAAGCCTGTCGTTCCAGCTTAACGCGGCAAACAAGTTCTGAGCAGCCTGTGTTTTGAAGGGTTATGACGAGTTATGTTACTTACCGAAGTATCGATAAAACAGGTGTTTGATGGTCTCCATTCCGATGCCATACAGCAACGTAATGACCAGGATCATTCCCAACAGGCCCGTCGGCGGCACGACAAATCCCAGCGATTTGGCGAGAGGCGAGTATGGCAACGCGAGAACCACCAGGGCAATCGCGGTCGAAGCGATCAACAGCAGCGTCCCCGGACGACTGAGATAGAACGGACGTTGGGTTCTGACAACAAGCAGGATCATCAGACCGGTCAGCGTCGATTCCACGAACCATCCCGTGCGGAACAGTTCAGGATTACTGCTTCCAAAGACCAGCAAAATGGCCGCGAAGGTAAGGAAGTCAAACAGCGAACTGGCCAGTCCAAACGTCATCATAAACCGCAGGATATAACTGACATCCCAGCGTCTGGGCCGCTCGATCAGTTCAGGATCGACGGAATCCGTCGCCAGCGCCATCGCCGGGAAATCGGCCAATAAGTTGACGAGCAAAATCTGGGACGCGAGTAGCGGCTCAAACGGCAAGAACAGCGATGCAACCGCCAAACTAAACATGTACCCGAAATTTCCGGCTATCGCAAAAAAGACATATTTCAGAGTATTCGAGAAAGTCCGCCGACCTTCTCGTACACCTTTCACCAGCACCCCCAGGTCTTGCTCAAGCAACACCACTTGAGCCGCTTCTCTCGCAACATCGACGGCGGTGGCGACAGAAATCCCCACATCGGCGGCATGCAAAGCCGAAGCGTCATTGATTCCGTCACCCATATACCCCACCACGGCACCAGAATGTTGCAGTGCTCGAATGATCTGCTCTTTCTGATTCGGTTCGATCTCGGCAAAAACATCTGCGTCGCGGACTCGCTGATACACCGCTTCGTGGCTGAGTGTTCTCAGATCACTACCCGTCACGATGATCGGCGAATCGATCCCGACACTCCGACTGACTGTTGCCGCAACGGCACGGTTATCACCGGTAATGATTTTCAGGCCGACCCCTAACTGACGCAGTTGTTCCAACGTTTCACGAGCGTCGGCCTTGGGTGGATCGGAAAAGGCCAGAAAACCGAGAAATGTCATCTCGCACTCGTCGGACTTAGTAATGTGCGCGACATCGTCCGTACGGATCGCCAGACCGAGAACTCGCAGTCCTTCGTTGCTCATCGCGGCAAACTGGCGTTCGATCGACTCTCGTTGAGACTCCAGGCTGACCAGGTCGCCGTTCGCCAGTTCTGCGTTCGTACAGACTTCCAGAACATTGGCCAACGCCCCTTTCGTAATCAACAACTTTTGCCCATCCATCGCAACTCGGATGCTGAGCCGTTTGCGGATGAAGTCGTAAGGAACCTCATCGAGCTTCTCAATACCAGTCGCGTCCAGTTTGCAGCCATCCAGGATCGCGCGATCGATCGGGTTGGCGAATCCCGTCTGGAAAAACGCATTGAGAAACGCAAATCTCGCGACGTGATCACTCGACGTTCCTGTCACGTCCAAAGTTGATTGCAAATGGATGTGACCTTCCGTCAATGTGCCGGTTTTGTCCGAACACAGGATCGTCATGCCACCCAGGTTCTCGATCGACAACAATTGTTTAACGATCACCTTGTGCTTCGCCATTGACTTGGCCCCGGCCGAGAGTACAACGCTGGTGATCGCGGGCAACAATTGAGGTGTCATCCCCACGGCCAAAGCCAGTGTGATCAACAACGATTCCGCCACCGGTTGATGTTGCCAGCCAACTTTGATCGCAAACAGGATGACAGTGATCACCACAACGATCTTGATCAGCAATTGCCCGAAATGATTCAGGCCTCGCTCAAACCCCGTTTCCGGTGCCTTGTGCTCAAGTCGTTCCGAGATCTTGCCGAATTCGGTGTCACGCCCCGTCCCAACCACTAAGGCGGTCCCCATGCCGCTGGTGACATACGTGCCAAGATAAAGCGAGTTCGCTCGCTGACTGAGCGGTGTATTTTCAGGAACGACCGAGACGACTTTTTCTGCGGGAAAACTTTCCCCCGTCAAAGCGGCTTCATTGAGAAACAGGTCTCGCGACGATAACAGCCGGCAATCGCCCGGGATCATATTTCCGGCACTCAAACGAATGACATCGCCTGCGACGATCCCTTCCAGAGGAACCTCTCGATCCTGACCGTCACGAATGACAGTCGCTTTGGTTTCAATCATTCCCAACAGTTTCGCCACCGCGTCCGCAGCGCTCAGTTCCTGCCAGAACCCAAGCAGCCCGCTGGCCAGCAAAATGAAAATGATGATCCAGCCATTCGTTTTGTCATTCAAAAGAGTGAACGACAAAACCGCCGAGCAGAACAACAATACAATGATGGGATTCTTGAATTGATCAAACAGTGTCATCCAGATCGATCGCCGATGAGCCTTCAACTGGCTTGACTGTCCCAGTCGCTGCTCCGCATCAGACTGGGTCAATCCTTCTGCAGAAGACTTCAGCGAATTTAATAATTGTTCAATCGGCAAAGCCCAGAATGCCGTTTTCGGTCCGCCAGGCTGAACGGTGGCATTAACAGGAACTTGTGGTGGAGTCGGTTCAACGTTTCGGCCGGTGTCGTTTTGCACGTCATTGGTGCCCTATTATTCTATTACGTCGAGCTCGGCAGAACCCCCTGCCTTTCGCGACATTTGATAGCCACCAAATAATAACATGACCAGCCCCACGGGAGTAAATAACGACGGAAACAGCCAGCGATCGACAAAGGTATTGATCCTTGCGTTTTTGGGGTCCGCCGAGCTGTAAAGCACCGGGACCACGGTCCCTTTCACTGGAGGTGGCGACGTCGACAGACCCTCGAACCTGATCGTCTCACCTTGATTCGTTTTGAATTCGACAACGGGATAGTGGTTCGGCCCGTCGCCACTGTCGGAAACTCGCAGGTCCACAATCGATCCCGTCGCCGGAACTGCCTGCTTTCCAAACGAATATTCGCGGATCACTAGCCCGACACCGACGAAAAAGAACAGGGTGCCCACTCCGCAAATCATAAGTTTCAGCGGGCGCGAGAAAGGGTCTTTCGTGGAAGATGTCATCATGGGTCTTTGATCCAAATTGTGGAAGGTTGGGGAGATGAAAAAGAGATATGTGCGATCAACGAAGCCTTTTGCGATTCGGATCATGGAACGTAATTTATTACTTCTGCGACAAGCGTTGAGTCCACCGGATCAACGATTGATTCTCCCATTGGCCGAACCGTCTTCTGTTTTCGTCGGGTGGCGTCGAGTCTTCAAGGCTCACCAAAGCATAAGAAAAAGTTGGCCAACTTGGCAAAGTTGGCCAAGTTCCTATTTTCATAGGCTTTTTTGCGGGTTTGAAGTTGACCAACTTGATCAACACGACGTCCGAGCGGTTTCCTGACCCCGCACACACGACCGACCGAAGGTCTCCTGTGACTTTCTTCACTTCGTTACCTTCCTTACCTTCTGTTCAAAAATCTTCTCTTCAGTTCTGCGATAACTCCGCCGCCGCGAAATTTGGTGTCAATGTTCGAGCGAGTTCGCGCGACTTCGACCATTCCTCATAATTTACAGGATTTTGGCGACCATATACCGGTTTGCGGACAATAAAAAGTTCGCGCGAGTTCACCTGAGTTCGCGCGACTTCGATTGAGTTCGACCGGCTTTGAATCGCGTCATTACCCCCAATCGAGCCGAGGATCTTAATCCTCCGATTCTTCTTAAATTGTCTACTTTCTACTTTCTCAAAAACTACTCTCTGAGCCTCTTCGGCTCGCCCGCACAGCCTCAAGGCAAGCCGCGAACCGCCACGGCTTGCCAGACGACTCAAGTCGACGCCGAGGTAACCCGATTAAAATTCATTCCGAATTGTCAAAGATCAATCGTCGTTGTCAGGTTTTGGTTTCCCGTGAGTCCTCGCGAACTTCTTCGAAGACATCATGCACACGACGACATAAAAGTACAAGCAATAATATACACAGTCAATAGACAAAGGTAAATAAATTCTTAACCTTTGGAAGGTGGTCGTGAAAGTCGTCGCGTCCCGAGCGTCATTGTTGACTCTGTCTTCACGCCAACGGCGTTGTATCGAACGCAGTCCGCGTTCGGAGAATGAATCGGGGACGGGTCCAGAGAACAAATGAACCGATCGCGGTTTCATTCTCTTCCGCAAGTTCGAGGCCCGAACCCTTTGTCCCGTTCTTGAAAAGGGCAGCATCCCCAAGTTGAGTCCCCGAGCATTGAACGACTCGTTATAATCGGCAGGGTTGAGCGAACATGAATGAGGAACCGCTATGTCGAAGACGATCCACGGAATTGTACACGGCAGGATCATCGAACTCGATCGGGATCTCGGCGTTGCCGAAGGGCAGGAGGTCGAGGTCCAGGTGAAGATCGTCCCCACCGCAACGACATGGGGCGATGGTTTGAAGCGCTGCGGCGGTGGGTTGGTCAACGAATGGACCGACAATGATGACCAGATTTTAACCTCGATTTATCAAGATCGGAAACGGGACGACCGAAAGGAAATCCCCGAATGAGTTTCCTGCTTGATACCGACACCTGCTCGGCGCATCTGAAGCGTCCATCAGGTTTGATGCATCGCTTTATGCAGCATTCGGGTGGGCTCTACATCCTTGGTAGATTTGTTGGGAAATCGAGGACGCACGATGTCGAGCAATGTCGAGATCATTATCGAGTTCAAAAACAATTCTCGGATTTATGGGCATCGCAGTCCTTTGTCCAATGGATTTGTAGCGGCGAATCAGGCATATCATGACTTGTCGGATTCAGAGATCTCCGAACTCGTTGAGATTTCGCTCAGCGGGGAAGACGATTTTCGTCAAGTCCTCGCAAGGCTGGCTTGCGCACATCCGGGCCGCCTCAACGTATATCACGAGAGATTGATTGAGCGGGAAATCTTCGATCCCGCAGTGATCTTCCACGATGCGAGTCCAGCGTGCGTCAGAATGATTGCAGATCGCATTTCTTCGGACGAAAACAGTCTTCGACGGAAGCAACTGTTGCGGTGCATGGCGTGGGCTGGAAATGCCGAAGTTCAATCGCTGTTCAAGATCTGGAGAGAGTCTCCGCCAGCATGGGTATCTGATCTCTCTCTTCCGCCTCACGAATATTCATATGAAGCGGGTTGGGAACTGACCTCAAATGGTGACAGACGTGATCTCTTCGCAACGATCGCTTTTCCGCTTGTGAAGGGAACCAATTCTTCGAACGACAATTCGCCCGTCGAAGGTGGAATGTACATTGATCAACGCTGCCCTTGGTGTGACCACAAACTTGTCGTTTTGCTCGACATTGATTCGACGAACGAGCGAGTATCGTTCTTAGAATTAGGGGAATCACGACACCGCGTAATCGCATGCCAAGACTGTACTTTCTATGGGCCGATATTCACCACAAATAATGGGAAAGGCGATTCAATTTGGCACCCGTCAAACGTGCGGCCATCAAATCTGATCGACATAACCCATTATACGGTTTTCGAACGGAAGCTACGGCTCGCGGATAAACCACGCCATTTCTTGGAATCTGCAAGTTGGTGGAATGCTCCATCGATCACCTATTCCCTGATTGGTGGGATGCCGACTTGGATTCAGGATGCCGAGTACCCCAATTGCCCAGAATGTTCCCAGAAGATGCCCTTCATCGGCCAAATCAGCAGCGAAGATTTCCATCCATATCTCGTCGAATTCATTTTTTACTGCTTCATTTGCACGAAGTGCAATGTGATGGGTACGACTTACCAGTGTTCTGATCCGTGTGACTGACTGGAGGGAGCGCAATCACTGAAAAGTTCTGAATCCTTCTCAAAAGAAAATCCCCAAAGCTATGGTTCGGGACACAATGCACCAGCACAAGACGGAGAATTGTAGCGAATGCAAGTTTCGTACAAAGTAAGATTTCGCCAATCGCCTTGGACTTGAGTGATGCGTTATTTGGGGCGACCCATTCATCGAAGCGTTCACAGGGGAGAGTAGGCTGTTCAGAGGAGAACGTCCAACTGTTGCGTGCGACTCGACCACCCATCCGCGATCCGCTCGACGTGTCGGAGGCCAAGACCGCCGGGCGTGTCGCAGACGCTGAAACAACGGTGGACGATAGTGAATGCGGTCTCAACAAAGTCGTCTTTGTACGCGCGATGATGGATGCGTCGGTATCGGCGCTATTGTCTTTGACGGTATAACAGATCAACTGCGCTCTGTTTCAGTTTATAAGTTCGGATCGATCCGGTTTCCTGGGGTTCAAACCAGGCTGCGTACCTATACTGTTTTGTGGCGAAACGAGGACAGAGGTATTGTGATGCATCGCCCTATTTGACGAAAAAGGCCGGTCTTCCATACGGAAATGACATGGGAAATCCACTCAAAAAGCTGACCATCCGTGGATTCAAATCCATCGAATCACTCGATGAATTTGATCTGCAAAATCTCAACGTTTTCATCGGTGCGAACGGCGCGGGGAAAAGTAACTTTATCGATTTTTTCCGAATGGTCAGGAAAATGGCAGATGAAGCTCTACAATCATTTAT
Source organism: uncultured Schlesneria sp. (assembly GCA_903834925.1). Taxonomy (GTDB): domain Bacteria; phylum Planctomycetota; class Planctomycetia; order Planctomycetales; family Planctomycetaceae; genus Schlesneria. Next base: position 31,958 of record CAILLA010000135.1, read on the forward strand.
CAACGACCAAGGCGGCGGAGACGGCATGCTCTTCCTCGGCCCGAAAATGACCCCGCGATTGATCGGCAAATTGACATTTGAACGCCATGTTTATCAGTTCGATCTGTTACCGACGCCCGACGGGATGCTCAATCTCGGCCGTGAACAGGTGCAGCACCCCCTCACTGGAGGCGTTGCAATCCTTTCCCTCGGCCAATGGGAGTCGTCCCTTAAGGGACGAATGGACGACCCGAGCAAATGGCCCGATGCGACTCAGGTCGAATCACACGCCGTCTATGACTCCATTTCGAATTGGACGGTTTACCATTTTCACGATACAAGCCCGCTGGCGCCGATGCGACGCGATCAGCCGCTAGTCGACTGGGAGCGATTCCGCCACGACGCGTCCAACATCGCGCCATTTCTGGCCAAACTGAAAGAAGATTCCAACGACAGCTACCGCTTGATCCGTGACACAATTCGATTAGTCGCTCCGTTCTTCGATGATTTCCTGCTGCGTCCGCTGAAACGAGGAAGCGATGAGAAATTGCGGTTGGAATGGCGGCAAAAAGGGAGCGATTTCCCGTTTCAGCCGAATCAATTGTCAGACGGAACAATCCGATTCATCTGTCTTGCCACAGCATTACTACAACCTAAGCTGCCAGCGACGATTGTGATCGACGAGCCAGAACTTGGTTTGCACCCGTATGCGATCTCCGTTTTGGCCGATCTCATCAAATCCGCATCGGAACGGACGCAAGTGATCATTTCCACCCAGTCGCCGACGCTCTTGGATTACTTCGAACCGGAACAGATCGTCGTTGTGAATCGTCAGAACGGACGTTCCACGTTCGAGCGGCTGGAGGCGAACGCACTAAGCGAATGGATCGGCGATTATTCCGTGGGCGAACTCTGGCAAAAGAACGTCGTGCGGGGAGGACCAACAAGTGAATGAGTTGGTCGTCATCGTCGAAGGAGAAACCGAGCAGACGTTCGTCCGAGATCAACTGGCGGCACACCTTGCACTCCACGGTACGACTGTTTGGGCTGTTCTGCCGGGCAAGAATCGAAGTCATGGCGGCGTAAAAAAATGGGAAGTCGCTCGACGGGACATCATTCGCACGCTCAAAGAGGGACGGTATTGCTCGTCCATGTTCGACTATTACGCGATGCCGACCGATTGGCCGGGCCGAAAGGAATCCGCCGCCATGCCGTGGCAACAACGGGCGCATCACGTGGAGGGACTAATTCTCACGGAGATCGCTGCGGAAATGGGAGGGAAATTTGATCCGAAACATCTGATTCCTTATGTTCAGCTCCATGAATTTGAAGCCTTGGCATTTGCAAACGTCCAGGCTCTCGCCTCAGTTTTATCGCCACTTACGCATCGTCGGGCCGAAACTCTGATTGCGGATTTCACAAAAATTCTGGAAGAAGCCGGCGACCCCGAAGCCATTAACGACGGATACGAAACCTGCCCCTCACGTCGTATTGCCAAAGTGGTTCCGGCCTACAAGAAACGTGCCCAAGGTCCCATCGTGACCCGCCGCATCGGTCTGGAAGTCCTTCGCGAGCGATGTAATCATTTTGCATCGTGGCTCGATCGACTCGAAAAGATTGGAACGAAAAGCAGTGCTGCCTCCAGCAGTGATACTATCCCTGATTGAATCTTCTCAACCGCGAGAAACACTTCGGTTCAGATCGAACATGCCTCAGAGGTTTTTGATATAATTTGTGGATGTGTAACGCCGTGGAGGACTATTCAAAACGGTACTGACGCGACGTGCCACTGCATCGGAGTCTTCTCCGACGCAGTGTCTACGAACTTCAAACTCGCGATTGAAGGCCACCGAGTGATC
>CAILLA010000136.1 GCA_903834925.1 uncultured Schlesneria sp.
GAAACTTGACTCATTGAGTCAAGTTTCAAACCGAAAGAAGTCTGTAAAGGAAGAAGTCCGTAAAAGAAAGAATCCGGGGGTTTACACCGCTTGGCTCGTAGAAGATTTTTGCGGACCCGCGACAAGTGACAGGTCAATATTCTAATATACAGGTCGCTTTTTTGATGACCCCATTGGAAATCGAGATAGGGCCGATTTACGGAATCTGGAAAGTTCCGATCGGTTCGAGAAAGAGTTGACAATCATGAATCCGCACCCGCCTCGCGAGCTTTTGGAACAGACTCATTCGTTTCCATGTAAATTCATGTTCAAGGTCATTGGTCAAGCCACTGACGATTTCGCGTTAAGAGTGGTTGCGACGGTTCGAACTGCTCTTAATCAAAACTTTGATGCACCGTATGAATTGCGTGAAACTTCTGGCGGGCGGCATGTTGCGGTGACGATTGAGCCGTGGGTTGAATCGTCGCAGCAAGTGATTGAGATTTATAACGCAATTCAAAAACTGGATGGGCTGGTGATGCAGATGTAGGTGATGTTGGCCGCCCGATCAACTTGCTTTCGATCGTCCGATATGAAATCTGTCTTAAGACCCGCACACACCGGCTGTGCCGGTGTGGTCTTGTCTGTCGATTTGTTACCTGGGTGACACGGTTGCAGGCGGTGTCATATTCGGGATCGGTTCGCCGAGCCAAAAATGTTGTTTTCCAATGGCTTTTGGGTCGACAATTGTGAGTGGCCGTTTGGAGAGGACTTCCGTCATGGTTGTCCAATAGAGAAATTGTCCAGTCAGTTCGGGTTGCCGGGAGTACTCACCAAACAGTTTTTCGAATCGTTGGGCTGTTGCTCTTGCCGATTGCTCTTTACGGATACCGGCCGTTTGCCCTTCGAGCAGGATCGTTGCCGCCGAACCCGAAAGCCATGGCTCACCCTCGGAATCGAGTTCGAGCAACTTCGCCCAAAGCTCGTCGTTCAATTCCCAATTCATTAACGTCGCTGATGTTTTAAGATTCGGCTGATCCGTTTGCGCCGCACGCTGCAGCCGTGAAAAGGCCCGTTCACCAACCGCGCCCAGCAAGGTCCGTGACGCATACGCTTCGGCTTCATTAATTAATAATTCCCGATCTTCCAGAGCGTCGGCAACCTGCCGATACGATGGAACCACGGCTTGTGGCGGATGGACATCGAGCCATTGTAGTTCAACAATTTCGACCCCCAGTTCGTAATTTGCGATCCGATCCCGCAACTTTGCCAGCGACTGACGTTCCAGATCAGCTCGCTGTTCGGTAAGCAGATTATCGAGTGAGGCGGTCGCAGCGACCTCACGAAGTACGCTTTCGGCAGCGGCACGCAAGACGTCGTCCGGCTTGCGACTTCCCGCGAATACGAATTGCTTCAGGTTGCTGATCCGATACTGAACCTCGGCCATCAACTCCACTGGCACTTCGTCACCCGTTAGCATCAGAGATTCATCGCCTTGGGACGCGTGCCCACGATCGTCATGTGAGCTCGTCCATTCGATCGTTGGAAAATTTGTTAACGGGGCTGGGGATCCCAAGCGTGCAGCGAGTGGGTTGAGTCGAGTCTTCGCGGCACCATCTCGCGAAGCCGCCCCTGTCCTGCCGGCGGCGTTCCTCTTCGTCGTTTGATTGTCGGCTTCAACCGCTTCACGATATCCCACGGAAACACTGCGAAGTCGCTCGGTTTTTTCCTTCGTGATGCGTTCGAGTGGCCAAGGCCAACGCCAATACAACCCTGCGGTTAATTCGGTTTCAACGCGACCGAAACGAGTGACAATTGCGTGTTCGTCTTCAGTTAAGAGCGCGATCCCAGACAGAAACCAAAGGGAAACGATTGTGGCACCGATCAGCTTTGAACCGAGCTTCCAATGCTCAATACACCAGAAAACCCATTGAGATGGCGATGCATTGGTGACCAGCCAGTCGGCTCCGGCAAGCAATTGATTCAGGCCACGAGACGTGATCGACGACGAATGCGATTCGAACCAAAGTAGCCTCATCGCATTCGCCATCACGGCTAATGAGGCGACTTCATGAAACATCGCACCGCCAATCGGATCGAGCCAGCGTAACGAGCAGGCGAGCACTCCTAATCCATTCAGGCCGAATGCGAATAAGAGAATGCTCTGCCAGATATTCTGCACCAGTGCTCGCGAAAGTCGTACCAGACCAGGAAGCGGTCGCAGGGGATCACCCAGAAGGATGATGTCGCCTGCGGCCGCAGCCATGTCACCGCCTGCTGTGCCGAGGGAGATTCCAACATCGGCGGCAGCGAGTGCCGGTGCATCGTTGATCCCGTCGCCGACCATCGCCAGGGACCGGCCTGATCGACGCACCTCTTCGATCCAGTGTGCCTTATCGGCAGGAAGCTGTTCGGTCGCAACGTGTTCAAAGTTTCCAAGAGTTTTCACGACCGCGTCGGCAGGTTGAGGGCGGTCTCCGGTTAAGAGAACGAACCTGGTCACACCGATGTCACGCAGTTCGTTAAGGACTTGCTGTGATTCGGGCCGAATCGTTTCGAGAACGCCAATGACACCAATGACGACCCCATCGACAGCAACGACGAAAGGAGATTCCCCTGCCGCTTCACGTTCTTTCAGCAGCAACGCAGCATTTTGAGAAAAAGAGATATCGCCTCGATCCAAGGCTCGGCGATTTCCGACGACAATTGTTGCAAGTTGCAGGTCGAAATCGTTCGGCACCTGGGCGGAAGCAACCTTGTTTGTTCTCTGAAGTTCGTCGGTCGATATTCTCGCGATCACGCCGGCACCGGAAAGAGCCTCAAAATCCCTTGGGGAAGGAACTACCAGACCACGCTGTTCCGCTGCATTAACGAGAATTCGTGCGATCGGATGTTCGCTATTTCGTTCGGCGATGGCGGCAATTCTGAGGACGGCGCTCTCGGACAGTCCCGTCGTTGGGATGATCGTACCCAGGGTGAGTGCTCCCTGCGTGAGTGTCCCAGTCTTGTCGAAGGCAAACGTATCGACATTTGCCAAACGCTCCAGGGCAGCGGACCCTTTGACGACGACACCTCGTCGAGCAAGCCAGGCAAGCGAGGCCATCACAGCACAGGGAGTTGCCAGCACGATTGGACAGGGACACGCAACAACAAGGACGGCCAGCGCGGGTAGATAACCACTCTGCCACGATCCGGTTGCAATGCGCCAGCCGATTAAAGTTGCCAACGCAGCGGTAAGGACAGCTGGCAAGAACCATTTCGCCATTCGATCGGCTGTTCGTTCCAGATCTCCTTTTCGTGAGGCCGCAGTTCCAACAAGTTGCGCCACGCGTGAAAGGGCGGTACTCGGACCGATCTTCTCGGCAACAACGGTTAATGCACCGAACTGATTTAATGTCCCCGCGAGAACTCGATCACCTCGCTGTTTGTCGACCGGAAAACTTTCTCCCGTAAAGGGACTCTGGTCGACAACAGATTTCCCCGACACGATTTGCCCGTCGACGGGAATCCGTTCACCGGGTCGGACGGTGACAATATCGCCAACAGACAATTCGTTGAGAGCGACATCGAGTTCGCGACCATCCTGATGTCGATGTGCGATCTCGGGCCATAACGCAAAAGTTTGACGTACGGCCCAACGGGCTCGGTCGATTGTATAACCTTCGATGCTTTCGCCGATCAACGAGATCAGTACGACGAGACCGGCGGTCTGATGTTCACCGAGGACGATGGCCGCCAGACAAGCGAGTGTTAGAGCCAGATCTGCTCCGATCCGTCCTGAAAGCAACCCATCCAGCGTGTGATAGAGAATTCTCGATCCGCCGACGATTGCCGCGAGAAGAGCTAATCGATAGCCAAAGTATGTCGCCTTTGAGAGAGCATTACCCGTGATTCCTGACGATAGCGACCAATCGGCAACGAGCAACAAACCAACAATCAGGGTCAAGAGATACAGCGGCGCTGATTGGTAGTGAAAGTTCTGTCGCGACGCGACAGAACACGTCGAATCACCCCGAAGCATTTCCGATGTTGACTCAGGAATGTAATGCATGATCGATTACTTTTCCCCCCGCGAAGGAGGGAACGTGAGATCAACAGGGTGTTCGGCATCGAGCACGATTTTCATTTTTGCGACGTTGAAAACTTCCTGCAAAGTCTCGAGGGTGAGTCGGTTCATCACAAGCTGTTTCGAGTCGGCGTAAGTTCGGTTTCCGCTTTCTGCGTCACGTTGGATTTGAGCGGTCAACAAACGGAAACGATCCGCCGAACCGGCTGCAGCGGAGGTTCTCGCATGTCGAATTTGTTCGGCGTCGTCTGTGACTTTTCGAGCATCGGCTTGTGATTCGGCAAGCTTCTGCTCAGCGTAACCTCGTGCTTCATGAATCGAACGAGCCATATCCGCACGAGCATTTGAGACGTCGAGAAATTCGGCCTTCGCACGAGCAGGCGGTTCCGCTCGATCAACCGTCACCTGTTCAACGTCGCAGCCAAGTCGCAATTTCGCCGCCTGTTGGCGAACGTCTCGTAGGAGTCGGTTGTTAAGTTCTGCCAAACCCTGGGTATGGACAAAATCGACGCCGCACCGCGATACGATGTCGGTGGTTGTCGTTTCGACCAGCAGTTGCAAACGCTGAATCGGCGACATTGAGCCATACAGCCAATCAACCACATGCTCTTCGGAGACTCGATACTGTACGTTGATCTTAAGCAGCAGCAGATTTTTATCTCCCGTGAGAAATGTTGAAGGCCGCGCAGCTGTCATTGGGATCAGGAAATTCGGATCGGCTTCAATCTCACCCAGCGACAGGGTGCGGACTTCGTTGAAGTTCACTCGATCAACACGTGCCAGCGGCCAGGGAAGCTCGATATGCAATCCACTTGAACGAACCGGTGTTATGACACGGCCAAATCGACGGACAACCCCCTTTTCGTTTGCTGGGACCGTATAGAGACCGGTCGAAAGATAGATGGCAAAAGCGATCGCGAACACGATCAAGGACTTCACGGTAGAACTCCCGGAGCTCGATCTGCTTTTTCGGGCATATTCGCGGGATTGTCAGCGTTTGGGATCGTCGTTTCTGGTGTCGATTTTGTTGAGGTGGGGACGCCACGAATCAGCAAATTCAGAAGACTGTTTGACCCAGACAAAATGAGTGTCGTCCGTTCATTTAGAATCTGTTTGTAGGATTCGAGTGTTTGCAAAAGAGCGGCGAATTCTGGGTCTTTTGCATGTGCTTCGTTCAGGATGTGAATTGCAGCCGCTTCGCCTTCACCTCGAATTCGTTCAGCATCGGCATTGGCTTTTGCCAAAAGTTCACCCGATTGACGGTCGGCACGACTGCGAATCATCCGATTTTCGGCAAGGCCAGCGCTGCGGTATCGTTCCGCAATTTTTTGCCGTTCGCTCCGCATCCGTTCGAACACAGCCTGCATGTTTCCTGCTGGAAGATTGAGTCTTCGAATGCGAACGTCGACGATTTCAACCCCCAATCGGTCACTCAGCGATTTTGTTTCATCGGGGCGTTTTTCGAATTCGTTACGAATTTCCGCCGAGACTTTCTCCAAAGGACTTGGGCCTTCGGCTGGGCCTGATTCGGAATGCTCGGCATTCAGAAGCTCAGAAAGCTCGCTACGACCGATCTGTTCCGTCAAAATCGACTGTAATCGACTGGCAAGTCGCGATTCAGCGACGTCAACGCTTCCAAATCCTTGAAAGAACTTTACGACCGGACAATCGAGCAGTTCAGTCGAACGCCCGTCGGCAATCTTCCAGCAGAGAAAGGCCTCGACGGTGACATTTTTCCGGTCTCTAGTAAACGCTTCACGTCCTGGCGGCGACAGAAGCTGCAAACGGCGATCGAATCGACGAACGGCTTCGACGGGCCAGGGGAGCTTGAAATGAAGCCCTCGCTGTGACGGCTGGTCATAGACAGCTGTTATCCGACCGAATCGCTCAACGACAGCAAACTCCGTTTCGTCGACGAATACGAGAACTGTGGGAAGTGCGGCAACGACCGCAATTCCGACGAGCCATCGCCACAGCCAATACCGGTCGATGCCGATCGCGGATTTTTTAGTCGATGATTCCAAATCCAAAGCCATGCCAATTCCGAGAACCAAAGTCAAACGGTTTCACCAAGCAACGGCGAAAAGAAGGATCTTGTTAACCTAGGAAGATCGCGTCGATTCTAGAGGTGTTTAAGAGGGACTCGCAATGAAGAAGTCTCAGTTCATTTGCTTGATTCGTTTCTGGCACCGGAAAAGTCGTTGTTCCACGCTCAATTCCGATTTTGATGATTGAACTCGGGAGCGAAGCCGGTATTCACCGAAAAACGGCATCAAGCCCAAAATCAATTCCTTCGATTTTGCGGAAAATCAAGGATTTTCTGGCGTTTCCGGCGCGTTCTTGTCGGCAACATGCTTCAAATACAACGCCTCAATCTTAGACCGTGCCCAAGGGGTTTTTCGCAGAAACGTCAAACTCGATTTGATGCTGGGGTCAAATAGGAAGCAGCGAACGGGGATCAACTCGCTGAGTCCGTCCCAGCCATAATGATCTACAAGTTGCTCAAGCATCATCGCAAGCGTGATCCCATGCAACGGATTCTTCGAACTTGGAGTCGTCATATCATTAATCCGCACGATAAGTTACTGACCTGCGTGTATGTCAAAAGAAGGTGTTTTAATCATCGGCGTCCTCCAACCAGAGCTCCATTTGGTATCCGAATTCAGGAATCTCAGTTGAGCGAATGTTTGTAGCAAATGATGCGGAATCTCGATCATCAAATGAAGAAATCATACAAAACTTGTGCGATAACCAAAAATTATCCGTTTTTTCTCAAGAAACGATGCCAGTAATGCTGACCGAAACGCCGATAAGAGTTGTAACACTTGCGTCTCAATGGATTTTCCATTTTCGGAAGGCTGGGTCATGGATCGCCGCACTTTTTGCCAACAATTACTTGGCACAGGCATTGGTGTTGGTTCGATGTTGCAACTAATCGATGCCGTTCCGATTGCATCCGCAGCCACCGGGGCCACGAAAGTGCCGTGGCAAAAGAGCCTGAAAGCAGCTCAAAAGCTGGCTCTTCAGCAAGATAAACCGATGATGGTGGTTTTTGGTGCGAGCTGGTGTACTTACTGCCACAAGTTAGACCGAGAGACATTTGCTGACAAGCGGATCGCGACTTTCATTGAACGTGAGTTTATTCCTGTGCATCTCGACTTCGACAAAGAGCCGAAAATCGCAAAGATTCTTGAAGTAGAACGCCTGCCATGCACGGTGTTTCTCACTCCACAGGCGGATCTTTTGTTGCGGTCAGAAGGGTTTGCGAACGCCAAGGATTTCCAGTCGACCCTTTCGTCCGTTCTTGATAAACGAACTGAAATTCAACAAGTCCGGGCGTCAACCATCAGCCGATAACTTGTGATTCCAGAAATCGGCTTCCACGAATCAACTTCGGGTGAAACATACCGAATATCATCGTATGGCAACGGATTGACACCAGCTGCCGATCACGTTGCTGCCCTGTCCTTTACGAGTCGCCGCCTCTGAAGCATCGGCGCTCTTGAGTCGTCCTGAATACAGGTAGGTGTCGTGCGACTACGGCACCGTCGACCAACTTCTTTTCTGGCGAATGTCCAGGCAATTCATTTTCGCTGCAAATTCGAGGGAATTGCGCGACGATTTGGAATCCTGACTCAAGAGTCTGTTGCCTCGCTCGCATCCCGGCGGACAATCGGCAACAATCTGTTTCGGATAGAAATCTGTTCTCTGACCATGAACTCGAGATCGCTATTGGGGAGTTGTCGGGATGAATCTGAAGGGGAAGAATGCACTGGTAACGGGAGCCTCTCGCGGAATCGGGCGCGGGTGCGCAATCGAGATGGGACGTGCCGGTGCAAATGTAGCAGTCAATTATTACTCGCATGGTGATGAAGCAGAAGAAGTTGCCAACGAAATTCGTGCCTTCGGTGGCAAGGCAATCACTCTCCAAGGTGATGTTTCAAATCGATTGCGTGTTGAAGAAATGGTTGCCGAAACCGCGAGCGCTTTTGGCCAACTCGATTTGTTCGTCTCGAACGCAGTCTATAGCGATCGCCAACTGATGCTCGAAGCCGATCTGGCGGGGTTTCAGAAGACAATCGACGTTTGCATGTGGGGCGCTTTTTACGGAGTTCGAGCAGCAGCCCTGCAAATGGTGAAGCAGAATTCGGGTGGATCAATTGTTGTGATCAGTTCGCCACACGCAGTAATCCCGATCCCAACGGCCATGGCTTATAATATGGCCAAAGCGGCCATCGACCACATGGCTCGCACGGCGGCGATTGAATTGGCGACTCATCGAATCCGGGTCAATATTGTGCATCCCGGTTGGATTGACACTCCGGGTGAAAGAAAATTCTTCACAGAAGAACAAATCGAGGCCGGAGCAAAGACATTGCCTTGGAAGCGAATGGGGCGACCGGACGAAATCGGTAAGGGAGTTGCTTATGTCCTGAGCGATGACGCCGATTACATGACTGGAAGCACCCTCACAATTGATGGCGGCGTGAGTCTTCCTTGGTGGTCAAACCGCTCGGAAGGTTCGATGTAACTTTTTTCAGAAGGTCTTTCCATCCCTTTGTGGTATTATCCGAAATTGCGTTAGGATCGACCTGGCTTAGTTCCTTTTTGACAATCGTTTTAATGGACGCATTGCAACAATTGCTGGCGTGGTATCTTGGCCTGCGTGTACCTCGCCTGGGTGAGGGAACGGCATGGCGATTTGACTGGCGCTGGCCCGCACCGCAATGGCTGATACTGATCGCCACCGGACTGGTGGCGATCTTTGTGATCGGGATCTACCGCCGAGACGGTGAATCACTTCGCTGGCACCGCCGTTCGATCTTGATTGGATTTCGGCTCGCTGTTTTCGCGTTAATTCTCGCGATGTTGACGGAACTCAGCCTGACAATCGAGCGAACGGGATTGCCGATTGTCGCCGTGATCGTGGATACATCGTCAAGTATGTCACTTCTGGATCAATACGCTGTTCCCTCGAAGGGGACACGAATGATCGACGACCTGACGAAGTCGATGGGGCAGGCACCACACCGCCTGGCGATCGCTCAGCATTTGCTAACGCGAAGTGATGGTCAGATGTTGCGAGAACTCCAGCAGTCTCATCAACTGCGCCTTTATCGCTTCGCAGAAAGTGCCACGCCACTGGAGGCGGGAGACCTTGGGGACGACGGTCGAACAGCGACCGATGACCGATCTTCGAAAGATTCATTCACTGAGGCGATTGCAGAAATTAAAACGCTGGTTGCAGATGGCGATCAAACCCGACCGGCTGTCGCGACAAAAAAGGTTCTCAGCGACTTGCGTGGCGTTCCCCCAACAGCGATCGTTTTTTTTACCGACGGTGTTGCGAGCGTTTCGGACAATGACAAGCTTTCTACCGTTGGGGAGTCTGCCCGAAGGAAAGGAATTCAATTTCACATTGTTGGAATTGGCAGTGAAATCGCGGCAAAGGATCTGAATTTGTACGATGCGGTCGTCGATGAAGTGGCCTTCATCGGTGATCCGATGGTGTTTAAAGCGAAAATTCGAAGCTTTGGTTTTTCCGGAAAGAAGATTCTCCTTCAGCTTCGCAAGGAAGGGGAACAGGCAAGTTTAGCCCAAACGGAGCTTGTTGCGCCCGCCGACGGGCAGACGACCTCAGTGGAACTTTCGTATGCGTCACCCGTCGCTGGTGAGTTTGACTACACGCTCGAAGTCGTCGAACAAACTGACGAAACGAATCGGAAGAATAATGGGGAAACCCGACATGTCAGCGTTCGGGAAGATAAGATCCGCGTTTTATTGGCCGATAGCGGTCCGCGGTATGAGTTTCGATTCTTGAAGCAACTGCTCGAACGCGATAAGTCCATTGAGCTGAGCACGTTATTGCAGGAAGCGGATATTGAATACACACAGGAAGATCGAACCGCAATTTCACGCTTTCCCGTAAAAAAAGAAGATTTGGCTCGGTACGACGTCCTTGTTCTCGGGGATCTTGCGCCCGAGCAACTCGGTAACGCTGCTCTCGAATCCATCGGCGGATTCGTTCGCGAAAAGGGGGGCGGTGTCGTGATCATCGCAGGTCCAAAGCATAATCCACTTGCGTTTGCAGGAACTCCGCTCGAGAGCCTCCTCCCGTTCGAAATGTCAGGGGTGCGAATTCCCCGTGAAGAAAACTTCGACTCGTTTCATCCGACATTGACGCTTGACGGACAAAAAGGAATTAGTCTGTTTCGACTGGGCAATAGTGACACGGAAAGCCTTTCGATCTGGAACGAGCTCCCGAACTTCACCTGGATTGTAGAACTCGCCAAATTGAAACCTGGTAGCCGTGTGTTTGCCGAACATCCAATGAAGATGGGCTCAAATACCAAACTTCCAGTGGTGCTCATGCAACAAATTTCCGCTGGAAAAGTTTTATTCCACGCGACGGACGAAACATGGCGATGGAGGTTTCGCACAGGCGATCTTTATTATGGACGCTATTGGATACAGGCGATTCGGTATCTAAGCCGCGGCCATATGATTGGAAAGGATCGAACCGCAGAATTGACGGTTGATCAACAGGTCTATCAACGAGGCCAACCCGCCACACTTCGCGTAAGATTTGTCGACGAACGATTCATTCCATCGGATTCAAGCGGCGTTTCTGTAACGGTCGAGCGCAAAGGCGAAGGACGACAAACGGTAAAATTGAATCGAGTCCGTGAACTTCCAAAGGCGTTTGAAGGACAGTTAACACAGCTGAGTGAAGGATCGTATCATGGGTGGATTTCGCAACCGGCATTCAGTGAAGCGCCACCTTCAGTCGACTTCAGGGTCGAACTGCCACAGCGAGAACTGCTACGACGGGGCCTGGACAAAACAGACTTGAAGTTGGCAGCAGAAAGGACGCATGGCCACCTTTACACACTCGACGATGTCGATCGACTGGCTTCGAACATCCCGCGAGGAACGCCAGTTCCACTTGAAACTGACGAGCCAATCCCACTTTGGAATCGCTGGGAGTTGATGGGACTCACCACAATTCTCATGACCGCAGAATGGCTGCTCAGAAAACGGTGGAGACTAGTGTGAATCAAGGGAGTGAAAAAACATCGATACGATGTCGACGATCGGAGGTCAATCAATCGACTGGACAGTCTGGTAAAAGAAACCCTCAAACGCAACTTTGAAAACCATAAAACGGCAAAGCTGCTATTTGGCGACCCTCCCGGCACTGGGGCGTGAGTTCACAAACTCGCGCCACTGCTCAAACGCCGCCAACGGGGTTAATGCTCCGACAACCATGAAAATATCGACGACCAAATCAAACATTGCAAATCTCCTTCGCCGACCGAGACGCAATTCATGTGCCATGTCGATTTTCAGTTGGTTTTTACGTTAAAACCGTAATTTTGCCTAACAAATACGCAAGGTTGCGGTAAAAAAGCAGGCAAACCATCATCCTCGCTTAATCATGTAGAACACTGCGGCCTGACCAAAGTGAAATGCCGATTGTTCTCCCCTTTTTTTGATCGGACCGCAAGCGAGAATTTCGTCCTGAATCTGGCCTCGGAATTGGAAAGTTAACGAGTCGGAATCCTTGATGCCTCTTGTCGTGATTTTGGGGTTCGACTACGATTGCCCGGATGGATGTTTCTTCAACCAACTCAACGGTTGACGGTGAAATCGCCATTTCAGAGTTCAAAGGTTCTTAAAATCCTCGGTTCAAGCGGATATCCCTTATGAAGTTTCACGCTCTGTCACGCCCTGTTGGGATCGTAACTGTCGGTGTCGTTCTGCTTGTTGCCACCACGATATTCGCCCAGCAGTTTGGTGGGGCGCAGGCGTCTGAGCAGGCTACGGTCAAACTTGTCGCTGAAATGATTTCGAAGTATCACATTACGCAAAAAGCGCTTGATGATCGCATTTCCGGAATGGTCCTGAACAAGTTCGTTAAGGACCTCGATTCTCAGAAACTTTATTTTCTGAAATCGGACATTGATGGCTTTGCACGCTACCGAGATCAACTTGACGATCTCTTGAAAGTCGGGCAGGCGAACTTCGCTCACGAAGTCTTCAAAATCTATCTTCAGCGGTTAGATGAACGTATGGCCGTCGCCCATATGATGATTGACGCTCCGCACGATTTCTCACTGGATGAATCGATGCTCGTGGATGGCGACCAACTGTCCTGGTCGGCCGACGCGAAAGAACTGAATGAGCGATGGAGAAAAAGAGTCAAGTATGAGCTTCTCTCAATGAGTCTGGACAAAACATCCGCAGAAGATTCTCGGAAGCGTTTGCACAAGCGTTATGAAACTCTCAAGCGAAACGCGCATGACACTGAAGACAATGAAGTGCTCGAAATGTTTCTCTCTTCTGTGGCTCATTGTTTTGACCCCCACTCGAGTTACATGTCACCTCAAACGGTTGAAGATTTCCAAATCACGATGCGATTAAGCCTTCAGGGAATCGGTGCCGCACTCCGATCTGAAGACGGCATGACAACAGTTGCTTCAATCGTCCCAGGGGGCGCTGCGGAGAAAGATGGCCGGCTGAAAGTCAACGACAAAATTGTGGGTGTAGGACAGGACGACGGCGACTTCCAGGACGTCGTTGAAATGAAGCTCAATCGAGTCGTTCGTCTGATTCGTGGCGAACGGGGAACAAAAGTCCGCTTGAAAGTCCTAAAAGAAGCGGGTCAAACTGAAATGATCGAACTGGTTCGGCAGACGATTGAACTCAAATCGTCGGAGGTCAAAGGAGAAATTATCCAGACAAGCGAACGGTTTGGAAGCACATTTGGCGGCCCCAAATTCCGGATCGGTGTAATTAACATTCCCTCGTTCTACCGTGACTTTTCGGGCGCTCAACAAGGCAAGGACGATTTCAAAAGTACTGCACGTGATGTTGCCAAAGTCTTGGCGGAATTCCATGACAAAGGTGGCGTCGACGCAGTGGTCGTCGACCTTCGAATGAACGGCGGCGGCGCATTAAGTGAAGCCATCGAAGTTACGGGACTTTTTATTGATCAGGGCCCTGTGGTTCAGGTGAAAGAACAGAACGGTCGAATCAAAAGCCATGATGACGAAGAACCGGGTGAACAATATCGAGGTCCACTGGTTGTGGTCTGTAATCGGTTGTCCGCATCGGCATCTGAGATTTTCGCTGCGGCGATCAAGGATTATGGCCGTGGCATCGTTGTCGGTGATACCACGACTCACGGTAAGGGAACTGTACAGAACATTATGCCGGTCAGCAGCCAGATGTTTCGGGTATTGCCAGGTGGCAAAGATCGTGGAGCACTCAAGTTAACGATCAACCAGTTCTATCGCGTCAATGGTGATAGCACCCAGAACAAGGGCGTCGAATCCGACGTTGTACTTCCGTCTCTTCTCGACCACATGGATCTTGGCGAATCGTTCCTTGATAACGCTCTGGCCTTCGACCACATTAACGCCGCACCACATAAAATCTGGCCGAACGTGAATCCTCAAATCTTGACGACACTCAGAGACAATAGTCAACGACGTGTCGCAGTTGATCCAAAGTTTCAACAAACTCTGAAAGATATCGATCGGTATGTTGCTCGCAAGAGTCGAAAATCGGTGTCGCTCAATGAGGAAACATTGAAGGCCGAACGTGACGAAGACAAGGCCGCCAAGGAAGTCGAGAAAGAGGAAGAAGAGCACGAGACCAAATCCGACAAGGCACCGGTCTTTGCCAAGTCAGAATACAACGACGAGATCCTACACATTGCCGCCGACTACACGTCGCTGCTGAAGTCGCAAAAGACTGCTGCCAACCGCTAAAAACCGTAACTGCGTTTGGCTGATGCAATCCATGAATTTGTCGTTATTCGGTGTTCTTTCGATATCTTATTCGGCCCTGCCGCGGTCCGCACATGGCCATTATTGAAGTTTCCCAGCTCGCAAAACATTATCGCGTCTATCGAAAGAATGCGGGATGGATGGCTTCCATCACCGGCCTTTTTCACCGCGAATACAATACGGTACGCGCGGTCAAAGAGGTCGGGTTTCAGATCGAGAAAGGCGAAATGGTCGCGTTTCTCGGTCCGAATGGCGCTGGAAAAACAACGACGCTCAAACTGCTTTCAGGATTGATCTATCCAACATCGGGTACAGCCACCGTACTTGGCTACATACCATGGCAGCGCAGTAATGCCTATCGAAAACGTTTTTCGCTTGTCATGGGCCAAAAAAACCAATTATGGTGGGATCTTCCCGCACAAGAATCATTCATATTGCATCGTGAAATCTATGACATTGACCACGATGTCTTTCAACGTCGACTAGATGAATTGACCGAACTGCTTGAGGTTCGACAACTCGTTAAGCAACCCGTCAGAGAATTGTCACTCGGCGAGCGAATGAGGATGGAGTTGATCGCCTCGCTACTGCACTCGCCCGAAGTTTTGCTTCTGGACGAACCGACGATCGGCCTTGATGTCGTTTCCCAGAGAAAAGTGCAGGGTTTCTTGCGTCACTATCAGTCTGAGCAACAAATGACCGTGCTGCTGACGAGTCATTACATGAAAGACGTTGAGGCATTGTGTCGACGAGCAATCATCATCAATGAGGGCGAGATCAAGCACGATGGACCATTGGCGGAAATTGTGGATCGTTTCAGCAGCGTAAAACAGATTCACCTTCAATTTGCTGGAACAGAGATTCCTGAAGACATCGATCGTTTTGGTAAGGTTCTTGAAAAGATTCCACCTCGAGTCAAGCTCGAAGTGCCGCGGCAGGACATTCCAAAAATCCTGGCGGCCCTTCTCGATAGGTACTCAATCGAAGACGTCGGTGTTCAAGAACGGCCTCTTGAGGACGCTATGGCCGAATTGTTCTCGCGAAAGAACTCTGACAAATGAAAAGCCTTCGTCGCATTGGGTTCCATTGCCATGGGGCGAACTGATGGTTGTTCGATCGACATTTGATCTGGCGAACAGACTTATTGCTGGGTCGATACTGAAAACTTCGCTTCCATGACCTCATCACTCCGTGTCAAATGGTGCATCCTGAGAACCTCTATCGAAGAGAGGCTCGTGTATCGTGCTGACTTTGCGTTCGCGACGCTCGTACGATTTCTGCCGATTGTGACTCAGGTATTCCTTTGGGGAGCAATCTACCAGACGACCGGGCCTCGTGATCCGAAGCAGATCAACGGATACACTTATGGTGACATGGTGGCTTATTCGTTGCTTGTCATGGTTAGTCGAGCATTTTCTTCCATGCCTGGGCTGACGACAGGGATTGCTCGCGATGTCCGCGATGGCGCGATCAAGAAATTCCTGGTTCAACCAATCGATTTGTTGGACTATCTGTTCTGGCATCGAGTTGCTCATAAACTGGTCTATTATGCCGTGGCATTCTTCCCGTTTGCATTTGTTTTCTGGCTCTGCCGGAATTATTTGCATGGGTGGCCTGATCTGACGATGTTCACAGGCTGGCTGATCTCATTGATTCTTGCATTTCTGGTCGGATTTCTGATCGAAAGCTTAATGGGGTTATGTGCCTTTTGGTTCCTCGAAGTCAGCTCGCTCGTTTTCGTGTACATGCTGCTGAGTTATTTCCTGTCAGGCCATATGCTGCCGCTTGACTGGCTTCCATCCCCTTACGGCGATGTGGTTCGCCTCCTGCCGTTTAAATACCTGGCATTTGTTCCGGCTGCCATTCTGCTTGAGAAATACACCCATCAGCAGTTGGCGGTGGAATTACTCCAGGGTTTCGCCTGGGTTGCCGTGCTGTTCGCACTCAATCGCCTGGCCTTGGCACACGGCATCAAACGTTACAGTGCTTACGGTGGATGAGCCACCCGATAGGGCACGCCATTTCGCCTCTCTTATCTCATTGAAGGCTGGCATCGCTGGCCGACATCGCATACATGGGACTCATGACAACTCAATCTGAAATCCCGTTGCAGCCCAATTCGATGTCTGGCGTCTACGGGCGGACGTTTTGGCTCGCCTATCTCGCGAATTCGTTACTGGTCATGGCAAATGCATTGACTTTTCGGTTCGCTGAGCTGGTCCACAATCTTGGAGGAAGCGAAAGCGTTGTCGGGGACATCGTCGCATTGGGAACGCTCGTTGCCGTTGCACTTCGGCTCAGTGTTTCACACGTCCTTGATGACTATGGGACGCGAGTCATCTGGCCGATCTGCAGTTTATTATTCATTGCCGGGTGCGCCGTTTTTCTTGGAGCATCCCAAAATACATTTTGGCTGCTTTATCTGGCGCGAGTGGCATTTTATGTCGGTTTGACCGGCATGTTTGCTTGTTCGATGGCCCACATACAGAATCATGTTCCAGCGGAGCGGCGAACCGAAATCATTGGCAACCTCGGAAGCAGTGGTTTCGTCGGGATGATTCTGGGATCAAACCTGGGAGACTGGATTCGCTACTTCGTCACGAATCCACAAACGCAATTTCTGATCTTATTTGGCGGGGCAGGTGTGATCGGGATTCTCTACCTGATCCTCGTGATTCTGTTGACGAAGGACGATCAAGTCGCCGTGCGAACGCCGTCACCGGTCGCAATTCGACTGATGTTCCGTTTCTGGCCGGGTACAGTCGTTCTCGCGGCGATGACCATGGGAATGGGAGTGACGGCGACGCAAACGTTTCTGACTCGATACGCGACTTCACAAAAAATCGAAGGGATCGGTCTGTTTTTTACTGGCTATGCGATTTCGGCGTTTGTGTTTCGGCTATTGGTTCAAAACTGGAGCCAGACGATCGGTCGACACTGGATGCTGGTCCGTGGATTGATTGGCCATACGATCGGCCATTTTCTCCTGGCATTCGTGACAGAAGGTTGGCAGTTTATCATTCCGTCAATTATCTGTGGTTTCGGTCACGCATTGCTCTTTCCTGCGGTTGTTTCGCTCGGATCAGGAGCATTTCCGAAAGAATGCCGAGGTGCCGGCACTGCAATCATCCTCGGCTTTACCGATTTTGGATCGCTCGTATTCTCTCCAATTCTCGGGAGAATCAGTGATCGATTCGGATTCCAGACCATGTATTGTGTTTCAAGCAGCATCGCATTATTGACGGCACTTGGGTATGTCTATATCGCAATTCGACATGAGGATGAAGAAGCACAACAGCTGCGGTGATCCAAGACGTCATCGCACCTTTGCCAACCATTAACCTGCGTTTGAGCCTTCGCTCACGAAGCGAAGATCACTTGAAGGCTTAACCCGATAGCCATGCCCGAGACACCCTTCACCACATTCGATTCCGGCAAGTCAAAGCCGATTCAAAGCAGTTCGCCAAGCGATCAAGAAGCCGCTCCAAGCGATCGGCATTGGCAATTCCGATGGACGATCCTGATTTTTGGTCTCGCCGCAGCACTGAGACTCGTCGCGACATTAGGCGATCTCGCCATTGACGAGGTCTGGTCGCTCTGGTTCGTGCGTTACAAAATCCGCAACATTGCTGATATTTTTGCTTTGCGGCACGACAATAATCACTTGCTGAATACGATGATCCTTTACGTATTGGGATCGAGAGTATGGGGAATCTGTTACCGAATCGCCGCTGCAATTGCTTCGATCCTGGCTGTCTGGCTTTCCGGTCGCATTGCAATTCGCCACGGTGGATTCAAGGCACAGCTGAC
This sequence comes from uncultured Schlesneria sp., assembly GCA_903834925.1. Taxonomy (GTDB): domain Bacteria; phylum Planctomycetota; class Planctomycetia; order Planctomycetales; family Planctomycetaceae; genus Schlesneria. Next base: position 17,650 of record CAILLA010000136.1, read on the forward strand.
GACACTGACTCTTACCGGGGCGTCGTATCTTCTCGTCCTGTACGGCTCGGAAGCACGAGGTTATTCCTATGCCGTCTGTTTCGCGTACTTATCGTGGTTAAGCTTGTTACGTATTCAAGAGCATGGGCGATGGCTTGATGCCGTTGCTTTTGCCATCAGTGCCAGTCTCGGTTTTCTGGCTCACCTGACGTTCCTTTATTGTTTTGCGGGATTCTGTGTCTGGGCATTCATCAGGCGGTTGTCTAAACCGACCTGGATTGTTCCATTGGCGTTGACTCCCCCTTTTCTCGTTGCGGGTGGTTTGTATCTGTTCTTCATTCGCGGAATGGCAATTGGTGGCGGTCCCGAAACGACAGTCGCCTCGGCTGCGATTTCGACCTTATCCATCGTCGCAGGTGGGCCGCTTTACGATGACGGTGCATTGATTGCCGCTCTCATCGTGCTGATTCTGCTCGGCGTCGGATTCGTCCGACTCTGGAAATCAGATCGAGCGATGGCAGCCTGTTACCTGACCATCATTTTCCTGGCACCTGCCTTTGTCTTGTTCGTCACCGGACACCAATTGATTTACCCACGGTACTTTCTGATACCAGTTGCCTTTGCGCTACTATTGATCGGGTATGTGCTTGCAGACATTTGGAGCACTCGTTGGTCGAGGCGGACCATTCCGATTGGCCTGATCGTTATATTTCTGACCGGAAATGGTTGGTGGACCGCATTACTGCTGAACCATGGTCGCGGTGAATATTCGCATGCGATGACGTGGATGGAGCAGAACGGTAATGCCCCTGCAACAGTCAGCAGCGATCACGATTTTCGTAATGGCTTGATGTTTGAATTCTTTTCGACGCAACTTTGGCCGACCGATCCACCTTTGCTGTACGTTGATCAACGCTCGCTTCCGCCACAGGGAACGGATTGGTTCATCCGCCATAATTTTGAAGCCGATCCTCCTCATCCCAAATTTATTACGGACTCATATGGAAATCCTTACCGGCTGGAACGGACCTTTCGCCACCAGAGCCTGACAGGCTGGAATTGGTGGATCTACCGTCGGAACACAAAATCATTGTGATTTTCTTCATGCGCCTCTCTACTGCGATGGGGTTCGGCGAGTTATGCTCGATGGGGTCGTTCGCGGTGCGTCAAAAGGATTTTGGTTTAAAAGGGCGATGAGAGCATGCTTGGAACACTCATCTTCGGCGGTCAGTCGTGGCTGGCTGTGGCTGTGGTGTTGTTCGGACTGGGCCTGGCTCTTGTCGCGTGGCGTTATTCCAGATCTCGGGCAGATGTTCCAACCCGTTTTATGGCCTCCTTCTTTAAAGCTCTGGGGCTTCTGTTACTCTCCATTTGCTTGCTCGAACCACTCTGGAGCGGTCAACGGGCCCGACCTGGCGCCAACCTGTTTGTATTGATGGCAGATAACAGCCAAAGCCTGACCATCAAAGATCCGAATGCTACGACGACTCGTGGAGAACAGCTCAAGAACCTGTTGAATGCCGAAGATGCACCTTGGCAGGTTCGGCTCGCTCAGGATTTTGATTTACGGCGATACCTGTTTGATTCCCGATTGCAAAATGTGGCCGATTTTTCCGGGCTTACTTTTCAAGGATCACAAACCAGTCTGGTTGGAGTGCTTAACGGACTTAAGGACCGGTTTCGAGACCGCCCGCTCGCTGGTGTCCTGCTCTTCACCGACGGTATCACGACCGATTCGAAAGAGGCAAAACTCAGCCTTCAAGGGTTTCCTCCGATTTACCCCGTTATTCTTGGGACCGATTCATTAAACCGCCCCATTCCCGATCTGGCGGTGTCTCACCTCACGATTACGACAACCGCATTCGAAGATGCTCCCGTTACGATTCAGGCGGATGTCACCCAATCATCGCTTCCTAGTGCCAAGGTGACAGCGCAGGTCATTGATGAGGCCGGGACAATCGTCAAACAGGTGACACAAGCATTTTCTGGCGACTCGGCACCCCTTCCATTTCGATTTCAGATTCGGCCAACCAAACCGGGGATCTCGTTCTACGAAGTCAGGGTTCGAACAGAAGCCGAAGCAAAACGGGCAGAAACGACAAAGCCTTCAACGGCCAGTTCATCACCGGACAAAGTCTTGAAGCCGCTCGTCGACGCATCTTCGATTGAATCAACGTTGTCCAACAATCGCCGACTGGTTGCCGTGGATCGGGGGAGAGCAAAATATCGAGTACTCTATCTCTGCGGTCGACCGAACTGGGAATACAAGTTCCTGAAACGAGCTATCGATTCTGACGAGCAGCTTGAAATGACGGGTGTCATTCGGATTGCGAAAAAAGAACCAAAGTTCGATTGGCGAAGCAAAGCAGGCGAAGTCAGTAATCCTTTATTTCGAGGTTTCGAAGGGAAGACGGAAGAAACCGAACGATACGATCAGCCTGTGCTTGTCCGATTAAACACAAAAACTCCCGACGAGTTGGCAGAAGGTTTCCCCAAGACGGCGGCGGACCTCTACCAATTTCACGCGGTTATCATCGACGATCTGGAATCGGAATTCTTTTCGCCAGATCAACTCGCTCTCCTCGAACGATTCGTCAGCGAACGAGGGGGCGGATTACTGATGCTCGGCGGATCGGAATCCTTTCGGCAAGGGGGTTACGAAAGAACCTCGGTCGGTCGCATGCTGCCGGTATCGCTTGAAGCCACTGCCGCTTCAGCTAATCCCATCGGTTATCGACTTCGGCTGACGAGAGAAGGCTGGCTTCAGCCTTGGGCACGTCTCCGCCTCACGGAAACCGAAGAGCAACAGCGACTGATCGAATTGCCCAATTTTCTGACGCTGAATCGAGCGGGCCACGTGAAGCCTGGTGCAACAGTGATCGCCGAAGTGACGGAACCGACGGGACAGGCAGTTCCGGCCCTCGCCGTGCAAGCATTTGGAAGAGGACGCTGTGCTGCCATGCTCATTGGAGACTTCTGGCGATGGCAACTTAATCGAACCGACTCACAACGCGAAAAGGACGACCTTGGCAAAGCCTGGAGACAGACGGTTCGCTGGTTGATTGCTGACGTTCCTGATCGGATCGAAATGCGGACGACACCCAAGGATGACTTGGGTCAACCGCTCATGCAGATTGAAGCTCGTATACGGACAAACGAATTCCAGCCTCAGGATAATGCGTCAGTCTCAATTAACCTGAGACTTCCGGACGGCACGACAGTCACTCAACCTGCCGAACCGTCACTCAAGGAAGCAGGGCTTTACCAGGCAACGTTCGCATCCCGTCAGTCGGGACATTACCGAGCCGCAGTCGAAGTGATCGACCACGAAGGAAAGTCGCTTGGGCAATCCAACACGGGCTGGTCTGCCGACCCAGCCGCCGACGAATTCGCCCGAGTCACACCGAATGTCGAACTTCTCGAAAGGATTGCCAAACAAACTTCCGGCGAAGTCGTTGCCATTCGCGATCTTGACACCTTTGTCCGCTCATTGCCCAGTCGAAAGGTTCCTTTAACGGAAGGCTACACCATCCCGATTTGGCACCAACCCTGGATGATGTTGTTAATTGTGAGTTGCCTCTGTGCCGAATGGGGACTGCGACGATGGAAAGGACTCCCCTGATGAAACCAGTCATTTCTACCTGGCTAGTCATTAGCTTTTTTTGCACCCAAGCCATGTTGAAGGCTGAAGGCGAGACGAAAGCTCCGTCACAATCGTTGATTGTCGTCGTCGGAGCGGGTGGAACACCACAATTTGAAATCTCGTTCTATCAATGGTCCGAGCGGTGGGAAGCCGCTGCAAAACAAGCAGGCATTCCCGTAACGATTATCGGACGGCACCGGGGTGAAGGAAAAATCGAAGTTGCCGACTATGACCGCTTGAAAACGGCAATTGAAGCGGAAAATGACGATTCGAACCGAGATCTGTGGATCGTGTTGATCGGCCACGGAACGTTTGATCGTCGAGTCGCCAAATTCAACCTGCGCGGTCCGGATGTCTCTGCCGATGAATTAAAAAACTGGTTAGCACCTGTTAGCCGACCAACGGCCATCATTAACTGCGCATCAGCTAGTGGCCCATTTATTCCGATCTTATCCGCCCCCAATCGGATCGTGGTCGGGGCAACCAAGTCGGGAACAGAAATCAACTTTGCCAGGTTCGGCGACCATTTGTCGCAAGCCATCAATGATTCCTCGGCGGACCTCGACAAGGACGATCAAACGTCATTGTGGGAAGCATTCCTGATGGCCTCGCGCCGAACGGCGGAGTACTACGATAATGATGGACGAGTCGCCACGGAACACGCTTTGCTGGACGATAACGGCGATGGACAAGGAGTTCGCGCGGATCAGTTCCGAGGACTAACAGCCATCGCCCAGCCAACTGACGGCCATCCGCTGGATGGCCGAAAAGCCCATCAGTGGCACTTAGTCCCCAACGCCACAGACGCCAGGCTCAGTCCCGAAGTCCGCGCAAAAAGAAATGAACTGGAACTCGCCATCGAAAATTTGCGTGACCAAAAAGAGACGATTCCACAAGTCGAGTACTTGTCTGAACTCGAACGCCTTCTGGTCGAACTGGCTGAGCTGAACGAACGCAACGAGCGTATTAGCCCCTAATGCCATAATCCGTAGCATGGGCTTCAGCCCGTTCGAAATAACTTCTCGCGTGAGGGCGAAGCTCCCGCTGAGTCAGTTTGTGTACGCGGTCGAAATCTTCGTAAGGTGCGGACAAGTCTTCGAAGTCCCACCAATTGCCCGTCTTGTCTTCGAGAATGCAAGGTTTCATCCCAACGTTCTGACCAACAAGCCGCACCACGGTTATCGAAAGTTCCAATCTGGTCAATGGCAAAATTGCGATTGATCAATATGACATTCTCTGGTACACGCACACGGGATTATTCACCAGAAAATCAAGAAAGTCCGTTCATGAACTGCCGTTTGATCATCGCTGCATTCGCAACAATCGCGATGTTCGCGGGAAATCTTGACGCCGAGTCGCCCGATTCGCCGTTGATCGTACCGAATTGTCGAATTGGCCTGGTCCGGCGAGCATCGCTCGCCGGTTCCCGCCAGGGGATTGTACAAACCATCGCGGTGACGGAAGGTGACACCGTTGAAAAAGGGCAATTGATCGCCAGTCTCAAGGATGACGTGCCAAGACAGACACTCGCCCTGGCAGAAAAAGAGATGGCGAATACGGTTGATATCCGTCTGCACAAAAAAATCAGTGAACTGGCTACCTTGGAATATTCGAAAGCGATGGAATTGAATCGAAGCATTCCGGGCGGTTTTTCAGAACTGGATATCAAAAAGTTGCGATTGGCGGCCGAGAAGGCGGTCCTGCAAATCGAGCAGGCCGATTTTCAGCAACAGATGGCGACGTTACGAAAAAAGGAAGCTGAAGTCACGCTGGAATCTTACAAGATCACGGCACCGTTCTCCGGTGTCGTTTTGCAGGTCAGCAAGCAACCTGGAGAAGCCTTGGGTGCCGGCGAGATGGTGGTCGAGATCGCCAATTTCGACACGATGCGAGTCGAAGGATTTATCCCCGTGGCAACAAGCCATCGCGTTCAGCGCGGTGATACCGTTGTTGTCGAAGTACCCGGTGCAGAACCGCAGAAACAACGGCGGTTTGAGGGGCAGATCAAGCATATCGCTCCGATGATCAACGAAGTGAGCCAAGAGGTCCGCGTCTGGGCTGAAGTCACGAATCGACGCGATCTTTTGAAAGACGGTTTACCAGCGACGATGTTTATCAAAGCGAAACGCGAAGAGGGAAATGAAGTCGCTGCGGAGCACGTTCGTCGGAAGAATTAAGCCAAAGAGTTTTTGGAACACGTATCTTCACGAATTGACGCTAATAAAATAAGAAAAAAGCAAACCCATGAATGCGTTTACTTTGGTCTGCGATTCAGGGGCTTGTTTGGGATTCTACGAGGCTTTTCAGTAGATTGCCCCAGTCTTCACCTGTCATGGCATTGGGAATCAGTTCTGAGCGAAAATCTCTTGGGCTGTCGATGATTGTTGGCGCTGTGGGGAATCTGAGCCTATCCATGGCGGTCTTGAGCTTTTCCGTGAACGGCTTCGAGTCGCGATGAGACGTTGCAATTCCCAATAAGACGCTGGCGGTCTTGTCCCATGAAGAAACCAGCTTTTCCTGTTGCTTCAGGACAATTTCGCGAAGCAAACGATCTGTGTCCATATCATTGGACTGAAAGCAATTAAGCCACGTTTGCAGTTTGTCACGGACAATTCGTGATTGTACAGATGTCTGTGCGGCGCTGGGAATTTCGGTTTGTTTAAGCATTTGATCTAGCTGCTGAAAGGCCGTGAAAAACTCGTTCGATTCTGACGAATTCACTTCGTCGGCCAGAATCTGAATCAGTTCGAGACTCCAACTTCCCCAAGGCATCGCCAGGCGTCCCGTTTGCTTGCCGGTCAGATCCAGGCCAGGAAATCCTCGCATCTGTCTCCACGACGGCTCAGTTAAATCGTGATGGCAGGCAAAACAATTGTATTCGGATAATTCCGGCCAGGATGACTGTTGAGTTGTATCGCCGATTACGGTGCAGGAGTTGGCTCGGTCTTCGAGTTGTTCCAGAGCGGCAATCGCGGTGACAAGCTGGCCAATGAACCATTCGCGAGATCGAAGACTGTTGGTTGCCGTACGACTTGGCTTCCAATGTTTTGGAAGGCGGGAAAGATACCAGGTGTATTCAAACTTTAATGCGGGATGACCAGCGGCGATCAGATCGTGATTGACATCAGCCTCGCCGCCACCAACGTGGCAGGCGGCGCATCGTTTGACTCGGCCTGACACGTCACCGGCCGCGAAGAAATGAAGTCGATGCTTTTCCTCGGTGGAAGTTTTCTTATCCCAACCATCTTGGACATGAAGATTCAGCCATTCCCGCGAGTCACCGTGACAAGATTCGCAGCTGACACCTTCCGAAAAATAATTCGCTTGATCCGCCAGTGGGGCTGCTCCGGACAAATGCTGATTTGTATCGTGACAACCCTGACAGTTCTTCCAGTGCTTTTTCTCCGCTTCGCTGGCCGCTTTGCCTGGCGGTAATTTGGTTCCCAGACCCAGCCGTTCAAATATTTCCTGAGACTTTTTTCCCAGTAGGGTTTGGCTCGCCTTGGCGTGCGGGTCGTCCATCCACACATAACACTCGTCACGGCGAATGGCTTGAACGTTTGGATCGCAAGTCAATGAACCATGACAGTTCGACGTGGAACACGACTGCGTTCGAGTCAGAGTCGTAGCCCCGGAATCTGACTCGAATTGAAATGCAGTTGCTCGCGAATCATCAGGCCGTTTTGGTTCCGGCCGATTGTTATAAACGGTCTTGATACCAAGTCCTGCGAAAATGGCGAGCCAGCCGAAAGCGACGATGACTAGCCATCGATTCGTCGTAAGGCCGTTCATCCCAATTGGCCGCCAGGAATTGCCCGACATTGACGAAGGCTTCATCTGCTCCCTTTAATCGAGAGCGTCTTTTTCAACTCTGCCGCACCAATTTGACCATTGTTCAACATTTCGTTGATGCCCGGACGAAAATCCGCTTTGGCATGTGTATGGTGATAATCATGACAGTCAACGCATTTGTCGCTGACGGAACCACGACCGCCGTTCGATGACCCATGACCATGACATTGCTGACAAAGTTCAATGCGTGGCATTAAAACGTCTTGAGCAGAAATACTGGCGTAGATCGACGTCGATGATTTTTGTTGTTCTTTGAGAACGGGATAGTAATCTTCGCGCTCAGACGGTTCATGAAGTCCACCATTCCGCGTGTGGCATTTCCGGCAGTCAACAGAAAAATGACGGTCATGCCGGAACTGGCTATGAGCCATCCATTGGGAGGGGATCTTCGTCGGGATTACACTCCAGCCGACGCTCCCTTTGTTATCTTGTCTGGTAAAGTGGCACTTGGTACACGACTTTTCGAAAGGACTCTTTACATGATTTCTTGGCTCGACATTGTCGAACCCGGTCGCCTCAAACAACTGCGATTTCACCTTCTGGAATTCCGCACGAATGTCGTCCTGAAACGCGGCATCAATTGGCTGCAATTTTGGGTCGAGATCGCGTGATGGCGGATCGATTGGGGGCTTCGTTGGGCCTCCGATTTCATCGGATTGCACCGGTCGATCCCCCTTGTTCTTCAGGTTCTTCACCAGGTTGTCGAGAACGATCCCTTGAACGATTTCGGGATCGGCATGCGGAAGCTCGCCGGTCGACGGGAATCCTAATTTGTGACACTGGTAACAATGTTGCTGATAGTTAATCGGACGAAAATAGGCTCCGTTGGGTTCGGCCTGATGGCAATCCACACAATCGAGTGACGTTGTCTTTCCGTTGCCAGCTGGAAGATTGGGGTCAAGATGGCGACGGTGGTTGAAAAGAATTTTCGAGGCATCAACGGGATGATCGATTTTACCATCGTTTGGCCAATTGACCGGACTGTCCGCGCGATCTCGGTTCAATGCTTCTGACTTGCGCCAAATTCCCAATTGAGTATGCTGAGAGAAATCTGAAAACTTCAGTTCGAAGCGGTGTTGGCCGTTCGGTTCTTTGGATTTTAGCAAGTGATCGACTTGCAAATGGCAATTGGAACATTGTGCATCAGAGACCTGCGTCAATTCTGAATGACCTCGATGCTCTTCATGACAGCCAGCACATTTCAAAGGACTGATCAGCGTTTCTAATTGAGCTTCCAGGATCGCATGCCGATTTCCCCAGGCGAATTCTTCGTCTTTGGTCTTGGGCAAAAAGTGGTCATTATCGTTCTTATTGGATTCGCGGTGACACGACTGACATTTTTTATCCGAGGTCGATGTCCACGAGTTATTGAATGTGATCATCCTCCGTAACGGTGCGCCACTTTGATCGTGACACTGACTGCAATTCTGTTCAAACGATTTATGGGCGTTTGAGACACAGCGGGATTCAAACGCACGATGATCACCCAGCAGCCAGGGGACACACGCAAGGACTGTACCGATCAGAAACAGAGCGGACAGCCGAAACCGCATGAGGCGCAAAGGGTCCCGATGCCTGAGAACATCGAGATCATAACGGCTTGCAATTGTTTTCAGTCGACGTCGATCAGCCACTGTATCCGTTTCTGAAAATCGTTTTTCGAATCAGGTCAATCTACTACAAGGCATGTCATCTGTATTCGCTAAGTCATTATCGATCTCGCCGAAACCCGCATAAACGCAAGGGAACCATCTCCAGCAGTTATCGAATGGTTCCTAATAGTAAATCGCCGTCATGATGTGCAACAATCCCAAGACCAGTAGGGTCAGGCATAAAGGAACGTGAAGATGTAACCACCCATGCAGCCACCCGTGAATTCGCGACTGAAACAAAAGTTGTCGTCGTTCATCGCAAGCAGACTCCATCTCATCAATGACTGGCCGTAGGTCTTCGGTCACGCTGTCTCGTAATCTCGCGAATCTCGCGGTGGCCAGTGTGGGGTTTGCCAGATCGTGTGATCGATTCGCATCTGAACTTAAAAAGCTGTTAAGCTGATCCCAGTAAAATGTGGAAAGTTCAAGCTTCGGCGAAAATGACTCATGTTGTGACGTTTTGACCGGCATGCCTTGTTTCGACGGATTGATTCCAGAGGTTGTCACCGCGAGTTCGGAGGCCCCTTGACTGCGGGACAACGAAGAAAATGGCTCGAGAAAAGCACTTTCGCATACCTTTTGTACGGCAAGTTCTGTCGAACGCCGTAGCCTTTCACAGGCAACTTCCAGCTGAGGCGCGATCGCCTGAGCGGGAATGTTTGAGGCCATGACTCGTGGCAGAATTTGTTGAACGGCAAGACCATATATTCCGCTCAAAATCACGGCCGCAAACGTCAGCATCAGGCAAGACTCAAGTGCCCCACCCAAACGGAACCCGCCGTGGCAAAGAATCAGGGGAACACTCAAAAGACTGATCCAGATATGACCGCGAAGCCATGTCTGAGCACTTCCAACCTGCCACTTTGGAATTTTCTTTCGCCAAGCCAAAAGGCCGGCGTAAACCATACAACCAGTACCAGCGACACCAAAGAGCATTCCTTGCCACGATCCGCCACTTGCACCATTCGGTTCGGTCCGAGCGTAGATCCAGTAGAGGATGAACGCCACCAGTGTTAAACAGGTGGTCGTCAAAGCCCAGGGGACATGCGAACGATCAACAATCACAACAGACCTCGAAAATCGGGGGTCTAAAACGAGTTTTTTCCTAGCATACAAGCGCGGGTAACGCGAAGATAGATTTGACAGCCTACCGTGAAAATTTTTGTCGACGTCCTTCAGTTCCCGGACTGAAAACGAGTTCAGATTTCAAATGGAAACGGCGATTTGCATCCCGTAGGATAATCGGCATACGCCCGCATGACACGACAGCCGGTGCGGGTTAAAGACCACCAAGACAGTCAACTTTTGAGCAAACGCGATATGGATGGCGGACAGCAGCAACCTGCTTTGAAGCAACAAACCGTTAAAACGCAGATTCATCTTGATTCTCGATCAGGCGACAAATCAGTCGATTCCGATCTACTGGCTCAGTTTGACCTGTTCCGAAGAATGAAAAAGCCCATTTCTGCCGAGAAACTGCCTGGTGGCATTGTCCTGCGCCGGTACAACAAAGGGGAAATCGTCTTTCAACAGGGGCAGGCTGGCGGAACGGCATTTTATATTCCCACCGCCGAAGACTTGAATCGAATCAAGGCCTTAGATGCAGATCTGCAATCATCATCGATTGCGTCAGATGCCCCCGACCGAAATCGGCAGATCCTGACGGCGGTGATTGTTCCATCAACCGCGCGAACACGGACCAAAGGTTTCTTCGAACGATTGTTTTCGCCATCCACCAAGACTTCGTCTCGACAAATCAGTTCAATTCCGAGTGACGGACCGACTGACATCAATTACGAGACCCGAGAAGCACCGTTGATGGAAGGTGATGTTTTCGGTGAAATGAGTTGCATTTCGTTCACTCCTCGTTCGGCAACCGTCATCACGCGAGTCGACTGTTTGCTCCTGGAGTTTAATCGTAATGTCTTCGAGACACTCCGCGATGACCCGAACCATCAAGCGGCGGTGGACAAAGAATATCGTCGACGTACGCTCGATACGCATCTTCGCCAATTCCAGATTTTTAGTGGCCTGACGGAATCTCAGATTCAAACACTTAAGGACAACGTCACACTGGAAATCGTCCCGCCGGGGAAAGTGATTTGCGAAGAGGGAGAACCATGGTCAGATTCAAAACCGCTCGACGTTTTCATCGTACGAAACGGTGTTGTTCAAGTGATTGCCAACACGAATTTGTCTCTGGGAATGGATGACATTCGCGATTGGACGACCTTTTGTCGTCAATTGAATGAGAGCCAGGCCGAAGCGCCGAAACCAATTGCAAAACCGGCCGCATCGCCAATTGCACGTGGTGCAGTTTCCGCTCCAACAACTGACACGAAGCCTGTTTCACTTGCAGAGCGCGTGGCAGCCCCACAGGTTCTAACCGATAAGGGATCAGCGCACGCGACTTCAGCGCCGGCCGATGTCAGTTCCACGCCCAAAAAGCTCTCGCCACTTGAGCTAATGCGAGCCAAACAAGCGGCCGCTGCCGCTCCTCAGGATTCCTCGACACCTGCCGCCGGCTCGCCAGCAACGAAAGAAAAACCAGCGGACGACGCGGTCGCCCCGAAAAAGCTATCGCCGATCGAGCAAATGCGAGCCAAGCAGGCAGCGACAGCGCAGGAATCTTCCGTGGTTGCTGGCGAACAGCCAGCCGTACCCCTTGTCGAGAAAAAACCAGCCGACGAAGTGGTCGCCCCGAAAAAGTTGTCGCCGATCGAGCAAATGCGAGCCAAGCAGGCGGCCGCTGCGGCAGCGAACGCACAGGAATCTTCCGTCGTTGCTGGCAAGAAGCTAGCCGTACCCTCTGTTGAGGAAAGACCAGCGGAAGAGGCGGTTGCCCCGAAAAAGTTGTCGCCGATCGAGCAAATGCGAGCCAAGCAGGCGGCGGCTGCGGCAGCGAAAGCACTGGAACCTTCCGTCGTTGCTGGCGAACAGCCAGCAACACCCTCTGTCGAGGAAAAACCAGCCGACGAAGTGGTCGCCCCGAAAAAGCTGTCGCCAATCGAACAAATGCGAGCCAAGCAGGCAGCCGCCGCAGCGGCGAAAGCACAGGAATCTTCCGTAGTTGCAAGCGACCAGCCAGCTGCTAATCCTGCGGAAGAAAAACCTGCGGACGCCGTCGCAGCGCCCAAAAAACTATCGCCGCTTGAGCAAATGAGGGCCAAACAGGCCGTTGCCGGCTCTGGTCCAGCTGCTACTAAACAGACTTCTTCCGCCCCGACCGGCGAAATCACCGCTGGCCCAAAGGGAAATCCAAATGCCACAACCGCCAACCTGGAAAAGCCGCAAACCCCATCGGGGAAGGCCAGTATCGAAGTCGATGTAAACCTGCCATTGCTGCGAGCCAAGCGTCTTGACCAACCGGGGTCACTCGTTTTTCTGGTCAAATCGTGGCTGAACGATCATGTCCTTGAAGCGGCTCAACGGATTGCCAATCTGACGTTAACCGGCGAGCCTTTGATTCACGCTCAAGAATTGGTCCTTTCCGCCCTCAATCAACTGCTCGGTCGCCCTGATTTCTTGAACGATAAGCGGTTAATTTCGGACATTTATGTTAAGCCTGAGCTCCTGCGAAAAGTGGCTACTTTCCCGAAAGGGATCAAGGGGATTGAGAAGAGTTGGTCGGAGCTGGAATTGAGAACCGCCGGACGCGCGGCATTCAGCGAAATTTTCCCCGATCTGATTCGCAAACCCATCGAATCGTCCGGGCCGCCGCGCGTTCTCGCTTACCTGTCGCGCGGCGAATGTTTTGGTGAAATTGCGGTGGTCACTCGCAGTCCGCGTAATGCGAGTTGCATTGCCTATAACCATCCTTCGACAGAAGAAGCTCGCGATTTTGGCAATGTTGAACTCGTGCGAATTCGTGGTGCGGCCTTTCGCAAGCTCATGGATGAATCACCGGCGCTGAAGCAGCAGGTCGAATCTCTCGCACAAAAACGCGTCAAGCAGACGCAATCTTCGGGTGCGAAACATACAGAATCCGACCTGATCGCCTCGGCCGAGTTTCAACAGATGGGACTCTTTCAGGGAAGTCGGTTACTCGTCATCGACCTGGATTCGTGTACGCGTTGTGGCGATTGCGTTGAGGCGTGCGTGAAAACCCACGATGACGGTTATTCGCGATTGTTTCTGGATGGACCACGCTATGACCGATTCCTCGTGCCGTCGGCTTGCCGAAATTGCCTCAACCCCGTCTGTATGCTCGGTTGTCCTGTGGGATCGATCGGACGAGGCAATAATGGCCAGATCGAAATCTATGACTGGTGTATCGGTTGTTCCAAGTGCGCCGATCAGTGCCCGTACGACTCGATTCAAATGCACGACTTGGGCCTGATTCCAGAAGAATCCCTCGGGTGGCTTTGTGCCAGTCGTCGATCATTACCCGATGACTGGTATCGGGCAAGGCGGCTGAGCGGTGGCTGGATGCAAGGAACGTCACCTTTTCTCTGGCAAGGAGATTTTCTCAGGAATTGGACCGAAAGCGTTGCTGAGGCACAATCCATTACGATCTGTTTTCGTCACGAGTTTCGTTTGCCGAAGAAATCGAAGAACAGCCACTATCGGCTTTCCATTAACGATGATCGGCGCAAGAGTACTTTGACGAAGATCCGGATCAAAAAATCCACTGTCGTCGGAGTCTGGTTGAACGGGAAAAAGCTGGATTGGTCAGGAAATTCTCTTGATCTGTCCACGGAAGATTTTCTCACCACCGAAAACGTCCTTGCGGTGGAAGTGTCATTGGATTCGCCAATCCCCTACGGTCAAATTGTCCTGTCGGCCTGCCTCGACGCTGTCCCGGAAGCCAGCCTGCAAACACGCGCGATTCTTGGAGACCAGGTGCTGCCTGAAATGGACCTGGTGACGAGTCGTGCGGCGGTTTGTGACCTGTGCAGTCATCTCCCTAGCCAGCAACCAGCCTGCGTATCATCGTGCCCGCACGACGCAGCCATCCGTATCAATCCCTTGATCAACTTTCCGACTTAGACCTTAGACCCGTTGAACCACCAAAAATGATTGACTTCCGAACAGCCTTGAATTCGATCAACCCCAACAAAGAATCGGGGATGCAGGCGAATTCGTGCTGTCGGATTTGTTCCGCATTGACAACCGGCCTCTTCGCACTGCTGATCGCAGGCCCAAATGATGCCCAAGGCCAAGTCCCTCCAGCACCGACGCCGATTTCAAGGATGATCGAAAGTACGGATCACATACCCGCGCCGATGATGACCTCCGTCGATTCGGCCCAGGGTTTCTTTGCAAAAAACTTTCTGGGGAGTCAATCCTGTACGGCGTCAAGTTGCCATGGAAATCCTCGACGGGAATCAGTAACTGGATCAGCGGCACATTTTTTCTTCGATGCTGATCGTCACCAGCGAGGCGGAGCCGTTCTTCGTGAAAGACGTTCGAAAGAGATCGCCGAACGATTGAACCTCCCTCAGCCCGCATGGGAAACAAAAGAGTGCCTTGTTTGCCACGCACCGGCTGCGATTCAATCCGAGAATCGCCAGGATTTTCAAGCGAAACTCGCAGAAGGGGTTGGCTGCGAAAGCTGTCATGGACCGGCTCGAAACTGGCTGACTCTTCATCATACGCTCGAATGGAAGTCCCCCGAGATCTGGTCCAGCGAAATCAAAGAAGAAGTGGGCTTCCGCGAAACCAAGAACCTGCTGAACCGCGTTAATGATTGCGCCGATTGTCATGTAGGTAACGCAAATCAGTCAGTCAACCATGATTTGATCGCGGCCGGACATCCGCGGCTTGTGTTTGAATACGCTGCCTATCAGTCGATGATGCCGGCTCATTGGCGACGTTCTGAAGATCGACAGAGACAGGCGTCGGCTCGTAATTCGTCATGGAGTCAACCAACTTCTGAAGCGTGGGACTGGCTACTCGGACAACTCGTCAACGCCGAACATGAGCTGAGCATCGTGTCTGCTTCGGGCAGCAATCCAAATGCCGTCTGGCCAGAACTGGCTCAATACGATTGTTTTGGTTGTCACCACGACTTGAGGACAAAAAGCTGGCAACAATCGCGGGCCGCATGGGACTTGAAACCCGGTGAGTTTCAATGGGGAACTTGGAATCTGGGTTTATTGCCTGAACTGAAAAAATCCTTGAACGACGTTGTCGACGATCGATTGCTCGAAAACGTATCGGTGCTTCAAAAGAGGATGAGGTCTCCAACCGTCGAAAGAGCATCCGTTTCCGGTACCGTTCTCGAATTGCAGCAACAACTGCGTCAGGCGGCATTATCGCTCCAGAAGAAAGGGCTACGCACCGAGGACCTTAGGGTGATTCAGAGATCGTTGCTCAATGATTCCGCACGATTCACCAACCAAGGCTGGGATCGGTCGACACAGCTCTACCTTGCGCTTGTCGCGATCGATATTGGATTGTCCGAAAATCCCTACATGACAGTTCGCATGAATCCAGCTCGTGAAGTGACTTACCGTCAGTTGCGAGAGCAGTTGTCTTTCAGAGACTCGACGAAATTGATTCCGCCCCTAGAACATCGCGAAAGCCCATTTCGTTTGCAGGATCACTGGTCGACAATTCGACAGAACTTTGACGATCTGACGATCCAACTCAGTACGGAGCCGCAGAGATGAGTATCGGATCGCGTCAGACACTTCTGTGTTTTTTAAGCCTGCTGTTGACGTGCATTCTCAACCAGTTCGCGTATTGTGACGAGGATGTTTCTCGTGACGTACGAGATCGTTTCGGAACACCCGACAACGGGTCTCGCGTAGTCGTTGGGCTGAAAACCAGTAAATGTTCGATCTGTCACGGCAAAGCGATTTCAGCAGCGAGCGAAGAATTACCATCGGATGTGCAGGGACGCGGAAATGATGGCTGGATCCTGGGTGACGAATTACTCACATGGGTCCGCGACGATTTTCACTATCAGGCATTCAGCGTACTTTTGAATGACCAATCCCGGCAAATGGCGAAAAGACTCGGCATCGTCGATGCAAATGGAGAATCCGCAGTCCATCAGGACCGACGATGTCTGTCCTGCCATGCGTCAATTCCAGTGACTCAGATGTCGTTAGATGGAGACCGCGTCACCCATGATACGTCAACAGATTCTCGCTACACGATTGGCGTGTCGTGCGAAGCGTGCCACGGTCCTTCCGGTCGGAAAGGGGACGGACCTTCGGGCTGGGAAGAAGCACATGTTGTCGATACGCGCTGGCGAACGATGAATCCAAAGACCAAGTTCGAAGACTTTGGATATTGGGATATCCATTCTCCCAGAACTCAGACTCGTATTTGTCTTTCGTGCCACATGGGTAATGTCGAGCAAAAAAAGGTGATTACCCACGAGATGTACGCGGCTGGCCATCCGCCACTTCCCAGTTTTGAGCTTTCTCAATTCATCAATCAAATGCCAAGGCACTGGCGTCGGTTGGAAGAGAAACCGAAATCCTTGCGTGAGAATGTCATCGAAAAACTGACCCAACTCCGACAAGATGGTGACTTTTTCGTGATTGGCGACACCGAACTTGCTGCCACCAAATTGACAATGATTTCGGCACTGGTGACGCTGGAAGAATCCATGACATTGACCGCGAATCTGATCGCCGATTCGGCCACGTCGCAGCAGTGGCCGGAACTTGCCAACTATTCTTGCTTCGCATGTCACCATGAACTCAGCCGTGACGGATGGCGGAAGAAAACAAGATTGAGCAAATTCCCAGGGCGGCCGACGCTTCACGAGTGGCCATTTGCACTCTCACGCGTGGTTGCTACGGAAATCATCAACGACCAAACCGAACCTGCATTTCAGGAAAACTTGAATGCAATGATTACGGCGATGACGGCCCGACCGTATGGTGACTCAACGCAGTTAAAGTTGACAGCCAGGGCTCTTGCCAAAGCGATCGAAGCCGAAACAAAAATCTTGGGCTCCATGACAATTGATCGAGAACGAGCAAATCGCTTTTTGACGCAAATCGCGTTAGCGGCGTCGACGGAGTCAACAGATTACGATTCCGCTCGACAGTTCGTCTGGGCTTACGAGCGGACCTTCGATGCATTAAACAAGCCAGAGATTTCCACTGACTTCGCAGTGACACAAGAACAAACGAAAAGTCCACAAAAATGGATTGGTGGTCATCCGATCCTTGATGAGTTTGAACAAGACCTTGTGCTTTGGCTGCGAGCGAATCGCACGAAAGAACCTTCGGTCAAGTTGGGTTCAAATAAAGAAGCTTTCCAGCATTCGCAGCGTTCGACCAACGTTTCTGAATCGCTGAAAAAGATTGCTGAATACAATCCACAAAAAACCAACGAACGCTTTCAGCGGCTGCTGAAATCTCATGTCAATCCGACCGAACAAATTCGCTGAACTCGTAGTGGGGGGCAACACTACAATTAGGAGTGCTATTCAACGCGTTTCATGATTTGTTTCTCGTTCCAAAGCTCACGCTTGGGAACGCCCACTTCGAAGCGCCGCTTCGCGAA
Organism: uncultured Schlesneria sp.; assembly: GCA_903834925.1. Lineage (GTDB taxonomy): Bacteria > Planctomycetota > Planctomycetia > Planctomycetales > Planctomycetaceae > Schlesneria. The sequence goes on from CAILLA010000136.1 coordinate 35,248, forward strand.
TCGCAAGTGAATTTGAAACAGAAGAACGCAAAGCCCTGAAATCTCCGTGCAGTTCTGGCGACGTTCCGCCGTATGTGATTTATTATCGCCCAAGCTTGGCACACAGTTCGTTATTCACTTTATTCACCTTTGCCGAGCAGCCATTCCGCCGCTAATGCACGAACGGCGTATAAACCTTGGACGCTCGGCATCGTAACAGCTAACAACGATTCCAATTCAGCTCCATTAACCCTCTGAAATGCGTCGCTCAGTCCAAACTCGGCTAACCTATTTTGTAGGATGTTGTTGATGGCTGTCTGCCCTTCACTTCCAAGAGCCGAGGCCAAAAAACGATGTCTCATCGTCAGGCAGAAGGCGCAATAGTCATCGATCTCAATTTTCGGTCGGAGGCTGGAACCCGATATTAGTTCGCTCGCGTTTGGCAAGAGTATCATGAGATTCTGAACTAATGCACCTGGATCAACAGGTCGTGTTGAATGGGGCTTGTCGAATAACTGAATTGCCCACCCCAACAACGCAGCCGCTTCACCTCGCCAATATGCTTCCGTCTGTGATTCACGCGGTAACTCTCCATGCGGCGTCTCGAGAATCTCCCGATGGTATGGTTCGATTTTGGTCCCAAAGTTTAGTTGTTTGAGCCAAGGAAGCAATTGCGAACAAAGGGACTTGCTTCGTGGATGATCAGTCACTTCGAGCGACGCACGAAACCCAAGAGTTCCAAAAATAACGGCTTGAACGGCAGTTTCGTGGCGACTTCGAGTCATCCCAACCCTTTATGCTCTGTGTGAGCCGCATCCAATTCAAAAAAGCCCAGTTTACCAACGCACCTCGAAGAATTCTATTTTTCGCGGCGAGGTATCCACGTGAGGACGGGCAGACCTGTTTTCGTTCGGCTTGCGGAGGATTTGAGCATCAATTCTTTCAAAGCGGCATGCATCCATTCCAGTTGATCGGATTGCAGCATTGTGCCAAATTTGACCGTGCGGTCGGATTGAATTTCAATCGAGCGACTGGTGCTGGTTTGACTGTCCGAAACCGAGGTCTTGGTACTGATGCTGATCGAGTGGACTTGCAGAGGGTCGAAGCGTTTTTTCCAGACGAAGAGGCCGATCCCCGTGGCGGCATAGGAATTGAATTCGTCGACAACAACGACAACTTTACCGAAGAGACTCATGAATGCGGCACCGACGATGACTGTCCCAACGGTCACAAACGGAATGAGAAACACGCACAGGAACAACGTCTCGCCCAAGCCCATCGGCCCGCCGTTCATTTGGGGATTGCCGTTTTTCACTCCAGGAGCAGGGAACCACGCAGGAAGGGGACCAACCAGGTTGGCGTAAAGACCGGCGATCGCGATCAACACGAAAACCGAAACGATCCCGTTCCAGAACAGTGCGATGCCCGTCGCAACGAAAAAACCAGTGAGCGAACGTAACGAGGCCCGCACGGTTACTCCGTGACCAACCGGTACGATCGAGCAGCCGGCTGGTGGTTGATTGAGGGTTTCCACGATCGAGCGGTTGCGGAAGCTCAGTTCCGACAGCCTCGTCAATCGGCCGCATGCCGGGCAAAGAGCGAATCCCTCCTGAATGTTGATCGACTCAGACGAGATGAGTTCATCGCAGTCCGGGCAACGCTGCATGTCCGCACCTTTCAAGAAGAGCGATTGGACCGGTCAAGACACTGGGCAACTTCACGTTACGGTACGTTTTGAATAACATGTTGGATCTCGAAATTCTAACAAATATCGACGCCTGTTGATTCCCCCAAAAGCCAACTGAAAGGCAATACAATGCAGCCTACTACCTTTTCTGGAATGATCCTTGGCAGATTCTCTCAAGAAGTTTGCAAGTCAATCAAGAAATACTTTCTAATCTTCGCTTGTGTTGTCGTTTCGATTATCGCAATTCTGTATGGGATTTCACCTGCCTGGTTCGCTAAGACGTTTCTTAACATCCCTGAGATGTCGGTGGATTTTGCCCATTTACTTCGGGCAATCACGGGCCTCTATCTTGGACTTGGCTTGTTTTGGCTCGTTTCCGCTTTCAATGACAGGCACCGAAACACTGCCGTGTTGACCACCGCGATTTTTGCGGCTGGCCTTGCGAGTGGGAGACTGATCAGCCTTTTTGCGGATGGTCAACCGTCACTAATTTTTGTGGTCTACATGGCATTGGAACTTTCGCTTATTCCGGTTGCCGTGTGGGTCTTCCGATTGCCTGAATGAGCCGCAAATATGATCAGTTTGGGTGCCTTAAACACAACTGACGAGCAACTGCGTCGCAATCTGGACAAATCGACTGGAAGTTCCACGTGCGATCGAGTCCAATGATGCCGACGAAAATCATTGCGGAAGGTTTTTTCAAACCGTTTTATTGGAATCACCACGATGGACGACCAGACACCAACTTCGACCGACGCCGGTGAACTTCAATTCAACGAGGCGGAATACACTGCCCCGACCACTGGTGGGGTGAACTGCGCCGCGTGCGGCGTGGCAATCACGGACCAATATTTTCAGATCAATGGCGCAATTTTCTGCGAGCGTTGCAGCACATTGGTCAAAGCCCAATTGGCCGGCGGCGTGACGTTTTTCCGGTTCTTCAAAGCTTGCATTTTTGGACTGGCCGCGTCGTTCGCCGGTTTCTTGATTTATTTCGGCATTCTTAAACTGACAGGAATTGAGATTGGCCTGATCTCCATCCTCGTCGGTTATCTGGTGGGAGCCGCTGTCCGACGCGGCTCCGACGGGCGCGGGGGTATTTTGTTTCAAGCAATCGCTGTCTGTTGCACCTACCTCGCCATTGCAGCCAGCTATTCGGCACTGGTTGTTCCGCAATTTATTGAGCAGATGAAAAACGACAAAGCTGCAGCCGCTCAACAACAAAAGGCTGAAGTCGCTGAAAAGGTTGTCGACCCACAGGCAGAAAACGCCCCAGATGCCGAACCGAAGAACGCACCCAAGAACGCGACTGTTCAACAGAAAGAGATAACGCCGTTAGAAATGGCCACGGCTATCGCCATAGTCCTCGCGATCATGCTGGCGCTCCCGATTCTCGCCGGCTTCTCTCAACCAATTGGCCTGTTAATTGTCGCGTTTGCACTTTGGGAAGCATTCAAGCTCAACCGAAAAGTGAATCTCGTCATCACGGGCCCGCACAACATCGGTCACAACCCAGATCCGGACCTCGCCCATGTCTGATCAGACGCTTCGTTGCCCGGCCTGTGCGACCGATCTCGCTCCCAATCTGCTGACTTGCCCAAAGTGTAGGCGGTTGGTCCATTCCGAGCGACTCAAGGCCCTGGCCGATACGGCGACTCAGGCCGCCAGTCCTGTCGACGCACTCGTCGCCTGGCGTGAGGCGTTTGAGCTCCTGCCGCCCGGTACGCGGCAATATGACACCATCCAGGCAAAGATCACCGAGCTTGGTAAGGTGGTCGATACTCTTCCATCCCCACCGCCGTCTTCCACTGCCGAGAAAGCGAATGGTGCGGGGGTCGGTCGAGCTGCAGGCCTGGGTGCCATCGGCCTGATTCTCTGGAAGTTCAAAGCCATTTTATTGCTCTCATTCACCAAGTGGAAGGTATTGCTTCTGGGCCTGACGAAAGCCAGCACGTTCACGTCGATGATGTTGTCGTTTGGGGTCTACTGGACCATGTTCGGCTGGCCACTCGCGTTGGGGCTGGTGATCTCGATTTACATCCACGAAATGGGACATGTCGTCACGCTGATGCGCTATGGCGTGAAGGCAACGGCCCCGATGTTCATTCCCGGCCTTGGCGCAGTGATCCGTCTGCGGCAATCGTTGGGTGACCCGCGTCAGGACGCCCGCTGTGGTCTCGCCGGACCGGTTTGGGGCTTGGGAGCTGCGCTGGGGTCGTACCTGTTGAATCTGGCGACCGGCCTACCGATTTTTCTGGCGATCGCCAACCTGGGCGCATTTATCAATCTATTCAACTTGCTCCCGTTTGGATCACTCGACGGTGGCCGGGCCTTCCAATCGATGAGCACAAACCAGCGATGGCTGGCTGTGCTGGGCCTGAGTGCAATCATGTCGATGTGCGAGGGAAAGGAAACGTCGGGTCTGCTTACACTTCTAATGATTGGTGGCGTTTTCACCGCCGTGACCGGCAAAGCCCCCAAAACCGGCGACCGCCCAGGATTCATCGCCTATCTGGTTCTGGTTACCGTGTTGACACTCATGCTGGAACATCTCACTCCAATGCCGCAAGCGTGACTCGACTGCCCAATTTAAAGGTGCAAAGGTATCAGGATTAATGCTGACCAACTGATTCGACCAAACTTGTTCGGGTGAAGGTTTACCGATGTGTGTCTTTTCCACCAACATTACTGCGAACCCGGGTCGGTACGGTCGGCCACTGTCTCGCTGTCGGGCCGTTGCAGCACTCCACGCATCATTGACGCCATTTTGTTGTAAATTCATTTAGTTCGTAAGCTTGAGAGACATCATGGGATTCTTCGACTGGCTCTTCGGAAAGCAGCGACCCACCACCCCGCCGCGAGCACCCCGTCCGACTGTGCTCTCAGGGTTGGACGATGACTCGCCGCAGGTCACCGTCCAGATGGGTAACGCCGTCATGGTGATGGACCGAGACCAATTCGACTACATGTATGGTGAGAATAGCGCACCCGATCCGGCTCAACGCGACCTCGACCAACTCTTGCCGCAAGTCACGCGTGTCCGCGCGATTGCTAGCGGAATGCTCCGGGGCAAGTCGATGAGTTCCGAGGCCCTCCTCGATACTTCGGACGAACAAGCTTTGGCTGATTTTCGCGAAACTCTTCGGATTGTTGAGGACCCAAAGACGTTCAGCCACTGCAGTTGCCTGGGCGGCCCTACGCTTGAACTATTTGCACACGACGGACTCCTTGCGACCATCGGGCTGCAACATGGTCAGGCGATTCGCTGGAAGCAATGGAAGCATGACGCCAATCTCACTCAGGGCCAGACCCTGAACGAGTGGCTGACGCGGTTTGGCATCGAGCCTGAGTTCCTTGATGTGCTCCTGCATAACCAATACGACGCAGGGGGGTTAATGCCGTTGGGGATGCGGCGAAGCGGCTTATCGCCATTATCCCGCGCAGAACAGCGTCTTCGGCTTGTCGAACTGGGGCGGGTACGCGGTGGTAACGTTGAAGCGGCCTTGGCCGGGTGCCAGAAGGTCCTTGATGCCGAACCCAATGTGGCTTTCGGCTACGCCATCCGCGCCCTCATCCACAGTCAACGTCAGGATCACGCAAGCTGCATCGCGGATTGCACAGAAGCGATCAAGTTGGGACAGCGCGAGGCAGAGGTGTTTTTTGCGCGTGCCGTTTCCCACGACTTTTTGGGGCAAGCTCAAGACGCCCTGTCTGATTGCACAGCCGCGATTGAGATCGATCCCAAATATGTTAGTGCCTACAATAGCCGCGGCCTGATCCTGACAATTATGGGTCTGAACAACGAGGCTTTGGCCGATCTCGGTGAAGCAATCCGTCTCGCTCCGGACTGGAGCTTGCCATATCTAAACCGTGGACGAGTACACGTCGCCCTAAACGACTTAGATTCCGCGATCACCGATTACACCCATGTCGTCAGCCTCTCCAATAAGCGGGGCCGCCGAGTCGATCATCAACTTGGTGCGGCCGCCTATGCGAACCGAGCCAAGGTCTATCGAATGCAAGGGGACGAGGAACGTGCTGCCACTGACTTTCAAGAGGCGGAACGTCTCTCGAAGAATCCATGACTGCATGGCGAAAAAACCTGACTCCCCGTTTCAACACTTTGACTTAGCAGGCCCAAATCCGATCCTCCTTTTATTAGACCCAATCTGTTCAACTTGCTGCCGTTTGCTCTGATCAACGGCGGCCGGGCTTTTCACTCCTTTCTCAATGCGGAACCGCCGGCCATGACGAGTGACTATAAAACCCCCGATCCCGCGCTTGGGGATTGGGTCGATCGCCAGAATGCCGAGTCCGAGGCGGATGCCCTTCGGCTCGAAAACGCGTCTCCGGTGGAGCTGAAGGCCGTTATCCGCGACGCGGGCGCGACACAGTCGTCACGAATGAACGCCCTGATGTTCCTCCGCATTCAGAAAGATCCGGAGTTTTTGGACGTTCTCCTGGATCTGTTCGATGATCTCGATCAGCATCTCTGGCACGAAATCCATCCCTCAAAGTCGATGCAGCAGGATTCCCGGTTTAGACAAAAGTATTTTGAAAAGTTGGATGGTCCGGATTTGGAGAATTCTGCCGCGGCAGCGGTTTCCCTCGCGATTGCGGGAGAAGTCTCTCTCATCCCGCGACTTGCTGACTGGCTTAACAACGGCGACGAACCCCATCGTAACGTGGCGATCGAGGCACTCCGACTCCTCAATTCGCCAGATGCATTGGCTGTATTGCAGCAGTTTTGGGACGAAGGTAAAGGCGACGATGATACGCGTCTTTGTGTGGCGGGAGCACTCATCCAATCGGGTGATCCAAGGGGTCGCAGCGTTCTTGAAGCGACAGCACGACGGGCGCAAGGTGTCTGGTCTGTCATTGCGGCGACGTGCGTTTACGTCGCTGGCAGATGCAGCAAAAACCCTGATGACCTGCACCAACAGGACGGTCTAAAACTAATGCTGCACGTTCTGAACGAAGGAGACCTTGACGCCAAACAGGGGATGGTCAACCAGATTTGGAATTTCGAGCACTTGCCGCACGCGTTCACCGCCGATGGCCGCGACGAAGCCCAAGCTTGGGTCGAATCGCAACTGGAATCATGCATCCTTCAACAGACAGGAAGATCGTGGCGGTGAAGTCCGGGTTACTGTCGATCGACAAATCACCATTAACTCGAATGCCATCACCTCCAAAACCAGTGATCGAGACATTTTTGATGCTCGGCGCATAACAGCCCATGATTTGGATGGCATGGTCGTGACCTCATTCCTGTTATGGACATATCAGGCAACGGTTCGATACACATGTCTGGGGCATTTTTTTCCGAACGGCCCTCACACCCGGCCCCAGCGGGCACAGTCGCCAGCAGTCAGTGCATGATATGAGTCACACGAAAGTCACCTTCGGAGTCATTCAAGAATAATGAAACCCAAAAGAACATTCGAGCTCGTATTGATTGCGATTGGCTTCGGATTTTTGATCTCAGGATTTGGTCTTGGGCTTTTGTTTGGTAGTCTCGACGTATCAGCCAAGGGACCGGCAGGTATTGCTGTGGCCATCTTGTTCGGCTGTGGGATTTGCCTTTTGCTCTTTGCGGCCCTGCAACCCATAACTTCTGTTTCGGGGTTTTTGAAACCCAATAACGCGGAACTTTCGGAGAGTGAACGGCCCAGATCATTGGCGGAGTTAAGTGTGTCGCGTGCAAAGTTGGCGATCTGTTTCTCCGCAGCCGCCACGGTAATGGCGTTCGCACTTTTTTATGGAGGAATAAAAGTTGCGTTCATCGGTTTCAATTTTGCATCGGGGACAAACGACGTTGGCTTAATTACGCTCCTCACAGGCATCGTTGTCGGTATCATCGCGATCGTCAGCAGTTTGGTCGCGATCCTTTTGGGCTGGAGCGCAGGAAATGCGAGCGGCAAATTTTACTGGTTCTTTGCCGCACTTGCTGTCCCATTGTTTCAGGCCGTTACCTACCTGGTCGGGACATATCTCACAAAATGAATGTGTCGTACGCGGCATGGAACTTTCAGAAAAAAGTGGCCTGCTGACGAGATTTGTGCCTTTGATTGAAGTTAAGGTTCGCCCGTAAAAGAATAAGTTGACGAGTGTCGAGATTGCCACCATCCGTCACGAGATCTTCGATGAGAGTTCCGACGTTGACGACCGCGATTGAGTAGTTACCAAACCCGTGGTTTCACACTTTGCTTTCTAGATTCCCCGGCCAATCCCAATGGAAATGAATAATGTCATTTCGTCTTGACCGTTCTGTAGTGAACTGTTACCAGAACGCTCGATTTTTTGTTGAACCCTGAAGTCATTTGGGAAACTCTGTCCTTGCATCGCTGGCTCGCCTTTGCAGGGCTCTGGGGATTGACCAACGCCGTTGCCCATGCCGGTGAATTGGCCCCGAGTCCATTAACGAATCTCAAACGGCCTCAAATCTTTGAGGTTCGGGGGTCTCAGTTTAACTTGCTAAAGGATTTGCCCAATCGACAAGCCCCCACGTTTGACTCGCAGATCGGAATGGCTTTAGATGGAAATCTAGTCGAGTTTCGTGGCCGAGTCCTCGAAGACATTTTCGTTGACGAAGATGCAGCTGACGACATGCCGGACAGCCAATCAGGCCGAATCTTGATAACTCAGTATTCCGAGGAATTTCAAGAAGGGCAGTTGGAAAACACTTTCCCCTCACCGCCAGTGATACCAACACCATTATCGAGCGAAGCGATACCGCTCGATGGTACGCCGCGTGACGCAACCACGAAGTCGAAAGTTGACGAACATAAGTTTCAAAACCAATATTCTTCGTTGGCCTACATCGCGGGGGCAAACGATCGACTGGGCATGATTGAACTCCTTTTCAATCCACCAAGCCGAGTCTGGTACGACCCGACCCGGCCGTCGACCACGACATTCGTCGATATTGAATGGGGTGCCCGATGGCTTAATGGTCCGGATGTCACAGACCTGCCGCCTCAGCTTTTTAATATCGGGATCAATGTAGGAGACAGATTTCAATTCAATGATGCCATATCAGTCGATGTCATGCTCTCGCCGAGTTGGTATACGGACTTTTCCAATAAAGGAGTCCAGGCATTCCGATTGCCGTGGCATTTGGTTACGTACTACAAAATTGAAGAAGACTGGTACTGGGCAACAGGTGTCACGGATCTGGCTCGTGATGACATCAAATATCTTCCCGTCCTGGGAACGGTCTACGCGCCTAAGGCGGGCGATATCCGATTGGATCTTGTCTTTCCAAGACCGAAGATTGCCTGGAAATTCGCTGACATTGAGATCGTCGAAAATAGCCGGACATTCAAAGGGAACTCGTACTGGCTGACACTCAGCGGGGAACTGGGGGGCGGTTCGTGGGCGATCAGCCGAGAAAATCGGGCCTATGATGTCGTGACGTATCGAGACTACCGACTGGTTGCGGGTCTTGAATCACATCGTACCAACGGCCAGATTACACGACTCGAAGGGGGTTGGATTCTTGGCCGATCCGTGGATTACCGTTCCAACATCGGGAACTACAACCCTTCCGATACGTTCATGATCCGAATTTCCAGTGAGTATTGATCTTCTTTGAAAGATTCAACGTCCGAATCAAGCACATTCAAAGGTCCATGAGATTCGACCTTCTTGATCAATGAACAGATAAATTGATCCGTTATCACTTAATTCGAGTGTTAAGTCTTTCCGACATTCGGAAAGTGGTTCGTACTGATTGAGCCACGGGTAATATTGATTGGTCGGTGGATAGAGAGATCTGATCTGCGCGAGGAACTGCTTGTTCGACGCGCGCATCTCTGATTCGAATTCCTCCAAATTTGATTGCACGAGACAAGGGAGCCCACCGATTTTTGAGGCATCCAGGAGCGCCGCGCGGCTTCTTGGGTAGTAATAGCACTCCTCGGGCACATCGGAAAAATAGTCGACTGTGCGGTGGTGAAAACCATGACAGGAAACAAATCTCCAGGCCGGTACGGCGGTATCGTTCGCTGCGATCAGGTTCTCTTCCGGAATCCCTAATTGATACCACTCGAAATGCAGGGCTTCCTCTCTGCTAAATGTATCGTCCTCTGCGAAAACGAGCAGTACCTCACCGGGAAGTGGTGGAGAAAACAAATCGCGTGATCCAGAAAGATTGATCTGCGCGAGGAACGTCATAGGTTCACCCGACTTGGCAGGATAAGGCCCATCGTCCGGCAAAATCGTCGGCCAAACTAAATCAGCGGGACGGTAGGGCAGACCGCCGATCTTTGTCCAATGCCGCTTTGGCGGTTCTCCGAGCGCCCAGACAATCACGTCCACCTGAAGTGAGCGCCATCCCTGTTCATTGAACTTGTGCCTGGTTCGGTATTGCTCGATGTATGCCAAAGTGATCGGGCTGACGAGATCGCCAAATTCGGGCATATCCCTTTCGTAGAACTGCTCTTGCAAATCGCTACATTGATGTTGAACGCGTTGCAGATCGACTTTTTGCTGTTCGGTCAGATTGCTATACCATTCTCGGCGGATACGTTCCTCTTCATCGTGTGCTGCACTCAGATGGGCCTCCGCAATTTCGAGTGGGGCAATTGCAATCCACTCCTCGATGTCGATCATCTCTTCAGGCACTCATTTTATTGCCTCTTCAAATAAACCAAAGATGGCAGGAACGGATTCAACTCTTAACTTCTTTCCCGAAAGAATCGGCAACCATTTGTGCGACGCCTCCGAATAAACCACCGATGACACCCATGAGGATTGTTCCGACGCAGAAGGTCGCGATTGTGTACGTGCCCCAGCCCGTGGTTTCGCCAATCGCTTTGTAAATGCCTGGTCCAAGTCCAGACGCAGCCGCAATGGAGAAACCAAGAACGATTGGCGACACCGTTCCAATAGGGGCGCCGTTGGAATTTGCCTTTGGCTCGGGCGGTTGCTCGACTAACATTTTCTCTTGGGGTTCGTTCATTTCAGGCTTTCCTCGATAGAGTAACAGACTTACTTCCCTTCGGCTTTCGTTGGTGTTTCCACGGTAATCGCCATCACGATTGGGGATGACTCGGTATCGTTTCCTTTCACCAATTCAATCGTCTCGATCTTTTCTGTTCGCTTAGGGATGATCGAGAAATACCGAATCTGCTGGCCTCGAAGTCGATAAGCAAACTTACTCTGAGGGACGTCGACTCGACTGATGTAATCGGCGAAGTGCTCACCATTGATCAGTTCATGCACCTCGGTTTTGCCGTCCGCGTATTTCAATTGGACATTAATGGCAACCGTACCCTTCTTACTCGCTGGCCAGCCCCAGCCACTGATTCCTCCAAGCATGTGGATCGCTGTGGCGGGTGAATTGCAGGTGAGTGAAACACTCTTCGGCATGCGAGGTGGTTTGTCACCGTTGCTTCCATTCAACATGATCGCATTGGCGATCCGGTCACCTGATGGGTCAACGAGGACGAAAGGAATTCCTTCGAAAATCTTTGGGGACCAGTCAGGGAAAATCAGTTTCTGTTCGTCATGCTGTCCGTCATGGAACATTTCCTTTGTACTGACAACTGTTGCGACCTTATTGATTGGAATCGGCAGGTATTTGCCTCGCTGAGTCAGGAATTCCAACAGATTGGCAATTTCTTCCGGTTTGACCTGTTTTTCAAAACCTTCAGGCATCAGCGACTTGGTGGAAGCAACCAGTTCATCGATATCGTCACGCTGGATGGCATGCTTCTTCCCTTCGGCATCAAAAATTTCGACGGCCGTTTTCGATTCGGAGGCAAGCAAACCATTCATCACGCGGCCATCGGTGAGCACAACCGAGTAAACCCGGAAATTCCCTTCGACACTTCGGCTTGGGTCAATGATGTGAGTCAACAGTTCCTTCTTGGGATGAACGGCCATCCCTGTCAGGTCAGGTCCAATCTTTGTCCCTTCACCGCTGTGAGTATGGCATTTTGTGCATTGCTTTTTGAACACTTCCTTGCCTGCGACGGCATCGGCTGTCAGTTCGGTGAGCGGCATCAGTTCGTCCAGAACCTTCTGGCGATCAGGATTGGGCAGCCCACCACCTCGCGACATGATTTTCTTCGCACGATCAGCGAGTCTCTTTGTTGGATGAGCCGTCAAGCTTTGCTTTTGATCGAGTGACAATTCGCCAGATTGAATCACCCCTTGATCGAGTCCGTCGAGCAACGCTTCGCTCCAGTCTGCTCGACTGAGCAGCGCTCTGATTGCAGAAGGCCGAACGGATGGTGTCAGTGATCCCAGCGATGCAACGAGAGTCGAACCGATTTCCGGTGCTTCGCTGGTTCCAAGCGCTTCGATCAGTCCCTTACTCAGGTCTGGCGATGTGCGTGGCGTGATGATCGACAGAATATCCTTAGCGACGGCGGGGTCGAGCCGTCGGAAATTGACCAGCTGAAGTGCTGCCTCGCGGCGTGCTACTTCGGTTTCTTTATCATTCTGAGCAATGGTCAGGAACGATCCAGCAATTTCGGCTCCGTATTGTTCCATCTTCTTGCTTCCAGCCCGTGTGGCAAAGGTCGCCATCGGACCCCGGGTGGCTGGAGGCAGTTTCTTTAACAAGTCAACCAGCGCGTTTTCCGTGGCATCGTCGAAGGTTGTGGCTTTACCTTTTGGCCAGCCCTTTGCCAATCCTGTAATGATTGCCGAGTTCACTCGACCGATTTTTTCGGCGATATCCGCGTCGTCATTTGACGTACCAAGCAGCGGCAACAGCGAACCGATCGAATCGACCGGGGCACCACGTCCGTAGTGTTCGGCCACAATGGCGATCAAATCCGTAGGTGGGCTTGCCAGTTTTCCACCTGTGTGTCGAACGACCGATTTCAGGAAATGCAAATCATGCCGAGCGGCGGCAGCGACGATTGCGTCGCGTAACCACCGATCTTCCAGGTTTCCGGGATTATACATCGCCAGGCGAACCTCTTCACCCGCTTCGGCAGAAGCAGGCAATTCCGCCAATGTCAGCAGGGCGGCAAGCCGGACCTGCGGATTCTTATCGCGTAGGACACCACTCTGCTGAATCGGTGCAATGATCTCGTCATTACGCGGAAGGACCAACAGAGCATTGCGGCGAACACCTGCTGAGGGATGATTCAATGCGCGAAGGACAACTTTCATCGCGTCACGGTTCTTCCCATCGAGTACACCTCGACCATGCAGTGTCCACAGCGCGTGATTGATATCCGTCGCCAGTCCGATCTCGTCCAGCGATTGCTCTTTCACCATGTCGATCAGTGCCTGAACGACATCTGTGCTACGATTTTCCAGCATCAACCGCTGAGCATGTCGGCGCCAGAAGAAATTCGGCGAATGCAGGGCAGCCAGCAATTGTTCGGCACTGGCTCTGGACAAATCCAGGGATTTATCCGCCATCATCGCCCCATCGTCAGACGGCTTTGAAGCGAGGTCTTTTTTCGGTGCGGCTGGATCACCGGACCCGGTATAGACAATCCGATAAATTCGACCATGCTTCTTATCGCGTAGATTCGATTCGTAGGCCATCCCTTTGCCTGTCTTGAAACCAGCCGGAGTCGGATTATGTTGAATGATGAAGTTGTACCAGTCGATCACCCACATGTTTCCATCGGGACCAACTTCGGCCATAATCGGCCCTGACCATTCGTCATTGCTCGCCAACAGGTTCCACGAATTCTTAGAACGGAAGCCGGCTCCGTCTTCCCGGATTACGAACGTGGCGACAAGATGCCCCGTTGCCTCGGTTACGAAGGCCGTCCGGTTCCAATATTCCTTCGGATAGTTGCGAGCCGTGTACAGAGCGTGACCTGCCGCAGCGGTGAAGCCACCATGATGGTCAACCTGCCGGACTTTGCCTTCATCGAGTGGTTCGAATTTATTACTGTCCGCAATTCCGCCAAGAACCGACGACGACCAACCTCGTACCGCTTCATAATACCGGTTTGGGATCGGCATGAACTCGCTCGGATTTCCATTGGCCGTCGAGCCGAATACCAGCCCTTCTTCACTGAGACCCAATCCCCATGTGTTGTTGTTCGTCGAACGCAGGAATTCCAGATCCGTTACAACGGGATTCGGCTGACCTGACTTTCCATTCCCAACTTCAGTGCCGGTTGAAGCATTTGCTTCTTCAACCTTGAATCGAAAAAAGCCCTGTCGGAACGAGGTTACTTTACGGCCATCAGTCAGAATGGGTGACGAATTGTTGTAGCCCTGCATGGCATAATACCAGTTATCCAGGCCGTACTGAAAATTACTGACTTCGCCGTGAGTGTCACCCATCGACCAGCCGGTGATCAGAACTTTGCGGAAGTCGGCTTTGTCGTCGCCATTGGTATCTTTCAGATAGATCGTTTCCGTTCCATCCTGAACGATGACACCGCCACGGTAAAACGTAATTGCCGTTGGAATACTCAACTTTTCTGCGAAGACCGTGAATTTGTCGGCGACCCAATCACCGTCGGTGTCTTCCAGAATTCGAATCCGGTCACGCCCCTCGCCCACTGGCTTCAGTTCGTTCGGATAGTCCAGCGTTTCGCAGATCCAGAGACGACCTCGTTCGTCCCAGTTCATCGAAATCGGCTTCCCTTCGAAATCCTTTTCTGAAGCGAACAGTTTCACTTCGAACCCGACTGGCGTGACGAAATGTTTCATCGATTCTTCGGGTGAAGCGGGAAGCTGCATCTTGCGTTTGCCGTTTTCAACGGTTCCCCATTGTTTTCCCGGTGGATAGAAGGGGACATCGGCTTCGACGTACTCGAAGGGCTTCAAATCGGCAGAAAGCTTGGTCATCAGGGGTTTATCAGCGAACGAAGGAACGAGACTGGGATCTTGTCCGCATGCCCAGCGGATGCCTCGTTCAACCAGATTGTGAAAACCGGGATTGGAGAATGTGCGAGCGTCGTGACCCCAGGCGGTATAGAATACTCGGCCTTTTCCGTGAGTCCTGACCCATGTCCAGGGCTCTTCGGTTTCCCCTTCCGTGCGAGTCTCAAGCACCGTCCGGTTCACGGGATTGTGTTTTGTATGGACGTAGGTCTCATCCCAACTTTCGAATCCCTTAAATCCCTTCATCACGGGGTGATCAGGTTGAGTGATCGTCGTGCGGAACGTTCCTGTTCCGTGTTTCATGAACTGAGCACCGATCAAACCAACTACGGCATCGTTGTTTCGAAAGCAAAAGCTGGCACAGTGAAGTGGAATAAATCCTTTGCCACTGGCGACGTAGTCGAGCAGCGACTTGGCCTGGTCATCGGTAATCGAATCGATGTTTGCGTAAACGACCAAACCGTCATACCCAGCCAACGTGGTCGGGTTGAGATCCGCAGGAACATCGGAATAGACCAGTTCGATCTTCTGCTTCGCCAGCGCAGGTTGAAGCTGTTTGAATCGAACCGCCGGCTGGTGATGTCCGCCATCCCCGAGATACAGCAGTTTCAGACGACCCGATTCAGCCGCCGAGACCATTGTCGAAACCGCACACAAGAATGTCGCCGCAAGTGCCAGCGTTGTTGTCAGTCGCATTCCGAAACTTTCTGCAAGAAAATTGAGGATTTTGAGTTTGAACGAATCAATCAAAATTGGGTGGATCCCAAATTCAACCAAAAAATGAGTGTAAAACACAACCGATCCCACGGAAACTCGAAGGATGCGGCCACAAATCGATTGAAAATGGAAGTCAGGAAATCTTGGACATTCAAGGAATTGTAACTTTCCCGACGCCTTTCGGCGACTGTCCGAGCATTGACGGGGTGAGCCGGGATGCGTAAGCACTCGGATTCTTTTATGGAACTTGAAACGCAAATTGGGGAACGAAGGGTCCGAGGGCTTACGCCGCCCGGTTCACCTTGACTCTCGTTCTTAAGAAACAGTGCCATTGGAAAGCGGTCTCTTCCTGTGACTTAAACGACCAAAAGATGTTTGAAGCAATGGTTCATGGACCGAAATCAATCAACCAGCTAATCTCATCATGCAGAGTTGAAAAAGCTGCCAATCAAAAACTTCCATCACCGCCTGAAAGGATACGCGATGATCGTTGATCACATTAAAAACCATGCCAAATACATGCATCTTCCCCCTCGGATCGTGCAAGCCATCCAGTATATCGGCAGTACGGATTTCACGTTCGTCGAAAGTGGACAGTACGAACTGGACGGCAAAAAGCTCGTCAGCATGGTCCAGCGTTACAAAACAAAACTCCCCGAGCAGGCGGTATGGGAATCTCATCGAAAGTACATCGACGTGCAATTTGTCGCCGGAGGCCACGAGCAATTCGGCCACGTCCCGCTGGCCAGCGCTCCCAAAGTCAAAACTCCTTATAACGAAGAGCGGGATGTGATCTTCTACGAACCCGGTACCGAAATCATTGATGCCCCCATGGGGACCTTTATGATCTTCTATCCTGATGATATCCACGCCCCGGCCCTGGCCATCGGGAATCCCCCAATTGCCAGTGAAGTGGTCAAAGTGGTGGTCAAAGTCGCCGTTGAAGGTCTTTAGAGGCGAGCGGAAACATTGGTGCCACTGCTTGACTGTCCCCGGTCAAGCAGTGCTCTTCAGAAAAGGTTTTAGTAATGTCACGGCATCGGAGAAGATGCCAACCAAGCGAAAATTCAGGCCTTCACCGTGTCTGACGGAAAATCGGCAACTGTCATCGCACAGCAACGTTGCTGAAACGTCTTCACTCCTCCCGCAATTCTTCAACAATGCCCAAATCACGCGGCCGGCTCACTCCACCCGTCGTCAATCGCGTAAGCCTCGACTTCAAATGGATTGTCCAGGTAAGCATTTCCGCCTCGGATTCCAATCCAGAAGCTGGCGAGCACGTATGCGGGGATAAAAAACGGGCCCCAATGTTCGTATTGCCTGACGTGAACTCGTTCGTGTCGGCGAGTTCGCAGAAGGGTTGGTTTGTCGCATCCGAGAACCACATGCCCGAATGTGATTGCCGCGATCGGGCCGCTGATCCAAAATGGTCGCTGAAGCAGTTTGGCCAGTTGACCTCCATATGCTTCGAGTACCCCATCGACGACTTGTACGCCTCCACCTGTCACAAGTGCGATGGGGACCAGCAGCAAGCCGACCAACGTGCCCGGAAATGCCCAAAGGTATAAAAGTGGTTTCCACCATTGCATTTCTGTAATCCCTCACGTCTTGAAATATCGAGCCCACCCGTCTGAACTCGCATCTTAAAAGATATACGATGAACCCGCACTAGAATCTTGTGAATATACTAGCATGTCTCCAATCTTCATTTTCAGTCTTGTCGGCTATAGCCAGAACCATGATCAGCGTCGTTCCACTCATTGACTTGTGGAGCGGGTAATCTGCCGACTATACAATTTGATCGGCACAACCGACGGACATTGATCATGCATCGACGAATTTCAAGAATTGCTGCGGTCGACCGACGGATTTGTGTTTGTGTTCGTTCCGATGTAATGTCCCTACGGTGATCTGCCCGCAAACTGCAATCGAATTCATGCCGACATTTCAACCATCTATTTCTGCGGCTCCTACGGTTTCGATCGTCATTCCCGCGTTCAACGATGGGCCGACGGCTGGCGGGTCGCGAGTCGATCCTCATGAGTAGTGCTGCGAAGGGTCTCGGCACGTCCCAGTCGCCGCTGCCCCACAACTCGGGCCGTCACCTTCTCGACGGAACGCTTTGGGTTATACTCGCTGATGCGCTTTTCCCAGTCACGGCCGTAGTCACGGCGGGAGTCTTGACCCGGAAACTTTCTCCTGATGAGTACGGTCGGCTCAACCTTTCGGTGACGTTGGCAGGCTGGTCCGTAAGTATTCTATTGGCCTTATTTGGACGCGCGATGGTTCTGGTCGTTCGCCGCGCAACCGATTGGCAGGGGGCTGCCGCAACGATTTTCCGACGACAGCTGGCTGCAGCAATGGCGGTGTTCGTGGGAATGCTACTGTCGGCTGACCTGATCGCCGACGTCTGGCAGGTGTCGGGGTTGGCGACGGAGTTGCGGCTGATGGCGTTCGAGATTCCATTCGCGTCATCCTCGCTTGTGCTCCGACAAATTCTTGTTGCACGGGGGCGTTTTCGACAGCGAGCATTCGGGGGAGCTGTCCGCTGGCTGGTGCGGATGTGCCTGGTCGTGTTGGCTGTCGAACTGGGCTTCGGGGTTCGGGGAGCGATCGTGGGACTGGTCCTGACATCGGCCCTTGACCTGGGGCTGGGTTGCCTTTTCACCGCGATCCCTCTATGGGGTACCTCCCGCGTCGGCTGGAGGGAGTTCACGGCTCTGGCGATGCCGATGTTTCTGACAGCAATCAGCCTGCGAACGTTCGAGCGGATCGATTTATTCGCCCTGCAGATGCTGGGTGCCGATGCCGCACAGACGGCGCTTTATGGAGCCGCTCAGAATCTTGCCCTGACGCCCGTGTGGTTGTCCCAGTCAATGCTGTCGCTGTCGCTGTCGAGCGTAGCCCAGTTAGTGATCGCGGGAGATCTTTCGGGCGGGAGAAAACTTGCCCGTCAAACGGCGCGCAGCTCAGTGCTTCTGTTTCCGCTCGCGGCACTGATAGCAGGGAGTGCGCCGCAGGTGATTTCGCTGGTGTACGGGGCGCGGTACGTAGCCGCTTCACCGGTGTTTGCCCTGTTGATTGTTGCAGCGGTAGGTCTGGTCCAAGTCTCGGTTGCCGCAGCCCTGCTTTCCTCATTTGACCACCTTGGGTGGCAAGCCGTTCTGATTGTTCCACTAGTTCCTCTGGCCATTGTGGTGCATGCAATGGCGATTCCACATCTGGGCGCAATGGGTGCAGCGCTCACCACGCTCGGCCTGACGTGGTCGTGCGTTCTTGTTTCTGGATGCACGCTTTATGGCCTGACGGGTGTGTCAGTTCCGGTGGCAACGCTGCTGCGTTCAGTAGTATTGTCGGTGGGAGGTTATTTTCTGGCACAACACTTACCACCGAGCGGTGCGTGGATCTTGTTGCAGTTGCCTGCCTTGGCCGTGTTCTCAGCCGTCATCTTGATCGTCCTGGGAGAATTTCACAGCGATGGTCTGACGGTCTCTTCTGTTTTGAACATTGCAGGCATCCTTTTTAAGAGAAAACCCAAGAATTTGCGATGACCGCCAGGGATCGACAACAGTCCAACCGCCTGTGACGGCGGAACGAGCGGGTGCGGTCCGTAGATGATGAGTACCCACAACGACGGTTTCACTCATTTGCGTTAATTAACGTCCGTACCGGTCGCTGGTCCAAGATCTGATCGGAGTGCAGAAATCGTTCGTCCATCCGCAGCGGCTTATCAATTCAGTTGATTCTACTCGTCAAACAACCTTTACGGATGAACTTATGGGAATTATTAGCTTGTATGCCATCAAACAGTGAAGTACGATCCTTCGAATTCAGCCTCGGTTGGCCAGCAATGTGCGGTCGATTGTCGTTAATTGGCTTTATGCCTCCCTCCCAGCTGTCGGGCGATAATCGGTAAATATGAAATCCTGTACACGATCCAATTCAGTTGCTGAGAACCTGAACCTTTGGAATCAGGAACATGCCTGGCTTGAGCACGGCGACGAGTGGAAGGGTCAAGCCGATTCATGTGGCGTACCCTATCCCGAGTGGAAAGCCTCGGTAGTTGACCGGTTGATCACCCCATACGCCAAGCCCGGATCAACGATCCTTGAACTCGCGCCAGGGCACGGCCGATGGACTGAGGCATTATCTAGCCTGGCAGGTCGGTTAATTCTTGTGGATCTGAGTCCTGGCTGTATCGAGGAATGCCGGCGTCGGTTCGAGGGGCGAGACCGCCTGGAAACCTATGTCAATGATGGAAGAAGTCTACCTCCGGGGCTAGATTGTCAGGTCGATCTTGTCTGGTCGTTCGATTCGCTTGTTCACGTTGCCCCAAGAGAAATCCAGAACTATTTATTTGAGATTCATCGAGTGCTTAAGCCAGGTGGTTTTGCCGTGATCCATCATGCAAACCGGAGGCACTGGACGCTTCCCCTGGCTCCGCTACGGAGCCTCGGCCCGACGTGGGCTTTACTTTACCGATACCTTTCGATGGGGACTGAAGAGAGCGCCGACGGCTGGCGTTCAGCCGTATCCGTGAAGCTATTCCGTACGATGGCTACCCGCGCCGGCTTGAGCGTGTTGGAAAACCTCTCGCGATGGGGAGATGGCAACCGCTACGGAGTACCAAGGCACAACGACCGGGTTACCATCCTCGTCAAAGCTCCGGAAGATCATGCCAATGGTCAGCTCCTTCCGCACGAACGAAACTCGCAAGCTTCCGAACCCAACACCCCAGGGTCCCCATCGATTTTCGATCGCAGTCAGAAAAACGAGGCCCCAGGATGACCTCGGAAGTAAGGTCAAAGTTCCTGCCAGCATCGTCGACTTCTGTTCGAGAGACTGTGTTCGCGCCGTCGTCAAGGTCCTTATGGCAGATGCTGACCTCCCGGCTGATCCGGTCCAGTGGACGTTTGCCCGACTTCCTTTGCCTGGGTTCCCAGAAATCAGGAACGTCCACCCTTCACGAACTGCTTTCCGGACACCCGGACGTTTATCTTCCCGCACGTAAGGAGCTTCAGTATTTTACGCTTCAAAGCAATCGGGACACCCACTGGTATTCCGCTCATTTCCGGATGGCCAAGTCGAACCAGTCTTGTGGAGAAATTACTCCGTATTACCTTTTCCATCCTGCGGCACCACAGCGGATTCACAAACTTTTACCGAATGTGAAACTGATTGTCCTGCTCCGCGATCCGGTCGAGCGCGCACTCTCGGGTTACTTTCACTCCGTCCGTCACGGCTTCGAGTCCTTGGTAATCGAAGACGCGTTCGATCATGAGATCGAGCGGTTGGCCGGGTCCGCAGAGATACTCTTCCATCCCGGTGGACGTCATGAATCTCATCAGCACCATAGCTATCTCAGCCGCAGTCGCTATGAACTTCAGATCGGGGAGTATTATCAGTTTTTCGATCGGTCACAGATGCTGCTGATCCGAAGCGAAGACTTTTTCCAGGATACCAAATCGGTTTGGAATCGGATTCTAGACTTCCTTGGGCTCCCGTCGTGCCCCCTGCCGCGCAACGTTCCGTGCGCCAATCATGGAGCGGGAGAGCTTGCTTCGGTCGACCCCGGCTTGCGCCAGCGACTAAGATCAACACTTGATGCCACGTATCGGACTCTGATGAGCGACCATGGAATCCAGTGGTGAAGCAGGTATGAATGATTGTTCCGGGATTGCACGTACGCCAGAGCCGACGCGGCAATCTCATCCTCCGGCGCTGATTGTGGCGGGCATGCATCGTTCCGGAACGTCCCTGACTGCCGGAATTCTCGCACGACTCGGTCTCGATCTGGGACAACAGCTGATTCCGGCCGATCTTACGAATCCCCGTGGATTTTATGAAGATGCAAAGATAGTGACATTTCATCAACGAGCGTTTCGGCGATTGCTTCCACGGAACGCATCGGGCCACATTGACTGGGGATGGAGTGAAAATCACGCGATAAATATGACGAGCCTCGAGCAGTTTCGACAGGAGGCCCGGCAACTTGTCGCGGAAAGACAATCGCAGGGCGTGGCCTGGGGTTTTAAAGATCCGCGAACAACATTGTTGCTCGACTTCTGGGACTCCTGCATTGAGGATGCCCGTTTTGTCATGGTTTACAGGGCACCCTGGCTGGTGGCCGATTCGATGCAGAGACTCCAGGCCGAAGTTTTCCTCAACAATCCAGCTTACGCTTATCACATCTGGCGAGAGTACAATGAGCGTCTTCTGAATTTTTTTCTGCGCAATCGAGACCGCTGCGTGTTGATCAATGTGGACGCCTTGTGCTCTCAGTTGCCTCGGTTCCAAAAATTGATCACGGACAGGCTGGGTTTGGATCTCACCGACGTTGATCTGTCCGGGGCGGTTGACGAAAGCCTATTGTTCAGAACCCGGGATGATGACCCTCGGGCCTCCCTGGCGGCCTTGGCGTTTCCAGAGTGCCAGTCCCTTCTGGAGAAACTTGAGCAAGTCTCCGATCTCACGGAAAAACAATCCGCTCCGAAGCAATTTCCCGCTACCGTTCCTGGCGATCGTGCCGTCAAGCCATCCAATGTAGAGGTTTCGATTGTCATTCCGACTTATAACGACGCCATTTATCTGATCGAATCTTTGTCGAGCGTGGAGAAATGTCGGATTTGTGATGCCGAGGTGATTATCGTCGACGATGGAACCGAAGACGAAGAGAGCCTGAGAATTCTCCATGCGCTGAGCAACCGCGGGTATCACATTATCGTTCAGGAGAACCGAGGGCTTTCGGCAGCGCGCAATACGGGTATTGCAAACTCGCGTGGTCGTTTCGTCATTCCTCTCGATGCCGATAACCGGCTCTGCCCGGGGTTCGTTGAGGCGGCGCTGGGGGCGTTTGTCGCCCGGCCGGATCTTGGCGTCGTCTACACCGATCGGCAGCTCTTCGGTAAGTTGACTGGCGTGGTCCATGTCCCGGAGTTTAATCTTCAACGGTTGCTTTTCGGGAATTATATCGACGCTTGCGCCGTGTTTCGTCGTGAACTCTGGAACGACCTTCATGGTTATGATGAACGACTTCTTTGCTGGGAAGATTGGGAGTTTTGGATCAGAGCCGGGGTCCAGGGTTGGACCTTCCAGCATCTCGACCGTATCGGCTTTGAATACCGAGTACGCACGGGTTCACTCAACGATCGATACCCCACCTTGGTGGCACGTCAAAAGCTGAGACGACACATTCTGTTGAATCATCGTCAGACCCTGTTCGATGGCATACCCGGTCGCGTTGGGGTTGTCAGCAGCAGAGTTGAGCGAGCGTTGCCCGGCTCCTGGAAGGCACGCTGGAAGGCGACGACTACAAATATCTACTGGCTCCTCTTTTGGGAGGCTCATGGCCCTGGCGGAGTGCTCACTTGGCCGTGGGTCAAATATCTGTGGACCAATTGGGTTCGGAGACTGGTATGACAAACGACCTCCAGCTCGGTGAGGCCCGAAATGTTAGTTTGGCCGTGATCATTCCCAGCGAACGGTGTGGTTCAGACACGCGCGCGTGACCAGCCTCCGCATGGATTGCTCCAATGCTTCCAGGTCGTTGATTCCGATAATCTCACTGGATCCGAAATGGACTAATATCGAATCTGAAATCAACGGCCATTCAGGGTCTGAACAACGTCCGAATTCGGCAAGGCACTCAAGTTGACAATAATGTTTCCCTGCCGGATTCTTGCGAATATCGTCGCCATCGCGGACATTTGCTATTCTGTCCAGTTCTCTACGTTCTACGTTTTGCCGTGGTGTTGCGGCGGCAGCGCAGTTTGATGGCGTTCTTCTTGTGGCAATTGGAACTTTTGGCGGAATTTTCAAGTGGCATTGATTGTACAGAAGTTTGGTGGTTCGAGCGTCGCGGATGCTCAACGGATTATGTCGGCAGCAAAACGAGCCGTGAACGCAAAACGGGCTGGTAATCAGGTCGTGATGGTGATCAGCGCTCGCGGAGATAAAACTGATGAACTGATTGATCTTGCCAAGCAGATTAGTGAAGTCCCCCCTCCTCGCGAAATGGATATGTTGCTGGCCACCGGCGAACAGGAGTCGGTAGCGCTCGTCGCCATGGCAGTGCAGGCGCTCGGAGAGCCGGCGATTAGCCTGACTGGTTATCAGATCGGAATCCTGACGGATTCGACGTATACTAAGGCCCGGATTCGTGAAATCAAAACCGACCGGATGCGACAGGCTTTGAGTGAAGGCAAAATCGTTGTTGCCGCAGGTTTTCAAGGGATCGACGACGATTTCAATATCACGACCCTCGGACGCGGGGGTAGCGACACGACCGCAACCGCGCTGGCGGCGGTACTGGAAGCGGATGTATGCGAGATCTACACCGATGTTGAAGGGATTTTCACAACTGATCCGCGACTGATCAAGAACGCCCGCAAGTTGCATCAGATCGCGTATGACGAGATGCTCGAGCTAACCAGTCTTGGTGGTGGGAAAATGCACTCCCGCTCGATTGAATTCGCAAAAAAATACCGCGTGCTACTGCAAGTCCGTCCCGCCTATACGGACGGAGAAGGGACGTTGATCGCACCGCTACTGGATGATGAAGTCCCGATGGTAACGGGTGTCGCGATGGTGAAAAGCGAAGCGATCGTCAATCTTCGAAACCTCCCCGATCGTCCGGGCGTTCTGGCCGCATTATTTTCGAAAATGGCCGAACGAAAAATTCCAATCGACATGGTGATCCAGGACGTTGCGGAAGAAGGGATCGCCGAAGTGACGTTTACCGTTCCTCAGGACGATCTGGCTGACGCGTTAACCGCTGCCGAACAAGCCGTACGAGCCTTGGGATCGGGTGAAGTTCGACATGGGACCAATGTGGCCAAAGTTTCCGTTGTTGGTGCTGGCATGCGAAAGCATACCGGTGTGGCGGCCCAAATGTTCAAGTCGCTATCCGATTCGGGTGTCAATATTCAGATGATTACGACCAGCGAAATTAAGATTTCCGTGCTGGTCAATCGTGACCAGCGCGAACTGGCGTTGCGAGCGGTTCACGAAGGTTTTGCCTTGGATCAGGAAAAGTCTGTACCTCCCGCAATCGGCTTCTCACAAATCGAACGGACCAAGCCAAAGGTTTCTCGTGACGAACTGGAGCGAGATGTCGTTTCACGGCTGGGAAGCATGGAAGACATCGTCGTCAGCGAAGTTCAGCTCGATACGAATCAATCACGAATTACCGTTAGAAACATCGCCGACGAACCGGGCGTAGCGGCAGCCGTATTCGCCGCAGTCGCCGAAGGTGGCGTGATGGTCGACTTGATCGTTCAGAATATCGGCCACGGACATCAGGCCGATATCTCGTTCACGGTACCGCGAGATGACCTGGAACGATGTCTGCTTTTGCTTCGCGAATTGGTCGAGCGCTGGCCTGGCACAGGGATCAGTTTTGAAAAAGAAATCGCGATGTTGTCTGTGATGGGCATCGGCCTTCGAAGCCATACCGGAGTGGGCGAAAAGATGTTTAAAGCACTCGCCAACGCGGTCGTTAACGTGCAGATGGTGAATACGAGCGAAATCCGGATCAGCGCCGTTGTTGCTCCAAAGGATGCGACCAAAGCTCATCATGCACTTCTCGCGACGTTTGGTTTGGAATAGTAAAACGGCTTTTGGGAAAGTTGACGTCGGACGTATTGGCAAAGTTCCACTGATTCATGGAGCGGCAGCTCCTGGAAAACCGCTTGCAGCGGCTCTCAAGGAATTACTTGAATGTTTCGGGCATTGATCTGTCTGTTTTGCGCTGTCGTGGTTGCGGGAAATCTGGTTTCAGCTCAGGAAACGGCAAAGCCGAAACCGCTGAAAGCACTTTTGATTACGGGTGGATGCTGTCACGATTATGGGAAGCAGAAAGATGTGCTGAAACGCGGGATCGAAGCGCGTGCGATGGTCGAAGTGACGCAGGTCCATACCAGGGATTCGAGTGTCAAAGCCCGGTTTGACATCTATGACAATCCTGACTGGGCCAAAGGCTACGACGTGATTCTGCACGATGAATGTACTGCCGACGTCGTGGAGGTTCCGTACGTCGAAAACATACTGAACGCGCATAAGAATGGGATACCCGCAGTCAATCTGCACTGTGCGATGCACAGTTATCGGTTGCCGGGACGAGACGATTGGTTTCAATTTGTCGGGATTCAGTCATCGGCTCACGGCCCGCAGGAACCGATCGATGTCACCTTCATTGATCGCAACCATCCTGTGACCAAGCCGCTGGGAAACTGGACCACGATCAGAGAAGAGCTTTACAACAACGTTAAACTGTTTCCTACCGCCAGGCCGCTAGCTCGCGGTCGGCAGGACGTGGGTAATCGAGTCGATGACTTTGTCGTGGCCTGGACCAATGAGTTTGGAAAAGGAAAGGTCTTCAGCACAACACTCGGTCATAACACTGAGACGGTCTCCGACCCCCGATACCTGGACATGGTAACGCGAGGATTGTTATGGGCCTGTGACAAGCTCAACCCGGAATACCTTCAACCGTTCGCTGTCGCCAAGAAGGAAATCGTTCCGGTGAATATCGCCCGAGGCAAAAAGGCTTCAGCCTCGGCGTCGCAGGATGGTCATCCACCTGAACACGCACTCGATTCGAATCCCGATACACGCTGGTGTTCACCCGACAATAACCCGGGGCAATGGTGGCAAGTCGACCTGGGTCAACCTGAAGAATTGACGGGATGTCGAATTGTCTGGGAGCAGGACGGCGTCAATTATCGGTACAAAATCGAAGGATCACCGGACGGTCAAAAGTGGCAAATGCTGTCAGACCAGACCAAAACCGATGATCGCGAGCAGGATCGGCGACTGAAGTTCGCAGCGATGCAAATTCAATATGTCAGGCTGACCACCACGCAATTGACCCCTGGCTGTTGGGGGAGTTTCTTCGAGTTTGAAGTTCATGGAACGAAAACCGAAGAACGAATTTCACAAAGTGATTCGTCGCTACGTCCGCGAAATGTGAAGGGATTGTCGGGCGTAAAGGTCCCGGCTGGGTTTGAAGCAACTCTATTTGCCGCTCCTCCTGACGTCAGCTATCCAACCTGTGTCGCCACGACGCCAGATGGAACTGTCTACGTCGGAGTCGATGAAAACGGTTCGATTGATAACAAGGCCAACCGAGGCCGAATTGTCCGATGTCGAGACCTTGACGGAGACGGAAAAGCGGATGAATTCAAAACCATCGCCAGCTTGGATAGTCCGCGAGGGATTGTCGTAGTCTCAGAGCCGTTGACCCGCGGCCATATTCAACAGTCATCTCGAAAAACATCGCTGATTGTTTTGCACCCGCCAACGTTGACGGCGTTCCACGACGATGACGGTGATGGTGTTTCGGATCGATCAGAAATTCTTGTCAAAGGGATCGGATTCGACTTGAAAACACGTGGGGCGGATCACACGACCAACGGAATTCAAATCGGAATCGATGGCTGGATCTATGTTGCAGTGGGGGACTACGGTTTTGTAAACGCCATTGGCACCGATGGTCATTCGGCCCAACTTCGCGGTGGGGGAATCGCACGCGTTCGACCGGATGGAACAGAACTGGAAGTTGTTTCCCGCGGACAGCGCAATATCTACGACGTCGGGATCAGCCCGATGATGGATCTCTTTACACGAGACAACACGAATGACGGCGGTGGTTGGAACGTCCGCTTGAGTCACGTTCCACAGGATGCTCAGATGGGCTATCCGTCGCTGTTTATCAATTTTTCTGACGAGATCGTCCAACCGTTGGCCGATTACGGAGGTGGTTCACCATGTGGCACATTGTATGTCAACGAGCCAACTCTTCCCGGTGAAATTGGACATCAACTGCTGACGTGTGACTGGGGACGTAGCATCGTTTACCGGCATCCTCTCGCCTCAAATGGCGCGGGATTCATTGCCGAACAGGAACCGTTTATCGAGATTCCTCGCCCGACGGACATTGATGTCGATGCCAGCGGAAATCTTTATCTCACCAGTTGGAAGGATGGCGGGTTTACTTATAGCGGCCCGAATGTCGGGTACGTGATTAAAGTGAAGCCCCCAGCATCGGGTGTCGAACCATTTCCTGGGATCTCTGGCACAGTGGTTTCGACATTGATCAGTGGGAAACCGGTGAAATTACTCCCCACTGACAGAGAACTCGTTCAGCACCTGAATTCGCCCAGTCATACAATTCGGCTAAACATTCAGCGAGAAATTCTGAGCCGTGGTGATCGGCATGAATTGGCGAAAGGATTGTTAAAGCTCGCGGCGTCGAATGATGCCAGCCTTGCCGTTCGTGTAGCAGCGATTTTCACATTGAAGCAGTTGCAAGGTCAGAGGTCCCACGCCGTTCTACTCGAATTGTCACAGGATGCTACGATTCGAGAATACGCTTTGAAAGCCATTGCAGATCGAAAAACTCAACTGGGGGCAACATCGATTGCAGCCTTTGGCAATGCATTAAAAGATCAGAATCCAAGAGTGCGTCTAGCGGCGGCTCGTGCCATCGGACGATTCGCAAACGTGAACACCGTCGATTCGATTTCGCTTCGTCAGTCGGCTAAGGAGCTTGTTCCGCTGGCGTCAGATCGAGACCCGCTCGTTGCTCACATCGCGGTACACAGCCTGGTTCAACTGAATGCGGTTGAAGCCTGTCTGGAAACGCTCAACGATCCGTTGCTGGAGCGTCGGTTGGGTGCGTTGACGGTCTTGCGACACTTGTACGACCCCGCGAGCGTCAGCACACTTTTCAGTTGGCTGGAGAATCATGCGAGTTTCGCCGCCGCAGGGAAGGCAGGCGATGCTGAAATTAACCAACGAACCAGACAGGCGATTCTCACGACGCTCTGTCGGTTGAATTCGCGAGAGGCGGAATGGACTGGCGATTGGTGGGGAACTCGCCCCGACACCAGTGGGCCCTTCTATAAGCCGGTCGCCTGGTCGGAATCAGTGCGAATCCTGAAGGGGCTTGGCGATGCACTCTCGATAGCCGATCCCGACACGGGAAAACGGCTGCTTATTGAGATGAAGCGGCACAAAATCGAGTTGTCGAATTCACAAAGTCAGCTTGTAAAGTTTGCGGCGGAAGACCCTGCCTTTGTTCCAACCGCGATTGATCTGCTCAGTGCTATGAACTCAGCTCTTTCCGAAGAATCCGGGCGATTGCTGGAACGAGTTGCAACAGCGTCCGCTCAAAGTGATGAGATTCGATCAAAGGCATTAAGGGCGCTGCTTCGTCGAATCGATCAGCCAATGATCGCGAACGCGGCCATTCGCAGCTTCGCCACTGTCGATGAAAAGAGTCAACAGGGCGAACTTGCCCGGGTTTGGGACGAGTTCATCCGTGAATCAAAACTTGGTGCTCATCTTGGTGAATTCGTGAAACTTGTCGGTGTCGATGGAAACACAAATTCCGCGGCAGCGTTGAATGCCAGAGAGGCGGCATACGCCGTCTTACAGGGGCTGGCGGATAATGCGCGCGTGGGAAAAACAGAGCGAGACCTGGCTCTGAAAGCCGTCGAACTTGCCTGGACCAATCCAGAGTCAACCGTCAGCCTGCTTCGAGGGATCGGGCGTGCTCGTGCCGAGTCACAAGCGTTGCAGGTCCGCGCGCTCAGAACTTCCAAGATTCCTGAAGTTCGAGCTGCGGCCGAGTTTGCAGCGGCAAAGATGGAGCTTGATCAGGAACTTACGTTCGACCCGAATAAGCCATTAATCGCAAATCTGCCATTTGATGTCACAGTTGCTGATACCGTGAAAGCAAAAGCGGACGCCAAACTCGGTGCCCGGTTGTTTACCCGACAAGGCTGTTCTGCCTGTCACACGGTATCGCCGACCGAGCCACTGAAGGGACCGTTACTACAGGACATCACCAGGCGGTATAAAAAGGAAGAGCTTATCGAATCGATCGTGAAGCCCAGCGCAAAGATTGCCCAAGGATTTGAAAGTCAGTATTTCGTGACGCACGAAGGAAAAGTCTTTGATGGTTTCGTCGTTCGCGAGTCTGGTGATGAAATCGAATTCCGCAACGTTGCCGGGCTGGCCACGACACTGAAGAAGACAGACATCGATGAACGGGGTAAGCGAGAAGCCTCCATCATGCCAAATGGCCTGGTAGATAAATTGAATCCCGATCAACTCGCCGCGATCCTCGCCTATCTGGATTCACTCAAGAAGTAGCGAGTGGAGTTCAACATCGATTTAGTATCTGATTTTGACTTTTGATTGATGCGCCCGGAATAAATCACCAAATCAAGTATTCGGAATTTCGCCAAAATCTCCTATTTTGACGGTTCCTTCCATCCAAAA
Source organism: uncultured Schlesneria sp. (assembly GCA_903834925.1). Taxonomy (GTDB): domain Bacteria; phylum Planctomycetota; class Planctomycetia; order Planctomycetales; family Planctomycetaceae; genus Schlesneria. Next base: position 64,736 of record CAILLA010000136.1, read on the forward strand.
CGTCAGCGAATCTGCATCCCATGATCCCATCGTGAAATCACACGGCCATGGAGGGAGCGGACGAGCAGGTTCCGTATATTTCCAGATATTGCCATCCAAAGTACCGTTGAGTATTTTCGTTTGTCCGTGAACACAGACCTCTGCCCGGCCGTTAAGCAAATAGCTGAACGGGGCTTTGTTTGTCAGTTGAAATGTTCGCCGATCTCGTGGGTCGTTGATTTTCAATTCAGAGATACGTTTCTGGATCGCAGCGATTTCCATTTCAGACAATTGATGATCAAGAAGGTATTTTTGCAGGGAATTTAATCGCTCTTGTCGATAGACGGATGGATTTCCTGACGGCCCCAGAAGCTCTCTAAGCTCATGGTCTGTCAGTTTGTTTAGACTTGGCGACGTATAGGGCTGCAAGACGTTTTGCGGAATTACGTTCACCGGAGTATCGAAAGGTTGCCCCGGATAGAAATCAACGTCTCGGCGAATAGAGACACCTCGCCCTGCCACATTGAAGTGAAATGGAAAAATCACACCAAACTGCTGAGTCGTGATCACATAATTTCGTTCTTCGTACCGAGGCTTGTCCAATAACTCAATTCGAGCTTCAAACAAAGGGTGCCCATCACAAATCTTCACCGCACCGTGATAGCCACCAACGACTTTCACTCCGACCTTTCGCTCGACACACGCGCGATTGATCGCGGGATCTTGTGTTCTGATTGTCCAATCCAAATCCGGCTCGCCTGGCAGGGCAAAGGTATATCCACTGACGCCACGTGTCTCATTCGTGGGGTCAGGGTCGGTGGCAAGACGACATTCTGCATAACCTGCAAAGTTCAGAGTAAGAACGTGCATGACTCAAAGCCCCATGTATGTTTTGAAATCGTCCGCGATCCGTTTCAGATTCTGTCCAATGAAATCAACGCCATATTCGGCCCGTTTTTCAATCGTCAAATCATTTGAAGCCTCGGCAAAGGCAATGGCAGCCGATTCCATTCGCTCGTGCAGATAAATCCAGGCCGCAGGACGATATGGCAGAAAGCCGATCGTCCGGTAATATTCAAACGCCATTCCCGCAGTCGGACCATCGGGTTGATGTTTGAACGCAGGTAATCGACTTAGTAATTCTGCCAGAGGTCGAACCACCATCGTCATGTAAGGGAAGAAGACGGTCTGAACAATTCCGAAAGTTTCGGAACTCGAGTCATCAATACCAGCGTATAACCGAATCAAAAGTTGCACGAGCGTCTCATATGATGCGTTGGCAACTCCCATCACTTTCTTTGTATAGGAATCGTCGATGATTGCGACGCTCATTGGTGGCTGTTCCCCGATTCCATCATAGGGATCGCACGAAAGGGTGTCCTGATGCAACTGAAGGGCCGGGTTTCGCACGCACGCCCTGGCCGCTTCATATTTCAATGTATGCGGTTGAATCATTCGCCTTTCAATTAGTTCCTCATTGTCTGGATCACACCGCAGCACGTATTCGATGAAAATCCGGCGGAACTGCATGTAATGGCATTCTGGATCGAGATCTTTAACCGTAACGTGAGCTTCGACATCTGTTCCTTCACCTTGTTCAACGATCTCGTTCACGGCATTGACCGCAGACACTCGGTCCCAAACCTTGAACACTTTCATGTTGTAGATCTGTCTTGCGCTGGCACCGCTACCGAACAATTTATCGTTGTCAACCTGGGAATCCGGTGGGACAATGAAGAGTGATTCCTGGGGGATCTTTTTGAATGCAGTGCGAATCAAATCGTAAAGTTCGCCAATCGTTCGATAATCCGGGTCTTGTGGCTGAGGTGATTCGGCTGAAATCTTGCTATCTCGATGAGTACCGTACAGATTCTTGCAGTATTCAAACAGCGGGTCATGAAGTTTGGCCGGTTTCTCAAACATCATGAATCGAAACAGGGTTGTCGGACAAAACCGTTCAAGCTCAATGGGAAGGTCTGTACTCCAGAATTTTGGGAGCTGCGGAAAATTCGGCCGATCGAAATACTGAGCTCCGCCAATCGCACTGAGCATGTTGCAGACGAAGCCAAGATGTTCCATTTCTTGTCGAGCAACTCGAAGAATCATTCCTTCCCAATTACGAATCTTGTCACGTCGAATCTGGCGCTCATCGGGCGTCCCTTCGATTTCGCTCAGGAGCGATTTTATTGAATACGCTGCGTAGAGGTACATGAGCATCAGCCCGTGCTCCAACTGCGATCCAATGGTCAGGGCGTTGATGAGATCTTCACGATTTGTGATCTCAGAGATACCGGTCTTTTTGGATAGAATTTTGTCCATTTTAACGTTCTCTCATCGATCAGATTGAGTTACGAAATCGTCATCAAAGCCATGTCATTCTGGCGCAGAAATCTAATATCTTGCGTCGTAGCACAGTCGTAGCCCGCGTTTCATAGGACTGCGCCGACTCGAATCGGTGTCGAAAAATATAACAACAATCGATTGTGAACTGATAAAGAAAGCTGATTTTCGAGTAGTTTACCTGACGTGTGTATTCAACTGAGTGTCTATACAGGTGATATCAAAGGGCATGTTTTTTTTCAAGCAATTGCGGCGACCGAGAGATCCCGAGAAAGGATTCTTAGCTCGACACGGTTGTGGATTTGAATTCCAGGTGCATCTTTGATGAAGGGCGAGGCGACGAGAGTCGGCTTGAAGGGATGACAACTGGAGTGTTTTGAGAACGCTCATGGCATATGTGTTGGCGGTGGCAAGTAAAGCTGACGGAGGTGTCAGTCCAGATCGCGGGATCGTACGAAGTTCCACTGCCTGTGGTAAAACATTTTGTTGCTTTCCAAACGAAAACAGGGGATGGCCCTATTGGGCCACCCCCTGTTCGATACCTGACAGAAATCAGTCACGATTGGTCGTGAATTCAGGATATCCAAGAACACCCATTTCAGGTGCATCAAGACCACCGATTTCATCGGCTTCACTGACTCGCAATGGGGTGATCAGGTTGCTGAACTTGAACCAGATCATACCGGAAATGAATCCAAACGTGAGCACGACCGCCGCACTCAGTAATTGAGCATACAACTGAGAAGTGTCACCGTAAAAGAGACCACGAACACCATCAGCCGCGGCTTCTGGAGTACCGCCCCATTCCTTCCGATTGATACCGTTCCACCCACCACCGTAGGTGCCGTTTGCGAACAGACCGAGCGAGATCACACCCCAGGTTCCGTTCACACCGTGAACTGAGATCGCACCGACGGGGTCATCGATCCCCATTCCTTCCCAGAAGAAGACACTCAAGACAACCAGCACACCGGCGATGCCACCGATCACCGCAGCAGACTTACTGTCTACAAACGCACACGGTGCAGTGATCGCGACAAGACCAGCCAACATGCCGTTGCAAAGCATCGTCGTATCTGGCTTCAACCCCTTGGCCCAAAGAGTGAACATCGATGTAATACATGAGACAACGCCCGCGATCATCGTATTGACGACAACCGCACTAATTCGCAGGTCAGTTCCGGAAAGCGTTGAACCTGGATTAAAACCGAACCAGCCGAAGGCGAGGATGAAAGTTCCCGCAACAACCATCGGAACGTGGTGGGCTGGCATCGGAACGGGCTTGCCATTGATGAATTTGCCTTTTCGTGGGCCAATACAGATTGCCCCAGCCAAGGCCAAAGCCCCTCCCATCGCATGCACAACTCCCGATCCAGCGAAATCGACCGCTCCGTGACCGAAACCCATCGTTGCACCGCAGTTGGCCAGCCACCCACCACCCCAAATCCAGTTCGCATAGAGGCAATAAGGCAACGCGACCCAGACGCCGTACAAGCAGAAGTTCTTCCAGCTCCAGCGTTCTGCCATCGATCCCGTTGGAATCGTGGCAGTCGTATCCATGAACACCATCATGAAGAAAAACATTGCCAATACGCTGACGTCATCAAGACCTTCGAGGAAGAAGCCTTTTGTTCCCATCAATCCGTAAGCAAAGGCTCCCGTCAATTCTCCAGCGTCGTTCTTGGCAGCGCCAAATCCAACCCCTTGGTTAAGCAAAGATAAGCCAGGGCCAAGAGACGCGTACCAACCTGGAGCGACCGGTCCGTTAAACCAGTTACCCCAACCAATTGCGAATCCGTAAGCCCAGAACGCGATGCAGCCGAGAGGATAGACCATCAGGTTCATCGCAGCGGTGTGAGAAGCGTTTTTGGCCCGACACAATCCGACTTCCACCAGCATGAATCCGGTTTGCATGAACATGACAAGGAAGCCAGCAACCATGACCCAGACCATGTTGATCGAATACATGTTATGAACGATTCGGTCGTACAATTTGTCGACCGTCATCGCAGCCGGGTTGCCGTCGCCGATTGGTCCATCTGACGGTGTAACCCATGTACCCGCTTTTCCGCCGGTTGGATCTGGCCAGGAAGGAGCCTTGGGATCGTTCGTCCCTGTGAAATATGCAGGGAGCGGCGCGGCGGCCGGCTTTTCACCAGCAGCAGGTTCAGCAGCCGCTGGTTCGGCTGGCGCGGCAGCTGCAGCTTCCGGTTTCGGGTCCGCATCTTGCGCGTACAACGACGCATAGTATCCTGATATTGTCGCAGTCATTGCGATCACAAGGATACTGGCCCACTTCTTAACACGTTTCAACTTCATATTGTTCCTCTTCAAGGCGTGGTACGGACATCCGGTACATAGGTGCAAAGGTGTGGAAATGCCTTACGACTCGCGCCACAAAGCGCAAGGGACTCAGCAACGCGAACTCGACGATCCAATTGGCCACGGCCGAAGAATCACAACCCTGCGATGACACATCAACGGGGCGAGCAACCAGCCACCGTGCTGCCGAGAATCTCGAAGTTGGTGAGATTGGCAATTCGCGTGCCAGCATTTCCACCATTTGCAGCAACTCACCCTGCGCAGCGATTCTTAACGTCTTTTCCCGCAGAAGTTTTGAGGATTTCGCTCGAAGAATTCCCCCAGCCCACAGACTGTGCCAAACTTACTGGCACCCGTGCATGATAAGTGCGCCCAGATCCCAAACATCGTACTGCACGGGGATTTCCGCATCGTAGATCATGCAAATAATCTCAACATCACACGTGTTTCAAAGATCCTGTGCCAGAGCAAAGCAGTTCGTGATCCAGAAATTATTCGATTTCCGCGCCGGGAAGTTTGTTACGTAGATAGCTGATGTTGCGACTGTTTTCTGGGAAACGGTCGGGGAAGGAAAGAAATCTAAGGGACTTCAGTTGTTCGAACTGCCTGATTTCCATTCCATCTTTCAGCCGCGTCTCTGAGATGCTCAATGATTTGAGTTTTATCAGTTTAACGAGGTACGGAATCGAGGCGTTCGTGATTCGTGTCGATGAGAGATTGAGCTCGGTTAAATTGCCGAGCAATGAAATGTGCTTAACCGCCGCATCATTCACGGCAGTCTCGTAGAGATCCAGCTGCCTAAGATGTTGAAGTGTCGACAATGTTGAGAATGTTGAACCATCGATAGGATTACCGGACAAATACAGAACCTCTAGCTTTCGAAGCTGTTCCAACTGTCGCAGTCCGCGATCAGTGACTCCGGTTGTTGACAGACCCAGGTGCTTCAATTCGGTCAATCGGCCAATTTGTTCCATCGTCCTATCCGAAACGGCCGTGTGATCAAGCCGAAGTGATGTGAGTTGTGAAAGTTCAGACAGCCGGGCAAGCCCCTCATCAGTGACTGGCGCTTCGAAAAGGGAAAGCACCTGGAGCATCGGTAACCGGGAGAGGTCCGCCAGGCCATGTCCTTGGACTTTTGTCCTTGCGAGGGTGAGATCGTGCAGCGAGCGAATTTCAGCGAGTGCTGCGAGGCCACTGTCTGAGATTTGAGTGCTGGATAAATCCAGGATCTTCAGTTCGCGATTCTCCGCCAGCAGGGGCAGCCAGTCGTCCTTGACGTCCGTGTGCTCCAATTCAAGTTTCTCAAGCGTGGAAAACGCCGAAAGGCGGCGAAATCCCTCGGTCGTGACAAAGGACTCGCGGAGACCCAGAACTCTCAGCGATTTCAACGCGTCGCACTCGGAAAGCTGACGAATTTCATCGTCGGTACAAGTTCGGTGTGCGTTGAGATTTACCGTGACAACAGGATCACCCGATGACGGTTGCGTGATCCCCGAATTCGTAAAGTAGGCGGCAGGAAGATCTGATCTGCGACTCACGCTGGCACCGATGCTTTTGAGCCAAGGGACGACAGCATCTTGCTCGGCATCTCGCCCTGGAAATGGCAATTCTTTCGATTCGCCGACACCTTCCCCCGAATTTAGCCCAAGGCTGGCGAATTCTGACTTGTGCGCTCGAATGTAGATCCCCAAAAGCCGCTTTGTTTCCCGACCGCAATCCCAAAATTCCTCGCTGTACTGTTGCAACTTTTCCAGAGCGGGGCCACCAAGTTTCTCAAGGTACGTCAACCGTTGATCAACCTTGCCGGGGGGCTGGGAATTCGGAAACAAAGCGAGCGCTCCGCGAATGGCAGCCGAAGCCCGTGTGGAATTGATCAGTTCATAGGATTCCGCAATCCCCTGGAAATCCGCCAAGTCACCCTCGAACAAATAACGAAATCCACCGTTACCGATAATTCCAGATGCTCCACAAACGTGAAGCACAACGCGCTGAGGTTCCGGCAACTTGCTCAAGGCATCCAGATCACTACCATCACTCAGTTCCGCGATGCGCCTGAATAACTCATTCGTCAGTTCAAAGTCGTCGGGGCTGGCAAACAGGCTTTCAAGCGAGGGGCGGTCCATTGGTAATGCCTCCGATTCCGGATTTAGCTGAGCCGAATTCTGTGCTTGAGGCGCAGATGTCGCGTGACCGACTCGGCCGCAGCCGGTCACGAAAATGACCGCACACACAATCAGAACGCTGATTCCAGAGCCGATCTGCTCAGGTCGACAAGCCGAAACACAGGCATTCAACACGGCAACCTTACGACTCATAGGAGCAGCCCGTCAACGTCGAGATGAGTGGTTGAGTGTGCCACTGGCGTGCGTCATCGCTCGCCAGTGCTCTTCGTTTTTAACGAGAATTCGAGTTAGAGCCACAGGCGGCACAAGGCTGCCGCTTGTGGTTCCAAAATTTTTAACTTTGACAGGACGGCAGCAAATTTTTGCTGGACCCGCTCAACGATTTCACTGATCTTCGCTTCGTGATGACCGAAAACAAGGGTAAATAACTACGCCTGGGAGGATTCGAACCTCCGACCGACGGATTAGAAATCCGTTGCTCTATCCAGCTGAGCTACAGGCGCTTGTTTGCATTCAATCGCGTTTTAACGCCATTCGCCGCCATGTTGGCGGGCGGAAAGACCGCTAAGTTACGGTGGCGAAGTATCGCCATCAAGTCGCCAATCTGCAAGCGGAACTCGAATGGAAAGGATTTTTGGGAAATTGAACGTTTACTACCGAAATCCAACGGTTCCGAAAGTGACGCTCTAGCTCGATTCTGAACACCGAATCCTTCACATGTACGGGCACGCCATGATGTTCATGAAACTTACACACAGACTCCCAACGATCATGAGACTGGAAATCGCTGAGTTTGGACCAGCGTAATCGGCGAATAGACAGACGACGGTGATCGTGAACACGATCAGGAACGCAACTGGTGGACCAAGAAAAATCGATCCGAGCAGGATCAATAAAAGAATTGACGTGACCTGCTGATTAAAGAGCGCGTCCAGACCAGAAACAAAGTAGGCACAGGCAATCAAATTGATCACGCCGTAAATCACGAGACCAAAACTCAATCGGCGGTCGATTTTTGAAAACTCACTCTGAACCATTTTATTCATTTCGGAACTTCGTCATTTTCCAAAATTATTGATCAGGCCGCTGGATGAGGAAGAAGTGATACTCCCGATTGACGGACTCAAGACATTTTGACATTGTATTCCCCTGCGAATCAGGCACGCAAGACCGATGGATTGATGGTCGATTCGTTCCGGAGGAATCATGGGTGAGTTTTTTCGGGGGTGGAAAAGGAAGAACGGCTGTTTGGCGCTGGTGCTGGCGTGTGTGAGCATGAGCCTTCTCATGAGGGGAGAAACGTATCACGACACTCTGTCCATTCCCTGTGGCGCAAATACGAAAGCCGAACTGAGTTCGGTGCATGGTTATTTGCTTTTCGATTCTGAAACCACGGAAGAGAAAGCGTTTTGGAACTCTCTTACTTGGCGCTCGCTATTCTGTTGCGACCGGAGTATGTACCTCTTCTACCTCGACAAATCGGTCGGATGGCGATTTCAATGCTTTGCAATCGGCATTTACAAGCAGGAAGGCCACTACAAGTTAGACCGACGGATTGCTTTTGTGAGGCGGACGGTGTTCGTATCATACTGGTCCATCGTTGTCCCCCTGACACTCATCTCCGCTTGGCTACTCCTAAGCAAACCCCGTCCTCACGATTCCCAATCGCCTCGTCAACCCCACCCAGAAACGGCAGAATGAATCATATGGGCGAGTTCATTCGAGGATGGCGACGAAAGGTCGGCGTCGTGACGCTGCCAATCGTCATCCCGTTGACTCTGCTACCGAGATTCACTCCAGAGAATCTGCGGCCTGTCTCCGATTAAGTCGTATTTGATTTGGCTCACTGCGTTAAACCCTGACGGCGGGGTGAGATTTCGGATCTTGCCGTACTGGTCCGTGGTTATTCCGTTGACGCTCGTATCCCTTTGGCTTTCGCTTTCAAAGCCCCACAAAAATGATTTCAAAGACAATACTGAAAACACAGCAATCGAGGGTGGGGAGGTAACGTGAGGGAGTTTTTCAAACTGTGGCGACGGAACATCGGATGCATGATGTTGGTGATGTCCGATTTAGTCCGTATAATCGAAATTCGTTACCTTTCACTAGCCTTGATCAATTCGTCCGAACCACATCCCGTGCAGACAAAAAATGAATGACTCCGTTGGACAAGATGACTCTGGTAAGAACGAAACCCGACATTGGCTCATGATTGGTGTTGGCGTATTTCTTTTGTTGGTAGCCATCCCTATGACTGCCTACGGAATCCATTGTCTCCTCAATCTGCCGAATTACCGGATGCAACAACAACGAGCGGCAAATGAGAAGGTGAAAGAGAATTTGAAGCAACTTGGTCTCAAACTTCACAAGGAATTTTCGCAATACGGCAAGGAAGAAGTGCCGGACAATAAACCGAAGCCTGTTTCGGAATCCAACGAATAAAATCGAACGAGAATTGCCTCTGGGTACACTCACGTTCCCGCTTGAAGTTCAAAAGATTCGTGCCGAGAATCCGAACGCTTTCATCGGTGACGAGTTGGGGTCACATGTATTTGTGTCTCGCAGTATCAAATTGAAGCCGGAGCATGCAGTCGTTTTGGGGACAACGATTCGAATTTTGAATTACGATGTCAGCAATCACATGTAAAATAATTCAGAACAATTGGCAGAAGTTGAGATGGTACACATGAATTGTCGAATGGTTCGGGTGGTGTGGTGTGTCGTGACGAGTGCTGTTTTCGGCTTGTTTCCATTTGAAATCAGTGCTGCTGACGATCTGCCCAGACGACCCAACATTATTTTCATTTTGACGGACGATCAGGGTTACGGAGACATTTCAGCGCATGGCAATCCTGTTTTGACGACACCGAATCTGGATCGACTTCATGACGAAGGGGTTCGATTCACGGACTTTCATGTCAGCCCGACTTGTTCGCCGACAAGATCGGCCCTGATGACCGGGCGTCATGAATTTCGGAACGGGGTCACTCATACTATCAACGAGCGCGAGCGACTGACGCTTGGTGCCGTTACGATCGCACAGGTATTGAAAGCAGCGGGCTATTCGACGGGGATCTTTGGGAAGTGGCATCTCGGGGATGAACCTGAATACCAGCCGAATCGACGCGGGTTCGATGAGGTTTTTATTCATGGAGCAGGCGGGATTGGCCAGTCGTATCCGGGTAGCTGTGGCGACGCTCCCGGAAACCGCTACGACGATCCGTTGATTCTTCACAACGGGGTCTTCGAGAAGACTAAGGGTTATTGCACTGATGTGTTTTTCTCTCAGGCTCTCCGTTGGATCGATCAGACGCGAGGCAGTCAGCCATTCTATGCCCATATCGCCACCAACACGCCGCACGCGCCGCTGGATGTCCGCCCTGAAGATAGGGCGCGTTACGTTGGCAAGGTCAAAGATGACAACGTCGCCAAATTCTTCGGGATGATCGCCAACATCGACGACAACGTGGGAAGGCTGCTGGCAAAACTTGACGAGTGGAAGATCGAGCGAGAAACGCTCGTCATTTTCATGAATGACAACGGGGGAACCGCTGGAACGCGGGTCTTTAACGCAGGCATGCGGGGTCAAAAGGGAACACCCTGGATGGGCGGGACGCGAGCCTCCTCATTCTGGAGATGGCCGGGGACGTTGAAGCCTGCCGACGTGAAGTCGCTCACGGCTCATATCGATTTCTTTCCAACACTCGCCGAGTTTGCAGGTGTGTCGCTATCAGGCGAGATTCAAAAACAAGTGGAAGGCCGCAGTCTTGTTCCATTGCTCAACAACCCGCAAGCGGAATGGCCATCGCGAATCCTGATCACTCACGTCGGACGCTGGCCCAAAGGGGAGCAACAGGAATACAAGTTCGCGAATTGCAGCGTCCGCACATCGCGCTGGCATCTGGTATGCGACACACAGAAGCCCACGCGCACGAGCTTCGCACAAGCCGAGCTGTTTGATGTTCCGGCTGATCCTGGGGAACAAACAAATGTCGCGAATCAACATGTTGAGGTCGTCGCTCAGCTCAGCGAGGCGTACGACCAGTGGTGGAACTCAATCCAACCGCAACTTGTCAACGAAGAGGTTCCGATACCTGCTGAAAACGCGTTCAAACGGCTTCATCAATTGCAGTTTGGAGGCCGGTAAACGACGAAGTCGTTTTCACCTTTTAACCGCGGCTCGAAGAGAAGCGAGTCAACCGGCAGCACTGACAAAGCCGAGGCGTCATCGAGCGTTTGGTTATTGCGGTACGCTTGATTCAGTGATCTCAGTCATTGTCCAGCGACGTTCGAAGAGGTCGGCTTGACGCCGATCCGCCTGCGTCGATGGCTGCGGGCTAAACAATTTATTTCAAGAGATTTCAGCCACAGATGCACACAGAACCCCCCAGTTAAAGACACAGAAATCGCGAGAAAGATACCAGAAAACTCTTTTTCCTTTAATTTCCTCTTATCAGTGTGAATCTGCGTTCATCTGTGGCTTAACCTCTTTGATTTCGCATTTCACTAAGAAAATAGAGGAGAGCCTGTTTCGATGAAGCAAGAGGCAGAGGCACGGGCTAAAGCCCATGCTACGGGTGTTGGCTTGTCGCTCCGACAAATCAGACCCATTCTTTGATCAAGTTACCTTCGATCAGCCTGACGGGGCGGCCGTCTGGGCTTTGGACGTGCAGATCGAGAGGCAGACCGAGTTTGTGATAGATGGTGGCGACGATGTCTTCGCTGAAGTATTGGTTACGGATCGGCTGGCCCCCTTCGTCATCCGTGGCACCGAGAACACTGCCGCCCGGAACACCCGCACCGGCCATGATGGCGAAGCCGGCTGAGGCCCAGTGATCTCGTCCGCTGGCGGAGTTAATCTTGGGTGTTCGGCCGAAATCGGTCAGCCAGACCACCAGAGTTTTCTCGAGCAAACCACGCTGTTCCAGATCGATCAGCAGTTGCGGCAAACCCTGGTCGACTCGCGGCACCAGACCACTTTTCAAACTGCTGAAATTGGCCTGATGAGTGTCCCAGCCTCCGTCTGAAACCGTCACGAAACGGACTCCGGATTCAATCAGACGACGGGCAAGCAAACATTTTTGTCCGAACGAGTTTTTCCCGTACTGCTCACGCAAACGGGGATCTTCTTTGTCCAATTGGAAGGCTCGTCGAGTTTCCTGGGCGGTAATCATTTCCAGAGCGGTTTTGTAGTTTTCGTCCAGCGCTTCATAGTCGGCAGGTTGTACGCTGGTCGAACGTTGCAATGAATCGACCATCCCGAGGACGCGTTTGCGGCGATCGACTCGTTCGTTCGAAATCCCCGCTGGCGGAGAAATATCTCGGACGACAAAGTTGTCGGCGTTCGGATCGGCCAGAATCTCGAAAGCGTTATGTTGCAGACCCAGAATACCCGCCTTACCGCCGCCGAAGGTCCGGTCGACAGCGTTTCCGAGTTGGACAAACGGTGGCATGGCGGTCTTGAAGCCCATCTCGTGGCTGACAACCGAGCCGATCGTCGGGTAGTGGACGGACGGATTAAACGGACGGCCGGACATCAGATGTTGATCGGCAACGCCGTGGCTACCGTTCATTGGATTCCAACCGCGTAAGACGGCGAAACGTCCAAGTTCGCGGGCCATCCTTGGAACGATCTCGGTGAATTGCACACCGGGAACGCTGGTATCAATCACCCCATATTCGCCCTTGACGTTAATCGGTGCCTGCGGCTTGGGGTCAAACGTGTCATGATGGCTGGTACCCCCTTGAGTCCAGATCAGGATGCAATTCACATCGGAGGTATTCTTTCCACCTTCCGTTGCCCCTTTTGTCTTCGCCAATGCTTGTTGTGCCAAGGCAAATGGCAATGAAATCCCCAAACCGCTCAGTGAGCCGACTTGGAGAAAGCTGCGACGGGACAAGCCCGCACAAGTTTTCATTGTTCCAGGAAAAAAGTCGAGCATTGGCGGGCTCCTGTTTCAGGCGGTAAAGGCCGAGGCGGGCGATCCTTACGGATCATTTTCAGGCAGCAATTATCATCGATCTTAGGCCACAACACCGACACCAATCAAGGGATACTTGCGCGTTTACTTCCTGATCACGGTTTTCAGGATTGATTGGGCGGCTTTGCCGAGTTCCGTTTTCAAAAGTTCCGGCATGAACTCTCGAAGTTTTGATCCGGCGGACATGAATTGGGACACAACCTGCCAGGCTCGCTGCTGGTCATAATCGCGATGCAATGATCGGACCAGCGAGCAAGCTCGGGCTTCGTCCAGCAGCAGCGACACGGTCGGGAGAAGGTATTCGTTGATCCCGAATTCTCGACCATTTTCTCGGTCAGTACAGACCGGGACAATCGACGCCAGACGATCGCCGAAGGTTTTTCTGGCGAATTCGAGTGCTGCTCGAATGTTCTGTTCTTTCAGTCGAGTCGGTTCTTCCCACGAATAGGGAGGTGACCACTCCATCATGGGGCTCAAGCCATCGATCTTGGAAACGACACCCACAATCGAAGGGGGTTTTAGCCGGTGTTTTTCTCGGAACCATGCGTCGAGCTTTTCCAACGTGGCCACGTCGGCTTGTTTGGCCGGGGACCGGACGTCGAGAACAAGCAGCACGAGATCCGAATTTCGCACAGCTTCAAACGTGTCCGACAATTGCTCAGGCGTGGCACCCGAATCGCTGTAACCCGGAGTGTCGAGCAAAACGAGTCGGTCAGAATTGTCGTCAAGCTTCAGGTCATATCGCTGGACGGCATGCGTCAGCGGCAGGATATCAACCGCCGCCCGTTGTTCGCCAAGCAGGCAATTGACGAGGCTCGATTTGCCCGCTTTCACCTGGCCGATCACGGCAATCGTCACGGTGACGGGGGTCGGAGCCGAAGCGGGCTGATTCTCTTCAGACTCCGTTGTCGGAGCCGCTTCCAGCCGCTGCATGGCCGCTCGATAAGCGGATGATCCACCTCGCAGTCGACCGCTGTTAAGTTCGATCAGATAAAACCCTAACTGGCGGACGAATAATGCGTAAAACGCACCAAGCATGTTTGTCTGAAGCTGTTGGGAGAGTGGTTCGACAAATGCTTTCGAGACGGCGTACCGGGCCAGGCTTGTTGGATTGAATACGATACTGGCCAGCCAGCCGATATTGCTGGCGGTCTTCCACCAGGCCGGAGCACTTGCCAAGGCACGCCATTGCGCTACCGTGATCAGGTGGCTGCCGGGAACGCTCTCGCGCAAAGTCGTTTCCAGATCATCAGCGACGAGTTGCAGCGCCGTGAGAATTTCGACGACAGAGGCGGAACTGAGTGGATCGGTCGCATTCGGATGGTAATGCTTGGCGAATTCTGTCGCGATTTCAATTGTTCGAGTCGTGTAGAACTGAGGGTCAGCCAGTTGCTCACCGGTGTAGACTGAGACCCGCTTTTGCTCGGCTTCAATTAACGCCGCAGCGGCGTGATCCCGAGGTGTCCAATGGATTTTGGACCCAATCTCGGGGAGCGGGACTTCAACTCGCTTCGCGTATCGGTAGACAAGCCACGCTCCGATCCAGCAAATACTAAGCGTCCAGGAAATCCAAAACCAATGGCCGGATTGCCAAAGCACCCAGCCCCCTACGCCAGCCATCAGCGTCAACGGTAACAGAACCAGAATGACGACAGCGATAAACGGCCAGCGGGACATTGTTCTGCCTAGTCTTGAAGAACGATTACATCGTCGGACTTCGAAATGACGAATTTGTGCCACTGCATCGGAGTCTTCGGAGAAGCAGTGTCTTCACCTTTTGTCGGTCGAAGAGCACTGCTTGACCGAAGACGGTCGGAGCAGTGGCACATCATTCGGACGTCTGGTATGCCACCGATCCTAATTTCCCTTTGTTGTGTTGGGTCGATTTGGCGTGGAGCGTTTTCCGTCACCTTTGTTATCACCCGGTCGTTCGTTCCCTTTTCTCGGTTTTTGTATGAATCGAGGAGGCGGCTGGACTTCCAGTCGACTGAACAGGTCTTCAATCTGGCGGCGATATTCGGGAATCTTCTGAAAATCTGCCCACGACTCACCACCCTTTGCCTGAATCCATTTCCGATTGAGAAATCCGATGGCCCTTTCGCTGGGTAAACTCAGGACGCGTTCGCGTTCTTCGGGTTTCAGATCTTTCAGGACCTGCAGCCTCTCGTCTTCGGTCGGAAATCGCACCGAGTCATGAGCCTGCTTCATGATTCCCATTAAAAGCATCCGGACGACCCCTGCTCGTCGCGTGTTGAAGTCCTGTTTATTCATCTGCGGAAACAGGTCTTTATTGAGTGTTGATGTGATGTCCTGAAGTAGTTTTTCATTTGGCCATTCTCGATAGTCGCCACCGTACGACTGAACGCTCGCATGGATAATCGGCATATATTCCGGAAGTCGCGCGTCGTTGAATTCCGGCCGCATTTTTTCGGTGGCAAGTCGATCGACAAGTACCGTCATGACTGCCTTGAGATCTTTCAACCACAACGCCTCGCGCTTGTTGAAGTTCAAAATGAACTGTTGAGCCGGTTCATCAGGAACTGTTTCAGCTGGCGTCTCGACGTGTGAATCTAGTAGATCACTCGACTCGTCTTGTTCTTCCTTGAATCGCCGAATCAGCGCCAGTTTCTGGGCCGGAACCAGCTCTTTCTTTAACTCGTCCCGCTGAGTCGGGGTCAATGTCTGCACCCAAAGACTGTAAGTCTGCATCAACCTCGTCAACGATCCGCCGGTCGAGGCATCGTGTTTCAATTCGTCATGCAACTGGCGGTAATGTTGTTTTTCCGTGTTGCTCAGCTTTTGATACTCTTCGATATTTCGATTGAGATGTCCGCGTTCGATCTCCGACATTTTGCGCAACTGGTCCGTTCGCGACGCGATTGCCTGTTGATCAATCGCCTGCAAATTTTCCGGCAATAACGCAAACCAGGCCAAAAAGAGTATGACTGACGAGCGAAATTCCATTTCTCATTTCTCCTGTGCTTCGTCAAACACGCTCGACTGTTTCAGCAAATTCAAGAATTCGATCTCGCGAACGTCCTGGTATTGATCCAGATTCTCGATAACGGGCAGATCCTTTAATAATTCTTCATGGGGATTGGGAACCCAGTATCGTGTGATTTGAAACCCAAGCCAGCCGCTGAGTCCCAGGCACAACAACCAACAACAGATCGCCCCGGCCCGTTTCAAATACGGATAATACCATTGATCTTCGAGGATAAACGGGGCTTCCATGACTTTGAGATTGGTCATGGTTTTGCTGGCAAAATCGTCCGAAGCCTTTGAGGACGGAAGGATATCAAGCATTTCCCATGTTCGCGCCAGCGCTTCGACTTCATGGCGAGCCACCTCACTGCGAGCGATGATGTGATCGATCTGCTGGACTTCCTCGTCGGGGAGTTCCCCGTCGAGATAGGCCACCAGATCTTCACGCTGATCGGCGTTAAGGCGGACGGTTTTTTCCATGGTGTTTCTTGAAAGTGGACGCTAAACAAAAATTCGACTCGGTCATTTCCCCAATTGCATATAGGGTTCCAGCGCAGTCCGTAAAGTATCCCGGGCACGCGACAAGATTGACTTGACGGCGGGGACGGTCATCTCCATCGTTTCCGCGATCTCTGAGTAACTCATTCCTTCAAACTTGTGCAGCAGCACTGTCAGCCGCTGACGTTCATTCAATTGTTCAATCGCCTTTTGGACCACCAGTTGCAATTCGTGTTTGTCGATTTGACGAGTCGGCATCAAAGCGGATTTATCGGCGAGGACCTGGCTTTCAGGACGGACTCCTGACATGGACGTCGATTCGCCAACGGGAAGCGGAACTTCCTTTCGACGCGATTTGTTTCGATGCGAATTGATGGCCAGATTATTAGCGATTCGAAAAAGCCATGTGGAAAAACGGGCTGACGGCTGGTATCCGTTGCGAGCCCGGTAAATCCGCATAAAAACATCCTGCGCCAGATCTTCCGCCGCCTCTTGATTTTGCGTCATATGGAAGAAAATCGTCGCCAGCCGGTCCTGATACGTCTTGACCAGCTGTGTAAACGCGTCGTCGTCCCCTTGCTTCACGCGCAGCATCAATTGCACTTCAGGATCGTGAAGGTATCCCGATTCATCGACATTTGCGGGAGGAGTTGTCGTCAAGGCCACGGTTTCATATCTCACGGCAATCGAATTTCCGATTTCGCCGAATTGTAAAAGGTTAAACGCGGCAACTCAAAAAAAGTTGCGTCCGCCGATCCTCAAATTATCCGTTTCAGCCAAGATCATGTCGACTGAAGGCTTCCGAGGGAAGGGATCGGGACTGAAAACAACGCAATTACCCTGTTACACAATCCAGACGTTTCCTAATCTATGGATTCTCATCGGAACCGAAACTTTGGATGACACCTTTTTTAGCCGTTTGGATGCATGATGCTCGACCTGCAATTCGTTTGTGACAATTTGGATGCCGTTCGTACGAACTGCCAGCACAGGCATGTCGCCGTAGACCTTGATCGCCTGCTCGAACTGCGTGAACTTCGCAGCCAACTGATTGTCACCATCGATAAAGACCGCCAACGTCAGAATGAAATTGCTCAGGCCATTCCGAAGGAAAAGTCTCCGGATGTCAAAAAGGCGTTGATCGAAGAGGGTAAGACGCTGAAGCTTGCGGCACCCGGATTCGAATCGAAGCTGAAAGAGATCGAAGCGGATCTTCGAACGACATTGATGTCGATTCCGAACATGACCCATCCCGAAACGCCGGTGGGAGAAGAAGCCGATTCCAAGGCCGTGCGGACATGGGGAACGCCTCGACAGTTTGATTTCCAACCACTCGATCACGTCGCGCTTTCCGAAAAGCATGGACTGCTCGATCTGGAAGCCGGGGCACGAGTAGCCGGTCACGGTTTCTATTTTCTCAAGAATGAAGCGGTTCTTCTGGAGTTGGCACTCACGCAGTTCGCCGTGCAAAAACTGGTGAATCACGGTTTTACTCTGCACACGACGCCGGACATGGCAAAGATCGAAGTCCTGGAAGGAACCGGTTACCAGCCTCGCGGGAATGAAACCCAGATCTATTCGATCGCGGGTACCGATTTGTGCCTGGTCGCAACAGCGGAAATTCCGTTAGGTGGGATCTACAAGGATCAGATTCTTGAATCCAGTCAACTGCCGATCAAGTTTGCCGGCATTTCGCACTGTTTCCGGACAGAGGCGGGTGCTCACGGCAAAGCGACACGCGGCATTTACCGGGTTCATCAATTTACCAAAGTCGAAATGTTCGCCTTCACGGCTCCCGACGTTGAATCGTCTAACGCGATTCACGCTGAAATCGTGGCGATCGAAGAAGAAATCTTTCAAGGACTTGGCATTCCTTACCGAGTTCTCGATATTGCATCGGGCGACCTGGGTGGTCCCGCGTATCGCAAATTCGATCTCGAAGCATGGATGCCTGGTCGAGGTGAAGCGGGGGAATGGGGCGAGGTCACTTCCGCCTCAAACTGCACCGACTTCCAAGCCCGACGCTTGGGGATTCGATGCAAGTCACCCGACTGGAAAGGAACGAAGTACGTGCATACGCTCAACGGAACGGCGATCGCCGTCACTCGAGCGATCATTGCGATCCTGGAAAACTACCAGCAGGCCGACGGCAGCATTATTGTTCCCGAAGTGTTGCGTCCCTGGGTTGGCAAAGAAAGGATCGGTTGAAAACATGTCATGCCTGCCTGGGTACAGGCAGGCATGACATGTTTGAAAAAAGTCTGAACGAGGTGTGAGCCGGCCAACGCGCGATCGATTACCCGATTCTGAACCCGTCATCCGAAAGGCGTGAACCAGTCTGCGGCAAATTGTCCTTTGGCTTCTCCTCAGGTTTCTTTTCTTCAGGCTTGGCGTCCTTGGGGGATTCAGCGGGTTTCGTTGAATCCTTGCCTGTTTCCGGATGCCGGAACTGAGACGCCTTATATTGTGCTTCAAGTTCTTCTTTGGAAATTTTTCCGTCACCATTCGTGTCGGCTTTCGAAATCCGATCCCAAAGCATTGGTGGAACGGCCTCCTTCGTGATGAATCCTGTGTGGTCTTTGTCAAACTGATTCAGCATCAGTTCCCAACTCGGACCATGAAGACCTGACCGACCTGGAGCACCGAATGAAGCTCCGCGGCCACCAGGACCAAATCCGCCCGGAAATCCACCTGGCCCCGACCTGCCACCCGGCCCTGGTCCAAAACCTTGACCGCCCAACGGCCCTGGTCGGCCAGGACCCATTCCATGTGGCGGAGGATTTGGATGCCCTTCGGCACCAGCATGCGGTCGCCCAGGAGGACTTACGTCATGCCCGCTTTGTTCCCGAGGTGTCTGGTGAGGAGTGGCCGTATGCGAGCCGCCAGACATGGCCATTCTCGCGAGTTCTTCCCGAGTCACCGCGCCGTCACCATTGACGTCGACTTTGGCAAACAACTGCATGACTTCGTCCTTTGTGATCTTTCCATCGGAATTTTGATCGAGATGACTAAAGGGTGAGCCATGAGGGGGAACTCCGCCGCCCGACATTGACCTTGATCCGCCGGGACGACGAACGAATTGAGGACCACCAGGGAACGGACGGGGACCACCGGATCCACCGGGACGAAGACCGGCGAAGTGGTGTCCGCCAAACCCAGAGTGCTCGTTACCGGGGCCAAAGCCAGCTGGTCGTCGGAATGGCCCATGCTCAAATTGAGGTCCACGAGGGAAGGAACGGGGACCACCGAATCCACTGGGACGATGTCCGGCGAATTGGTGACCGCCGAAACCAGGGTGCCCAATACCGGAGCCAAAACCAGCAGGTCCTCGGAACGGCCCACGTCCAAATTGGTGTCCACCAGGGAACGGACGGGGACTACCGTATCCGCCAGGGCGATGTTCGGCGAATCGATGCCTGACCCAGTCGGGATGTCCATCTCCGCCACGGAAGCCGCGATGACCGCGCGGCTGATGGTCTGCGAATCGTTCACCGCCACGCTCGGGTCGTCGATGTTCTTCCGGACGCCAATTCGGTTCCCTGTTGGCGAATTCACGACGTCCGCGTGGTGCTCGTTCTTCCCATTCGCGTTGGCCGCGAGTATGCGCGATTCCCGGTCGTCTTACTTCGGGGCCACGCGGCCCATCGCTCTGTCTCGCAGCTGAACGTGGGCTTTGTTCTGCAGTTTCACGACCGCGACGCGGCCCGTTAAATTCAGCCCGACGACCCTCTTCACCACGACGACTTCGGTCACGTTCATCGCGAGCCGCCAATTCCCAACGTTCGTCTCGACGTTCGATTCGATCATCGTTGAATGCTTGACGTTGTCTGCGGCGATCGCCGCGCTCGATTGCCTTGCGACGGTCGCTAAGTTCGTCGTCTCGATCAAAATCGTCGTCGCGTTCACGACGACTCGCGCTTGCTGAAGCTCGGCGGTCTTCCCGGATTTCTCGCCGATCCAGTCCTCGGTCATCCTCTCCACGACTTCCCGCAGCCTGGACGACGATCGCGAGACCGACCCCGCAAACGAGTCCACACGCCAGTGTGATCAACTTCATTGGCATAAATGTTTCCTTAACACATGATTCCGTGAGCACTCAGATCATCCACCTTGGATTGCATCCGCTTCGTCCAGAATACGAAACGAAGCTTAATTGACAGTGAACCGATTTCGAATTCAGCTCAAATCAAGAAAACTCGTTTGACCGCACATGGTCGATGTTCCAAGGAAAAGTCTGTAAAACACGTCGATGAAAGCTTTTTGACCGGATCAAGACGGGGGCCGGGCTCGAATCGACTCCATCTGCCTTGAAGAACCAGGAAAATCTCGTGCAGACTGAAGCAACCATGCCAACTTTGAAACCTGGTGAACGAACGGTCGTCGTTCTGGGTGCGAATTCGTTTTCCGGCCAGGACTTTGTGGATCTTTTGCTCGATCAACCTGCATACCGGGTGATAGGAATCAGCCGATCGGCAGAACGATCGTCGTTATTCCTGAGATATCTCGAACGACACGACCGATCACGGTTCACATATCATCAATTGGACATGAACCACGACGTGCCAACGCTTCTGAAACTGTTGGACGCCGAAAGGCCAGCCTGGATCGTCAATTTCGCCGCTCAAAGTGAAGTTGCTCCGAGTTGGGATCATCCAGAACATTGGTTTCAAACGAATTGTGTCGCTCTGTCAGAGATGATCAATCATCTCAGGCGTCAGAATTATCTCGAGCGATATCTGCACGTTTCGTCACCTGAAGTCTACGGCACGTGTGTTGGACAAGTCACTGAAGATGCCCCGATAAACCCGAGCACGCCTTATGCCGCCTCGAAAGCGGGGGCCGACTTTTTGCTGTCTGCCTATCGCAAGCAATTCCATTTTCCGCTACTCACCGTTCGTGCCACCAACGTCTATGGGGCGAGGCAGCAATTGTTCAAAATCATTCCTCGCTCAGCCATTTATTTACAGACAGGTCGAAAGATCGAATTGCACGGTGGTGGCCGAGCCGTCAAGTCGTACATCCACATTCGTGACGTGTCACGGGGCGAATTGGCAATTCTGGAACGAGGTCGCATTGGACAGATTTATCACCTGTCCCCGGATCAGGGGATTGCCGTTCGTGATGTCGTCCAACAAATGTGCAAAGAACTGGGACATTCCTTCACCGATTCCACGATCGCAGTCGACGAGCGTCCTGGTCAGGACGCCGCCTACGTGATCGATTCAACTCTTGCTCGATCCGAGTTAGGTTGGCAACCTGAGGTCACCCTTGCCGAGGGTCTGAAGGAGGTCATAAACTGGGTCCAGTCCAATCTGACGGAAATTCGTCAGCTGCCATTGTCGTACAACCACAAACCTTGAACGCTACCGATTTACTACGAAAGTACCGATGGCTTACTTTGATTTTCTCTCGTCTGTTCACAAGGCAACCAAGCGAGATTATCGTCAGCGAGTGCTCGACCATGATAAAGCCGAATGTGCCGAGATCGCCTTACAATTCGGCCGTGACTATTGGGACGGCGAACGGCACATCGGGTACGGGGGTTACCGTTACGATGGTCGCTGGCGACCCGTGGCGGAAGCCATCGCGAAACACTACGACCTGAAACCCGGCTCGACGATCTTGGACGTCGGCTGTGGCAAGGGGTTTCTGCTGTATGAATTCACCCAAGTCGTCCCCGGTGCAAAAATTGCCGGGATCGATATTTCCCAATATGCGATCGAGAATTCCAAAGAAGAAGTTCGACCATTTTTACAGGTTGGCGACGCAGCCAGCCTCCCCTACCCTGACAAATCTTTCGATCTGGTTATCAGCCTGAATGCTCTTCACAATCTCCACAACTACGATCTCTGGTCAGCAATCCAGGGGATCGAGCGAGTCGGACGCGGTGGCAAATATATCGTTGTCGAGACGTACCGCAACGAGCGAGAAAAGATGAACTTGCTTTACTGGCAATTGACATGCCGGGCGTTCCATACCCCACGAGAATGGGAATGGCTGTATGAACAAGCCGGGTACACCGGCGATCACGGCTATATTACATTTGAGTAGATTGTGCCGGTGATGCTCAAGAAAAATCCCATCAAGGTTCTTTCTCACTGTCGTGTTTGCCGCGCGTCGCAGCCCCGCTTTGTGACGGATTTTGGGGACTTGGCCGTGACAAATCAGTTCATAGCGAACGTTGACAAACAAGCGTTCCGGCAAACGATCTCATGGCATGAATGCCGTCATTGCGGGGTCGTCCAACTGACAGACACTCCTCCGCTGGAACAATTACGACACGAATTTCCGTGGCTGGTTTATCGTGAACCGGAAGGGCATCTTGATGACACAGCGGCGGATCTCATCCGCGTTGCCAATTTAAGACCCCACCACCGCATCGTCGGATTGTCACAAGACGATTTGCCGCTTCTGAATCGACTTGAAACAGGTACGGTCCAGTTATTGAACCCGGTCCTGGATCTTGGGATTACTTGCCGTCATTACGGCATGGAAACCGTGCAAGCACAATGGACCGTCGACAGGGCTCGCCGACTCGCACAGAACTACGGCCCCTTCGACGTGATGGTTGCTCGCTACGCTCTGGAACACGCTCACGATGCCGCGGAATTTCTTGAGGCATGCCATGAAATGCTCGTTCCAGGCGGAATTCTCGTTATCGAAGTTCCTGATTGTTCGCAAGCCTTTCGGGACCTTGATGTCACAGTTGTCTGGGAAGAACACGTGCTTTACTTCACAGAGCGAACCCTACTGCAAGGCTTGTCCGCAGCAGGATTCGAAACACTGTACTTTCAACGAGTGCCTGATCCCCTGGAGGATCGTTTGGTCTGGATCGGAAGAACGGTTCATTCGACAAAAGCCGACAACTCGACGTCAGCAATCGTACCGACCGACGCAGATGTCGGCCGTTTTGCAGAGCAATGGCCACAACAACGTGAAGCAATCCGCGCCTGGGCTAATGGGATTCGCCAGGATGGTGGGCGACTTGCTGTCTTCGGAGCCGGACATCGCGCCTGCACGTTGATTGATATCATGGGGCTGGCAGGGTTTCTGGACTGCGTCATTGATGACTCAGCTGAAAAACGGGCGTATTGTTTTCCCGCGGGAGGATTGCCGATTCGGGGTTCAGCGGCACTGCTGGATCGCGAGATTTCCTTTTGTCTGTTTGCCGTAAACCCCGGCGTCGAAGATCGCATCGTAAGCCGTAACTCCGAATATGTTGCCAAGGGGGGATCCTTTGTGTCGTGCTATCCCAGTAGTTCTCGTGCGTTGAGGCTGCGATGACCCATGACCATTCGATTGTTGTTGGAGGAACTCGAGGGCTTGGTCGCGCCCTCGTGGAGTTATGGGCGGAAGAAACGGGCGCAATCTCGGTCATCGGACGAAGGTTGCCGGATGTAGCTGTCCGTCCGCCGCGTGATGGCATTCGATTCTATTCGGCCGATCTGACAAAAATCGAAAGCATTGCTCCAGCAATCGACGAGATTGTGCAAGCAGCTGGCCAAGTCTCGCGGCTGGTTTTCTCACAGAGATTCAGAGGAAGCGGCGACACGCTGGATGGCGAGCTCGACGTTGGTGTAAAAGGGACGCAGCGGATCATCGATTATCTGGTTTCAAAAGATTTGTTCGCTGAACAATCCGCGATCGTCGTTGTCAGCTCTGTCTTGGGTCAGTTCATCGCTGCCGAGCAACCACTGGGATACCACGTCACGAAAGCTGCTCAGGATCAACTCGTACGGTTTTACGCGGTGCAACTGGCATCCAGGGGCATTCGCGTCAATGCCGTGGCCCCGAATCTCATCGAAAAAGAGTCCGGGCGTGAGTTCTACCTCAAAAACCCGGAACTCAAACGCCATTACGAATCGCTGATCCCTCTAGGGCAAATGGGAACTCCGCGCGACGTCGCCAACGCGATCGATTTTTTGTGCAGCGATCGCGCCGCCCATATCACGGGACAGATATTGAACGTTGATGGGGGGGTGACGGTGTTGATGCAGCACTCACTGGGGGCTAGGCCGGACATTCGACCGATTTGACGGGCGAAGAAATGGGACTTATGGGACCGATGGGACTTATAGGACAGGATGGAAATAAGACCGTTTTTTTTAAAGGTCAGTCCTGGGGGTGATCTTAATTTCCCTTCGCCCGAACGATTACTTTTTGCCACAACAGACAGAAAATAGGTAATGCGCCATTGGCGAAAAGCCGGTGTGGACAACCTCATCGTTCATCGAGAACAAAAACACGTTGTGAAAATCTTTCTCTAATGTCGCCTTCAAGACTTTGCCGCTTTTGCAATTGACGTGTCCGATTTTACTTTGCGGCGACGCGTAGGCCTGAGATTCCAGCGACGGCATTCCGACGATTAACACCCCCTGCTCAGTCAACGAATCTTTCAGATTTGTCACATAGAGATGCTCTTGCTCGGCTTCGATATGTTCCATCACGTCGACGCTGTAAATCCCGTCAAACGGTCCTTCTTTTAGCGGTCCACCCAAAAGAATGTCATGCAGATTAGCGTGAAGTTTCCAGCGATCAACCTGCCGCGAATTGATGTCGTCAATGAAAATCGGATCGAAGTCGTAGACATGCAGTTCGTTGACCTCCTGCTGGACAATCCGCGAGCCAAACGCATCTCCACAACCAAGCTCGGCAACCTTGTTCTTGCCCGAGAGAATTTTCGAAACAAATTTGTAACGAGACAGCACAAATGCCAGGCGGCGAGGGTCATCGTACCAGACCTGATTCATCATCAGGCCGAGGTTCGCAATTCCAATCTTGTCTTTGACATCCAAAAGTTCCGAGTACTGCTTTTCTTTTGTCTGAGGCTGGTCCGCGTTCATCAAGAATATCCAATACGTTCATACAGGCTTTAGAAGGATTTCGGTTGAGATCCCCGTCTCTAACTCTTTGATAGCATAATTACGTCATTTTGATGCATGGAGCGAATCACTCCTCGGCTTTTGTGCAGTCGGGATATTCTCTTTTTGGAAAACGTCAGCCTTCTTAATCCGCTCCAATAGACCGTCACCGAAAACGGTTTCGAGGTTCAAGTGATCGAGATGCACATACCCGATGTGGCAACCGCAGGTATCATTTGGACACAGACGTTCCCGGAGTGCCTCGCTAAAATCTTGGTCGTACAAGTTGCCGATTCGATCTTTGACGAAAT
Source organism: uncultured Schlesneria sp. (assembly GCA_903834925.1). Classification (GTDB taxonomy): domain Bacteria; phylum Planctomycetota; class Planctomycetia; order Planctomycetales; family Planctomycetaceae; genus Schlesneria. The sequence goes on from CAILLA010000136.1 coordinate 90,136, forward strand.
GACATCGCGTGACTTCCCCATTGCCGTCAACGGAAATTACCGAAGCCCCGGTCCTGCATGGTCGGCCGCGACTGGCGTGGTACGTCGCGTTGATTCGAAACAGGGGATCAAGCTGTTCGCAATGCTGGATGTCCGTCTCTGTGTAGTATCCCGGCTGTCGTTTGAAGGCATTGATCCACAAATAAACAGCAGCGGGTAACTCTTGTCTTAACGCCTTGATTTCACTGAGATCTTCTTTCAGCCCAACGGCACCAACGCTATAGCGAATTCGGTTCGCATCAAGGATTCGGCATTGCGAGAGGAACTGCGACCGACTTGTCTGTGAAGGATGAAAGGTACACCACAGCCCAAGTCGCGTTGGATCGCAGTGGTCGATCCAATCCAGTCGGCACGACAGGTTTGTTTGAATTGCGACTTTCTTGATGTGCGATGTCTGAGTCAGTCGGATGATCGCTTTCTGGTACCACGAGCGGATGAGTGCTTCTCCCCAAGGTGTAAAAAAGATGGATAATCGATCTCCGTGACCGGCGCCAAGCGTTGGCCATTGTTCAAGAGACCATCGCTCAAATCTCTCCAGGCAATTCCGGTCATGAGCCAATTCACTTGCCGTTTCATGATGCTTGGCAAACGGGCAATAGTGGCAGTCATAATTGCAACTTGAAAGCGGCCCTCGATAAAGGATTGTCAGGTCAGGCATGCAGCACGCTCCTCGATCAATCTGGAGACACTCCCCGAGGCCAGCCAGGGACCGATTGCATCGGACCATTCGATCCCTTCGTCCGTTAGCTGCAAACTGCCGTTCTGTCTCATGGCGAGTCCAGCACACTCCAACTCATTCAATTCCGTCATGTCCGCAAATGCGTTGGTTTCAAATCGTCTTGAATAAGAAATGCAATCCAGTCCCGATCTCTGCAGCAATGAAAGAATCACAAATCTCCGCTTTTGTTCCTCGACAGAAAGCATAATCCCGTGGTGAGCCGCAGCAAACTCCGAGGGTTGACGCTTCAAGTAATCTCCAAGGATCGCTTTCACACCGGTTTGGCTTACCGCATAGTCCGTCGAGTAATGCAGGTGTGAGGTATACGACCTTGCTCCGCAGCCCAATCCCACCATGCCATCCGACTGGCAATAATAGGGGGCTTTTGATTGCGAAGAACCTGCCGATGGCTCATGTTCCCCATTTCCCGCGCCGCCGGTTGGAATGTGTGATTCGATGTTGCGAGCAAACATGCGGAACGAAATCTGAGAATAACCTGCGTCTAATAGTAGCACGCGGGCAGCTCGATAAGCTTGGAGACGAGTGTCATCCCATTCTCGAATTCGACGGCCCAGGCCGGTTTGTTCGCGAACGTAAAGAGGATAAAGATAGATTTCCTCCGGACGATATTCCAGTGCTGTGGAAACCGTTTGAACCCAGTTCTGCGGCGACTGTGATTCAGCGCCATAAATGAGATCGAGGTTCACAATCGGAAATCGAGAATCGCAAATCAGGGCGAGTGAACGCTCGGTTTCCGCTCGTTTCTGGGGTCGTCCAAGCCGATTCGACGTGTCATCATCAAACGATTGCACTCCCAGGCTCAGGCGTTCGACACCCTTTTCCCTTAAGAAGGCAAGTTTTTCGGCGTCGATCGTTGCGGGAGATGCCTCAACAGAAGTCGGGATCACTTTCGAGTCAGCCCCCATGGTCTCGCCGATAATCTGCCACAGCATTTGCAATTCGCTGATCGACAAGAATGTCGGGGTTCCGCCACCGATCGCCATTCGAGCGAATTGACAATCGCCGAGCGCGAGTCGGACTTGTTCTGCTTCCCGCCGTAGTTGGTCTAGATACCGACCAGGAACGTCCGCCAGGGGCTGCGATTGAGTAAACAGATTGCAGAAGCCGCACCGGAACTCGCAGAAAGGAATATGGAGATAAAGGAATAGTGCATCGCGCGATTCCGTTTTCCAGACGACGTCTAATGACTGCGGCGGTGTAAGCGGTCGATATGCCAGCTTGTGCGGATACGAATATGCATAAGAAACGTATGGCGAACCCTGGAGCATTTCCTGCAGTGATCGACTTGATTCAGTTGGCATGAAGTTCCTCGTCCAAGTGATCTGCTGGGATCACAAACTCAGCATAAGGAACATTCCATATGACAGGATGAGCCAATCGATGTCCATGGTAGCCATCTTCTCCATAAGCCGTTCCATGATCCGAACAAACGATGCACAAGCAAGGACTTCGGCGACGAAGCGCTTGAAAAAGTGGAGGAAGACACGAATCGACATACGCTAAAGCGGCTCGTTGCGTGAGACAGGAATCCTCGGTTGCTTCAGGAACATACATACAATTTGGCTGATGCAGGGCGGAAATGTTGATAAACAGGAACAGCCGACGTGACCGTTCTGTCCGAGCGATAATCGAAACGGCCAGTTGAACTTGATTCGCCGAAGATGCTGCGTCGGTGACGCCCAGCGCCGGCGACCAGTGACTTTCCTCGAACAGGCTTGGAAATACGCTTCCCAATGGCGTTCGTTTGTTAAAGAAACCAACTCCACCAATACAGACCGTATGATAACCACGCTCAGCCAGGCCGCTCACAATATCTGGTGACTGAAAGACGCATGTCTCGGCTGAGGTTGTCTCGCTGCCGGGGAATTCTGCGGCAAATAGACGAGGATGCGGCCCTGGCCCGATCGGTGTTGGCAAAAAGCCCGCAAAAAACGCGGCGTGTGCCGCATAGGTGAAACTGCCCGGTGAGTGTCTTTGTTCCCACCGTCGACCTGGAAGCAGCCGTTGCAAGCATGGCGTCACGCCACTTTCCAAGGCGTCAACGGCCACATCGAAACGAAGCGTATCAAGTGTGATGAACAAAACATCGTGAGTTCCGATTAACTGGTTGGCATCAAGCATGCGACGCTCGCCTCCAACTGACTCACGTGCCTGATTGTGTAGTCAGGTCGTTCCGGGAATGAATTTCCGTTTCCATCAAGGACATCAAGCCACTCACGACCACCGTCAACCCAGGCAACTTGAAGTCCGACTCGCTTGGCTCCGATGACGTCGCGGACAGGATCATCGCCGACAAAAAGAGCATCGTTAGGGGAACAGTTCAGTTGTGACAATGCCGCCTCAAAAATCAGGGGGTCAGGCTTTGAAATTCCCAGTTCTCCTGAGACGACGATAGACTCGAACAAGTGTGCGTATCCCATCACGTCAAGTTTTGCTCGTTGAACGGTTCCAGAGCCGTTCGTCACGATGGCCAGTCGAAAGCGGTCACGCAACCGCCGGATCAGTTGCTCAACGGCGGGGTCCGGCTCAATCAACTGAGGCAGCCGTCGTCGTTTTTCAGCATCCCATTCTTCGGAACAAATCTGCGAAAGCCATTCCGGCATTTCGGTGTCAGATTCGGCTTCATTCGGCAAAACAGAATTCTGTTCGCGAAGGACAACCGGAAGGTCTTCGCGCGTCAACCGGCTACGATCCCGCACCTCCATATGACCTAACGCCTGAGTTCTCTCCAATTCGTCCAAGTTCGGAAATGCATCGTCCAAATATTCCTGACAGAAAAGACGAAACGCCGCATCACGGTCGATCAGCGTGTTATCCAAATCAAAAATCACTGCACGGATCATGTTTCGATCAATGGCTTGTAGAGCGAGGGGTCGTCGAATCCTGCGGTCCATGCAATCGCCTGGTGACACGTTTGCATGGTTGGTGGAACGCGAATCAAATATTGCCTGGACGTTGAAGGACAATAGACGGCAACACAGACGAGATCTTCGTCCCCCACAAGTTTGACTCGTAGTAATCGACGTTCCCCGCCGACATCGCGATCTTGATCAATAACTTCGGCATCTGCCTGGCTGAGAAATTGTTCGAACCCCATCCGTTCCAGCAGGACACGACGTCGTTCCGCGTTTCTTTCCCCTAGGACTTCATCCGCTGTAATCGACTCTGGTCGAAATGCGATTCGCCGATCGATTGGGACCCCCTTCCAACGCAATGGAACATCTTTTAAAGAATCGGGAAGTGTCGTGATCTGTGTTTCCGCCAGATCAAGCCACGAGTCAACTCGCAATCCTTCTGGAAGTGTCGAAATCCCTTTGCAACCGCGTAGGTCAAGTTGTGCCAGATGAGCGATCCACGGTGGCAGCGACTTTAATCCGATACAGTTTCTGGCCGACAATCGCCCAATATGCAAAGTCGCATGTTCCGGCCAGGTTTTGAGTTGAGGGCATCCACTGACGTCGAGAAAATACGTGTCGAAATCCTCGGGCAACCCGATCAAAGACACACAGCCCCCAAGATCGATCGATCCAGCTTTGATTCCACGCGGCAGCGATACAAGATGGGAACAGTTCCGCAGGTTCAGTCGAAATTGCACGACCAAGCCTTCAGGAAGCGATTTGATCGCCGACTTTTCCAGATCCAATTGATAGCACGACAGCCCGGCAGGCAAACGCAGGCTGGAACTCGATTCCTTTAGACGGAGCGTTCCTTTCACCGCCAACCCATCAGGAGCCTTGCCAGCTTTAATCAGGTCGATCGCTTCTTCAACAGAATCCGCCGTACTCGACTTCTTCTTTTTCTTTTTCCACATCGTTCGATAACCTTTCTGCCGCGATTGTTATTGCGTTGTGAAGATTTAAAGTTCGGGTTGAGTGCCACTGCATCGGAGTCTTCGGAGACGCAGTGTCTTTTTTTTGAGGTTATCGAAGAGCACTGGGTGACCGAAGACGGTCATCCAGTGGCACCCGGATCTTTAGCTTTCGACAACGCACTAATCGACAACTCGTCGAATCTCTTCGGGCGAATATTCGCGTTGAATCCAGACGCGATAGCACCCGCGCGGCAGCGAAATCGCAGAATGCTCCTGGTGAATCAACGTCGCCGTTTCCGCGTCGATTCTCAGGAATCTGATCCCACCTGGACCTTCGAACATCTGTGCAACACCAGACTCGCGTATGCGATGGCTGTGGCCAGTGAGTTCTCCTTCTGCCAACACACAATGGGGAAGGGGTTTGACATCACTGGGAATCGTTTTCACTACGGCAATAAAAACGTCACCGTGTCGCCACATTTGGCACCTCATTGAGAACAGATTAGGAGTCAGGAACGACAGAACTGAGCAGAGATAGTATCCGCATCTCGTTCGTCGTTCGAGCCAGGCGGATGGAATGTTAGTCCCCGTGAAGAGCTAATCGCCAAGACTGCAACGGAATGGTTTGGGAATCGTTGAGATTTGCAGAAGCGTTGGATGACAAGCTTTCCACCAAGGCTTGTCCTGGTGGGAGCAAATTTGGTAACCAGAAAAAGGCTGAAGAGCAGTATCTTTGTTATTGCTTTCCACCTTGGCTCGTCCAGGTGGAAGTGAATTTGGTCGCACGACACCCCAACCAGATTGCCCCAAGTCTGGCCACAATCGAGACCAGTTCGACGGGAAACGATGACACAACTGCAGCCAGGATTTCACGTAACTCTTGACGACGATCACTGCTTCTGCAAACTGTCGGAAACGGCGATTCAGGTGTGTCATCATGACGCCGTAGCAAGCACACGATCACGCAGTTCTGGCTCAAATCTTAATTTTCAGGACAAGTGCATATGACCATTCACGAGCATCTCGACACATTCTTTGAATTACCTGTTCGCAATTTCTCAGAAGGAAGCGAACTCAAAGCTCCCATCCAAGCCGCCTACCGAGTCAGTTGTGAGGACTACGACGATTCGGAGGGGTTTTCGACCGTGTTTGCGGAACTGATCGCCGATCCGCTGGTCAGCGAGATTGAGGCACTGATCGTCGGATGTTGGGATGGTGGGTTTGAAGGAGGCGAATCGACTGGCGCCGTGGAAATGTTAGTGAGTGCTCGGGATCACTTTCCCAAACTGCGGGCCTTATTCTTCGGTGACATCATCTGTGAAGAGTCCGAAATCTCATGGATCAATCAGAGCGATGTCTCCGCAATCTTTTCGGCTTACCCGAAACTGGAATACTTCGGCATCCGTGGTTCTAACGGATTGTCTCTGGGTTCGATCACCCATCATTCACTTAAGACTCTTGTCATCGAATCGGGCGGACTTCCCGCCGAAGTCATGAGGGAGGTTGCCAATGCCCATTTGCCTAACCTTGAAACGTTAGAGCTTTGGCTGGGGGATGAGGGATACGGGAACTCGATTGATGAAGAGACGTTGAAACAATTGCTATACAGCAACGCGTTTCCAAAATTGAAATCACTCGGGCTTTGTAACGATGATGAAGCCGACACAACTGCACAGATCGTTGCACAGTCAGAGATCCTGAAGAGACTCGAAACGCTCGACCTGTCTCGCGGGGCCATCGGCGACGATGGAGCGAAAGCACTGATTGCCAGTCCGTTTATCAAGTTTTTAAAGAAGCTTGACGTTCATCATCACTACATTGCTGACGAATTGACCCAGCAACTTCAATCTCTGGGTATTGAAGTCGATACAACGGAAAAAATGGGAGACAGTGACGAAGAATATCGAATGATTACCGCCTCCGAGTAACACGCTAAAGTAACCGTCCACAGGCCGTGGACTGACGCATTTTCATGGCAGATAGTACAGAGCCTGTTGAGTAGCTCAAGTCTGATTCTTGGATTTCCCTTCAAATGGGTCTGTCCCCCTGCATGGCCAGTGAACGGTTACCATTGTGATTGTAAGGTCGCCCGGTGTAACGCCAGTACCGCCAATTTACGTGATCGGAAATCCCGCCAACCGGCGGGTTGGTTACTTTCAGCAGGCACTGACGTCTCGTGGATTGCCTCCCGCGATTGTTCATTCCTATCAAGACCTGCTCTCCAATTCGCGTTCACTCGAAGACATTGTCGTTCCTGGTTCGATCATCCGTATCGATTCACCTGGCGAAGATTTCGAAGTCGAGAAGTTGTTGCTGCGAGAGGGAACGGAAGCCGCATCACAGGAAGGGGCCCCATACCTCGAAGTTGCGCGTTTTGGCCAATTGAAAAATGAGCGTGGACTTATCCTCAATCCACGTCAGTGGTATCTTGGGTTCCGCAAAGTCCTCGAACGTTGGGGGGATCAACTCGGTCGAATCCCTGACATCCGATGTGTCACGCCACCTTCCGACATTGTAGTCATGTTCGATAAGCGACTTTGCCACGCACTGTGCCAATCGGCTCAAGTTCCCGTCCCCGCATCGTGGGGACCGATTCGCAGCTACGATGATTTCATTCGAATCGCAAACGAACGCGGAGCGAATCGAGCCTTTATCAAGTTAGCCCATGGGTCGTCCGCATCAGGTGTCATTGCCTGGCGACGCCAGGACACACGGCAAGTCGCAATTACGTCAGCAGAGATCGTCCGTGGACAACATTTCAAGCTTTACAATTCACTGAAGATTCGCCGTTATACGGACCAGCGCGATATCGCGGACCTGATCAATGTATTAGCTCGTAATCATGTCCAGGTCGAAGATTGGTTTCCCAAAGCCAGCGTCGAATCAGGGCTTAGCTTTGATTTGCGAGTCGTCACAATCGCCGGTGAACCATGTCATACCGTCGTCCGGCAAAGTGCGAATCCGATGACAAATTTGCACTTAGGCAATAAGCGGGGCCGAATTGAATTGGTCCATGAGAGACTAGGCCCAGACCGATTATTAGAAATTCAAGAGACGAGTCGTCGCACGGCGAATCTTTTTCCAAAGAGTTTGATGTTAGGTTTGGACATCGCAATCAGCCCAAACTTTTCGAAGCACGTCGTTCTCGAAGCAAACGCCTTCGGCGACCTGCTTCCAAACGTCCTGCATCAAGGCGTCGATACCTACACAGCCCAAGTCAACGCGATTAGCCTCATGACGGCCCGAAAACCACATTAGGAAGCATCGGAAAAAATAATAGTGTCAGCCAAGTTCTCTTTTAGGTTCTGTTTACCCGATGGGACTGGAACTGATTCCGACCATTTGAACTCCGCTTTTCCCTCCTCATTTCGTAAGATTCGACGGATTCGTGATGGAATCGTATTCTTAAACCTTGCGTAATACCGAGTGATCAGTATCGCACTAAACACATCCTTTATGAGCCGCTATGAGCAGCGTATTGACCGCCGATGACGACATTTTCGTCGTGAATGCTGAAACTTTGCAAACATTGAAAGAGATGGCTGCCGCTGCTCCACTCAAGCGGTCGCGGCTTTGTCTTCATCGGACAAGTGACGACCCGATTCAAGAAATGGTGATCGCGTTTGCTCGGGATTCTTATGTCCGAGTCCATCGGCATCGAAATAAAAGCGAATCGTTCCACGTTTTGGTCGGATCGCTTCAAGTTGTGTTCTTTGACGACGAAGGATGCGAGACTCGGCGGATTCGATTGGGCGAACCCGGAACAGGACTCCCATGCCTCTATCGTCTTTCCTGTGATGCGTGGCATGCCGTTCTGATCGAAACAGAATTTGCCATCATTCATGAAACGACGAATGGACCGTTTGTCCCCAGTGAAGCCGAATTTGCAAGTTGGGCACCTGACGGAAATGATCCGAATGTATCACTCGCGTTTCTGATGCATTTGCGAGCGGAACCATCCGCATCGGGTTCCGACAGGGCCGCACACCGTAAACAGAGCAATTCTGCTGCTGAAACGGTCGCACCCATTGTGGATGCATCGAATTCGCAAAAGCGATCACCGACGCTGACGACGATCATCTGCAATTACAATCATGGTCGATTCCTGTCACGCGCGATCGAAGCGATGATCACACAGTCACGACCCGCCGATGAATTCATCATCGTCGACGACGGCTCTACGGACGACAGCTTGTCGGTCATTCGATCGTGGACATCTCGATACCCCTCGATCCGCGTCATCCAGAATGAACGCAATCTTGGGTTTCACGCATCGTTTCAACGCGCCATCACGACTGCCACAAGCGACTTCATCTATAGCGGTGCCGCCGACGACCGGATTCTGCCCGGATTCTTTGAGGGGGCCATGCAACTCGCGGAAAAATATCCGACTACGGGAATCATCAGCGGACAATTCATCAGCGTCGATCCATCAGGTCAACCTTTGTCTGTCTCGAAACTGGCGGCGGTGCAGGAAGCGGAATTTCTCGATCCGAAGAGTTACCTTCGCGATGTTCTCAACGTTGAACCGCCAACGCATTCTCTGTCAGCCTCGACGATTTTTCGCAGGCAACCCTTGATCGAAGCGGGTGGGTGCCGAGTCGAATTGGGTTCTTGGGGAGACACATTTGCCATCCAGGCACTTGGTCTTAAACATGGATTTTGTTATTGGCCGCAACCCGCGATGGAATGGACCATCCTGCCCGGCAGCCTGTCACAAACGACGCGATCAGATCCCTTCAAAGGGATGCGGATTGTCGAACGAGCGACCAAAATGATGCGTTCCGACGCGTTTCGTGATTTGTTTCCTGCCGACTACGTCGACCGTTGGGCACACGGGTTTCAACAATCGATCGCTCATGAGCAATTGAACCACGCCATTGAAGGAAACCAGGCGTTTCAGACGTGTCGTCGTTCGGTTGCGGATTCCGCCAGTCTGCCGATTCGCCTGCTGCTAAACAGTCTTGGCTTCGGAATGCGAGCACTGTACTTCGTCACGTTCCGCGTGATGCGATTCGTCGTCTCGGGTCAAATTAGAAAAGCGTATCAGGCGGATTCCAAATAAAATGACGGTCAACGAATCTTTAGGCTTGCGACGCCAATCATGGCCAGGAGTGCGGCAATGATCCAGAAGCGAGTCACGATGTGCGTTTCCGGCTCGCCTTTAAAAACGAAGTGGTTGTGAAGCGGACTACAGGCAAGAACCCGCTTGCCTGTCATTTTGAAATAACCGACCTGCAGGATCACGCTGAGTGTCTCGATCACGAACACACCGCCGACGATCAACAGCAGCACCTCTTGCCGAGTCACCAGGGCACCGTAGCCCAACAACGCCCCTGTCGGCAGTGACCCGCTGTCACCCATGAAAACCTGAGCCGGATGACAATTGAACCAGAGGAACCCGAGCATCGCTCCCACAAGTGCACCGAAGAGAACTCCAAGTTCACCTGCGCCCGTCATGTGAGCAATACTGAGATATTCAGCCATGACACGATGGCCGGATAAGTACGTGAGGATGGCAAACGCAGAACCGGCGGCGATGAGGCATCCACTTGCCAACCCATCGAGTCCATCGGTCAAGTTGACTCCGTTCGAGCTTCCCACCATCACAAACGCCGCCCATGCGATGAAAAGTACACCTATTGTCACGCCCGCTTTGCCGACGGGAAAAACCAGCTCTAAACCACGTGGCTTGTCGACCTGCACAAAATAGAGCAGCGTCGCCACGATAAAAGCGATGACCCATTGTGCCAGGAATTTCTGTCGCACTGTCAGGCCGCGTTGTCGCGATCGGACTTTGATCCAGTCGTCGCGAGTACCAATTGCACCAAAGCCGATTACGACAAGCAGCGACTGTCGCAAATATCGGTTCGAGAGATCACCGCAAACAACGGCGGCAACAACAATGGCCAGAACAATGAAAATTCCTCCCATCGTGGGGGTATCTCGTTTGCCCGCATGCAACTCGTTCAGTTTTTCTGACGCACTCACGATTCGCTCGCGAAAGCGTTCCTTTAAGAAGCGAATCGCGTGCGGACCGAAAATCAGCGCGGTAACGAACGACACTAATGTCGCCAAAGCGATTCGGGCCGTGAGAAACACACGTGAGTCGCCCGTCGAGACCCCTGCCAGACTTTCAACAGCTGATCCATAGTGTTGCAGTAACCAGTAGAGCATGAAATCGATTTTCAATAGTCGGTGATGTCATGGCACAGACACCCTGGTCTGTACCGTTGTTTCATTGAATCAACCGCAGCCGTTCCAGGCCGTGTCAAAAGACGCTGTAGATGAGGATCTGGAACATTAACGCGAACCAGGCCCAGATTTTCAGATCTCCTCTCCACGTTCCTTGCCGACCAGGTGGATTCGTTGCTGTCGATGGAAGCTGAATGATCCAGAACATCAAAATCAGATAAAGCCCAATCATGAGCCATCGTGCTGTTGATAATGGGACAAGGTCTAGTTGATGCCTGAGAAAATCTCCGATCCAATGCAATAATGTCACGCGGCACCCCCTTCGGGATTCGTGCCACCGATCGCGTAACGAGTTTTCTCGGGCGGGTCCGATCTCAAGAAGTAACTGAAGATCACGATAAACATCATCGCCACGAGAAATGACCAGATCGAGTAATAAAGATAAGGCTGTCCCACTTGAAACAACGGTCTTAAACCAAGCCTTCGACAGACGCCTGGTTGATTCAGCGAGAACAATCCTACAGACGTCAACAAACCGGCATAGAATCCCGTCACGGCACCATCGGAAGACGCATTTCGCGATAACATTCCCGCAATCAATACCGCTAACGTGGGTCCAATAAAAAAGGACAATAGGGTCTGAAAGATCGTGTAGATTCCTGCTGGAAACGCCAGCAATTGGAATGCGAAATAGATCCCCCAGAGCACGAAGCCGATGGTCGTCCAGCGTCCTACCGCCAGCATCTGCCCTTCGTCCGCCTCTGGCCGGTAGAACCGGCGATAGAAATCATTAACGTACAGCGTTGTTGCCGAGTTCAAATACGAATCGACACTCGACATGAGTGCCGCAAGAAATGCGGCGACAAACATGCCGCGAAAGCCGGCTGGCAAAAGTGCTCCCACGAGTTGTGGCAAGGCGACATCCGCTCGCTCATGGCCTAACTCCGGAAATTTCACCAATGCAATCAGCCCTGGCACGGCCACGAGGAAGGGAATCACGTTCTTAATCAACGCGCCGTACACGTACGACGCTTTCGCTTCATATTCGGATTTTGCCCCGAGTGCCCGCTGAACGATTGATTGATTTCCAATCCAGTAACCAGGGCCGACGATCAGCCCTAATCCAAACAAGATTCCTGGCCACGGGCCGGGTGATCGAGTATCGACGGGTAATACGAGCGATAAATGTTCTGATTCATGAGCAGGCCGATCATGTCGTGTTTTTTTTGATTTGAACGCCAACCGCTCGGCTGCCGTCATCTTCTGTTCACGTTGAAGGGCATCCTGCTGATCCTGCCCCTTAGCGACCGTGTGAATCTTGTCGATGAGTGGTTCAATACCGCCAACTTCATAAATCCCGATCGCAACAAACATCAGGCATCCACCAATCATCACGACTCCTTGCAGGACGTCGGTGTAGACAACTGCGGCCAATCCGCCAGACCAGGTGTAGGTTCCTACGAGCAATGCGGTTATCAGAATGCAGACGGAAATATCCCAGCCGGTCAGGCTTTTCAAAAACACCGCAGAAGCGAGCAGCATCACCCCCAGGTTACAGGCCATCAGAAACAGCCAGCACGCGGCGACGGATGAACGCAACTGAACGCTGAACCGCCGTTCGAGGTACTCGGGGATCGTCGTCACGCGACAACGCCAAAGATGTGGGATGAAAACAAACGCACCGACCAGCATGGCAGGAATGCAGCCGATCCATTCGAAATTTCCCATGACGATGCCGTATCGATAAGCATCGCCACCGACGCCAATCAAATCCGTTCCGCCAATATCCGTGGCGACGAGCGACATTCCAATCGCCCACCACGGCAAACTGCGTCCGGCAAGAAAGAAATCCGATCCGCTACGGACATAGCTCCCCACCCACAATCCAATGACCATCGTCGCGGCGAGGTACGATAGAATCACGAGATAATCGATCGACGTGAGTTGAGCCATGGTACTCCATCGTTGAAGAAATCCGTTGATCACGATCGAGTTCGAAATGGGAACGTCCGCTGACCATGCGGAAAACAAACTTCCTAACGGCAGGCCAAGCCGACAAATTCAACCCATTTCGCCCAAATCGTCGACGGAGCTTACCTTGACTTCGAAACCTCGTCCACCCCCATGTCGCGAACTGTCGCTCCGCGATAGAAATGTCACAGGGTCGCCCTGGCATGACTTAACGACCAAACTGGCGTCACGGAATACAGTTACGCAATGTCGGAGAAAAAGTGGTCTGTCGGTGGGTTGCCACTTGCGTGTGGCTTCGCTCGCCATGGCGCTTGTTTTCCAGCGAGGACTCGAGAAGACACTGGCGGCTCAAAGCTGCCGCCAGTGACACACGGCCAAAATCCTGGCATCGTCCGACCGGGGGCGTTAGCGAGAAGAATTCGATGTCAGTGAAAGTGATATTGTTTGTTCGTTCGGTCAAAGTCATAGTCTGTCAAATTGCACTTCAATTTGATGTCCGCGAATGAATACGACTCGATGAGAGTTTCTCGATCAAGTTCTGCATCGGACATTGTTTTTTCTTTCGCACACCATTCGAAATGCCGAGTGTTCACGGGCAAGTTCCATTCGTGATCGATCAGCGTGATGGATTTTCGGTAGACGGGCGAGTCCTTAGCCGACTTGTATTTCGTTGTGAACATCGCACATCGTCGACCGTCGAACTGCCGGTTCGCGTCGATTTCACAGGATTCGAAGTCCGAGCGATTCAGGTCATGCTGATGAATCGCGATCATCGCGTCGGTTAGCCCCAGTAAACCTGCCGTGGTGACAGGGCAGCGAGCATCCTTCATCGCCATTGTGCCTTCGGTTGACATGGAAAATGCGGGAAGGCGAGACTTCCAGCCACCATCGTGAGCGAGCAATTTTCCGTCGTTTTTCCCCTCAACATAGATCACTTCTCGGCCCGCATCACCAATCTCCCAAGCCAAGTAAACACTGAATGGGTGATGTCGGCACTTGATCGAAATCGTTTGTTCGTCGAGCAACTCACCTCTGACAACCTCTTGCTTCTTCATCAGGGCGGTATAATCGGCGATGCGCCGAAGTGAGGCTCTGCCTCGTTCCAACAACATGAGTTTGTATCGCAATCTCGATTCGGAACTCGACGCCATCGCTTTAGCCAACTCGTCGTCAAGTTCTGTGACATCATTATCCAATGGTGTTAATCCCGGATCTGAAGAAGAATTGTCCTTTACGGGTTGAACCACCCCCTTTTGAGCACGCTTCAACAATGATCTGTCATACGTTGAAACGGCGTTTCCTGGTGATCCCTCAAACTGTAAGCATCCCGTGACAAGTCCACCAAGAATTCCGATCGCCGGTATAAAATGGAATCTCATTGAATCGTCTTCCGAGAAGATTGCTGAACGATCCGCTGCTAATCGGTATCGCCGCAAGTGAAGTTTTAGGGGGTGATAGTCACGTTACGTATTGCCGAGGCGCTCGACACACTTGAATTGTCGGTTGCGACGACGAGGAATGTTCGAGTCGCGGTGCTGACCCCCGATCCAGTCGTTTGGAACATCACAGTCCGGAGGGCTTCGCGATAATTCCCCACATAACTTGACCCCGATAACGTCAACGTTCCTGTGGTCGCATTGAACGAGCCGGTGATACCGGATTGATTTGCAAACGACAGAAGATCATGGCCGATCTGGTAGGCGAAGGACTGAATCTGGACCGAGAGCGAAGACAGGTTGTTACTGTCCGGATCACTCACCAGCGACTGACTCATAATTGCAACGGCGGCGGAATTCACTTGATAAGTCAGAGCCGCAGAGTCGTTGACGAGTACGAGCGGCGGTTGGTTCGTTGCCGTGACCGACAGATGTTCATTCGCACTGACGGTGTTGGTTCCGTCGTTCACCGTCAACGTCGCTACTCGAATTGCAAATGTGTTCGGCTGCCCTGCCACATCCTGATAAGTCACAGAACGCAATAGCGTTTGATAGCCTGCCGCTGTCGCGTTTCCTGTGATCGTCAGCGTGGACGTGTGAGCGACAAGATCTTCCGTAAACGTGTGCTGCAAAGCGAGCGTGTTATAGAAGGCAACACGGTCTTCTCCCTGCCAGTTGACAAACGAAACGATTGCGTTTGTGATCATTGTCACACCAGCAGGGGGTGTCACAACAAGCGTCGGTGCAAGCAAGAGCGGAGCAGACCCCTGGAGATAATTCAAATCTGCATTGGGGCCATCCAAGTATTTGAAAACACCCAGGTCTTCTGTTACAGATGTCGTGTTAAATTGATCGCTGAGCGTAATCGACGCAATCCGTGTGACCGCGGGATTCGGCTGACCAGCGACGTTAAAAAACAGCAGTGTTTGCAACGTTGTCTGGTAATTTGACGCGGCGCCGGCACCCGTGAGCGTCAGCACGGCGCTGTGGTTCACGAGATCTTCTGCGAACGTGTGTTGCAACGCAAAGCTGTTGTAAAACGTGATACGATCGCCGTCCTGCCAGTTCAAGAACGAAACCGTTCCGCTGAGGACATTCACGCCGTCTGTTTGCGACACGATCAGATTCGTTACAAACGGCAGGTGGGGAGTCCCCTGGACGAAGTATTGACTGGAATCGAGCCCTGACAGCGACAGAAGTGCGTTGAAGTTGCTGATGGCGTTGTCGTCGAGCGTCACCGCACCATTAATCGCCAAAGCACGTCCCCCGTTGATGCTGGAGCCCGTGGTGACAGTGATGCTCGTTAGGGCAATCAGATTTCCCTCAAATGCTGTGCCAGTACCGAGCGTTGCGGAACTGCCTATCTGCCAATAGACATTCGTCGGATTGCCGCCACCGATCATCACCACAGACGAGCTCGTGGCGGTCGTCAGCGTGCTGCCGATCTGGAAAACAAACAACGCATTAGGGTCGCCTTGGGCGTCGAGAGTCAACTTCGAAGAAAGCAGGGCCGAAGACGAAAAGAAATAAACGCCCGGCGCGAGAGTCAACCCCCCCAGGTTTTGACCGGTCAGAACGGTCGTGACCGCTTCGCCTGCGAGTGCGTTATAAGCAGTGGCGGCGTCGCTATGCGCTTGAACGGCAAGCGAATCATTCACATGGATCGTTCCATTGGTCACCTGGCCCGCAGCAAAGCCAGCCACTGCGCCACCGGGGCTGACGCCCACGTTTCCGCTGATCGCCGACCCGCCAGTATTGGTCACTGCCGAACCACCCAGGACGGCAAAACCGGTTGCAGTACCAAGAGTGATTGACAGGAGCGCGCGATTCTCCAGAAATTCAACCTCAGCTGCCAGCGGACAGTGGAGTCGCGTTCTGAATGACATCCTTGGGTCGTTTTTGCGGAACAAGGAGATTCCAGCCAACCAGTCGAATGTGTGCTGATACATATTCTTCCTCACGAGTAAAATTATACGCACAGTCGCAGGTCGTACGTATGAACAGAAACGAACGAATCAACGAGGTTCGTCGTGAGCGTCTTCAATAACGCATTGCTGCATTTGCTCTCATTTCCGCTTGACTTCCGGTCTCAGAAAGCAAAAAAAAAGCCGACGTGGAAGAAGACCACAAGGTTTTCTTCTACGTCGGCTTACTTACTATCCGGCCGCCCGGGATTTGCCGGGCCGCTTTCTATTCAGTCTTCCGTTAGTCAGTCAGAGACGAGTTGTCGTTTGCCTCGCCTCTGGTGATCGTACGACATTTCTTCAGAATAGCAACCGAGATTGTTTAAAGCGGATTCCCCAATCGCAACATGCCAGCCGCTCAGGACAGAAGTTCGTTTCTCACAAGACCGGTGCCGCCCACGGTATAAGGGCGGCCGAAATGGTCTTGAATCTCCGACTGGGGATCGATCCCCAGTACGTGAAATAGCGTGGCAATGACGTCCTTCGGCGAAACGGGGGTTTCGATTACATCTCCTCCGATCGGGTCGGTACGACCTACGACCCGGCCCCTGGCGAATGATCCGCCGGCAAACAGCGCGGAATAGGCTCTTGCCCAATGATCTCGGCCTCCTTCGGAGACGTTTTGAATAAATGGCGTTCGGCCATGCTCGCTGATGACAGCGATCGCTGTCGATTCGAGCATGCCACGATCATTCAAATCTTCAATCAGGCTGGCAAAGGCATGATCAAAACCTGGGCCCAGTTCGTCTTTCAGACGCGAACGCATGTGGATGTGCGTGTCCCAACCGGTGTTGACCAATCCATATTCGTCCCAGCAGACGGTGACGAATTTTCCTCCTGCCTCCAACAGTCGGCGTGCTGCCAGACAGGATTGGCCGAAGAGTGTCATTCCGTATCGATCTCGCAGGCCCGGCGATTCTTGTTGAACGTCGAGCGCTTCGCGAAGTTTGCCAGTCATCAGCATCGAACGGGCCAGAGCGCGGTATCTGTCGAACGACGTTTTAGAATTCTGACGCTCCAGCGAAGGACTCGAAAGTTCGAGTTGATCCAAAAGAGTGGACCGACCACTCAATCGTTCGACGGAAACCGTCTGGTTGGCTTCAATCGTTTCCAGCCGATCAGTGGGGCGAATTCCGACAAACGGGTCAGCGACCATTTTGGGGAGAACGTCCGGCGCGCCCGCATCGCGTAAAAGTTCGCGTGTACCGAGTGCAGCAAACTCGGACCAGATCGTGTCGTAGGCCGATCCGAGGAAGCCGCCAAGTGCTCCTGGTTTTGCTCGGCGCCTTGATCCGATCGGAAACGGTAGCCCGAAATTCTGCGGCACAAGACTGGGCGTCAGTTCGTTCCGTTCAGCCAGATATTCCACAACCGAACCGATATACGGCCAGTGCCGAGGATCGCGCAGATTGCCTTCCAAAGTCAGATCGGTCGCCGGCACGGCGCTGAGGGCGAATGCGGTTCCGTGAATCGGGTACTGGTGCGATAGTGAGCGAAGGATCGTCACACGATCCAGAAGCCGTGAGATACGTGGCAGGATCTCGCCAATTCGGACGCCAGGGATGGCGGTATCGATTGATTGAAACTCACCCCGAACTTCCAGGGGGGCATCGGGCTTCGGATCGAATGTTTCCAGTTGACTGGGTGAGCCCCACAAATAGATCAGAATACACCGGTCCGCTTTTCCAAAACCGGTTCCGGCGGGCGCGTCGGTGAACGGATTGGCATGAACGCCCTTGGCAATGGAAATTCCCAGCGGCGCCATCGCGCCGAACCGAAGCAGGTCTCTTCGAGAGAGACTCTCTGAAAACCTTCGGCGCAGGCCTTCGGGCGGGAACATGTCGAAGTCTCCGGTCAAATTCGCAAGTTGAATTGCGATTCAGGATTCACCAGCAATCAACTTACGCTGATCGGCTGCGGTCAGGCAAGTTCAATGTGGGCAGGATCTAGTGCAAAACACCCGTGGATGCCGACGTGTCCCGCCACGCAAATCAACAAACACGAAGCGGTGTCCCTGGAGTTTTCGAATTTGATTCAGGATTTTTAACCACGGATAACCCAGCGCGGGCTTCGCCCGCAACCCAATCGTAAAGTCAAAAAGAAGAGAAATCGAAGAGTTCAGCTCAGGCTCGACAAAAGGGGTCGCCCCGTTTCGCCAAATGTCATTCCACTAAAGAGAAGAAAGACATGAGTCCTGTTGGTAGATTGAGAGTGGATTTACAAAGCTCTTTTCACTCCAAAGGACTCACGCCATGCAGACATTTCTCCAACGAATGGGATCGAAAATCAAGGGAACATTGTCGGGATTTGATCGCGTGCGGTTTCGAGGGACGATTCGCTGATTGTCGAGCATGCGTGGGATGCGGGCTTATCTGGGGACGATGAGGATTCTGCTGAAGGACTTCGCAGACTGCGGCAAGGCGAGAACGGCGGAGATCGAAATGGCAACCCAAACGCTGGCCGAGAAGGCGAAGCGACCAATGATCTTCCTATCGAGCAGCAATACGCGGAAGCAGACGCTGGCTTTGGACATTGCGCGAGCCGACAACGTGACCGAAGGATTGATCGCGATCTTCAAGTGCGTCGAACCGTGCTGGTCCTTCAAAGTCGGACCGAATGCCGAAACGAAGAAACTCGAACTACGGTATCTGCCGAGCAAGTGTTCTCATCTGTACTTTTACCAACTCGATCCGCAACTGGGATTGATTCACTTGCGTTTGCAAATGTGGGCACCCTTTTCGATTCACGTCTGTATGAACGGACGTGATTGGCTGTCGAGAACGTTTCAACGAGAAGGAATTGGTTTTCAACAACGCGACAATTGCTTTGTTGATATTGATGATCTCACGCGGGCTCAGGAACTGGCGTCCTTGCAGTTACAAACAAACTGGTCGGAAATGCTCGATAGTCTGGTCAGTCGATTTCACCCCGCTCACCAGACGATGTTTGCCACGAGGCCCCTGGACTACTATTGGTCGGAGGAAGAAACCGAATGGGCCACCGATGTGATGTTCAAATCGCCAAAAGCGTTGGCAAGCGTGTATCCCAATCTCCTGCGCCACGCAATCACGACGTTTGGAAGTTCTGATGTGCTACGGTTTCTCGGTCAACCTCCTGCCGTCAACTACACCACAACCCGCGAAATTCTCACCTCATTCGTCAGGCGTCCTGAGGGGACGCGAGTCAAACACTCCAACAACAGCAATTCGATCAAGATGTACGACAAACAAGAGATGGTCTTACGGGTCGAGACGACGATCAATGATCCGCGCGATCTGAAAGTCTTTCGATTGAAGGAAGGGAGCCCCGATGGGAAGAAATCGTGGTTACGCTTGCGCAAAGGAGTCGCTGACCTGCATCGCCGCGCCGAGGTTAGCCAGAAGTCGAACGAACGGTATCTGGAAGCGATGGCGAGCGTCGAACACGACCAACCGTTAGGGGCAACGGTTCAGCCCATCTGTGAACCAACCGCGTCTAAAGGTCGTCGAGTTCGAGCACTTCAACCGCTCAGTCCCGATGACAGCCTCTTGTTGGCGACAGTCAACCGAGCCGAATTCGCGATCAACGGTTTCCGCAATCGCGATCTCCGTCCACAGTTGTTTAACGATGTCGCAACCGATCCCGCAGAACTCAAACGCCAAGCCGCCAAGATCACACGTCTATTGCGCATTTTGCGTGGACATGGGCTGATCCAAAAGTTCCTAAAACCCACCGTTACATGACGACAGAAAAAGGACGCCAAACCGTTACCGCAATACAAGTTGCAAAACTCGCAAGCACAAACAACCTCAGTAAATTGGCCGCATAAAATCTGCGCGCCACACAAAGAATTCGAACGATAGTACTACTACGGATGGGCACTGATAAATTCCAAAGACGATGACAACATTCCTGTCGCCTCTTATCCGTGCGCATCAGTGTCATCCGTGGTTAAACTCTTCTTACCAAACATCTTGACCTCGGCGACCGGATTGAAAATCGCACCGTCATAGGAATTTTTCTGCACTTCGTTCCCATTGCGGTACTTCTGTCCAAAATCATCCCTCTTGAGAATCGGTAAAATCATTTCGCCGCGAAAATTGGTATCAAAGTTCGATCAAGTTCGATCGACTTCGACCATTTCTCGTAAAATATAGCCTTTTAACGATTATTTCCCTGTTTTGTGGGGTGTTCGAGTTCGATCGAGTTCGACCGAGTTCGAATCCCTTCATTCCACCCAGGCGAGCCGAGGATGTGAATCCTCGGATTCTTCTTGAATTTTCCACCCGCCACCCGCCACCAGTCACGCTCCACCCTGCGGGCGAACAACGAACCGCCACGGATCGCCCGCCGCAATACACGATGGAGGCTCGACCCGTATTAAATTTGTTTTCCAAGATGTCAAAGATCAATTGTCGTCGTCAGGTTTTGATTTCGGAAATCCGTGCGAGCCGAGGATGTGAATCCTCGGATTCTTCTCAATTTTTCTTCTCGCAATTTTTCTCAAAACAACTCAAAGGCCGTTTCGGCTCCGCCCTCCCGAATTTCTTAGTCTCCGCCAAACAGACAGCGACATAAAAATACAAGACTTTTTAATGGTCGTCAATAGAAACATGAAAATACTTTCATAACGTGTGTAAGGCAGTCATGAAAAGAGATTTGTCCACATGCCAGGAAACCGGCGTCACCACGTTGTACTCCGAAGACATGGTGGCTGGTATAAACTATGACCGCTCTACTGGCATCGGGTCTTCTGTGACAATTTTTTCGGGGAGAGGTTTTTCTCGGATTGAGTCGATGATTTTCGATTGTTAGAGTTCCTTAATGAGCAAAATCGCTGAAATCGAGTCCGCCATTGAGAAATTACCGGCGTCGCAGGTCGAGGAACTTGCGATATGGTTGGAAGCACTTCGCGCGAAACAGCGTGCCCAGCCGTCTTTTGACGCTTGGCTTGAGCGTGCCCGAGGCGCTGCCCAACCTGGAATTACTACGGCGGAATTGATGAAGCTGACACGTGGTGACGATGGAGCTTGGGAGGGATTCAAGTCTTGGATTCATCAAAACTCCCTGCATGGAATGGGCCGCCGCCTGATGCGCGATGAGCTTCATGAACGCGATTGATATCAACATCTCTGGGACGAAACTTGCATTCGCTATAACCCTCCGGCTTACGCTGGCAGACGGTGTTCCCGGAGTCCTACGAATGATTTTTTTGGTTTCCATTGGGCTTGCCCCAATGGGACCAACAACTGCAAGCTACAAAAGCCAACCGGTTGAGAGAAGCTCTCCTTCCGGCTTGACCGGATGGAAGCAACGACTTGATGGCTCAACGGCAGGAATCGGACGAAATGACCCGGATTTACCGACCTGAGAATTGCCAATCGGCATTCCAGCTCATTTGGTCCGTCGCGGTCTTTGGTCAGCACGATTTTCCGCCGAAGTTAACCTGGTACGAACCCTTGAAGACGACGACCGAACAAGACGGCGGACGAATCTTGGAAGTACACATCCTGCTCGGATGCGCGGTCACGGAATCGCCCGAAAGTGTGGCACTGTCTCTCCTTAACAATCTGGCCTTTGTGCAGGGAATGAAGCCTGTGTACCGCTTCAGTTATTATGTTGGAACGTTCGGAAAGTACGATAGGAACTCCATTCGAAGGCGCGTATCGGCGGAGTAGATGCCCAGTCGTTGCTTCCATCGGGACAAGCCCAATGGAGAGCAAGCCAACGCGCTGCGCTCGTTGTAGCCAACCAGTTGTGATCCCGCCGGGGCAAGCCCAGCGGAAATCGAAAAGACAGACAACCCGCAGCATTCTCGCACCTGCACGTATCGCCTTGATGCAGGACGATACCGAGGTTGCAAAGAGATGATTGATGCGGTGTCATTCCTCGATCTTTGGTTTCCATTGGGCTTGACCCAATGGGACCGACAACTGCAAGCTACATACGTCAACCTGTTGAAAGAAGCACTCCGTCCGACTTGCCCGGATGGAAGCAACGACTCAATTGCTCAACGGCAGGAATTGAACGAGATGACCCCGAATTACTCTCACTCCTTAACAACCCCGGGTGCGAGCGGGAATGCAGGCTGCGACCGTATCAGTTATTATGGCAAGACGTTCGGAAAGTACGGAGTAGCTGACCAGTCGCTGCTTCCATTGGGGCAAGCCCAATGGAGAGCCAGTCAACGCGATGCGCTCGATGTAGCTGGCCTGTTGTGATCCCGCTGGGGCAAGCCCAGCGGAAATCGGATTGTGGCATCTCGCC
>CAILLA010000137.1 GCA_903834925.1 uncultured Schlesneria sp.
AGTGCCGGTTGCTTTGAGAAGATCGCGGCGAGATACGCCGCTGTTCGATTCGATGCTTTCCACGGTTGAGACTCCTCATTGAGATGGCCAACTGGCCACGCCGAAAAATGAATTACAACCCCTGACAATACTTTGAACGCTAGACTTGTGGAAGTCACTTCCCTACTCTCCGCAAGTCAATTTTCGCGTTTGACGTCGGAAGTGTGGATCTCCGTTTCAGACAGAATTCAGGATGGCACCGACGACTCGACACCCTCCCGCGATGAAACGAAGATTTGCCCGGATCGCCTCCGGATGATTTCTGATGAATCTGATGTCACCTTTGATAACAACAGGAGCTCGCCCGATGCCTGGTTTATGGTTTTCTCGCCTCGAAAACAAACTCTTGATCACAGTTTTCGGATTGCTGATTTGTGGTGAATCAGCGTTCTCCCAGCAGAACAATACACTGAGTAGTGCGGTGCAACCGTTTGTCGAAAAGGGAGCACTCGCGGGCGCGGTGATGCTGGTGGCAGACAAAGACAAGACGTTGACCGTCGAAACCGCTGGTTACACGGACGTGGCCGCGAAGCGGCCGATCGCTGCCAATGGCCTCTTCTGGATTGCATCAATGAGCAAACCCGTGACGGGGACGGCCCTGATGGTTCTGGTTGATGAACAAAAGGTCCAGCTCGACGATCCGATCGAAAAATATCTGCCGGAATTCAGAGGGACATGGATGATCACAGAGCAGGACAATGATCACCAGGTTCTGCGTCGTCCAACGAGGCCTATCACGATTCGAGACACCTTGCGGCACACCAGCGGGATGCCGTTCCAATCGGCCATGGAAAAACCAACGCTGGATGGATTGCCGCTCTCGGTCGCTGTCCGCAGCTATGCCGTAACCCCACTCGTGTATGAACCTGGTACGAAATATCAGTACTCAAACGCGGGAATTAACACCGCTGCACGGATCATCGAAGTCGTAGAGAAACAATCTTTCGAAGACTTTTTGCAGACTCGATTTTTTGATCCGCTCGGCATGAAAGACACGACGTTCTGGCCCAATGACGAGCAGATAACGCGAGTCGTTAAAGCGTATTCCCCAACCGACGATAAGCAGGGTTTGAAGGAAATTAAGATCAGTCAATTGACGTATCCATTGAACGATCGCCGACGCGGGCCAATGCCAGCGGGTGGCCTGTTTTCCACGGCGGCCGACATGGGAATCTTCTGTCAAATGATCCTCAACAACGGCGAGTTTAAAGGAAAGCGGTATCTTTCCGAGAAGGCGGTCAAGGAAATGGCCACTCGACAAACTGGTGAAGGAATCAAGGACAGTTACGGACTCGGCTGGGCTGTCGGCGATGGCTGGCTGGGTCACGGCGGAGCACTCAGCACCAACATGACCGTCAATTACAAACAGGGGTTTGCTACTGTCTGGCTGATCCAGCACGCGGGTTTTCCTCAAGATGGCGACAAGGCTCACAATGCCTTCATGCAAGCAGCACAGAAGCTTGCACTTTCAAAGTAAGGAGAATCACCGGGCGACGAACTCGTTCTTGACCCAGCCATCCCCGATCCCTTCGAAATGACCGAACGTCCAATCGTGGGTTTCGTTCAGAATCTGAAATTCCGCTCCATCGCGAAGCGGTTGATCAAAGGCGGCTTCATAGGAGTTACCAGTTCCCTTTCGGGCCGTTGTTTCACCAGTAATGACGGCCCTGCGAAAACCGGTAATCTCAGCGTCGTTCAAGGCTGCATCAAGGCCGATTGCCAGGCCGCTCAATACCAGCAGGGCAATCGGAAGTGTCAGTCGTGGAATGCGAAATAAGAAAGCAGCCGCTGTAACAACCGCAGCCAGCGACAAACCACCGAAGAAGACTTTGACTTTCGCAGGAGAAGAAAGCCAGTCGGTCCAGAACAGGACGTGGCTCCACCAGGGTTTTGGCGGCTCGGCAAGTCGACCGGGTGCTGCCGCCAAGGCTTGTTCGAGGTTGGAGGTCAGGTACGGATAGCTGGGTAAATAGGGTTTGGCTTTGCGGTAATTCAAGATCGCTCGCCCATAGTCCCCCGCTCGGTAATAAGCATTTCCAAGGTTGTAATAGACCGCTCCATTGCGAAATCCGTCTGAAAGAATTGATTCCAGGACTTGCGCCGCTTCGCGATATTCGTCCGGGGATTTGGCACTATCAAACAGTTCAAGACTGCGAACAAACGATCGCTCGTTTGATCCCGGTTCGGCGGCAAATGCTTCGCCGGAAGTCTGAACAGTCAATAACAGACCCATCAATACGAGCGGAACGGCCTTAATTCCACGTTCCAGTCGGGGTGCAATGCGTGCAATCAGTTTTCCCGTTTCTTCGATTGCTACGCTGGGATCTCTCGTTTGCCCAGCCCCATACTCGGCAGATTCAATCGCTTCCAACAGATTGACAACCGCCGTCCGATCATCGTCGTTGATCGATGCGGCAGCTAACATCGAGTTAACGTCGGCAGCAGTCAGACCTTCTGCGACCCGGTTTTGCAAATCAGCGACCAGGCCGAGGATCGCCGATCGAACCGCGCGTAGCGCCTCGGTCGGTTCTCCCTTATTTACATGTGATCTGGCCTCTGAAAGTCGTCGATTGGCGGCGCTCCGTGCCTGTTGACGGCGGACCCTACTTGTGTCTGAATTCCTTCGCCGGTAAAGCGACACGAGGCCGATCAGGCATCCCGTCCCGCACCAGACTCCCAATGCCGCCTCGCTCCAGGCAATCAGGCTGATCCGTTGATCGTGAACCAACGATGGGTCCGTGATGTTTTGAAAGATTCCTTCCGCTCGGTTTTTGATCAACGTTGAGCCGATTGTCGGCCGCGTCCCAATCAGTTCGCCGCTGTTGAGTCGTTCGGCTTCTGTAATTTCTAAAGGTATTGCCGGGGATTGAATGTTCTCAAACTCCTCGGTTTGTAAATTGAATGCAGAAACCATAATTGGTGGGATACCGTCACTTTTTCGTTTTGGCCGCATCGCGTAGACGAATTTCTTGCGACTTCCCTCAATCCGTCCCGTGGGGCTTTTATCGATCAAATCGAAATCCGCTTCGAGTTCTGGAATGACCATCAGATCCGGCGCCGAGATCAATTCCAGCGAACCGCTTTGCGGACCCCGTTCGAGTTCAACGGTCAAGGTGAGTGGATCACCGACTCGCAATTTCGTCGGGCTGGCCGATGCGAAGACCTTGTATTCACCAATGCCACCACAAAAGGTCACGGGTCGTGGCATGGGAACCTCGCGAACGTCGACGGTGACCACTTGCGCGCTTGTAACCAGACGACGAGCGGTGTACTCCTTTTTCTGTAGGCCAGTAACGAACGTTCCCTTAACAAGAGCAGGACCCATTGAATATACCCCGGTTCGTTCGGCGGTCAGCGTGCGGGAGAGTTCATAGACATAGTACTTGATTTTCTTTCCATCCAGTCCTTCGCGAATCTCCCGATCTTTTCGCAAGTTGAACACGGCTGCACGTGGCCCGTCAAAAAATGATCCAGACCGGGTACTCACATCGTTTAACGTGAAGCCCACACCGTCGTCTGATACGAGTGGTTGTAGCCAGCTTGCCTTATCCGCCGCTGCTAACCCCGCAGGGGGATCGACCCAGTTGACTTGCAAATGCGGCGGTCGCCGTTGAAGCGGTGACAATGGGTCAGTTTTAGCATTGTCGGGAAGAGGTTGAACGAGGACCCGTAGTGTGACTTCGAAGGATTGAGTCGGGTAAACCTTGGTGTGGCTCGTCTTGATTTCGGCTACGACAAGATCCTGTTCTTCGGCTTCAATGACTTTCAACGGCACTTCGCTGCTCGACAGCGTTTTACCGTCGAGAGTGACTTTTACCGGCGGAATTGTTAGCTCTCCAGCGGACTTGGGCGTGAGGCGGAACTGATAGATATGCCTCAGAACGGCTGATTTGGTGACTTTTCCGTTAATGATCGAAATCGAGGATTCGTCGCGAGAGACGTCTCCCGTAGCGACGACATCAAATTGATCTTTTATTGCCGAAAGATCGGGGGCCGGTGGATTCTGAACGTTACGAATGTCAACCTGAAAGTCAACACTATCTCCGACAAAAATCTCTTCCGCGCTGGTAGCGACCTGGATTTCCGGTGTCTCAGCGGCTACGGAATCTTGAACGGTTAGCCAAAGCCAGACCGTTGCCATCACCAAAGCAACGAGCCGTAGTCCGCCCTTGTTGGGGCGTGGGTTAAGATTGGAGCGAGGTTCCCAATGAGTCATTACCAATCCTTGTCAACAGGTACTCTGCCGAGAAACTGTCCCTTGAGCTTTCGATCGCGCTCACGTTTTTCCTGCTGCCGTTCCCGAACCTTTCGCAGAGCGTCTTCCATCCGGTCCTGTGAAACCTGTCCCTGCTGTTTTTGCTGATCTTGTTTCTGTGACTTTTGATCGTCCTTTTTGTTTTGATCCTGATCTTGTTCGCCGGGCTTCTGTTGATCGTCCTTCTTATCGTCCCCTTGTTTTTGATCTTGCTGCTTCTGGTCCTCGTCTTTTTCCTGGTCTGGTTTATTCTGATCCTTTTTCTGGTCTTCGTTCTTCGGTTGAGCTTTCTTGATTTCTTCCAGGATTCTACGAGCTTCTTCAGCATGTGCAGCCGCCTCGGGTCGATCTTTACCTTTCATCGACTTGATAGCGAGCTCCATTTCGTCAACGGCCTTGGGACCAAGTTCAATTGCCTTAAGATAACCTGCCTTGGCTGCTTGTGTGTCAGCCGTTTGAACTTGTCCGTTCGCCGCATCTTTTTGGTCTTGCTGAACGTCTTTTTGATCTGCACCAGGATTCTGCTCAGTTGCGGCGGTTTCCATCTGGTTAAGCTCGGACTGAGCCTTGGGGACCAATAGTCGCGTCCGCTTGAGTGTCTTCGACTGTATTTCTTCCAGTTTCGGTAAATCATCGTCAGCAATTTCCCCACCCTGTGAACCATGAGGGGAGGCTGATGCCTGTGGTTGTTGAGCGTTCTGGTTCTGCGATGTTTGAGCTTGTTCGCCGCCGGAAGTTTCCAGGTTTGCCGATGAATTCAATGGGTCAGAATGATTGGGGTTAAGAATCCCCGAGATCACCGTCTGATCAGCCAGATCTTTGACAAGCAGCGGATGAAACGGGATTACTGCCTCCCAGATTTGGTCCAGTTCGTCGATTGCCGTCTGTTGATCTGCCACAGCTTTCTTAGGCTCTTTAGCACCCAGTCGCCGAGACGCAGACGTCATCTTTTCTCCCACGGTATCTGCCCATCCTTGAAGCAGCTTGATTCCTTCTTCCAACTCTTTCGAACTTACGCTTGCGGTGCTGGCTTGAGGATCAGGTTGAGGACGCAGTTCGGCATCGATCTTTTCGCGTAATGTCGGAATCTCTTCTCGAAGTTCTTCTTGAGCTCGTTTCAATTCCGCGAACATGTCGGAATGGATTGGTTCGGGCAGATGGTTGACAGTCTCCTTTAATGCCGTCTGAGTTTGAATCAGAAACTCAAGAAACTTCACCAGGTTGGATTCGTCCCGTCGTTTCTGACGTTCGCGTTCACGCCACTTGTCGGTGTAGTATTTTATCCATTGCCGGACCAGTTCGATGTTACGCCGGGAAGGGGCGTGGTCAGACTGCAATTCCAGGCAATGTCGATAAGCTTGCACGGCATGAGATAGTTGATCGAGAATTTCCTTTTGTTTGTCGGGCGGGACCAATTCAGGTTTCTCACCACTTAATGATCGAGCCTTTTCCGCTGCCAGCGTCCCCAGATTAAAATGGGCAGCGGTGGCGACAGACCGGTCCTGACTGAGTCCCGCTCTTAAGTAACATTCGCGAGCGTGCTCCAAGTCACCCTTGCGGTGTGCGGCACAGGCTTCATCAAAGGCTGCGACTGCTGCAGCTGCGGTCGATTTTCGTTTATCAAGCTCTTCGCTTGCCGCGGCAAATTGCGACTTGGCCTCGTCGTATTGTTCCTTGGAATAGAGACGCAGCCCGTTACGGATCGCGGCATTGGGTTCGGTCGCACGGCCGACCGCAGCAAAACTATTCAGCATCAGAATAACGGCGATCAATGCGTTGGATCGAGAACCTGGTCTCATTTGTCCCTCCCTCCCCTTTGACGGCTTGGCTGGCGTCTGTTCGTTTTGAGGCAACACCGACGTTTTTCGATAGAGTGGTATCCACAAATCAATCAGCAGCGCTGTCAAAGCGATCGCTAGGAATATCTGAAATCGTTCCGATCGTCGAATCTTTTGTTGAGTTGCCGAATCCCGACCATGTCGGCCTTGAAGATGATTTGTATAAAGTTCGCCTAAATCGTACGCCCGAGTCCCCGCCGGGACATAAACCCCGGTCGTATTCAACGCAATCTGTTCGAGCAAGCTTCCATCCAGTTTGCTCCAGACCTGTTCGCCCTGGTATTCAACATAGGACTTTCTATCTCCTTTCTGAGGAATCCGTGCCCCTCGATCAGCATCACCTAATCCAATCGTGAAGATCGTAACATGGCGTTCTCGAGCAACTTCAGCCGCCTCCAGCGGGTAAGACTGCTGGTCATCTCCGTCCGTAATCAGGATCATCGCCTGATCACGATCAGCATTGGCATGAAAGACCTCAAGCCCTTTCCGGATGGCATCGCCGATCGCCGTACCACCTCGGGGAGCACTATCCGGATCGAGTTCTTCCAGCGAACGGCGAAACGAATCGTAATCAACCGTCAACGGACATTTCACAACCGCTTGACCGGCAAACGCAATCAGGCCGACCCGCTCCCCTTGCAGGCGATTTAGTAGCGACGAAACATCCGCCTTGGCTCGCCCCAATCGAGAAGGAGGCACATCATCGGCCAGCATCGATCGAGAGACATCAATCAACACGTAAAGGTCCGACCCGCGAGGAATGACCTGTTCGTACTCTGTACCAAACCGAGGCCCGGCAAGAGCTACGAGTCCCGTCACGATCGCGATTTCGCGTAGAAATAGCTTCGACCAAAACCGAAAACCCGATTCGGTTGGCAAAATTCGCGACCACATTGTCGGCGAAGCAAATGCTTCACGAGCCCGTCGCCGCCGCCTATTCGAATCCAGCGCAAGCACAAGCCATACCGCACAAAGCGGAAGAATAAAATACAAATACTCGGGGTGCTGCCATTCCATTTTTTTCCAAACAATACAACACAAAAGAGAAAAGAGTTTGGAACACTAATCTGCACTAATTTACGCTAATAAGAAAAGCCAAAAGAAGAAAGGAAAACATGAAAACACGTCTGTAAAACAAGAACTTTAAATCACCTTTTTCACCATTATTGTCTGATCTTTCTCTTCCTTCCCGCTTTTTTCTTATTAGTGTTAATTAGCGAAGATTAGTGTTCCAAAAACTCTTCTCTTTCCTGTGTTTGTTTTGTTTTTGTCAGGGTAGCGAACGAAATCGGGTTTCGTTCAGGAATCCGACGACCAGAGCAAGTGCGAGGCCGGGACCAGCGAACCAGGAGAATAGTTCTGTGTATTCGGAATACTTTGTTTCATTGAATTGCGATTTTTCTAAACGGTCGATCCTGGCGTAGACCTTGGCCAGGCCGGCGGAGTCCGAGGCGTGGAAGTATTCGCCTCCCGCAGTGTTCGCAATTTCCCGCAACAGTTCTTCGTCAATTCGAAACTGAGCCGGGACGAGGATGCGCTTACCGAATTCGTCTTCTTGAGGGACCCGGACGACTCCGTTACGGCCGATGCCGATTGTATAAACTTTGATGTCGGAGTCACGGGCGATTGCAGCCGCTTCGCGGGGGTCGACGGCCCCGGCGTTATTGTCGCCGTCCGTTAGAAGCACAAGCACTTTGCTCTTTGCTTTTGTTCCACGCAATCGATCCACACCCAACGCCAATCCATCACCGATTGCTGTTGACAGGTCCTCCTGCAACGACTGAGCGTTGATGACTTTTCCCTTTCGATCACGCACTGGTTTGGGGATTTCCAGTCCACGAACGATGTCGACGAGTGCTCCATGATCGAGCGTTAACGGGCACTTGCTGTCGGCAAATCCACCGAAGGCAATCACACCGACCAGATCGTCTTTACGTCCCGTAAGGCCGCTTGCTCGCGAGCCGATGACGAAATCGGAAATCACGTGTTTGACCGCTTCGAGTCGGCTGACGTCTTTTCCTTCAAGCTGAAAGTCAATGGCTTCCATTGAGCCTGAGATGTCCAGTACCAATTCGATGGCAATCCCTTCGCCCGTAACTCGGGATTCCGATTTACCGGATTGCGGTCGGGCCAGACCGGCGATGACCAGACACAGGCCGATTCCATAAATGATCGGCATCCAACGACGAATACGCTGCATCAATGTGACGGGCAACCCTTTCAAATCAGCAATGCTGGAAAAGATCGCTGCCGTCCGAGCCGTCCGCCTGAGCCTGGACCAGCAAAGAACCAGAACCAAAGGTAAGAGAAGCATCCAGAGCCACGAATAGAAACGAAATGAGTCCATTGCTCAGACCTCCCCGTCAGAAACAGGAGTCGTCGCGGTGTCTGATGATTTCAGATCGACGAATTCGCGGGCACGCATGATCGACAATTCAATTTGAATCTCGTCCGGCTGTTGGGCTGCATATTTCACCATGTCTGCCGCTTCAAGGAATTCCCTCAATCGAATCGACCGTTCTGGCGTGAAGACATCCTTTGATCGCATCGCTCGCAAGAATTCTTCGGTTGTCTGTTCGGGAGCACGCAACCCTGTCGTCCCCTCAATGAACTGGCGAACGATTCCTGTTAGTCGAAGATAGAATTCTTTGACCAGTCCCCGCGACGGAAGTTTTTCGGCCAAGAGAGCGGCAAGCGCTGTGTGGGCGATTTCTTCCGGTGTCTGTTTTGGTGGTTCGAAAATTTGGGACGTTCTTCGTCGTCGTAACCAAAAAGCGAGAATCGCCAGCAACCCACCCACAATTACAATGAACCACCAGTACCAGCTTGTCGATTGCTCAAGCGGGCGCGGCGGAAGCATCGGCTGCAGATCGGCCAGGTTCGGCAGCGCGTCTCCCAGTTCCGACGTGACATTCACCTCGAGTGGTTCTGATTCGATCAGCGAAGTTTGACCTCGGGCCTCGGAATTTTGCCGATTGTCGACGAATTCAATCGTCAGCGATCGAATCAAATGCCGACCAGCATGAGCCGGTTCAAGTTGATAATTGAACCGATGAGTCGTCGGAGCGTCTGGCTGCGGATTTGGCAATCCGACTTTCTTTTCCGAATAATCACGGACTATGAAATCTCCCACCGCTTGCCCGAATGTCAGCGGAATGACTTCGACATCCGGTTGCGCAATCACTTCCACCTCCATCTCAACGAGATCGGAAAGTCGCGGCTCGGGTGGCATGACACGGAGCGTCAGTTTGACCGGCCCCTTTTCCGTGACTCGGACAAGCGCATCATTGCCAGTAGCCGATTTCGAAGGGCTTGTGCCGTTACGGTTACATCCGACAAGAGCCATCAACCCCAGCAAGATTGACAACGAAAAAAATCGCCAACGATTCATCGTTGCCGCTCCCGCGATCGAAAGAACTTCTGCAAGCTCTGGGCATAAGGTTGATCGGTTCGGATCGCAAGTCGATCGACGTTGGCTCGTCGTAACCATCCCGTCAGTTTCCGTTCTCGCTCATCGGCAGCCTTGGCAAATAGAGCCCGAACACGAGGATGGCGCGTGTCGAGTTCCAGCAACTCGTCGGTTTCAGCATCACGTAACGTCAGAAATCCGACATCAGGCAACGTCGCTTCACGAGGATCATTTAGCGTAACCGCTACAACGTCATGGCGACGGTTTGCAATGGCCAATGCACGAGAACAATCAGGACCGAGGAAATCGCTCATCAAAAACAAAACACATTTCCGTCGCTGTACGTGACCAAGGTATTCCAGTGCCTTTGTGATGTCAGTTTCTGCTTTAACGGGTTCAGTGGCGAGCAATTCCCGGATCAAACGCAGCACATTCGCTCGACCTTTTCGAGGAGGGATGTATTTAATGACATCGTCCGCAAAAAACAGAAGGCCAACCTTGTCGTTGTTCTTCAGCGCCGTGAACATCAGCACGGCCGCAACCTCGACAGCGGTCTCCATTTTACTCAATCTCTGCGAGCCGAACGCCCCCGATGCCGAGACATCCACGACCAGAAGAACTGTCAATTCCCGTTCTTCACAAAACGTTTTGACGTAGGGGTTACCGGTTCGAGCGGTCACGTTCCAATCGATCGATCGAATTTCGTCGCCAGGGACGTACTCTCGCACAGCGTGGAATTCCATTCCCCGCCCCTGAAACGCACTCAGATATTCACCGGCCAGTAAATCGTTAACTTGTCGTTTGGCAACGATCTGAATCCGGCGAACATCCTTTAAGACTTCTTCAAGATTTCGTGCGGACATCGAAAATCCATGCAATCCTGGTCAAAGAGTTTTCAATCTTCCCAAATCAGTCAGATCCAAAGACATCAGCCTACGGGACAGGCACGGACTCAAGTACTTTACGAACGACATCATCAGAGGTCATCTGCTCAGCCTCAGCTTCGTACGTCAAAATCACGCGATGCCGCAGGACGTCGAGAGCAATGTCTTTTACGTCCTGTGGAGTGACGTAACCCCGACCAGCGAGAAATGCATTCGCTCGAGCCGCCAGGCAAAGATTAATCGAAGCACGAGGCGATGCGCCGTATTCAATCAGCGGCTTCAATTCTTTCAGGCGAAACTCTTCCGGTCGCCGTGTCGCCGTAACGACATCCAGGACGTAGTCCTTGACTTTATCATCCATATACAGAGTTGAGACTGTCTGCTTAATTTCGACCAATTGCTGCGGCTCAAGCACTGGTTGCACTTCGCGTCGAATATCGTCCAGCACTGAGTCAACGACTTTCCGCTCTTCAGACTTCGACGGGTAGTCGACGATGATTTTCAGCATAAACCGATCGACTTGAGCTTCGGGTAACGGATACGTTCCTTCTTGTTCGATCGGGTTTTGCGTCGCCAACACGAGAAACGGTTCTTCCAGCGGATAAGTCTCGTCGCCAATCGTGACCTGATGCTCCTGCATCGCTTCCAGCAATGCGGACTGCACCTTGGAAGGAGCACGGTTGATTTCATCTGCCAGAATCAAATTGGCAAAAATCGGCCCTTTGCGGGTCCCGAAGGATCCTTCACGAGGATTGTAAATCATCGTTCCGATCAGGTCCGCAGGAAGCAAATCTGGCGTAAACTGGATTCGATTGAACTTGCACCTCAACGCATTCGCTAATCCCTTGATCGCCGTCGTCTTGGCCAGACCAGGCAGGCCTTCCAGCAGAACATGCCCACCCGTGAGCATCGCGATCAATAGTCGCGACAGCATCAAGTCCTGTCCAACCAGGACTTTACGAACTTCGGCTCTGACTCGATCTAATTGATCCGAATGCTTGAGGACCTGTTCCTTAATCCTTTGAATATCAACGCTCATTATCTGTTAACGCTCCTGTAAGACTTCAATTGGTATCCTAATGTTGAAACAGAAATTCTTTCGACGTCAAGACACTCCAGTAAAGGTCTTCAATGGCCGCTCGCTTGTCATCGCCAGTCGCCTCATCAAGGACAGCTAAAAGTTGTTTTCGCTCCGTTTCGTTTGGATATCTGGTGATGGCGGATAAGTATACGACATCGATCAACTCGTTGTTGGGAGTGTTTGTCTCCAAAAACTTGGCAACGCGGCCATCTTTGGATTCCAGCTTTTCCTGGATCGTCTTGCCGTTCAACAGATGCAAAACCTGAGTCATACTCGGTTCATCAGACCGTTCACAGGTGCAGGTCAAAACCCGTTCCGGACGCCCAAATGTATCGAGGAAGTACGACGCCACATTCGCATCAGGCAACTGAATCGCTCGTGTGCCAGCCGGCTGATCCTTGAAAACGGTCGGAACCCCCGTCACCTGCGAAATCGCGTCAAGCATCACTTCCGCCTTAAGTCGTCGAGGCTGACTGTGAGCATGAAACCGCAGGTCAGCTTCGTTTTCTTTCAGAATGGCATGAGAACGCTGGTAGGATTCCGATTTCAAAATCGTCCGCATCAGGCTCTTCAAGTCGTATTTGTTGTGGACGAGTTCCTGGGCCAGGCGTGCAAACAGTTTTTCATTACTGGCAGGATTCGTCAGACGAATGTCATCGACCGCATCCACGAGCCCTCGCCCCATGAAGTTTGCCCAGACGCGGTTGACGATTGCCTTGGCAAAGTAAGGGTTGTCTGGCGATGTCAGCCACGCGGCAAGATGCTCGCGTCGATCACCCGGTTCATCAAACGGGATGGCACGACCATCCAGCGGCTTCGGTAGCTGTGGCCGTGACGTACGTGGCTGTAATACCTCACCTTGATCAGCGAGGAAAATCGTGCGATTGCCGTCCCCACTACGAAAATCGCCGCCCCAGCCCTTTCCTCGCACACGTGCGAAAAGGCTGACCATGCCGTAGTAGTCATCGTTAGTCCATTTTTCGTTGGGATGATCATGGCAATGAGCACACTGGATCGACATCCCCAGGAACGCCATCGCTGTCGTCTCGACCATATCCTGCGGGTCCTGGTGCAGTGAGTAAAAGTTAGCCGCACCGTTTTCGAATGTGCTCCCTTTCGCCATCACCACGCCACGAGCAAATTCGTCCCACGGCACATTATTCGCCACTCGGTCGCGAATCCACTTGTAGTAAGCCTTAATCGCATCAGGTCGCAGCCGACTTCCCGTTAAGAGCAGCACATCGGACCATTGGTACGCCCAATAGTCGACAAACTCAGGACGAGAAAGTAGTTGTTCAATCAGCGTTTCTCGCTTTGATTCGCTGGTATCCGACAAAAACGACTTTACTTCGTCGACCGTCGGTAGCACGCCAATCGTGTCCAGATAAACTCGACGCAGAAATTCACTGTCACTCGATATGGGAGACGGTGGCATATTCAGTGACGCGAGTTTTTCCATCACAAGTTCATCAATGAAATTCGCTCGCCCCGACTGGCTGAACGCTTCGGGAGGCACTGCCTGCAAATAAGGAACAGTGACAGTCGCCGTCGTATTCTGTGCGAGGTACCAAGCAACAATCGCCCCCTCGCCACTTCCGTTGACTTTGACCAACCCCTGGTCATCGACCGAACAGACGGAATGGTTCGTCGAGGTATATTTGGCCCACCGCGTGACATCTTCTGTATGTCCATCGCTGAAATGGGCCATGACAATCATCGACTGTTCAGTTCCAGCCTTCAGTCGGGATGCTTCGGGTAAGATCACCAGCCGCTGAATTCGTGGATCAGCATCAGACGGAGCCTTAACCCCTTGCGCAATCCATTCTGCGATGACCCGATATTCAAGTGAATCCTCGGTAAACCTCAGCCCCCCTTTGTGAGGAATGGCCTGAGTTGGTTTCGTCAGAACAAGGCTGCGTCCCGGGTCATTGGGAACGACACGCCGACCGCGAGCCTGATGCGTCAATGAAAAGAAATCGTGCTCCGGATCATAACCCCGAAGAGACAGCTTAAAGCCGTTTTTACCAGCTGCGGCACCGTGACAAGCCCCGCTGTTACAGCCGGTTTTCGACAGAACCGACTGGACATGATTGCGAAAGTTCCATTGATGCAACTCACCAAACTGTTCCACGACGACATTCGTGGATGCGGTCTGGCCATTGGCGGTGACCGAGATCGTCGTTGTGCCGTTTCCGATGGGGACAACTTGCCCATCCACGACTTTCGCGATCCGTTCGTCACCGGACGACCAGAGTGCGCCAGACCGGATCGACTGCGTGACCAGTAGGCCGTCCGCCATTTCCGCTAGCACAGTTTGTCTCGCTTCAGGCCCCTTGAGCCTGATCTCGTTCGGTAGAATGATCAGACTTTCAGCGGCTGCCAAGGGGATTCCCGTGACGAGCGATAACCCCAGGAAAATGACCATCTTTTGGTGAAGATTCATTCGCCGTTCCATTCAGTAAGAAATTGCGGACAGGCTTCAATTTTCAAGTCCGCACCATGATTCGACGTTTGCTCGCGTCGTGGATTCGACCACTCATTATGAAAAAAAATCCGTTGATCCAACAACTGTTCGCAATCGATTGTCATACGGCATCATTGCTGAAGCGGGATCGTGCCGTCCAGATAGCGCCAGTTCTTCAAGAACGAAATTAAATCGGTCATCTGCTCGACGGAAATATTTTTCTCGAAACCGATCGGCATCAGCGACAGGCCATTGGTTTTCAATTCATCAACGTCTGTTCGCAGGATCGTTTCTTCCTTACCTTCCGGTAATCGCATCGTAATGGAAGCTGCCGTTTCGGATTTGATCAGGCCGGTGTAGGTCTTCCCCTGCTTTGTGATCAGCGTGTATCCAAAGAAGTTGGCGTCAACGGCCCGATTCGGATCGAGAATGTTCATTAGCAGATATGCTGGCAACTTGTCTCGCGTATCACCGATGTCAGGTCCAACGTTGACTCCAATATTGGCCACGCGATGACAGGTCACGCAGTTTTTCTCAAAAACCACGCGGCCTTTGTCCGGGTCACCCTTTTTCTCCAATGCGGCTTGATAGCTGGCCAGAACGGCAACTCGGTCAGGTGCTGCGGCGAGGTTGAAAAGCTTCTCAGCCCGAGCGCTCAGTTCCTTATTGCGATGTTTTGTCAGACGAGCTTGTCGCGTGGGGTCGATCTCCGAAAGTTTGATGCTGCCCTTTTCAATCGAATCAACGAGCAATGTGGCACGACTTTCTTGAGCAAGCATCAAGTCGAGCATCGCACGGCGCAGTTGTGGCGTCTGTGCATCATAGGCCGCCATCACTTTCGGGCCGATCATCGGATCGTTTACCGGCCCCAATGCTTCAATTGCCGCCAGCCGGATCGGGAGATCGCTTCCCGTCAGTGCCACTTCCAACAGCGAGTTGATCATTTCTGTCCCTTCACCGAAAGGGAGTGTCCGGATCGCAGCCAGCCGTTGCGGCGGAACAGTTTTAGGCTCGGCCGCGATTTTCTGAAGATGTGTTATCAAAAGTTGCAATCGGTCACGCTCGCTGGCAGTCAATTCATTTCGAAAAAGCGAGAAGGAAAGGCCACGTCGCTCGGCTCCTCGTCCAAGCCCTCGCACGCCAGCCGACACAATACCGATTGTTGTTTCACCAGTTGCTCCAGTTGTTTCTGTCTGGAATTCGAAAAGCTTTTCCAAAATGATTTTGGCCGGTTTTGGTTCAAGCTGCGATCCAGCAACCTCGCATAATTGTTCGATTAATTCGGCACCACCTGCTGGTGGCTTTTTTAATTTCATCCAGTGTTCCAGCAGGTCCGTAATCAAAGAGTGCGGCGGGTCCGCTTTCATCGTTCCGACTGCGACACGAATCCACGGATCTTCAACTCCACGATCGAGCAACCGAACCAGTGCCTTCCGCTCCGTCACGGCATCGGAACTTCGCCCGCTAAGATCGAGAGCCAGTCGGAACCGGACGCGGTCGTCCGTTTCGTCTGCAGCCAGCTGAGCCACGTCGTCGGGAAGCAGTTCGTCCAGGTTGTCTCCGATTGATGAGACGACTTGTTCCCGGACGCGAGCGTCCCGGTTTTCTGTCTCAGACCAGGCCAGGACCGCAGGGGTCAGCCGTGGATCGAGTGTTCTGATCAGCCACAGCACGGGAAGCCGACTGCGAGTCAGCCGGTTCTGTTTCCAGTTGAACTTCAACGCATCAAGGACTTCGTCCCGATCCCGTTCAAGTAATAACCGAACGGCTGTCTCACGATGCCAGGCATTGCCATGATCGAGCAACTGAATCAAATGCGGAATCGACAATTTATCCAGGGGATGCTCGGGGCGTTCTTGAGGCATGATTGATTCGTCGGATTTAATGCGCCAGATCCGACCTCGATCGCTACCGTCGTTCAAGTCTTTGCGAGTCTTCAGCTCCGTCGGCATCCAATCGGGATGTTCGATTACGGCCCGGTACATATCGACGACATATAACGCGCCATCAGGGCCATTCGCCAGATTCACAGGTCGGAACCACGTATCGCGACTGGCAAGAAACTCTTGCGTTCCATCTGATGGATGGCTGATAAACGTCGCGCCGTTGGAAACAAGCGTTTCCCGATGAACAAGATTGGCCGTCGGATCGCAGGTGAAGGCATTCCCCTTGTTTTCTGGTGGCAAGCCGTCACCACGATAAATCGTCACACCGCAAGCCGCGGTAAACTGATTCGCGTGCAATGTTGATGTCGTCCACGCGGCACTGATGGGGTACAGCTTTGATTGTTCACCAAATGCGGCAACGTCCTGAACCGTCGATTTTACTGCAAAAAAGGGATTACGCTTTGTGTAATGATCTTCGAGAACCACGTGCTGAACCGGATTCCGATTCGAACAGACGAAACGATTTCCATAGTCGTCAAAACAGAGTCCAAACTGACCATGGCCCGAGACCGCGCCATATTCGCCGGTCAGCGGATTAAACCGAAAGTCAAACCCCGCCAGCGGCAAAGGAAGCGCCTTATCGCGCCATTCCGCCCTAGATGCGACAATCGTTCCGCCCCTCAGACCATTGGCGACATAAATGAATCCGTCGGGACCGAACGTCGGATGATTGGCTCGAAGTTGAGAATTCTCTTGGCTGAACCCCTGAAACCACGTCTCCTTGAAATCGGCTTTTCCGTCACCATCCCGGTCGGCGAAGAAAGAAATCTCACCGGCAAGTGTCACAATGATGCCGTCTTTCCACGGCAAAACTCCAGTAGCGAACAGCAATTCGTCAGCGAATACAGTGGCGGTTTCGTAGCGGCCGTCATGGTTGTGATCGAACAATCGCTTAATGCGAGATTTGGGTTTTTCCTGGCTCCCAGGCTTGGGGCCGTAAGGATAATCCCGCATTTCGACGACCCACATCGAACCGTCCGCGCCGAATGAAATGGCGACGGGATCGACCACTTCAGGCTCACCCGCGACAAGTTCCACTTTGAGTTCGGGCGATGCCAGCACAAACGATTTCAGAGCGTCGTCGGTGGAAAGCGGACTTTTCACAACAGGCGGATCTGCCGCGTCGAGAACGTCTGAACCAGAAATTAAGAAGAGTACTGCTGCGAACGCTGTTAGAATGGCTGTCGCAGTCACCAAAAACTGACGACCGAACATCAGTCTGATCAATGTCACAGTCCAGTTCTTAAGTAGAACTTTTCGTTCGCAGCGCATTTCGCCTGAATCTCCAATTGACGAGCGTTTCCGGGAATCTTCATATGATAGGCTGAAATCACGGCCAATCCCACCAAGCAGGCAAAGTAGATTAATGTTCTAACCCTTCTTTTCTCCTTTCTTTTCTTCGTTTTCGGTTCAATCCAAGTCGTTTGACCATTGCATTCGTGCTTCCCATTTCGAATGAGATGCCGAAAGCAACGTTCGGCAGGGCTACGGAACGGGTTTTTCGTCGGCCGGTTTGTCCTTGCCAGTGAATCGCAATTCTTCGCCCTTCAGAAGGCGACTGATGTTGCTGCGATGCTGCACGATGATCAGCAAAGGGACCATTACTGCAAACAACCCCTGACTCCACGTCGCCTCCGAGAATGGGTTAGGTCTCAAGCGGATCAGCTCAAATGTTCCAAACCCGATCGCGGCGAGCATCGAACTGACCGAAACAAATCGCCAGATCGACAGCGAACTAAAAAATGTCATGGCAGCCACCAGCAAACCCCACGGACTAATAATCGCCAACACTCCCAGCGACGTCGCGACCCCTTTTCCGCCACGAAATCCCAGCCAGCACGGAAACATATGACCGATGATCGTGGAAACCCCGGCCAGAACCGTGGCATGAGCCAACCACGGACTTTCCGAGCCAAAAAACTGTTGAGGCAAGAAAGCGACCGGGAATAAGCCCTTCAGGGCGTCCAGAATCAGGCAGACAATCCCCCACTTCTTGCCCAGGACGCGGCCAGCATTGGTCGCGCCAATATTGCCGCTTCCAAGTTGGCGAAGATCGACTCCTTTGACCACCTTACCGATTATGAAGCCGAACGGAATCGACCCCGCCAGATAACTGAAAATCGTCAGAAAAATTGCGTTGATCAACATATGACCAGAATCCTGTCACAAACCGGAAAACTAAACCAATGAGAATTGCGAGAGAGTCTGA
Source organism: uncultured Schlesneria sp. (assembly GCA_903834925.1). Lineage (GTDB taxonomy): Bacteria > Planctomycetota > Planctomycetia > Planctomycetales > Planctomycetaceae > Schlesneria. The sequence goes on from CAILLA010000137.1 coordinate 18,126, forward strand.
TTGGCAGTCGATCACTTCGCAACGCGAAACGAATTGCAATTCCCTCGAACAGCAAAAAAACATGGGACGTAAGTCAATCGGCGTCGTTCTGGTCAGATTTTCGTCGACTGTCTCAGACGTGCGATCAAAACTTGTTAAGATTAAAGGTTGCTTTTTGAGGTTTTCACCACGAGTGATCTGATCGCAGTCGCCAGCTTAAAGTGGCGAATCCTGTCTATTCCGAAAGTTTGGTCATTGTGAATGACGCTCGACCGCCGTTCAATTTTCCCGTTCTCACCGTCATAAAGGACAATCCTCCTGCCGGCTTGGAAGTGGACCCGATCTGCGGGATGTCAGTTGATCCGAAGTCGGCGGTCTCGTGCGAACGAGATGGTAAGAAATTTTATTTCTGCTGCGAACATTGTCGTAACAAGTTTTTGAATCCAAGTCCGGCCAGCAAAGAACCGCCGCCACCTGGTACCAGTTACTTCTGCCCGATGTGTCCTGGCGTGACAAGCGATCATCCGGCGAGTTGTCCGGTTTGCGGAATGGCTCTGGAACCGGATCTCACAACGGCCAATTCATCGGATCAGGATGCCGGACAACTCGACCTGTGGCGTCGGTTTGTCGTCGCGACGATCTGTACAGTGCCGTTGTTCATCCTTTCGATGGGACCGATGGTCGGAATCCCATTGGATCGAATCTTTTCGCACTCAACCTCGGCAATTTTGCAGCTCATCTTGGCGCTACCGGTCGTCGGGTGGTGCGGCATGCCGTTTTGGGTGATCGGAACGAAATCGCTGATCACTCGGCAATTCAATATGTTCACTCTGATCCTGTTGGGAGTTGGGGCGGCCTTTGGATTCAGTGTCTGGATTCTGATTGCAGGGACAGGCCATCATCACGATTTCTATTTCGAATCGGCTGCGGTCATTACAACACTCGTTCTTCTGGGGCAAATTCTCGAAGGGGCGGCACGTCGGCGTACGGGACAAGCGATTCGGGAATTGATGGAACTCGTACCGACGAAAGCACACCGCATTCACGACGGAGTGGAAGCTGAGGTTCCTCTGGCAGAAATTGTCACGGAGGATGTCTTGCGAGTACGTCCAGGCGAGCGAGTTCCGGTCGATGGAGTCGTACTCGACGAGTCATTCCAGCCGAATGAACGAGCGTCTGTCGATGGCGCCAAAGCTACGCTCAATGCCGAGGCAATTCCACGAGGCGAGCCGGGAGGCGTAAGCCCTCGGACTCTTCGCACCGACGCAACACTCAATGCCGAAGTATTTTCACCATCACCTGGTGTCGAGTCTCCAATCCTGACGACGATTGATGAAGCGATGTTGACGGGTGAACCGATGCCGGTATCGAAGCGGCCAGGGGACTCGGTCATCGGCGGAACAGTGAATCAGACAGGATCGTTTCTCATGCTGGCCAAACGGGTTGGCCGATCGACGATGCTTTCCCAGATCGTTGACCTGGTAACCAAGGCTCAACGAAGTCGAGCGCCCGCGCAGCGACTGGCTGACCAAGTGGCGAGTTGGTTTGTACCGGTCGTTGTCTTCGTTGCCGTTGCGGCGTTTTTCTGTTGGCTTGCTTTAGGTCCAGTTCCCCGCTGGAATCACGCGCTGACGAATGCGGTTGCCGTCTTAATTATCGCATGCCCTTGTGCTCTCGGCTTGGCAACTCCCATGGCAATTACCGTCGGAATGGGTCGAGGAGCGCGTGAGGGGATTTTGTTTCGCGACGCTGAATCATTGGAACAACTCGGTCGAATCGACACGCTGTTCATCGATAAAACAGGAACTTTAACGGAAGGTCGACCGTCAGTTATCGCGGTCTTGCCTGTGGGAGGACGTACGGAAAATGAGGTGCTTTTGCTGGCTGCCTCCGTTGAACAATTCAGCGAGCATCCCCTCGCGCATGCCATTCTGGAAGCTGCACGCGTTGCGAAATTGAAATCGAAGAGCGTGACCGATTTCCAGGCGATCCCCGGAACCGGAGTGAGCGGTCGCGTCGACGGAATAGTTGTGACAGTGGGAATCAATGACGAATCCCCAACGTCTGCGGAAAGTCGTGCAGCAGCCCTGATGTCCGCCACAGTTTCGGTCGATGGATTCACGATCGGCGAAATCAATTTCTCCGATTCCATACGCGTCACCGCACGGCAGGCGATTCGGGATCTGAAGTCGCTGAATGTTCGAGTTCAGATGTTGACCGGCGACCGACCCGATGTTGCCGGTCGAATTGCCACACAGCTTGATATCATCCAATCGGAAACATTCGCGGGCCTGAAGCCGGACGACAAACTGTCGATTATCAACAAGTCGAAAACTGAGGGACACCGTGTCGCGATGGCGGGCGATGGAATCAACGATGCCCCAGCATTGGCTGCGGCGGATGTCGGCCTGTCATTGGGGACCGGAACCGAAATTGCCAAGCAGTCAGCAGGTGTGATCCTGGTTCGGCCCGAGCTGTTGGGAATTCCCAAGGCGATCCGGCTCAGTCGCCAGATCTCGGTCAATATCCGTCAGAACCTCGTGTTTGCGTTTGCCTATAACGTAATTGGCATCCCGGTGGCCGCCGGGATTCTTTATCCAATTTGGGGAATCACGCTCAACCCGATGATCGCCGCAGCGGCGATGAGCCTCAGCTCCGTTTCAGTGATTGCCAACGCTCTACGACTGCGTTCGGCGAAACTATTCGTGTCAGACATCGCTCAAAAGTAATTGATCGCGGTTGCACGAATCAGTCTTTCGACACTTCGGATTCTACTTCTGGCGCGTCGGTTTTGGCCGGAACCGCCGAACGCTTGGCTTCCGGCACTAACTTATCCAGGATCCCATTTACGAACGAGGCGGACTGCGCGGAGCCGAAACTTTTGGCGAGCTCCAGAGCTTCGTCAATGACAACCGGATGGGGAGTGTCGGTGTACAAAAGCTCAAAAGCACCGAGTCGAATGGCGTTTCGATCGGTTGGCGGCATGCGGCTCAGTTTCCAATTCGAGGCGACCGACTCAATTTTCTTGTCGATGGCTTTGAGTGACTCGACAGTCCCCGCAAACAAGCTCCACGCAAACCGACAATTTTGCTCGTTGTTTTCGAGCATTTCCTGCATTTGTTCACGAATCATATCGGCGGTAACGTCGGGATTCAGATCTCTCTGAAACAACATTTGCAAAACAACTTCACGGGCTTGATGACGACGGGATGACATGCGGATGCTCAAAGGAGGTCTAGGCGAGTTCGGCAAAACGGTTGGAATACGATAAAAAACCAATCAGCCACCGATTATAGACGATCCGCCAATGATTGTGAGGCTCGTTTTTTTATGTCGAGTCGCATTTCTCGCAAAATACTCTTTTCTTCATACTAAAGACGATTTTGAGAAGTGCGATTTCCAAATGAGTCGATCGAACGGTCTCGTCGGGGCATCTTTCGTCATATCGACAGCAACCCAAAACAATTCGTGATCGTTGGTGAATATGAACTTAGGACGATTTTCACGTGCAATAAAGCGTCGACATCATTCCCACCGAATGTCTAAACCCACTAGACCGCAAAGTCCGCCAGAAACATCTGGCTCGGATTGAGGATTAAACCCAATTTCGACGCGAAGCTCGTTGAACTCTTTTAACAGCGAAGTCACGTCGAATTCGACTGCCGGTCCGTTTCGGTTGAACTCACGGAGTTGATCACGATTCAACCAGACCGCAACCAAACCGCGAATTTCGGTAAAGTTCAAAATCACGGTTTCATGTGATTCCAGATTCGATGGCCGATGGAATTTTCGCCGAAATTCCGCCGTCCCCGATCGGTCGCCAAAAATCGATTGCCAGTCCCGTGGCATCGTAACCGTTCCCGATTGAGACGCCGGTTCTAAACCGTCAACAACAACAGTCTTCCATTCATAATCCCATGGACCTTTTAGCTGAATCCGATGCGACTTCATCGACCCTCCCACACAACAATAAAAACCCAACGCGCGAACGACATCCCTATTCCTAACCCGTTCATGCCGCACATTAAAGCTAACGTTTGGTGAAGGATTCGTCATAATTGAAGAGGTTGCTGATGAGAACTGTCATGGCGGCATGTTCGGTCGGGTCGAGTCGTTCGTCGCGCGGGCTCTCGCCGATGGAAAGGTATTGTTTGGCTTCGTTAGGGACGGAATCGAAATAAGTTTTCTGGTCGTGGTACAGTTGCTTCAGAATGTCGATTTCTTTTGGGGATGGAAGTCGACTGGTCAGCAGGCGGTACGCTTGGCGGATTCGGGATTCAAGGTTTGAATCGGGCTGTTGGATCAGTTTTTCGGCCAGGACACGAGTTGCTTCTACAAATTGGGGGTCGTTGAGGAGTACGAGTGATTGAAGCGGAGTCGCGGTTCGTTCGCGTCGGGCCGTACAGACTTCGCGGCTGCTTGCGTCGAATGTTCGCATGCTGGGTGGAGGTGAGGTTCGACGCCAGAACGTGTATAGACTGCGACGGTAAAGTCCTTCGCCTTTGGACTGAGCGTAAGACTTGCCGGTTCCGGCTTCTTCCCAAAGCCCGGCCGGTTGATACGGCATCACGCTTGGTCCACCGACTTTTGGAACTAGAAGCCCACTGACTGCGATCGCGTTGTCGCGGAGTTGTTCGGCGGAGAGTCGGTATCGGGGGCCTCGCGCGAGAAGTCGGTTTTCGGGATCTTCTTGATAAAGTTTCAGGTCTGAAGGACGCGACGACTGGCGGTAGGTGGCTGACAAGACGACCTGCTTACAAAACCGCTTGACGTTCCAGCCGTGGTCCATGAAGTCGCGTGCGAGCCAATCGAGCAACTCCGGATGCGACGGAGTTTGTCCCTGTCCACCCAAATCCTCCAGCGATGCCACCAGTCCTCGACCGAAAAAGAGACTCCACAATCGATTAACCGCAACGCGACTGGTCAAAGGATTGCGATCATCGGTCATCCACTTTGCCAGACCCAGTCGGTTTCGAGGATAATCTGCCGGGAACGGCAGGATACTGGCAGGCGTGTCAGCAGTAACCAATTCACCCTGTGCGTCGTAGGCACCTCGCTTGAGAACATGAGTCTGTCGTGGTTCTGGCAATTCCCGCATCGTCATGATCTGCTTGACGAGTGTCACCAGTTCATTCTCCTGGTTGCGAAGAGCTTGCAGCTCCTTGGTTGCGGTCTGGTACGGCTGGTCATTCCTCAGCAGATAATGTTCGAGGCGTGCAGAGGCTGGCAGATTAATGGTGGCTTCATCTGCGGGTGCAGCCGAGACACGAAATTCCCGACTGAGCTTCAAAACTTCGAGCGGCGAAATCTCATGGTCGTATACAGACAGTTCGTCAATCGCACCGTGTCGAAACCCGACGTCGCGGAAACGAGCACCAAGCGACATTTCAACTCCGCCTGAGTTTGAATCGCCCCATTCAGGCCGATACTTAATATCGCGAGTCAAACGATCTTTGACTACAGCCACGTCGGCGGGATTGCCATTCACATAAAGCCGCAGTCCCGCCGCATGGCTGCTGCCGTCATAGACAATTGCAACATGAGTCCATTGATTCACAGGAATCGGTTGTCGACCTTGAATCTGAATCGCATTTCCCGGCCAGAAATGGATCAGTGAGAACTGAGGGTGACCGTTATCGAGGATAAGCGAATAACCCCGAAACGCCGCATCTTCGGCCGCGACACACTGATGCAGGATGGCGACACGCGGCTTGTGCTCGGCCGGCTTTAACCAGACCGAAATGGAAAACGGAGACGTTCGGCCATACTTTCCAGATCCAGGACAGGCAAAGGCATCGTCGCCACCGAATTCAATTGCCTGACCCGCGAGACCGGGAACCAGTTTGTTCTCACCATTCGGTTTGGCGTCGTCGAAAGTCAAATGAAGCTTCGGCACAAACGACGACTTTGCCGGGTCTGATGGAGCATTCGCATCATTCGCTGGCTCAGCTGATACATTGCGATCGAGAACTGCCGATAACGAGGCCACATCGCGAATCTCAAGCTTCGATAACGGATGCTCAGCGAAACGCAGACGAGCCTCTTCGCGAATCCGGGCCAAATTCGCCTCGCCCAGTCGGATTTTGGCCAGCAGTTCTTCATGACGAGCTTGCTGATCACCTTCATAAAGGAGCAACGCGGGGGTCGGTGCGGTCTCGGTAAAGTGGGAATAGAGTCCATGTTCATCGATATTCGAGAAAAACGCGGCCAACTTGTAGAAGTCGGCCTGAGCGATCGGGTCGTACTTATGATCGTGGCAACGGGCACATTCCAGCGTCAACCCCAGGAACGCAGTCCCGTTGGTGACAACTCGATCGGCAATATACGACTGACGAAACTCTTCTTCGATACTTCCCCCTTCGTTCGTTTGTCGATGCAATCGGTTAAACGCAGTCGCCAGTCGCTGGTCACGAGTGGCCTCGGGAAGCAGATCACCCGCCGTCTGCCAGGTAATAAATTGATCGTACGGTAGATTGTTGTTGAACGCGCGAATCACCCAATCTCGCCAAGGCCACAGATGTGTATCCCGATCCGCTTGGTAACCAAACGTATCTGCATAACGAGCGACGTCGAGCCACTCATTCGTCATCCGCTCACCATAGGCAGGTGATTCAAGCAATCGATCAACAGCGTGTTCAGACGCGTTAGGCGATGAGTCGGCCAGAAACTTGTCGAGTTCAGCCAGCGTGGGAGGAAGTCCCGTGAGATCGAAACTCGCTCGTCGCAGCCACGCTTCCCGAGTCGCCTCGGCTGCCGGTTGCAATCCCTCATGCCGAAGCCGATTCAGTACAAAGGCATCGATCGGGGTTCTGGCCCAGCCAGTTGCATCAACCGGTTTTGGTACGTCAACTTGTTTCGGGACGGGAATCAGTGACCAGTGCGGATGATATTCGGCTCCTTCAGCAATCCAGCGACGAATCAGAGCTTTCTGTTCGTCGTTCAACGGCTTATTCGACTTCCTTGGAGGCATGACGGTTTCGTCATCCGCAGAAAAAATCCGTTCGACGACGGCACTTTTTTCTGGTTCACCAGGCACAATTGCTTTCGTTTCGATGGCAGATTCCCGTCGATCAAGACGCAAATCCGCTTTTCGAGCAAGCTTGTCGAGACCGTGGCACGCAAAACACTTATCCGAAAGGATGGGCCGAATATCCCGATTGAAATTGACCCCTTCCTCCGCCGAAACCGGCGAAAAGAAAGAAAAGATCACAACCGGGAACCAGATCATTTTGCCCGGCAGTTTCAGACCAAGTTTTCGATTCATGATGTTTCCAGCCAAAGCGTTTTTTATCCACTGACTCCAACCGATTCCACTTAATCGTTTAACCGCGCCTCGAAGAGAAGCGAGTACCCCGGCGATCGAGGCGAAAACCGAGGAGTCATTTCTCAGGGACCCATTGCGATCACTCGCACAGCGAAATCCGAAGAGATCGGCCAGCCGAAGCGACTAGAAAGATGATATGGAGAAAATCGTAAGTGGATAGGATGAAGACAAAGCGTAACCGATTCATTGAATTTTCTACTCTCCACTCTCTCGCAGCTACTTTCTAGCCGTTTCGGCTCGCCGATCCGCCTGCGCCGATGGCTGCGGGTTAAACGAAATACCTGCAATCGGTGCGAGCCAGACAATTCGCAACCCGGATTATCTCGCTTTACGGCAGGATTCGCCAGTTCGACGATTCCAGTGGCAGGTTCAGGCGATTGACTGCCAGAACCGACGACGTTACATTTCGCGTACCGGTTGCGCGGTATATGACTTTTACGCAGACTTTTCGGATAACACGGGAAGAAAGCTCAACTCCCCGCCGTCATCCGCCGATACATACACTCGCTGGCTCCGTGGCCAAGTGGCTAAGGCAACGGATTGCAAATCCGTCATCGTCGGTTCGACTCCGACCGGAGCCTTTTGAGAAACCCCGTGGAAACGTCACGTTTCCACGGGGTTTTTCATTTTTCAGCCAACTCGACATGGCCTTCAGCTTCGTCACACGTCGTCTGGAACACTGGGCTTTTGTCGCGTCTTAACCGCATTCGCAACTGACTTCGCACCTTTTCAGCCGTCATTTCGATAACCCATGATTTCGCCGATATGCAGCAAATATTGTGATATCCACGAAAACGGTCCACCCTGCATTTGAGTTCTCGATTCGAAAATCTGGCAAATTCCGTAACGACACACTGGAAATTCATACAATTGATTTGTGATAGTATCTTCCGATTCAGCAGGATCTCGTCGCGGCGATTTTGCTGGAAATGATTTAGCTGCTGCTCAATTCGAAGCCTTTTCTTTCCTCTGTGTCTGCTTGGATGATAAAGAGCCTCTATGTCTCCCAACGACCTCAATCAGCCTGATCAGTTGCTCGATGACACGGACGGCCTGGCAGAAGATGAGGCGTCGATCCGCAACGAACTCGCGATTGACGAACAGACCTACGGTGCCGAGCACCCCAATGTCGCCCGCCATCTCAACAATCTGGCTCAACTGCTCCAGGACGAGAACCGACTGACCGAAGCCGAGCCGCTGATGCGCCGAGCTCTCGCAATCGACGAAAAGTCGTATGGTGCCAACGACCCAAATGTCGCCCGCGATCTTAACGATCTGGCTCAACTGCTTCAGGATACGAACCGGCTGACAGAGGCCGAGCCATTAATGCGTCGCGCGCTGGCAATCGACGAGCAGTCGTACGGAGCAGACCATCCGGACGTTGCTGTTGCCCTCAACAATCTGGCGTTGTTACTCCAGTCGACAAACCGCTTGGCTGAGGCCGAACCATTGATGCGTCGCGCACTGGCAATCGACGAGCAGTCGTACGGTGCAGACCACCCGGATGTTGCCATTGATCTCAACAACCTGGCGGCATTGCTCAAGGCGACCAACCGGCTGACCGAGGCTGAGCCGTTAATGCGTCGCGCACTCGCGATCGACGAACAATCCTATGGAGCGGACCACCCGGATGTTGCCATCGATCTGAGTAATCTTGCTGCGTTACTCAAGGCGACCAACCGACTGGCCGAGGCCGAGCCGCTAATGCGCCGTGCTTTGGCGATCGATGAACAGTCCTATGGTACCGGCCACCCGGATGTCGCTTCAGCCCTGAACAATCTGGCTCAGTTGCTTCAGGACACGTACCGACTGACCGAGGCCGAACCGTTGATGCGCCGAGCGCTTTCCATTGAAGAACGGTTTTATGGTGCCGAGCACCCTACGGTCGCCATCGCTTTGAACAATCTGGCTGCATTACTCAAGGAAACAAACCGTTTGGCAGAAGCCGAACCGTTAATGCGTCGCGCTCGGGCGATCGACGAGAAAACCTACGGTGCCGAACACCCGAGAGTCGCTATCGACCTCAACAATCTCGCCGCGCTTCTCCAGGCGACAAACCGTCTGACAGAGGCCGAGCCGCTGATGCGTCACGCGCTCGTGATCGATGAGAAGTGTTACGGTGCCGAGCACCCCAACGTCGCCATCCGTCTCAACAACCTAGCCGAACTACTGCAAGCAAAGAACCGTCTGGCAGAAGCTGAGCCGTTATTGCGCCGCGCGTTGTCGATCTTTGTAAATCGTCTCGGCAATGACCATCCAAATTCGATCGTCGTTAGAAACAATCATCAAGCGCTGCTCAAACAGCTTGGGTGACCGGCCTGATATTTGAAAAGAGACCGTAAAAAAGTTTGTGTCTCACTTTTCGCGATTTTTGCAACACAACCAGTTTTGTGTCTCACAAGTGAGCCACAACGAAAACCAGGTACATCTCGCTTTTCGTAGCTCAAGCGACAGCCTGGTGCGTTGTCAAAGCGAAAGATTCGGGTGCTACTGGGTGACCGTCTTCGGTCACCCAGTAGCACCCGATTGCTTGCGAAAATTGGGAAGCCACTGCGTCGGAGAAGACTCCGATGAAGTGGCACACAACCCAAACATTGAGTCTTGACAACGCACTTTTCTTTCCCCTGTAAACGCTTCGATGAGTGGGTTGCCCCACATACCGCATTAGTCGAGGCCAAGGCGATTGGCGAAATCTTACGTTGTACGAAACTTGCATTCGCTACAATCCTCCGACTTTTGATGGCGCACTCGGACCCGAGGCCCAACGAATGGTTTTTGGTTTCCGTTGGGCAAGCCAAGCGGAAATCGAGACGTGGCATCTCACTGTGTTCCCCGAGATCCTCCCCCGATTCGGCGAATCAACAACCGCAGTCAATCAAGCCGTTTGCCCCAACGGTGGCAATCCCACGTCCACTTCGGGAATCAGGCTATTGCTGCTCTTTTTTTGTGCTTGAATTTCTTGATACACTGAAGTTGAAAGTCATGATTTGACTCAAGAGGACCGAGCCGTGGAACAGACCGAACCCTCAAGACCGCTGCATGTTCCGGCTCATTTATGCGGGCGGTGGATTGCCTGGAACCACTTTGGATTGATCGTTACCGGTGCAAATGGCGTCCTCATCAGTCGTGAGATCGCTCGCCAGTTGGGGATACCTTCAAGGTCAGGGGACGGTACACCGTTCCGTTGGGCCGTGTTCGGACATTTTATTCCCTGTGTGACGCGACTTCGCGCGCGGGTGGAGCGAGCACGATTCTACCTGATTTGATTTGTTTCTCTTTCGCATCTTGAAGAATGCGGTCAATGTCAAAATCCATCGCCGCTGCTAACGTTGCCTAATTCTTCTGGATTCAAGAATGACTTCGTCTGTGGTTTTGGTCTCCGTTATTTGCGCCATGTCGATCATTCTCCAAAAAGTTCTTCCGGCGTGCAGATCGTGGGAATTTCACATTCAAATCGCGCCAGGATGGTATGCAACTCTTTCAATATCGCAGCATTCGCAATGTGTCGGCAATTCCACGTCAGTAGAAAATCGATGCTGTCCTCATTGACCATTGGCGACGTTCGCTGATCGGTGATACTCGGCTCACAAAAATGTCTGATCGACGAACGCGCGAGTAATAACCCCTCGTAAATAGCCCCCGGCATGGAGATCTCGATGCAATCAACCTGTCTGACAATGGCTGTTCTGATTTCGTGCATTGCTGGTCCACTGACCGCATGCGCCGCAGATGACGCGCTGGATTGGAAAGCGGGCGTCGCAACGGTCTCGATCACGCCGAGTCAGCCGATGTGGATGGCCGGATATGCCTCGCGGACCAAGCCGTCCGACGGAGTCCTTTCGGAACTGCATGCGAAGGCTTTGGTGGTCGAAGACTCCGCCGGAACGCGCGCGGTCATCGTCACCACCGACCTGATTGGCATTCCTCGACCGCTGCGTCAACAGGTGGCCAGTGCGATCGAAACCCGGCACAAGCTGAATCCCGCTGGCCTCTTGCTGAACTGTTCGCACACGCATTGCAGTCCCGTCGTTCGCGACGACCTCGAAATGTCAGTGATGTATCCGCTCGACGCCGAGCAACGACAGCGCGTCGAAGCGTACTTCGTGGAACTGCGTGATAAGCTGATGGGTGTGATAGACCTGGCGATCGAAGACCTGAAGCCGGCGAAACTCTCTTACAGTCACGCTCGGTGCAGCGTCGCTATGAATCGCCGACTGCCGACGAAGGACGGCTTTCAAAACAGCCCGTATCCGGATGGTCCTGTCGATCACGACGTCCCGGTGCTGCGGGTCGAATCGCCGGAGGGAAAACTTCGGGCGATCGCGTTCGGCTATGCCTGCCACAATACCACGACCGCGTTGATGCAGTTCAACGCCGATTACGCCGGCTTCGCGCAGACCGAATTGGAGAAGGCTCATCCGGGGGCGACGGCGCTGTTCGTGATGGGCTGCGGCGGCGACCAGAACCCGTACCCGCGTGGTCAGATCGACTGGGCGATCACTCACGGCAAGACACTGTCGACCGCCGTCGAAGCCGCACTGCTGCCACAACCGAAGCCGCTCCGCGGCCCATTGAAATTCGAACTCAAAGAGATCGATCTGCCGTTCGAACAAATGACTCACGACGAATTGACGGCTCGTCGCAATTCAAATGATCTCTTCGTGAAACGCCGGGCCGAAGCATTACTTGCCGAACACGACAAGCACGGGAAGATCCGCGAGAGCTATCCGTATCCCGTCCAAGTCCTGCAGTTTGGCGGCGACCTGACGATGGTCACGCTGGGGGGCGAGGTCGTCATCGACTACGCGCTGCGGCTAAAGCGAGACTTGGGCCCAACGCCAGTCTGGGTCGCCGGCTACAGCAACGATGTGATGGCCTACATCCCCTCGGAACGAGTCCTCAAGGAAGGTGGCTACGAAGGGGGCGGCGCAATGAATTTCACCAACCTCCCCGGCCCCTGGCGAGCGGGAGTCGAAGACTTGATCATCAACGCGACCCGCGACATCGTCGTACGCTTGCGAAGCCCGTGACTTACACCGGCTGGTGCGTTGTCCACTCTAAATATTCGGGTGCCACTGGATGACCGTCTTCGGTCACCCAGTG
>CAILLA010000138.1 GCA_903834925.1 uncultured Schlesneria sp.
GAAGAGCACTGCTTGACTGCGGACAGTCAAGCAGTGGCACGGGAGCCTTCCTTTTGACGGTCCAGGCTGAAGAGCACTGCTTGACTGAGGACGGTCAAGCAGTGGCACGGGAGCCTGCCTTTTGACGGTCCCGGCTGAAGAGCACTGCTTGACTGCGGACAGTCAAGCAGTGGCACGGGAGCTGATTTGTTCGATGGTCTTTCGTCTTCAATGCTCGGCAACGCTTGAAGAGATCGGCTGAACGCCGATCTGCCTGCGCCGCTGGCTTCGGGTTAAACTAGGAAATTACGGACTTTCGCATTTTGCGGATGACATATCCGTTGTCGCTTGTGTAGATTGATTTTGGAGTGTCACCTGAAGGAATCTCGACAATGGCTATCACACAACAAAATCGTTCAATGCCGTGGGACTGGTGGGATCGGGTTCCCGTTTCTCGGCGAAAACTTTTAAGACTCGGTAGCCTTGGTTTGGCGGGGATGGGGCTGACGTTGCCTCGGTTGCTGGCTTCTGACTCCAGTCCGGTAAAACCGAATCAGACATCTCTGGCCGACAATTGTATCCTGCTGTTCCTGAATGGCGGTCCAAGCCATCTCGACATGTGGGATATGAAGCCAAACGCGCCCGATGGAATCCGGGGCGAGTTTCAGCCGATTTCGACCTCATTGGTCGACTACCAGATGTGCGAGCACTTGCCGCGGCTTGCAAGGCAAGCTCATCTGGCGACGATCGTGCGATCGATGAATCATACGGTCAATAACTCGCATGCGGCGGCGGTTTATGCATCGCTGACCGGGCATGATCGGGGTGAGCAAGGTGGTGGAACCAAGTCGACCGATCATCCATCGCTCGGTTCGATTATGGCTCGTTTACGGCCGACTGCGGCGAATGTGGTGCCGCATGTTTGCCTTCCGTATGTCACCAAGGAGGGTGCGGGCGGGCCACCGCAACCGGGCTTCTTTGGAGGATTTCTTGGGCATTCACTCGACCCTTTGTTCGTGTTGAAAGACCCTAACGCACCGGATTTTCGTGTTCCCGAATTGTCGCTGCAGAACGAAGTCTCGTCGGATCGACTGGCGGCGAGACGTCGATTATTTGAGATGTCCGAAGCGTCGAGCGAAAGTGGTCCATCGACCAGCCGAGAAATGGTTCGGATGCAATCGCGAGCATTGGATCTGCTTACTTCGGAGCGGACTCAGCGAGCATTTCGACTGACGGACGAGACCGACGCGACTCGTGAATCGTATGGTCGCAACATCTACGGTCAGAGTACTTTGTTGGCGCGTCGATTGCTTGAGGCGGGGACTCGAATCGTGACGATTTCCTGGGCACCCGATGCGAACGCCACGTGGGATACTCATGGTTCGAATTTCAAGAGTTTGAAGGGGACCTTGTTGCCTCAGTTCGACGCGGCTTGTTCCAGCCTGATCGCGGACTTATCTGAGCGAGGGATGCTTGAGCGGACGATCGTCGCGGTTCTGGGTGACTTCGGTCGAACTCCTCGGATTAACGCAAATGCCGGTGGAAGAGACCACTGGAATTTCTGTTATAGTGTGATGCTGGTCGGTGGTGGTTTTCAGCCCGGCCTGATTCATGGGACGAGCGACAGCACTGGAGCATTTCCTGCGAGCCATCCGCTTGTTCCCGGTGATATTATTTCAACCATTTACACGGCATTGGGTGTCAATCCGACGACGGATATTCACGATCAGTTCCAACGACCTTACCGGGTCGTTCCCGCTGGTGAGGTTGTCGGAGATCTTTTGCGCCGTCGGATTACGTGATCGCCGGTCATGAAGGGGAACCATCGTGACGATTGACGAAGCCTGTCGGGCTGCTGCGAAATTAATTGACGAGCGGGGCCAATTGTTGAATGGCCATCTGCTTCGACTTGTCGAAGGGGACAAAGTTCTGTTCCGCGAAGTGCGGGACACGTTAATCAGGACGGGGCAAGCCGAGGATCGATCGGGTGTCGGCCTGGTAAGAGCCGAAACGACATCTGCGATCGCGTATGACGCTTCTTATAATAAGAGTGCGGCAACGACCCAGTCGGCACTGTGTGAAGTTGTCGAAGTGATTCGCGAACCCGTTACGGCAACGATCACGGAATCCGAATCGAGCCCCATTGATTGGTGGCTGATGGCATCTGGAGTTATTAAAGGCCCGTTTGAGCTGCATGTCCTTTATCGAATGAGGATGAATGACGAGATTGGCCCGGGTGACGTGGTGCGTCGCGGCACATCCGGTTTGTGGCGTCAGCCAGGCGATGTCCTCGTTCCAACTCCCCTGGAAGTTCGTGACGGTTTACAGATCGGGAGGAACATTCGTTCTTCGGAATCGAATGACAACACCATCAATGATGAGGGCAAGCCTGAGTCAACCGCGTTGGGGGCACCTTACCTTCCGCCCGCTAAGGCATGGACGGCAGATGATCGACCTCGAACGAATTGGTTCAGCCGAGGCTGGGTGTTGGTCGCAGATCTGGTCGGTGGCACCCGGCGACTGGTCCAGGTGCTGATTTTTGTCGCAGTCGTTGCAGCAATCAGTTATTGGTGGCATCAACCGCCGCCGGTCAGCACAATTTACAAGGAATTCACTGATTGTTCGCGGTCGTTACAAAAGCTTCGAGAACGCCGAGTCGGTCGATCCGAATGGGCACCGACCGTGACTCGACTTCGGCCACGTGTCCAAAGTATTGTCGATCGTTTGCAGTACCGCAGTCATCCTGTGCAGAAAGAACTTTATTTCGCAGGGAAACTTGGTTTACTTCCGCTGCT
The DNA here is from genome assembly GCA_903834925.1 of uncultured Schlesneria sp. Lineage (GTDB taxonomy): Bacteria > Planctomycetota > Planctomycetia > Planctomycetales > Planctomycetaceae > Schlesneria. Next base: position 2,775 of record CAILLA010000138.1, read on the forward strand.
GGACATTCCTGCAAATCCAGCAGATTCGGAACGAATTTTCGACAAGCACATGAATGCGGCCCGAGTTTTGCTGGATGGTTCTCTAGAAAAGCCAACCATCAGCATTGGGAATAGCGACAAATGATTTTGATTCGATCTTGAGGGCCTTGAGGAATAAGTCCTGATTCTTAGGTCCCTTGAAGTGATCAAGGCAGGCTCGTACCAGGCTCGTGTCAGAAATCGCAATGATTGTCGGTGTCACGTTGCTTTGGTAGGATCGTGTCGTCTCAATCGTTCAACCACAATGATTTTGGATGTTCGGTAAGAGACAAACCCCGCCCTAACGCTCATTTCACAAGCAGGCCCTGTACGGATGGATTCAAACCTCTACAAGCATCTCGGAGCTCACCTTGATACCCAAAATGGCGAATCGGGAGTTCGATTTGCCGTCTGGGCACCAAATGCCACGGAAGTTTCGGTTCTTTGTGACCTCAATTCGTGGATGCATGGTCGGTACTGGTTGAATTCGAGCAGCAATGGGGTGTGGTGGGGTTTCGTGCCCGGGATGAAGCATGGCGACCCGTATAAATACGGGATTCGGACTCGAGCGGGGCACTTGCTTCAGAAGTCGGACCCTTATGCATTTTCCTGCGAAGTCCCGCCGAAAAGTGCGTCGGTCGTCTACAATTTGGGCGGGCATGCCTGGCGCGACAACGAATGGCTGGCAAAACGAGAATCCTCAAACTGGTACGAGCAACCGGTCTCGGTCTATGAAGTCCATCTGGGTTCGTGGAAGCGACCGACAGATGGTCGGCAATATTTCACATACGGCGAAATTGGTAGGATGCTGGTCGATTACGTGAAGGATCTTGGCTACACGCACATCGAACTGATGCCGGTGAACGAGTATCCGTTTGACGGTTCCTGGGGTTATCAGGCGACGGGCTATTTTGCGCCGACAAGTCGGTTTGGATCACCGCATGATTTCATGGAATTCGTAGAAATCTTCCATGCTGCGGGGATCGGGGTAATTATCGACTGGGTTCCGGCCCACTTTCCCACGGACGGACATTCGCTCGGCTCGTTTGACGGGACCGCTTGTTATGAACACGAAGATCCGCGGAAGGGGTTTCATCCCGACTGGGGAACATTGATTTTCAATTATGGCCGCACCGAGGTTCGCGACTTTCTGTTGTCGAGTGCCAGGTTCTGGATGGAGACATTTCACATCGATGGGCTGCGCGTGGATGCCGTGGCGTCGATGTTGTATCTGGACTATTCGCGGAAGCCTGGCGAATGGGTTCCGAATATGTTCGGCGGACGTGAAAACCTGGAAGCGATCGACTTTCTGAAGGAAATGAATACGGACTTGTACCGGGAATTTCCGGGTATATTGACGATCGCCGAAGAATCGACCGCATGGGGAGGCGTCTCGCGTCCGGTCTATACGGGTGGTCTCGGGTTCGGAATGAAGTGGGACATGGGCTGGATGAACGACACGTTGCGGTACATGCGACGTGAGCCAGTTCATCGTAAGCACCATCAAAACGAATTGTCGTTCCGGATGGTTTATGCATTTACCGAAAACTTCATGTTGCCATTGTCACACGACGAAGTGGTCCATGGAAAATGTTCGCTGCTGTCGCAGATGCCCGGCGATCACTGGCAGAAATTTGCCAACCTGCGGACGCTTTTCGGATACCAGTACACTCAGCCCGGCAAGAAACTGTTGTTTATGGGGGGCGAGATTGGTCAGTGGCTCGAATGGAACCACAACACACAACTCGACTGGCCGCTACTTGAGAGTCCATTGCACGAAGGGATGCACAGGCTGGTTCGAGACCTCAACACGCTCTACCGAAACGAGCCTGCCCTGCACCAACTCGATATGTCTGGAGAAGGTTTTCGGTGGATTTCCTGCGACGATTCTTTGAACAGCGTTTTCGCATACGTTCGACAGGGACGGGCGGCGAATGATCGCGTGATCGTCGTGATCAACTTTACGCCAATCCCCAGGTACAACTACAGAATCGGTGTTCCTGCGGCAGGGTATTACATTGAACGGATCAACACGGATTCGAGTCTGTATGGCGGGTCAAACGTCGGCAACATTGGCGGAGTCTATTCGCAACCCGGTGAATGTCACGGTGAGCATCAGTATGTTTCGCTGACATTGCCTCCACTGGCGATGTTGGTGCTCAAGCCGGTCACTAACGTTGGCTCATGAAATGAGCACATCCGAGCGAGAGTTAGACAATTTTGATTGGGAGCTTGCGACCCAGGCGATTACCGTACGGATTCGCTGGTTCGGGATCTGCGTCGGTTATGTTCTGGTCAACTTAATCGGACAAGGCCATAACCGAGGCATTCTGAATGCGATCTTGTTGCTCGGTGCGATTTACGCGTTATTGGATACGATCTGGTCATTGCGCGGTCGAGTGTTTTTAAGTGAATGGCCGATTTTCATTTCGTTCATGGAAGCGCTGTTTATCGGGCTTTTATGTCATTTTGACGAGGGGTTACTCAGCGCCTTTCGGTTTTATTATTTTCTATCGTTGCTCGTCTGTGCGATCCGTTATGCGCCGTTGGTCACCTGGGTTACGTTTGCGCTGCATTCGCTGAGTTACGTGACATTGGCTTTGACACGTCAGATTACGACTCGTGATGAAATTTCGGCTCTGATCCTGATGCCGATTTTTATTGGCTGGGTTACCTGGGCCTGTGTTTCGTTATCGGGGCTTTTGAAGTGGGCAAGCGACCGGTTACGTGACCTGAATGGGAAATTGCAACAGAATCAGGCTCTGCTGGAACACCGCATCAGTGAGCGAACCCGGCAATTGCAAGAGTCTCAAGCCATGCTGGTGCAGCAGGAAAAGCAGGCTGCATTCGGGCTGTTGGCTGCGGGGATTGCTCATGAAGTCGGGAATCCGTTGGCCGCAATCAGTTCGCTTGTGCAGCTGTTGAATCGTCGAAATATCGAAGGAGAGACCCGGGAAAAGCTATCACTTGTCGATGATCAATTGCGTCGGATTCAGAGAACCCTTCGTGAGCTTGTCGACTTCAGTCGTCCTGCGGTGAACGAACAAACTCGTTGCGATATTCATGCGATGATCGACGCGGCCCTGAATATCGCCAAGTATTACAAGCGAAAAAAAGGGAAAACAATCGTCACGCGGTATGTCGAAAACGTGCCACTGTTGATGATCGTCCGCGATCAGCTGGTTCAGGTGTTTCTCAATTTGATTCTGAATGCCATGGATGCCACGGAAGAAGGGGGGACCATTGAAATTCAGACATCGCGAGAGGATTTCTGGTTACGAATCGACTTTCGCGACGATGGGCAAGGTGTACCGGAACATTTGCAGGCTCGGATTTTTCGTCCCTACTTTACCACAAAGGCAACAGGGACTGGTCTTGGCCTGTTTGTCAGCAGGAATATCGTTGAACAGAATGGGGGGCGGATTGAGCTGAGTAAAACGTCGCCCGAGGGGACAATGTTTTCGGTGTACCTCGAATGCGGCGAGGAAGCCGGCGAATCAACCGATTCGCCGCTTGGGATACATGGTCAGAACAATCCGCCTGACACAACAACAGGTTCGGATCGGCGAATGCCAGGTGGATAATTGGGGCTGTCGAATGGACACGTCTCCTTGCCCGGGGGAAGACACAGTACTAGAATCCGAAGTGACTTGGATTGTTCAAGCGTTGAAGTGATGAACCGAGGCGATCGGTCAGGGTGAGATTCCTGAGATTGCCAATGTTAATGCAGCACTTGGGCCAATCCACGGTTTCATAAGTTCGCGGCAGCGTGCTTGATGAAGATGAATGTGCCCTGTTGATTGATATGTTTTCAAATCGAGACACGACAGGTTGGACCTGTCCCTCACCACCTTGGAGGCTGAGTAATGTACGAGCGATTTACTGATCGCGCCCGGAAAGTTATGCAACTTGCCAATCAGGAAGCTCAGCGGTTCAACCACGAGTATATTGGCACTGAGCACATCCTACTCGGCTTGGTAAAAGAAGGTTCTGGCGTCGCCGCCAACGTTCTGAAGAACCTCGAAGTTGATCTGCGGAAGATTCGTTTGGAAGTGGAAAAGATCGTTCAGTCGGGGCCGGATATGGTCACGATGGGAAAACTTCCGCAAACACCGCGTGCGAAGAAGGTTGTTGAGTACGCGATGGAAGAGGCTCGAAACCTCAACCATAACTACGTCGGCACCGAACACTTGCTGCTCGGATTGATCCGCGAACAAGAGGGGGTTGCCGCTCAGGTTCTGATGAATCTGGGTTTAAAGCTCGAAGACGTTCGGGAGGAAGTTCTGAATCTGCTTGGCCACGGTGTCGAAGGTGGTGCCGAGGGGACTTCCGAGCGAGCTGGCAGCGGACAGGCCGGGCCGGCCGGAAAGACTCCGAAAAGCAAGACACCAGCTCTCGACAGTTTTGGTCGCGACCTGACGGAACTCGCTCGTCAATCAAAACTGGACCCCGTCATTGGTCGGTCCAACGAAATTGAGCGAGTGATTCAGATTCTTTGTCGACGCCAGAAGAATAACCCGGTTTTGCTGGGTGAAGCCGGCGTCGGGAAGACTGCGATTGTCGAAGGTTTTGCCCAGATGGTCGTGAATGGTGAGGTGCCGGAATTGCTTCGCGACAAGCGCATTGTCGTACTCGATCTCGCGATGATGGTCGCTGGTACGAAATATCGTGGCCAGTTCGAAGAGCGAATCAAGGCGGTGATGAACGAAGTCAAACGAGCGAAGAACACGATCCTGTTCATCGATGAATTACATACACTTGTCGGTGCGGGTGGTGCTGAAGGGGCGATCGACGCTTCCAATGTGCTGAAACCAGCCCTCAGTCGCGGTGAAATTCAGTGTATCGGTGCGACGACGCTTGACGAGTTCCGCAAGTACATTGAAAAAGACGGTGCTCTTGAACGCCGATTCCAGACAGTGATTGTCGAACCGCCATCGCCTTCTCAAACAATCGAGATCCTGAAGGGACTTCGAGATCGTTACGAACAACATCATCGTGTACAGATTACGGATGATGCCTTGGCAAAAGCGGTCGAGCTTTCTACGCGGTATATCACCTCACGTTGTCTGCCAGACAAAGCGATCGATGTTATTGACGAATCGGGTGCCAGAATTCGATTGAAGTCGATGGTTCGTCCGCCTGATTTGAAGGAACTTGAAGGCGAAGTTGAGCGTCTCAATGCAGCCAAGGAAGAGGCGGTCGCCAATCAGGACTTTGAGAAGGCAGCATCGCTTCGCGATCAGGCAGATAAGCTGAAAAAGAAGAAAGAGACGATCAATAAGGACTGGCGCGAAAAGTCCAAAGAGAAAGAGGGCGTCGTCGATGCCGAAGTAATCGCGGAAGTCGTCGCCAAGATGACCGGTATTCCATTGACGCGATTGTCGAGCGAAGACGCGGTCCGACTGCTCAAGATGGAAGAGGAATTGCATCGTCGGGTTGTCAGCCAGAACGAAGCGATCAAGCAGGTTGCGAAATGCGTTCGTCGTAGCCGAAGCGGCCTGAAAGATCCGCGTCGTCCGACAGGCGTGTTTCTGTTTGCGGGTCCAACCGGTGTTGGAAAGACCCTCACGGCAAAGACGCTTGCTGAATTCATGTTCGGCGATCAGGACGCTCTAATTCAGATCGATATGTCAGAGTACATGGAGAAGCACAATGTCAGCCGCCTGATCGGTGCTCCTCCTGGCTATGTCGGGTTTGAAGACGGTGGCCAATTGACGGAAAAGATTCGTCGACGACCCTATGCGGTTGTGCTTCTCGACGAAATCGAGAAGGCTCACCCGGACGTGTTCAATATGCTTCTGCAGATTATGGAAGAAGGCCATCTCACCGACAGCTTCGGTCGGAAAGTCGACTTCAAGAACACAATTTTGATTATGACGACGAATGCCGGGGCACTTGCCGTTAATAACGAATTTGGATTTGCTCCAAAGGATAACGACACAAGTTACGATCGGATGAAAGAGCGTCTGCAACACGAGCTTGAGCGCGAGTTTAAGCCTGAGTTCCTTGGCCGCCTGGATGAGATCGTCGTCTTCCGTTCGCTGACCGAAGAAAACTTGAAACAGATCGTTGTGATTGAGTTGGCCAAGGTTCGCGAACGGCTGGCGGAAAAGGGTCTGACATTGGTTTTGACCGACGAAGCCAAGCAGTTCATTATTTCCAAGGGGAACGCGACCGAATACGGCGCTCGACCACTACGTCGCGCTGTCGAGACCTACATCGAAGACCCGTTGTCTGAGAACCTGCTGCAAGGTTCGTTTGAAGGCTCGAATACAATTACGGTTAAGGTGAAGGAAGTTGGCGATCAAAAGCAACTTGATTTTGAGGCATCAACGCAAGAGCAGACCCCTTCGACAGAACTCGCCACAGCACAGGCGACGTAATCTGTGCAGGAGTAGAGAGAACTGAGGTATGGAAAACACAGCCCGATCGATCTTTCGACCGGGCTGTGTCTTTATCGACTTGGAAACCCATCATTTGCAATTTGGAGGGTGGTTACAACGGACCGGCCTGTCAAAGAATTCGTGAATGGTTACCTAAACATTCAGAATTCTCTGGATATCCAAATTCCACTCGTTGACATCGGTCTGTGAGCGGCGTTAAAACGAAATAAGAATTTATCGGAGTGAAATAGAGCGCGGCAGGAGCCGCCTTTTTGAGGCAGTCGGCGTCAGGGAATTTCGGGCGCTGGCGATTGCCGAAGTCGAGTTTTGTGCTGGAAGGTAGTTGTCATCATGGCTCGTGTGGCACGTTTTGCGATTGTATTGGTGTCGATTTTCGGTTTCCAGATGTCGTCAACGCAGGAATGCCATGCAGGGGTGATTCCCTGGATGTATGATGCAATCTTTGGCCCGGTTGGTAGCATGAGGCCAACTTATGGTTATGCCCCGATGACTGCTGGCTATGTTCCCATGACGGCCAATTACGCCCCGTATGAAACAGCCTACATTCCCATGTCAGCTGCTTATGCACCCATGGGAATGGCTGGTTATGGCAGCTATGGAAACAGTTGCAATTCATGCAGTCAGCAGTCGAACTACGGAGTTTCCAGTTGCAGTTCCTGTGGATCTGGCAATTGCTCTGCCGGGTCGAATTGCTCAAGTTGCAGCGGCGGTTCCACGACGGCTGGTTACGGATCAACTGTGGTTGGCGGGCCGACTCCAGACGCAACCAGCGTTTTGAAGGAAGAGAACCGTAAGGTTTACGAACTCGAACGGAAGCTGGAAGAACTTGATCACCTGCAGAAGCAGCACGAAAAATTTCTCAAGCGGCAGCATCAGGATTACTCACCCGAACAATACACGCCAAGAACGTATCAGGAAGAGATTGTTCGTCCCAAGAAACAGACGCTCGAATCTGATGCAGCGGACCCAAACAAATTCGAGGCACCAATTCGCGGGCCAGCTCCAGGTTTTGATCCGAAAGAGACGGAAGAAGAAACCCGCAAGCCAACCATTGAACTCCCTCCGAAAGGCGATTCGAAGTCAGATGGGGCGAATGACAAGGGTACAACAAAAGTGAAAGAAACCGAACCTCAGACTTTTCACCGAGATGGTCAGGTGACGGCACATGCGGTCGCCCCTCGGGTCCGAATGCAGATCGTCACGAACAAGGCCACGAACGGAATTGCAAAGCTGAATAAGAAGCCGATCACAACATCATCAGCTTCGAATTCCGTTCAGGTTGCGAATCAATCAAACTGATCCGCGTTGATGAACAAAATATTGAGGGCGACGTAGGTTTTCTACGAGCATTACCGGCGATCTTGCCAGTGGGACCATCACTGATTTCCCTCAGTGACGCTGTTGGAAATGGCCTCTCGGCGAGCTTTACGGTTCGTTAACAGTCAGGAAATTTCAAGGACGAAGCGAGGATGTTTCTAGGTATTGAAATCGGCGGCACGAAGCTTCAACTTGGAGTTGGTCACGGTGACGGTTCTGAATTCGTCGCATTCGAACGTCTTGACGTCGATATTTCGCGCGGGGGCGAGGGGATTCGGGAGCAGATTCGAAAAGTCGGCCGCGAATTGGTGACGAAACACGGCGTTGAACGCGCGGCCTATGGATTCGGCGGACCGATCTTCGGGTCACGAGGGATTGTCCAGACCAGCCACCAGGTTTCCGGTTGGGACCAGTTTCCGCTGAGCCAATGGACTGAACGGGAGCTTGGAGTTCCAACGAAACTTGGAAACGATTGCGACGTCGCTGGCTTGGCCGAAGCGTGCTTTGGTGCGGGACGAGACGCACGAAGTGTCTTCTACGTGACTGTCGGTACCGGTATCGGCGGTGGACTTGTTTTTGACCGTAAGATTCACGGAACGGATCGTCCGGCGTCCGCGGAGATAGGTCACTTACGGCCTGGTCTACACGCAACATCATACTCTCAAACGATTGAATCACAGGCGGCCGGGCCGGGAATTACGATCGCGACTCGAAATCGGCTAGAGTCCATTCAAAAGGTCGGCGAATCGACACGAGATCTCTTCGACTTTCGCGAACGTTGCTGCGGCGACTTTCAGAAGCTCACGACGAAAGTCATCGGTGAAGCTGCGATGGCCGGTAACCAATTGGCAAGAGACCAGTATATCACTGCGACAAACGTGCTCGGCTGGGGGATTGCCCAGCTGATTACTCTCATCGCACCTGAAGTGGTCATTGTCGGTGGAGGAGTTTCTCTTGTAGGTGAAGAAATCTTTTTCGCACCATTGCGATCGGCAGTCCAGCAATACGTATTTCCTCCATTGCGAGATTCTTATCGACTGGTTCCAGCGGAGCTCGGCGAAAGCGTTGTCGTTCACGGTGCCTTGGCGTTGGCCAAAAGTGCTTAACGGCTCATCGATTGAGCCAGCGAGGTGATTTTTCTGTGATCGAGGATACGCGGCCCAGCGTATGTGATTTGAGTCATTCTTATGATTTCAAGCTTGGCTTCTTGCTCGACTCGCAGCTCCTTCACGAAAGTCGACAGGTCCGAAATTGAAGATCTTGCCAAAACCTGCAACGAATCGAGCTGTTTTGGCCTCTATAAGATAGAGTTCAAAGTCACCGAGAGAAAATGTCGTCGCAGAATCCGGAAACTTTTTCAGATACAAATCCGCTAACTCTTTATAGCTCCCCGAATTTCTGGGGATCTTTACCGCATTGCCAAGTATTGACGCTCGCATCAGTGTCTGTGGGTCTCGGGCACCAGTGTCTGGTTCGGCAATCATGAGCCCAACCCGTGGCGTGTGAGAAATGTCTTGAGTATGTTGAGCAAGACCGCTGATGTGAATGATGAACGATGCTAAATCTGGTGTTTCTGAGAACGGCACCATGGAGACCGCTGGATTTCCATCATGCAGAGTTCCCAGGGAGGCTATTCGTTGCGATGTGATCAAATGAGCATATTCTAATTGTGGGGATGTTTGAGACATGCAAATTCACTTTCCAATTCAATTGTCGGGACCCAAAAAATCATGGACAGGCCCAATATTCCGATTATATTGCACAAGTCAATAAGCGGAACAATTTTTCTGTTGTTGAGCACCTCTGCGAAATTCCGTTTCGATTGATAAAAAGAAACGATGGTCCCAGACTTTCTCGACCGCATCATGTCAAAGTCACGATTGGTCTACTTGGGACAGACATGATTTTGCTTTATGATCATTTCGCATATGGATCACTTTTATTTCAAGTGATGTGCTCGCACCCTCATTCGTGCGAGAGGCGGTTAGGATAAAGGAGTGCGGTCGCATGACCGAGTTTATCGTCTCTACTGAGACTTACAATGCAGACACCGAGGCCGACCAGCTGCAAACCAGTCTGGACGACAAGCGGTTCGAATCCCCTTCAATCCGGCAACGAATAAGCTACGCTCTTACAAACCCTGGCAAGAATTACCTCATTCCCCGTTTCCTGCTGCGGTCCTTGCTGAAAACAAGTCGGAGTCCATTAATCGCAGAGTCCTTTGTTCGACCTGGTGGCTGGCGGTCAATGGAAATTGTCTACAAGAACGCACCAACTGTCGACTGGCTTGATCGACAGGCTTTGAAAGACAATCCCATTACAATGGCTGCTCGAAATCGAAGAACGATCGTTATCAAACGATTGACGCGATTGATTCAAGAGCAGGGTTCGACCGGTGATGTCACACTCTTGGGGATCGGAGCCGGTCCAGGTCGACTTCTTCAGACAGCGATGGCAAATTCCAAGATCGAATTGCCTCACATTTCCGCTTATGTGATTGATCTTGACGCAGATGCCTTCCCCTACGGTCGAGAACTTGCGGCAAGCTTTGGTCTGCTCGATCAAGTTCGGTTTATCCACGGTGACGCCCGGCGCATCGGAGACACTCTACCTGGTGTTAGTGTTAACATTGCCAAGCTTGTCGGCATTATCGAATACTTGGACGATTTGCAGCTTATTGAGATGCTTAGCACCGTTCGAGCAGTGATGGTTCCTGGCGGCAGTCTGGTTACGCACGGATTTGTGGATAAGTATGGTACAGGTCGGTTTTTCGCTCGGGTATTTGGCCTAAACCACCACCAGCGCGATGCCGAATACCTCACGGACATTCTTGTAAACAATGGTTTTCGTGTAGCAGAGTGTGAGTATGAACCGACGGGGATCCATCCAATTATCACCGCAGTCCGCGTCGATTAGCCGATGCGGTTCCTGCGAAATCGGGTTCGGAATTGCGTCCGTTTGGTACCACTTTGACATAACTATCAGTTCGATTCACAAGAATTCAGCGACTCCTTGCTCGTCAGCAGGAATCTCAACGCGAGAAATCTAGTAACCACTTCTCATTTCGAACATCTAACGAAAGACCTTGCGCGGAAATAAGCAATTGACTTTGCGGCCGATAAAAAAAGAAGTCGCTCGAGCAAAGGACGTACCCGATTGACTGCAATCGTTAAGGGTGAAGTCCGTTCGGTCGGGGCATTTTGAGAACAGGGAACTGCGGTATGAGATTTCAATCGACCAAATTTCTAAGAATTGCAGGAATCTTATTGATTGGATTCTCTTGTGATGGGTTTCTAAAAACCTCCGCAGCTCCACCCAAACCCACTTCTACCAAGCTATCCTCGAAGCAATCCGCTGAGGATACACCACCCGAAGTTCCCGCAGTTCCTTTTCTGACGCTGGGATTGATACGTGACCCGGCCGTCCATTCAGAACTCGGACTCGACACAAAACAAATCAGCGGCGTCCAAACAGCAATCGCTCAAGTTGATCAGCCGTTCTGGAGATTGCGAGATATCCCTGTGAAGGATTGCTCGAAGGAACTCGATACACTCCTGACGAATTTACGCCGAAGCCTCAAGTTAGAACTGAATTCGAGACAGTTTGAGCGTTTCGAACAACTTATTTTGCAGGCACGCAACTGGAAGGCTGTGGTCACTCCTGATGTGGCCGAACGTTTGAAGCTCTCAACCGATCAAGTGTCGCGTTTGCGAGCCCTTTTGGCAGATGTCCCTCGTCAACGAGAGGAAAACGAAAAGACACTCATCGGATTATCTGCCGCCAATCAGGAGGCGGCACGAAACAAGCAACTGAAATTGGAATCGAAGAAATTTGCGGAGGTCTTGACCTCTCAACAGCAGGCACAACTGGGTCAACTTCTCGGTAAGCCATTCGATCTGGATCGAGTGACGAAGGTCGGATGCGTTGCTCCCGAAATGCAGAATGTCTCGGCCTGGATCAACGCTCAACCAATGACCATGGAGCAGTTGCGAGGAAAGGTGGTTGTGGTTCATTTCTGGGCTTTCGGGTGTATCAATTGCATTCGTAACCTGCCACATTACGATTCCTGGCATGAAAAGTTCGCGAAGTCTGGTTTGACGATTGTTGGTATTCACACGCCAGAAACCGAATCTGAGCGGTCACTCGAGAATTTGAAGCGGCAAGTCGTCGAAAGAAAGATCGAATATCCCGTCGCATTTGATGCATCGGCTCAGAACTGGAAGGCGTGGGCCAATGATGTATGGCCAAGCGTTTACCTGATCGATAAGCAAGGTCGCGTACGAAACTGGTGGTACGGTGAATTGAATTGGAAGGGTGCGACGGGCGAAGAATTCTTTCGCAAGCGAATCGAAGAACTCCTTAACGAGAAATAGTCCCTATGAAGATTCTGAGGACGCATCACGTTGCGATTATCTGCTCTGACTATACCAGGTCGAAATACTTTTATACGCAAGTCCTCGGGCTCGAGATTGTTTCAGAAGTGTATCGCCAGGAACGTAACTCTTATAAACTCGACCTTCGGTTGCCGGATGGAGTGCAGATCGAACTCTTCTCGTTTACCAATCCGCCCGCCCGATTATCCTATCCCGAGGCACGGGGATTGAGGCATCTGGCGTTCGAAGTTCCCAACGTTGATAAAGCGGTCGTAGAGCTTCAGAATCACGGAGTCGCAGTGGAACAAGTCCGCGTCGATGAGTATACCGGTAAGCGATACACGTTCTTTGTCGACCCGGATGGGCTGCCACTGGAACTCTATGAACGTTGATTGTTGATACCGCTCCGTCTGCCGAACTGGCCTTGATGATCGAAGGGAACTGAGACCATGAATTCAAGACCTCAAGTAAATTGCCGTTCGATGATTCACTCACACTTTTGCGTTGATCGTGGAGGAGTGTCAGGGGTTGTCGGCATGACAGGAGCGGTTCTGTGCGTGATCATTGGTTCGATCGGACGGGCGGAAGACGTGGTGCCGCCAGAGAAACTCGTTGATCGCTGGGTCTATCTGGCCGTCAATTTACAAGGTGAGCGTGAGCCCGAGCATACACTGTCAATTCTTCGTCGGGCTAAGGTGGCGGGCTACAACGGCATCCTGCTGGCCGATTATAAATTCCATGTCTTGGACCGCGTCGTTGATCGCTATTTCAAAAACATCAAGACCGTTCGCAGCTTGGCTGACGAGTTGGGTCTCGAAATCATCCCGGCAGTTGCTCCATTTGGGTACAGCAATGGCATTCTGGCTCACAATCCTAATTTGGCGGAAGAGATTCCGGTCAAAGACTTGCCGATGGTCGTTAGTAAAGGGATCGCGATTGTCGACACCCAATGGAAGCCACTCGCAGAGGGTGGCTTTGAAAAATACGACAAGAACAAGGTCTTGGGCTGGGACTATCAGGATGGTCCAGGCTCATTGAGCTTCATCGATACGAAGGTCAAGCATTCTGGTGGAGCTTCGCTACGGTTTGAACAGCTGTCATCGGTCGAACCGAAGAATGGGCTTGGGCGACTGATTCACAAAGTGAGGGGCAAAGCCTGGAGACAGTATCATGCCTCAATGTGGGTCAAAACAGAAGGATTCGAAAAATCCAACGAAGTCCGACTGATGGCAATCAACATCGCTGGTCGGACCCTTTCGCATTCCTTTCTTGGGGTCAAGCCGACCCAGGACTGGACGTTACATCATTCGGTCTTCAATTCACTAGAGAGCGACGACTTTACATTCTATTGTGGGGTGTGGGGCGGGACAACAGGTAAGATCTGGTTTGATGACGTCCGTTTGGAAGAGGTTCCGTTTGTGAATCTTTTACGCCGCGACGACTGTCCTTTGGTTGTCGCTGATGAAAACGGCAAACCTTATGAGGAAGGCAAAGACTTCGTTCGACTGGCCGATCCTCGCTTGGGAAACGTTCCATGGGAAGGCGAATACGAGGTCTTTCACGAACCACCCCGGTTGACGATCCCATCGGGAAGTCGCATCACAGATGGCGCAAAACTTAAGGTCAGCTACTTCCACACGGCAACAATTTATGAGGGGCAGGTTCCCGCCGCACTGAATCACCCCAATGTTTTCAAAATCGTTGACGAACAAGTCCGTGGTGTTGAGAAATTGCTTTCCCCCAAAAGCTACATGTTGTCACACGATGAAATCCGCATCGGCAATTGGGGGGCCACGATTCGAGGGGACAACCGAACGGCAGGGCAGGCGCTCGTCGACAACATGAGACAGACAGTTAAGTTAGTCAGGGCCATCAATCCAAAATCCCGTTTATGCACGTGGAGTGACATGTTCGATCCGCACCACAATGCAGTTGATGGTCCTTATTACCTGGTCAACGGCAGCTGGAAAGGTTCATGGGAAGGGCTTGAACCGGGGATGACAATCCTCAACTGGAACACTGAGAAAGCCGACGACAGCTTGGCTTTTTTTGAAAAACTTGGCTGCCCCCAGATCCTGGCGGGGTACTACGACGGCGACCCTAAAAGCATCGTTCCCTGGCTCAAAAAAGCCAAAGGACTTAAGACACTTCGCGGTGTCATGTACACGACCTGGGTCAACAAATACGACGACCTGGAAGCCTTTGCGAAAGCGGCATGGGGGAAACCCTAAGTCCAGTCATCGCACCAACGCTCACGTCTCCGCCGTCCCACGAATAACTATCTCGGCAGCGGTTGCTTATAACGATTCGGATTGGCCGGAACGAATGGATCATCTTCCTCGTCAGGAATCGGAACCAACGCTCTTCGTGATGATGGTGGTGGTGAATCCCGATAATCGGATCGATCATCGGATGGGTAACGAGGTTCGACACGACTGGCAGAATCACGGCGCCGCCTTATTGGCGTCTCAATGTCATCGGCTGGAGCTGACAACCGACGTGGTGGTTGTGCGGCGGGGTATCCCTGATCGTCATCGTCCTCATCAGAAATTAAACTTCGACGGGGTTCAGGTGCAAATTCATCAAACGAAGTTCGCCTCGCGCTGGTATTCGTCGGCGTCAGTGGCGAACGCTTCTCGGGCAGAATCGAGTTATTGATTTGACCATCATCATTGTAGTTCAGATTAAGAGGAAGCTCGCGATTCAGCTGCTGCAAATACGGACTAAGAATCTGGTGCATCGCTTTGGGCAGGATCGGATACACCGCATTGATAATCTTGGCTGCGATGGAACTGCTTTCAGACTTCAAAATCAGATCGCGAGCCATGATTGAATAGATGAGCAGAATCACCGTAATCGCTAGAGTCAGCAAAATTCCCTTCAATGCACCAAGCAATGCACCAAGATGACGATCGAATTCTGTCAACTTGGCCTTTTCAATCCCCTCGCGGAACGAACGGACCAGAAGATAAACCACCATCGAAACGCCGATGTAAATGGTTACCAATGCAAACAGTCGATTCTGTGGTGGATCGCCGAAATAGTGAGCGGTTGTGACAGACATGGGCATCGCAACCATATAGCCCAGCACCAGCGACATGATCGGCGCGATCTGCCATGTGGCTCCTTTCCAGAAGCCGTGAACTGTGGCAAATAATACGATCAGAGCCATGACTCCGTCGTATGCGGTAACCCCACCCAATGCCGCCATGATCTCAATCCTTCACGTCGTAAACCCGAGTTGCCTTGATTTAAGAATGTGTAAACAGACGGTAAGACGGGTTAACATGTCCCATCCAGAGATGGGTTTACTATCGCATTATTACCGCCAATCCAGGTTGTCCTGGAACGTTTGATCTGGCTCTTCTTGTCGACGGATCGACGTGGGATACTGCTGCTGGTGTGAAGTCACGCGAACTCGTTTCGGTTGTTCCGCAATCTCTGTCGGTTCAAGCTGACCAGGACTGACACGTTGAAACGGTGCGGCCACTTCAGGGTGCCCTTTATCATTCGTTGCGAATACCGACATGCCCGTCAGCAGGCCCCATGTTGCGGTGTTCGCACTGCGGACATTTCCGAAAAACTTCATCGCAGTCCCGAACGACTTCTTAAACCTGAGGTGTCTCCCTTGAAGTTCGATCGCCCAGATTTCGTCAAGAATCAAGTGGACCATATAGCCAATGACGGCTCCGACGCCTTTGAAACTACGACCGAGACTCACTCCCGTGTCGCAAATGACATAGGCGATCAGTCCCGCAATGATGGCCGCAGGAATGCTGTGGAACATTCCCCGATGCACGGACACTTTCAGCATTTCACCGAAGCCAAAACGGATCATCAGGTAAAGCGGTGCTCCAAACAACATGATGTGTTCGGTCGCCAGCCCTTCGTAATGGAATCGATAAAATAGCAGCATTGGTGCGACTGCGGCAAGAAAACTGAGCGTTTCACGGGCAGGGACGGCATGATCGCTATCCAAATCTGGCATGATTCCGCAGATGGCACAAAGGCCACCGCCAATCGCACAGGTCGATAGCGGCAATCCAAGGACCGACGCACCGACGTAGGCGTATCCAACGCCAACTAGCGTGCTCACGGTGATGTGTGTATGAAACCCGGCCATCGGCGTCCTTGCCTCACATCCGTGGACCGATTGTGATTTGTCAATATGGAAAGTTGTCGCATGGGGTCCAACGCGCGCCGGGAACGTATCGAGAACAGGCAATTCAGTCAAGATGAGGAAACTTCGTGTGACAGACTCGTTGGTTTTTGTAGTGTGGGCATTAGCCCGCACAAAATCATGTGGCGCACGGGCTGAAGCCCATGCTACGGCTTGCACCTTGGCTTTTTCAATTTATACAACCTGACAACCTTGATGACTCGCCACCAGCATTCGCCGGGCTGTATAACTCCATTCGTTAGTAATCTTCCAACAAAACATTTCATTTCAACTTTGGGCGAAAGACTCATGCTTCGAACATTTGTCACGGTGACGGGATGTCTGTTGTTCACGGGTGTGTGCGTGTCGGCAATGGCCGATGAAAAAACGCAACCGATCCGAGTCGTCGTATGGGACGAACAGCAGCCAGCTCAAAAACAGGCTTACGACAACTTTCTCGGCAACGCGATTGCTGATTTTTTGAAGCAGCGACCGGGCCTGACGGTCAAGTCGGTTCGCCTGGACGATCCCGAACAAGGACTTTCGAAAGCGACACTCGATGAGTGCGATGTTCTCATCTGGTGGGGTCACGTACGACAACGTGAGATCAAACGCGAAACGGGCCAAGACTTGGTCGAACGAATCAAGCAAGGAAAGCTCGCCATGATCTCGCTCCACTCGGCACACTGGTCGATCCCGTTCATCGAGGCCATGAACGAACGAGCAATCGCGGACGCACTTGCGACGCTCACGCCCGAAGAACGAAAGAAAGCCAAGGTTGATGCGATTCGACCCGAGCAATATAGCCAGCCCAAACGAGACGCCGTATTGACACCAAACGTGGAAAAAATCACGCAACCCGATGGAACAATCCTGCTCAAGGTCAACCTCCCAAACTGCTGTTTCCCCGCCTACCGTGGCGATGGCAAACCGAGTCACGTCCGTACGTTGCTCGCTAATCATCCGATCGCAAAAGGAATTCCTAAACAATTCGATATCCCACATACCGAGATGTACGACGAACCGTTTCACGTTCCCGCCCCCGATGAAGTCGTCTTCGAAGAACGCTGGGACGCAGGCGAACGGTTCCGTAGCGGCAGCATCTGGAAAATCGGTAACGGACGGCTGTTCTACTTCCGGCCCGGCCATGAAACATTCGATGTTTTCAAACAACCGGAAACATTACAAATCCTGGAAAACGCCGTTCGTTGGTTAGCGCCCCCAATAGTGCAGTAGGGTGGGACAAGTCCTCGCAGTCCCACCGATCAACCTAAGTTGGTTTTGTCCGCAGGAGGGCGAAGTTCCTGCTGTGTCAAAAATTAAATACAAGCATCGACCCAACGGCACGGCAGGAACCTTACCCTCCCGACGAGTCATCTCAACTGGTCCAGGATCGACGGATCTTGAATTTCGTGATCTTTCGCCAAAAGCAAAACCTTTGAAATCAATTCCGCCGTTCGTGGGTCGTCATCGGCGAACGGTAAAAACAATCGGCCGCGATGTTGAGCGTGAACCGGGATGATACAGATCGATCCACCTGGCATCCGATGAACGATCGCGCTCCCTAAATGGACGGAATACTCCCCTAGCCTTCCCTTGATTAATGCGTGAACTCCCTTAATCCGCACGTTTTTCAAGCCAAGTAACTCGGTCGTTTCCCGCAACAGAGCCGTTCGCATTTCGACCGTCGATGCACTCGCCTCAGGGTCAACGCCGCCTCGATGAGCGACACTCACGACAAGATCAATGTCCCGCATTACCTCGCTGAAAATCCTCACCGGAACCTCATTAAGCGGAGGTGGCTCCTTCTTGTCGCGATGCGCAAAACGGATTCCAGACAGCGTCAAACCTTCGACTTCTGCTGCCGTACCCGCGTTATATTGAAAACCAACACTTGCAGTGATTCCAACATCGTGAAAGGTCTTGAAGACATCATCCTGAGTATTCCATCCCCGTGAATTCCAGAGCGCAAACCCTTGCGTCGGATTGATCTGCTGTCCTGCATATCGCTGCGACGCCGCTCCGTCCGATTGTTCCTGCTTAGTGACGACATACAGTTCGCGAAAGACCTGCTTAAACGGTTGCATCCTTTCAGTAGTGAAACATTCATGCTGCCAACGATCCCAGTCTTTACGCTTGAGAAGATCAGCGGGATGAGCTATTCGAAAATGGTCACCCTTCTTGATCGGTATTATCGTCCCGGCGTGATCGCGAAGTGACTTCCCTCTCTTGTCGAGGTATCCCATCCGTTTTTGATCGGCATCGTCGACCAGCACCAGTCGTGTCAATAACGGAGCGAGAATCGCATGCTCGCTGAGCGTTTCCATCTCGGCCCCCGTAAATCGATCGCCTCGGCACATCGCCGCTTCGAGCGATTGCTTCATGCGCGATGCCTTCTTGCGTAACGCGGCCCCTCGTTCAAACAACTCGGCAATCTCGGCATGCTTCTTCTTGATTGCAGGTGGAACCGACTTGAGCGTCTTATTCTCCCGTTGAATCGTCAGCTCCGGCTTCGCTTGTTCATCAAGGAACAGAGTGACGGTGACACCGTCTTTGGTCACAGCAACCGGCCCCTTGGCCAGGTCTTTAACCGCTTCAGCTTCCATCGCCCATTCAAATCGAAGCGGATCGGGATAGCCCGCCAGTCGAGCCAGATTGTCGAACCCGATGTCGCAAGCCCGCATGGCACTTGGTCGCGTCAGTCCCGAAAGTTGTCGGGCGTATCGGCGGTATTCCTGAAGTACTTCGTATCGTTCGAGAATATCGCGATCTTGCTTCGTTCCCTTTGCCAGAGGTAACAGTCCAAGCAGTCGGACGTGTTCTTTTCGTTGCTTCTGCTGAATACTGTCGACCAGATCCTGTTTTGGCGTATTTCCCAGCAGGACATCCGCTAGGAACTGAGCCTTCTTGGCTTGAGCCGGATTCGCGGCGTACCGAGCCGCGTCGGCCATTTGATGCCACCGGTCGGAACCGAGTAACTCCCACGTCCGATGGAACCAGGCAACATCCACAGCCCCTTGTGTCCGCTCTTCGTCGGTCAGTGCCGTGCGTTCCAACAACAATCGTTGCCAGGGGGTCAGCGTGCGTCGTGTAACTGTCGTTTCGGCAGCGTGATCTTCGGCGTCGTCGAGATCGTCATCCGCCGTAACATCTTTGGAAGAATCAACCTTTTCTTCCTGAATCCCTTCCGCCTCGGCCGCCGCGCTCTCGACCGATGAATTCCATCCGGTATCCATATGAGCGACGAACCAATACAGCCCCTCGGCAAACCCCTTCCAATTCAGGTAACTTTCGACAAAACGCGTCCATTGAGGTGCGAGGAATGCCAGCTCCAACAACCGCTGCCCTGTGCAATACCCTTCCTTGATCGCTTGACTGACCAGCTTGTCGAACTCCGCTTGCTTGTCGCTTTCCATGGGATACGTTGACTGAAGTAAATGAGTCAGTGTCGAGCCGCGACTGGCATTATTCTGTCGCCAACTCGACCCCTTCTTCAGCTTCGCTTTGTCGATGGCCGACAACACACGGAACAACGTTGACATGCCAAAAAAGGATTGGATCGAGAGAGCCAAAATTGTTGCGGGGGTCGCTGCTTCGCCGCGAGTCAACTCGATCTCCAACACGCGAGCTCGAATCCGGTCCAGCATCTCCGTGATTTCAGGAAGATCCCGAATCTCTTTTGCACGGTCGTCGTCCATTGTTCGTTGAGTCAGATTGGCCAGGTCTGGGAACGTAGATCCATACTGTTCGATGTCGCGAGGTCCGATCAGCTGATCCATCAAATCATCCGACGTGGCGAACCCCAGTTTACGAGACTCTGCCACCCAGCGAAATTCTGGGCGATCACGTTTCGCACCCGGTCGCGGTTCGTCCCGCCAATGCTCCAGCGACCAGAATCGCTGAAGCTGTTTGGGCGTGAGATCTTTCCGGCAAATCAATAGCGCAGCATTGAGATCATCTCGCCAATATTCAAACAACTGCCATTGACGCCAGTCATCGTCCGTTTCCTGGCCGATCATGATCCGAAATTGCCGCATGTTATCGCTTGATACGAGTTTCTCACTTGGTTTCACCAGTTCTGAGTGCAAGTCGTCAGGCACCAGACTATAGGTGGTCTCGATGCGATCCAGCATCCAGTCAACGAATCCTTCCGGCGGATACAAGAACAGCAGCCACTCCAAAAGTTTGCTGACAAGAGATTCGTACTTCAACTTCAACCCGGAAACGTCGCCGATCACCTCTCGACAGATGGACTTTGCCTGTGCTGAACTTCTTGACCATTTTTGGATTTCGTCGTAGTCCCAGTGTCCGACCAGTTCCGACGTACAATAGGCTCGAAGGAGTTCCAGGCCATCACGATCACGTAGCGATTTGGGGCGGTTCTTGTACCAGTCCGTCCAGACATCATTCAGCGGCAAGTGACGAATCTCTGTTTCGGGCGTCCCTTTTGTCCGATCAAAACTGGGGAACCAATGGGTAACGTTTCCCAGCAATTCTTGGCGAGGCCCATCGTAAGCCTTGATTCTAATGGGCGTCTCACGGTGCTGATGAATCAATTCGTCCAAGCCTTGCAGACACTTGAGTGCAGCGGGAGTGAACGATTCGCCCGGACGCCGTTTCGGAGCGATGACTGGCGACCGTTTTGTGGGGTCCATCAGCCCGAGCCCGTTCTCCAGTGTAATGGCCTCTTGATCAGACTCGCCGATCGCACTGATTTGTGTCTGTTCTTCCTTGCTCAGATTCTTTCGAGTCTCGACAAAAGTAATCGCTTTCTGTTGGCATTGCTGGCGTTCCCGATTCGCTTCGGAAAGGTGACGTAGGATTTCCAACCCGGCCAATCGTTGAGGGGCGTCTCTTGATCCGGTTAGTCGATCAGCGGTCGCCAGCGCCGCACTATCCTCTTGTTTCAACAGCAACTTGATCCCAGACTGCCGCAGGTCAGACGCCTTTCGAGTCATCAGTCCTTCCAGAGCCACAGCCTCGTCACCTGTTGGCACCTGTTGTATCAGTGACTCAAAGGCGGCCTGACGAACGTTCTGCGACGCATGTCCCGTCAGCGAAAACAGGGTCTCACGAGTCAGCTTGTCCCACTTTTTCTGTTGAGCCAATAATCGAACGGCATTCATTTGTTGCCACGAATCCATTCCCTTCAAATAGGGGATAATACGAGTAACCGGCCGCTCTCCCAGCAATCCCAACAGTGCGGCGGCAACCGTTGACCGGTCTGCATTCCGTTCGGTCCATGGCCAGACAA
The DNA here is from genome assembly GCA_903834925.1 of uncultured Schlesneria sp. GTDB lineage: Bacteria > Planctomycetota > Planctomycetia > Planctomycetales > Planctomycetaceae > Schlesneria. Next base: position 24,300 of record CAILLA010000138.1, read on the forward strand.
GTGCTTTCAGCTTGAATGGCTTTTCCGGCAGGCGAAGATACAACCGCTCGGCCGCTTCAAATCCGTCAGTACTCTGTTCCTGCTCGTCGTCATTGCCTGCTACTAGGGCCTCAAAATCCTCACCAACAGACAGGCCCGCCGATTGCTTCAGAGCACACAGTGCCACTTGAAGATTGGGGTCATCGATTGCGGGAGCTTTTGCCTGATTGGCGGCCTTGATATCCAGCAAGCCAAGATACCACGCAGCAACAAACCGAATTTCATCGGACTTGTGAGCGAGAAGTTTTGCGGCATGAGGAATCGAGGCATGCGCGTCATCGAACCCAATACACCAAAGCGCTCGAAAGACCGTGTCCGGATTGTCGCTTTGAAGACCCTTCAGGCCTGCTGCGGGATCATCTAAGAAATGGAGCGTCTGTTTGATAATGTCGTTGATCACTTTGACAGAAACAGAATCCCACATCAGCCCCAGCCAGACATTGACCGCTCGTGTGACCGCACTGAATCGAGCCAGGTCATGCTCCGCAATTAGCCTCAGCATCCGCCGAAAGGCAATAGGATGAGACTCGTCAACCGCATCCAGAATCGATTGCCGAAGTCCTTCCTGACGCTGTGCTGCCAGCAGCGTCTTTTCCATCAGTTCCCAGCCCTCTTCACGCGACGACATCAGCAGCGACTTGACGACATGAGAACCCATCGAACCGATTTCGTGCTCGTTGGTCACCGATTGACGCAGAATCTCAAAAACCTCGCGTCCTTCCTTATCATCCGACTCGATCAGAGCTGCGAGCAATGGCCCGACAACCGACGCCCCGTAGTCAAAGGCATAGGGTGTCCATTGAGCCAACCAGGACAGAGTAACGTCCTGCTCGCGGTAATTCACCAGGCGACTTTGTAATGTCTGCAGCCATTGAATACGCGATTCGAGTGTAACCGACGGATCACCCGGTGCTCGAAACGATTTTCTGCGGTAGCCAATCTGGTACGGAGTCGTCTTGAGTAATTGCCATGCCGCTTCAACCCAGTCTGCGAATCGAGGAAAGAAAAGGCGAAAAATCCGCGTTCGGTCTTTAGCCGATAGACGTTCCAGCTCAACCGCCGCTTGCAGGCGATTTTTATTTTTCATTTCCCAATCATCGATCTCCACTCCCTTTTCATCGTAGCCGAGAATTGCCATGGCGATTGATTTTTGAGATTTCGGAAGCTTTTTCGCCTCGACGAGAAACCGATCAACATTCCCTTCGGCCGAGAGTTTCCAATCCGCCAGTCGCTTTTCCGCCGCTTCTTTACTGAGCATCGCTTTTTCCTGTTTGGCTCACCTGTCTGGTATACAGACAAATTACGCCGATCACGAACAACCTGAAGCGGGCATTGCCCGCAACCCAATCCGGCGAAGATTTTGAATCACGAAATGCACGAAAAAATTAGTCGAGGCGAGCCGGCCGACGTAAGTCCCCGGATTCTTTTCTTCTACAGATTCTTTGCGCCACGCAAAGGAAACAGACGTTAGTACTACAAACACCTTCTGGACGGTCAACAATGGCGACTTAACCACCCGCCAAAAGCGTTAACCGTATAAAGACAATCTGGCTTTCGTCTTGGACGAACACCTGCTGATCGAGTTCCGTCTGTTCGATGCCATCAATTACCACAAGGTAGAGACCATCTTCGAACGCTTGCAAAGCGGTTCCTACAGCAGATTCCGCATCGACCTCTTGGAGCGGAACATCACTGCCACCCGATTGGATTTTTCCTTTGACCGCCCCTGCCTCGATCTGCTTAGAGGTCAGTACATGAACGAATTGCCGGTCAAGTTGCCGCTCCTTGAAGGCAGTGACTTCAGCACGAACGACCGATTCAATCAATTGCCGAAGTGTCACTCCATTGTCATCTCGAAATTCAGGAGGAATGGGAATCGACCAGTCCTCAAACAACTTCTTTTTCTGCCCGAGCGATTTTCCCACGATGACCATACAAAACCCCTCGAAACGGAAAGCAAGAGAACGGATTCCAACGGACGGTCCAAGCCGAAAATTCGACAACACATAAAATGGGATGCGGAAAAGTGCGAGAAGTGTGCCGCGATTATGAAATTGCGCTCAAAACATTTCAACGCAGCGTTCGGTCATTCCATGTGAGCCCGACTTCGTTGTCTGACGGTTCCGTTGTGCGACGGTCTCCTGACCTCGCACAAGCAGCCGACCGAAGGTCTCCTCTGCGCGTCTTCCGCTCGGTTGAGTGTCTTCGTCTCGATCGAGCACCTTCGGTCAGGTTGAGCACCTTCGGTCAGGTTGAGTGTACTCTAAGGCAAACATGACGGAGCCACTAAAATCCCGAAGGTCGACCGCACTTCAAATTCCAACAGCAGATCACCCACCGACTCAAAAAACGAATGGTTAACCCACATAAAATGTAATTCCCAGGCGAGCCGTGGATGTCAATCCACGGATTCTTCTCCTCGTCGATAAAACACGTCACAAACAAACCAGGCGAGCCGTGGATGTCAATCCACGGATTCTTCTCAATCGCCATGTCGAAAAACGTAGAAGACGACAAAATGTATACAAAAAACAACTTGCGTGTCAACCGTTTTCAACGAACAGTTTCTTAACATTTGGAATGTGCTCATCAAAGAGCCACGAGGGTGCCACCACAGATCCACACAGATAATGAGGATTATGTCCCAGGAAAAACAGTGGAAAACGCGTTTTCTGATGATTCGCACGAATCAGAATCGGGCGAGATGAAAAGTTTTGTAAATTTTCTGATTAGCGAAGATGAGTGCGGACTAGTGTTCCAATATTCTTTTCTTCGTCTCCGCTTTCTAAAAGCCCTGCTCGCTTCCTGATCGCTCGATGCTTCTCAACGTAGCGGCTCGAGAGTGCCTCTGACGGCCTCCAACGCGAGAATCGAAAGACAAGTGGTTTCGACATTGGCCAATCCGATTTTCTTTCCCGACGCATCATAATCAGTGATCCAGCCTCCGGACGGATCTTGTAACGACAACAATCGTTCGAGCAGACCATCAGGTGCCTCGGCTTTCGGGACCCAATACGCAGCAAGCAAGGCCAGAGCCAGCTTGTACGTCGAATATCTCTTCAGCTGCTTCGTCGCTTCATCGACAAAACCTTTTCCATCCCACATCTTCAATGCCTGTTCCCAGGTTTGCCAGGCCGACTTCTGATCCTTTTCTGCAAGGCTGGCCATCAACAAAAAGTCGGCGTAACTTTCCCATCCGACCACGATATCGCTGAGCACCACTTCGGTCCGAATCACCTTGTCACCGACTCGTCTGACATCCTTCAGTTGAAACTGCCGGAATGGCAACGGGTTCTTCAACTCACCGAACAAAAGTTCGATCTTCCCCGAATGCTCAACTCCCTCCCGCTTCATCGACGCTCGAATCTGCCGGGCCGTTTCCGGATGACTTTCATTCAGCACTTTCGCCGCAAGATAATTATCGTGAAAAATCCAATAAACCTTGGCACCACGGTATTCCGGCAACAGCCCAAGATCCTGATCCATCAAATCAACCAGAAATCGTCGAGCTTTCTGCAGGACCAGCTTGAGCGACTCAGCGGTAACCAGTTTCGACGGTTCATCAGCGGCCATTCCTAGCTGACCAGCTGCCGCAAATCCCAACGCCCCCAGTTTCATGGCTTGACGCCGTGTGAGCATATTGAGCTGACGCATGATTCGATTCCTGTTTTCAATATCAACCATCGAAGCACGTTGCTGGGGAGTTAGAAGATTGGTGAATGCGATGGATCATGGTTGAAATCAAGTTGTATTCTACTTGATTTCTCGTGAATCGGTTATCGATGCGTTTTGCCTGAAGAGCACGACGTTGGCTCGGCAATCGACTTAAGAAATGACGATCGACGCGTTTCTTCACCGTCTGAGAGCACCCCTTCGTCGATTGAAGGAATCGTTGTCGATCAGAAGTAACGAAGTGGCAATTATTCTGGCGCGACTTCGCAGGGAGTTCCAGTTCACGATCGGTTTCGACAATGCAGAGTCAGATTCCACGAAAGAATCCAACGGTTTCATGGGACTTATGGGACGAATAGGACCATTGGGACAAAGTTCGTAGGATCGTCGTCATACCGTCCCATGTGTCCCATCAGTCCCATTCTTCGTCCTGTCATCCAATCCCGCGCCGTATACGGTTACTTCGTGCCGCGTCTCCACAGTCACGGAATCCAGCGTGGATGATCGGCTCCGAGATCGCTGACTCCACGTGTGATCGTACGCGGATTCTTTCCGTCGCTTTCCATTACCCAGATTGCGGGGGCTTCTCCTGTGGCGGCTCGGCAAAAGACGATGTGTTTGTTGTCGGGCGACTGGCTTGCGCGGAAGTCCCAGACGTTTTCTGTTTCGGGGGTTAACAGGGTCACGGAACCGGTCGTGGGGTCGAGCCGACAGATTTGGGTTCCGCCATGAGCCAGTTCCGGCTTGAAATCTCGATTGAAGTGATCGAGATCGGGCTGGTTCACTCGATATTGCCAGGGAACCTTGGCGTCTTTGGTTCTGCGAGGGAACAGGATGTGGCCACCATGAGTCCACGCGGGGACGTTGGAACCACCTCCACGCGTTTTTTGATCGCCATAAGTCGCGGCAAACCACATCGATTGGCCGGATGTCAGCACTCGATGTTCCGAACCGTCAGGACGTCCAATACAGACATCGGCCCAGTCGTGGCCAGGGTCTTGCTGGTTCAGGCAGTCGACGTACAAAACCCATTTGCCGTCCGGTGACCACTGAGTTCCAAAATAAAGGTGGCCCGGTTGTGCCGCGACGCGAATTCGGTTTGATCCGTCGATATCGCTGGTCCAGACCTGATATCCCTGTGGGCTGGCCAGGTGAAAGGCAACTCGCTTTCGATCCGGGCTGAGACTCATCCCATACGGAAGCCCCTCGCCCGCTTTTGTAAACTCGCGAGCGTCGCTTCCATCCAGACGAACGCTATAGATCTGACCGACCTTGTTTTTGACAACCTGAATCAGCAGACGATCATCATCGATCAGCAGTGCCGGTGTCGTGAAGGGGGCGATGCGGTCCTTCGTACAGATTTCGTCAAGCGATCCAGACTCAAGATCATACTGCCACAAATGAGTCGGCGTCTGAGTGTAGTATTCTTCGAACGGACGACCAGGCCCATCGCGGCGTGGTTCCATACTCAACACGACGACGCGCCGTCCATCCCCGAAACAGGAACCTGGTTGCCACGTCGCCTGCCCAGGTACGTCGAAGTTCAGGTATTTCGGTTCACTTCCTTCGACATTTGCGATACCGGTCTTTCCTTGGGAGGTAAAGAAGAATCGAGTTGATGCCGCATGCGCGGAAACTCCATCAGCCCCGAACACGGACGAAAAACAAAGACCCCAGGCTACCACAAGTGATTGAATCATCACGCCGCGCCGGCTCAGCGCGTTTGAAGGTTGTCGACTGAGTTGAATATCGTCCTGGTTTTTATCCATCAGTTTGACCTTCGATTCTGTGTCAATTGGTTGAGGCGGTTCGCTTTCGTAAGCAAATTCCGTGAGCGATTCTCCCGTTTTCGTCAGGCATAATCTACGCCAGTCGCTATGGAAAACACTCAAATGAATTTCGTTACAGATACACCTGGTGCGGGCTTCGCCCGCAATCCAATCTGGAGAAGAATTTGAACCACGAAAAACACGAAAAAACAGTCGAGGCGAGCCGGGCGACGTAAGTCCCCGGATTCTTTTCTTCAATAGATTCTTCGCGCCCAGCAAAGAAATCAAACGTTAGTAACACAGATCCGCCAGTCGCGGGTTTGCCCGCAAACCAGCGGCAAGAACAGGCAGGAATAGGAATGGATAGGTCAAAGGCCACGCCGGGACGAATTTTGGTCGTGTGCCACTGGCGGCAGCTTTGGGCCGCCAGTGTTTTCAAACAACCCAAGAGGTTTGAAGAGCACTGGCACACGAAGACGCACGCCAGTGGCACACGAAGACGAATGCCCCCGTCTTCCCGACCAAAAATCCTGTGTTGGATCAAACGGCTTTCAGCGACCAAAAGAGGAAGAAAAGAAAGATTGGAACACTAATCTGCACGAATCTACGCTAATCAGGCAAGTCAAAATTCTTTTGATTTGTCCTGATTCATATTCGTGTGATTCGTCAGATTCGTGGTTCAGAATCTTTTTGGAATTCACGGCAGTTGGCTCATTACAAACCTGGTGCCGCTCACGACGCACATACGATCATCGCAAGATCAACGATCACCCTCGTTTATAAATTACAAGAAGGCTCGGTTCACGTCGATTGGCGGAAGGCTTGTTGGTCAATCTTTCGATCTTTGATCACAGAATAGATCGCTGCACGCGTTAGCCCCGACAGACGCGATGCCTCAGCGACGTTTCCGGCGGTCTTGTTCAGCAGCCAGCAGATATAGATGAAACGCGGAACGTCGGAGATTTCCTTCCAACTGCAAATTTTCCCTTCATCATCGCTTTGAATCAGCGACGATTCAAAGAACGGAATCGTTGTAATCCAGTTTGAGGGGGACGCGGCCTGTGAATTATGATCAATCGCCTCCGCCAGCGCCATCAGGTTCGGCCAGGTCAACGCTGAAGTGAGTTTTGAAAGGAGTTGCGTAACGCCGAATACGTCGTTCACGCAACTCGCACCCGATGATTTCACAATTCGATTCACCCATTCGTCGCCATCGCAAATCGCTTGCGGCGAATCGGGAATCTCAATTTCGTGCAGTGGATAATCGGAACCGATCGAACGCCGCCATCGCGTTTTGAATTCCCCCTTCGATGTTGCGGCAAATGAGATTCGAACGCGGAGTTCAAGATCACGATCAGAACCGACGCGACGGAACCGCTTTTGTCGCAGCGCTCCGGCAAGAAACTCAAGCGAACTCGAATCCAGTTCTTGCGATTGATGAATCAGCAAATTATCAGGCGACTGCGAATCAAATAAACCTCGGGTGACAACCGGGTTGCCAATCCCTCTCCCGATACACTCACCGGAAAGAAGTCGGACCACTGACTCGGACGAGGAACTTATGCGAGCAGCGTCAATTTCACGAATTGGGCGTTGTCCAACGACTTCACGTAATTGCCATTCTGCATACTCGCGAGCCATCACATCGTCTTTTGCAATCACGAGGATTTCCGATTGATCGACGGGTTTTGTGGGCAGAAAATCGCGTACGACGCCCCAAATCAAATGTTGCGGTGACGTTGGCAATTTCTCGCTTGATGCGGCTGCCGTCTCGGCATTGGCACGATGAGCCAGTCCCCTTTCAATTGCGTTTCGAATGTGTGACGTATCATGACTTTTTTCGACGAAATGATCCGCCCTGGCTGCCGTACATTCCGCGTCGGATGTGCGATGTGCTGAATAGACAATTTTCACCGTTTCTGGAGAGACTTCATCGGCATATTCCAGAACCATTCGTCCGTCACCATCGGATAGAATCCAATCCAAAACAATGACGTCAAATCGGTCGACAGAAATTTCATAGATCGCTTCTTGGACTGATCGAGCGATTCGAGTGTGAAGCAGATATTTCGCGAGGTATTCGCGCAAAGCGTCGCCCAGGCGTTCGTCGTCGTCAACGATGAGCACTCGACCTCGTGGTGAAACGTGCATGGATGTTTTGCCTACTTGTTTTTTACATCAAAAGTGTTGTGTTGGAATGCCACTGACGAGCAACGTCTCGCGCCAGCATTGTGTGAGACGGAACTCAAAGACGTAGACACGGTGAATCAGAATCCCGTTGCCCCAAGTTCCGGGTTGGGCTGAACAATTACGGATGATAAAAAGTGATTTCAACAGGTGCCGATAAATGCGTTAGTCCGCATGTTTCGACGCGGCATTTACCTGCCGCAAATCGGTCAAACCACCGGCGTCGACGCGTAGTCAACCACTCCCGAACAACGGCAATTTCATGGGGCTTTGCCCGGAGTGCCATTTGGAACCCGATATCCCCGGTTCGACCGACAATCGCGGGAATCCCTGGACTGCGTTGCCCAAAAAGCCCTGAAACCAATAACCCTGGGACCACGGCCGCCCCGAACGGACATTGTTCAAAACCAGCCTTCCATTCACCGTCGACTTCTCCAACCGTCTTTTCGAACGCTTCAATGGCGTTTTTCACACCTTCCTGCTCTGGGGATGTGTCATGAAATGACGCCCACATTGACTGATCATGCATCGAATGGACCCTGCCACCCGACGCTTCGATAGACGATTCAAAGAATTTGGCACCAAGCGCAATGGCAGCAAAGTCCATATTGCGCAGGTCATATTTTGGAAGATCAGCTGGCGTTATTTCTGGAAGACGAAACCGAGCGGCAAGGATTGCACCACGTGTTCGCGAAAGGCTCAGCGACCGCAGTTCTCGCACCTCGTCATTGGCGCGATTTCCGAACTGCTTGACTTGAATGGAAAGGTGGATTGCCTCAATCAATTTCGCTCGAAACTGTTTTGACGCCGACTTCTCCAAAAAAATGACGGGGCCCAATCTTTCGGGCAGTCCATCGTATGATTTCGGCGGAAATGCCGAAAATGCGATGACGGGCATTCTCGGTGCCATACGCGTTGCTAATTCCAGGCCACCCGGTTTTCCATCGGCCATCATTAAGTCACAAACGAAAACATCGAGCGTCGAGGCATGGGCTTCCAACAGTGCTTCAGCCTCCTCGACATTCTTCGCCGTCAGAATTTCAATCTTGTTTTCAAACGATTTCTGAACAAAATCGACGACGCCATTGAGAAACTTCTCGTCGTCATCAAGGATCAAGATTTGAGCAATATCCAGGATCATTTTGCATCTCCAGTTGAAACGTACGATTAACGGATCTCATTTTTCTAATGGAAAAGTCATTTCAACGACCGCTCCATTTGGTTTGCGGTTAAAGTAACGCATCGATCCACCGCATCGCTCGACGACGACCTTGACGAAATAAAGTCCCATGCCAAAGTTCTTCGAAGGCGACGAGTCTCCACTTCCCTTCTTGCCCGTTACGAATGGCAGATGAGCACGCTCTAGCAATTCCGACGGAAAACCGGGGCCATTATCAGACACGCGAAGTGAAGCGAACTGCCCCTGTAGTTCTGCCGACAGTTCGATTTCCCCTTCGCTTTGGCCAATCGCCTCCATCGAATTATGAAAAAGCGTTTCAAAGACCTGCGGGAGCAGATCCTGAATACAAAGCACATTCAGATCATTGGGGACGGAGTTTTTCAATTCCACAAACAACTTTGAGCGTGCCATATGCCTTTGTGCAATCTTGAACCCTTCGTTTGCGGCGTTAACAACAAGAGTCGCCTTAAAAAGCAATGAATTCTCTGATTCCAGCCGCCAGACATCATGCAAGCTGTTGACGCACAATTCCGTTAAGTCAATTGATTTTCGCAGACTAACTCCTGCCCGCTTGGCTTCACCCAAATCGGCTGCGTTCTCAATGATGTCGATATCAAAACCACAGCTTGCTAGCCGATTTTTTAATTGATGATTCACGCCTTGTGCAAGATTTCGAGTGGCATCTAGTCGCTCACTTATGAGCCGTCTTTCGTTTTCAGTCTTTTTTTCGTTTTCCTTAGCCTGTTGTAATTCACGCCACTGCATTAACGCGGTTCTTACGACTTCAAAGACCTGCTCGAAACGCGGGCCTTTCATCACCATCGACCATGCTCCTTTTTTTAGGGCCTTGACAGCGGTGTCGACATCGCCAAATGCGGTAAAAAACACAACACAAGTTTGCGACCGGGTCTTCAAAATCGCTTCGAGAGTCCAAAAACCATCCCGTTTTGGCATACGCATATCTAGTAGGACAACGTCGAAAGGAGTTGTCTCGATCACCTTAACAGCGCTTTCCCCATCAAAAACGGCCTCCGCCGTCCACCCTTCCTGGCAGAATAGTCTTTTATAGGTTTTTGCCAGATCGACTTCGTCGTCTACAATCAGAATTGTTGGAGAGTCCATTTCTTGAATTATCCTTCGTACGGACTTACCGCGATGGGAAAAACTGCCGTCATTGATGTGCCTTTACCTTCGACGCTCCTCGCCCTTAACTCTGCCCCAGCTGCCGCCAAGACCTTCCTGCAGAGATATAGACCCAAACCACTTCCACCTGCAGGCAGCGGTTCAAATGGACTGAACGAAAACAAGCCTTCCAAGGTTTCCTGCGACATCCCAACACCGGTGTCGGTGATTTCAAAATTAACATATCTTGTATCTAGTGTGGCATTCAGGCTGACGCTGAGCGTACCTCCATTTGGCATTGCCTTAGCGGCGTTCCAAAATAAGTCAGACAAAGCCATACGAAGCGCGTCAGGAGGCCCATTAATCAAGGGCAGTGACGGAGCGATCGAGGTATTCACTGAGATCTGCCGAAACTCTAAGTCTTCTCGAATGATCGCAACAAGGTCTTCGATTATCGGTCCCAATTTCAGCGTTTGTGAAAGCGTACCATGCGGTCTTGCCCACTCGATCAGCAGCTCAAGTGTTTTTAAAGATCGTTGAGTCGCGTTCTCAATTGTCCTTATTGCTTCAAGAACATCAGTTCGTGGAACATCTAAGTAGTCCTTGTCGCATTGGCGGCGGACTAAATCTAGCGACGCCTGAATCGTTGCAAGGGGATTTCTCATACCGTGAGCAACACCTGCGGACAGAAGTGCTAAATCGTGCAGCTTGGCTTGTTGTATAAGAGCAGCTTCTATTCGCTGACTTTCATCGAGCTTCGCTAACGCAATTGAAACGCGTTTGGCGACTGCACCCAAATACCGCTCGTCAATTTCATCAAGATTAATTTCTACGTTACAACGAAGAAATAGAACCCCAATTACTTTGTCACCGCAAAAAATCGGTTCAACAACAACCGATTTTGCGTATTTAAGAAACCGCTTCCAAATATCATTGTCAAGTGTGTCGTAGTATTCACGAAACGACAGATCGCTCCACACATCTCTGACAAAAACCATTTTTCCTGTTTCAAGACATGTGTTACACATTCCGGTTTGTCGCGAATGTGTAACATTTCTCAAGTCGTCATCGCCGTCGTCGATAACGCAGACCGCTTTTAAAATGTCGAACTGATTATTCCGCACAAAAACGACGCCAGCGTCTGCCTGCACCATCTTTGCAAGTGTTTTACCCATTATTCGAAAGACTACCGGCAATCCGCTGCCGTCCGTGAGCGGGCAATCAATGTCGTTCAATGCAGTTGCCCATTCTTCTCGACGGTTGCTTGCACGAAGCTCAAGCACGAATTGGAGTGCATCGGCAAATAGCGCACTTAAATGCGACATTAACTCTATATCTTCAATATTTAAATGATAACGTGATTTCTTATCATCGGCAGAAATCAGGCCAACTAAACCTGCGGCAGATACAAGTGGAATTTGAATTTGTGTCGTTACGCCTGTTTTATCCAACTCCTCAAAGCAGGGGTCGTTCTTAAAATCATCAAGCGTAAGCAAAAACGGACGTCGCTCGCCAAGCGCCCGTCTTGCCTGAGGGTCACGTATGGGAAAGGGACGGCCGCGCATTACGAAATCTGACGGCATGCCTCTAGAGGTGAATCCTGCCATTGTTTCCACGGTGCCAAGGTAAACTCGAACTCTCGCATAGCCGAATCGCTCGTGTAACCAAGTGGCGACAAATTCAACTAGCTCCTCCCGGGTGGAGGTTCTAACAACAGTAAATAGTTTTTGGCGGAATTCGTCTAACAATTTGCGTTTTGTTACATCAATGGCAGTCGTGACAATGAATTCCCGGCCAGTTTTGCTACGAGCGATCGATTTGTTACTCCAGACTGTGCGATTCCCTTCCGTTGATTCGATCCAGATTCCATTGGGAGGTGAATCTTCAACTTGCGTTTTTGTTTCGCGGCTTGTCCAATGTTTTCTTGCTGAATTTTCAAGTTCGATGACGCTATCACTTTTACAGACGGTGACCTCAACGTTCATTGCGTCAAGTACTGCTTGCAGCATTTCAATTTCTCCGTCAGTCGCGAGTTTGCTCTGGCGGAGGGAGTGCATCAGCACGAGAGAGTCGATTGCCGCCATCAAATCCTGCGTCTGATAGGGCTTACGCATGAAGAGCGTTGCTCCAGCTAGAAATGCATCTTGCGCTTTGTCTTCATCATGTCCGGTAAAGACAAGCACCGGAAGGATTGGCTGTCGGCGACGAATCGCACGAAGAGTTTCGAGGCCACTTAATCTATTTGCTCCAAGGGACAAGTCGATTGCGCACGCTTTCACTGTTGCCGTGTGCTTCTCAAGTAAGCGAACAATATCGTCGCCACGGTCTGTGTCAACGCAATGGTATCCTCGCAACTCTAAAAGCCCAGAGAGCGCTTTTCGTTGCGAATCGGAATCGTCGACAATAATGACAGTGTTTTTCTGTTTTGCCATTTCAGTTATCCAACAATCGGAAGACGGAGCAACATGGTTGTACCGAGATACTTCAGGCTGGATTCCACTTCCAATTGTCCACCAAGGGATTCAGAAATCATTCTTGCAACGTACAGGCCAAGGCCAGTTCCATGGCTTCGCGTTGTGAAGAACGGCTCAAAGATTTGTTTCCGATTGTTCCAATCCAAACCGAAAGCGTTGTCCTCGACACGGATTGCAAATTCAGGTGTTTGGTCGATCGATCGACGTCGAACGCTCAACGTAACAAATCCGCTTTCATGTTTTCGAAAGATCCTCACATGCTGAATTGCATTGAGCAACAGGTTCATAATTACCTGCCTGAGCGCCGATGATACTGGCATCTCCAACTCAGCGCATTCGGCCAAATCAAAATGCAGGTAAACGTTATCCTTTTCTGCCATCGAACGACATTTTTCGACCGAATCACCAAGGATGTAACGTAGCGGAATAAGTTCACTCTTGGTCGTACGGGTCAGTCCAAGTGCTGAGTCTAAAAGTTGACGCAAGTGGCTGGTATGCTTCTGGAGACTCTCCAGGCCGTCGACGGTTTTCACTTGCCGATTACGCGAATCGCCCGCATCAGCGTAAGTCGTGTTGTTAAGTGCGACGAGGTAATCCGTCATGCTGGTAAGCGATTGAACCTCGTTCCGGATTTCATGCGTCATGCCGAGCAGAATACTTCCCGCGACGAGAACTCGCTGATTTCGAAACAATTGTGCGTCAAGTGATGCCCGCTCAATGGCGAGGCTCATTGCAGTTACGGTTTGCCGGAAGTCTCGGACGCCTGCAGGAGAGACTAAGTCATAGTTTTCAGGCAGAAAAGCAAAGACCCCCATCGGATTCGCCTGACTTTCAACCTTTAGCGGCATTCCGTAGATCGCAATTGTATTGAGGTCCTGTAACAGCGGGCGAAGAGGCTCACGCTCTTCAGACGTCAATCCTGGTCGGTTAAGCCGAAAAAAGCCGCCGGCATTCCCGAGCAGCACGTCGCCAACGAAGCTGAACCGCAATGAGTCCGAATATTCTTGAATCGAGCTGGGCTTAAGGTCGAAAGCACGTACACACTGCACCGAATTTGTCGATTTCTGAAGACGAAGAATCGCAACCTTTGCGACCCCAAATGGCTCACGTAATGCGCCAAGGTAATTATCGAAAACCTGGCGAATCGATTGCGATAGTCGATCAACTTCCGTGGATGAAAGCTGAGCGAGACTGCCGATCGATTCTTCACCAGCCCACATTCGCTCAGTCGAAGAAGTTTCGTCATCACCCTCGACAATGCTGACAAATTGCTGCGTTGTGATTGGCTTGGCGACCACCTGGAATTGATCCACAACTCCATTCGTTAATACACCGGGGTTTCCCGTCAACAAGACTCGCCTTGAATGGGGAAATTTCGCCGCCACGCGACGCAGCAAGTCAACCCCCATGCCATCTTTTAATTGCTGGTCAATGACGGCGACGTCGATTTGTTTCGCATTCGCAATAAGGGGTTCGGCTTCGGCGACAAACGCAGCCCGCATGACATGATGCCCGCGATCCTTTAAGGCAGCTTTAAACGGGTATGTGATATCAGGCTCGTCGTCAACGATCAGTACGGTTAACTGTCCTTTTGCGGTTCGCTGAGCCAGCGACTGCGTCACGGAATCTAGGTTTTCTCTGAGATCAAGCTCGGCAGCTTGTCCCACGCGCCATTTGTCTAATGTCGATTGCCGAACTGCATCGAGTTTCTTTACTGCTGCTGCAAGATCCAAAACCACCCGTCGACGCGGTTGGTCAAAAGCAATGATCGTCGATTTCAGGCAATCTCCCTTAGCGAGGCTCCACGGCGTATGCAACTCATCTTCCGGGGGCTCTGGCAGCTTGGGAACCCGCTCGAGCGGGATCTCCCCTTGAAGACCACCGGTAAGACGGACAACGACAACGTTTGGTGTCAATTCGTGGATCACACCGTCGACGATATCGCCGACCCGATGGGCGCTGACATACTGGTCGAAAGGAGTTGTTTCCGCTGCTTTGCGGCTAATGATCAATTCGCGACGAACGTCTTCATAAGCAACCACGCACGCATCAAAATAAGTCCCCTCGGGAACCGTCGACGCGTTCTGTTTTGTCGGATCCCAGTCAATTTCAATATTCCGCATGACCGCAGGAATACGACCGGCTCCCACTTCGCAGAGTGCTCCGAGACCAACGTGCTTTCGAACGACAGCCGAAACCCGCGTGCCAGGTGGGTTTACTGACTTCGCACGATTCCATTCGGAATCAGTCAAGGATCGTTTTCTGAACACAGATGCCATTGCATGCACCATATTTTGAGCACGAGTCGTGTTGTGTGTGTTATTTTATAGGCGCTTGTCCTCGATTTCAAGCGAGAATTGCCGTGAAACTTGATTTCTTCAAAAAGTTTGGCTCCGGACTCCGGTGGAGGATGAGTCGACTGTTCGTTGAGCTCAAGACGGATAGCGTCCGGCAGCGTCTCTGTACAAACATGATGACTGAGCGTGATTAAATCCGGGATTTTCGGTCAACTTGTTGTTGATCGACAGCCAGACGCATTCCACGGATTGCTGGCTGCGACACATTTATTAAATAAACTCAAGAGGGTTTAGCTACTGATGCGCACAGCGCGGGCTTTGCCCGCAACTCAGAGGGAAGATCAAGCAGGAACAGCCGTGGGATAAGTCAATTGGCCTTCAGCGACCAGAAGAGGAAGAAATGAAAGGTTAGAACACTAATCCGCACTAATCTACGCTAATCAGAAAAGTCAAAATTCTTTTGATGTCTCTTGATTTGTATTCGTCTTACCAGCGTTCGATTTGTTTGCAGGGTGCGAAGAAACTGTGGAAGAAAAGAATCCGGGGACTTACGTCGCCCGGCTCGCCTGGCCAACGTGCGAATGATAACCCAATTCTGAACCGGTCGTCCGGCTCGCTTGAACCGGCTGTGCAGGCTTACGCTACCCGGCTCGACTGGACTGATTTTTTTCGTGTTTTTGGTTTTTTTCGTGGTTCAAATTCTTCTCGAATTCGGGTTGCTGGCGACGCCCGCGCCAGGCGATTCGTCAGAGTCGTGGTTAAGAATCTTTTTGAATACTGTGGGTTCTTGATGTTATGGTGGGACATCGAAGACTTGTCCCACCCTACGAATTTCGACTACAAATTCAGGCCACGAATTTCGACGAAACCGAATCAAGACTCGGGTGGTACCTCGCCCTCCCGATGAAAAGAATTGCTGGTGGTCAGAGCGTTTTCAGGTATTCGAGGACTGATTGCTTTTCGGGTTCGGTCAAGCTGTCGGGGAAACGATGTCCGGCGGCACTTTTGTCTGGTAGCTCTGTGTCGAAATAGCGACGACGTTGTGCTGGGACCATAGCGGATTTCGGTACTTTTTCGAATGACTCGATTTCCAGGCCGACTTGGGTCTTGTCGTAGCCGTCTTCGGTTCGCTTCCAGACGGTGGGTCGCGAGTCACTGTGCAGGACGTGCCACAATGTTGGAACGCTTCCATTATGAAAATAAGGGGCGCTGGCCCAGATCCCGTCCAGCGGTGGCGGGACGTAGCCGACTGGGTCGACTTCGACGTGATCTTCGCCATATCGGCTTAGCCAGCCTCGCTTCATCCACATGCGATGCTCTGGCGTCAATGACTTCATCCGGAGCGTGTCGGTTCCGATTTCTTCGAGCGGTATCGTGTGCTGTTCGTACTTTCCTTCCGGTCCGTAAGTGCCGTGACAGCGGGCACAATTACGGTTGAAGACCTGTTCACCCTGACTCGCCAGGTCACGGTTGATTTCAAAGGGATATTTGGGAGGTTCAACCGATTCAATCCAGGCGAGGATTTCAGCAAACTCCGGCTCCCATTTCGTCAATTGTTCGGGCGAGACTTTGGGCAACAGGATGAACTGCATCAATGGGCGAGGCGTTTTCGGTGCGAAGCCATCGATATAAAGCGAACTCTTTTTGCGAACATTCCAGAACGGAGGGGCATCGACGTCATGATGCAGTAACGGAGGCAACCGGCGGGTAAGATCAACGGTCATATCCGGGTTGCGGTAGGCTCCCAGGACAATCCCGAACACAACTGCGTTGGTCGTTCCGTCGGTCGTGCTGAGCGGCATCTGAATTGAGCCCAGATCGAGATGTGAAAGAGCTTTTCCGAGGTTCAGCTTCACCGCTCGAATGTCTTCGCTCAGGGTTTGCAACGCCGTGTGAGAATTCGGAAGACCGGGTATGGTTCGACCTGCCACTTTGCCGCCATGACAGGCAAGGCAGTTCATCGACCAGTTTCCTTCACGGTCAACGACGTAGCCAAGTGCTGGCAGGCTGCCGTCCACGTCGTCGGGGTCAGGAATCAGGCCGTAATACGAAAAGGTGAGTCGGCGACGAGTTGCCGTGTCACTTTTTTCTGCCTTCGATTTTTCAGGTTCGGGCCAAACGGTCCATAGCTCATTGAAGACCTCGTTGTCGAAGTCTGGTGGAAGGTACTGATGCGTTCGTAGATTGTCGTAACCCCTTGCGGCCATTGTGGCAATTTCCGCACCGACGACGGTTGATGCGTTTGAATTTGTGAGCAGCAGAAACAAGCATACCAGGAAAAGCAGGCGACGTAGTGCGTTGTCAAGCTTCTGAATCAGGGCCCTGTGCCACTGCTTCAGAGTCTTCGGAGAAGCAGTGTCTTCTCTTTTTTCGAGGCAATCGAAGAGCACTGTATGACCGAAGACGGTCATACAGTGGCACCCTAATTGAGAAGCTTGACAAAGCCTTAGACTCGCCACGATCCGAGACGGGTTTGACAGAACCTCAGATCCCGCATATATCGCCAGAGAGCCGCCCGGCAATCCTCGCGCTTCGGTGGTTTGAACCTGATGGAACGTTCGCATGGCCACTTTGATCACAATCCGTTTCCCCTTGCTATCCAGCGGAGCATACCCGCATTCAATGCCAATTGTCATTGATGCTGGATTTTATCACTGTCGGCAATTCCGCATTTGCGGTAGCTGGCGGTTGAATGCTCTATCGAAGCAAACTTCGTTGTGAAAACAACGGACAAGAATCTTTCCCCACAGGATGGGGTTAAATGGACTGGAGACGAATTGTCATCGCCGACTGAACACCTCAATCGCGAACAGGCCGCGAAACCACCGGCTCCGAATCCTCTGTTGCCCCAAGACAACTCCTTAAAACGGGATTTGCGGCTCAGTATTGGTGATGGATCTGCTTACGGCGTGATGATTGGTGTTGGCGAGACTTATCTTCAGGCGTTTGTGCTGGAAATTGGTAAGGGGGAAATCTTTGCGGCACTGATCGCAACCGTCCCGCAGTTGATCGGTAGCCTGCTTCAGTTGATTTCGCCAACAGCGGTTCGGATAACGGGATCGCACAAGTGGTGGGTGGTCTTTTGTGCGGGCTTGCAAGGGCTGTGCTTTATCCCTTTGATTCTGGCCGCGTGGTTCGGCAATATTTCGGAACCAGCGGTTTTGTTTGTTGTTTCACTGTATTGGGCAACAAGTTTAGGGGCTGGTCCCGCGTGGAATACGTGGCAAGGAACGATTATCCCTCGGGATATTCGAGCACGATTCTTCGCCAAGCGGGCTCGATTATGTCAGTTGGCGACGCTGGCCGGGTTTCTTGGCGGCGGATTCGCTTTGAAGGCGGCCCAGGCCGAAGGGAAAGCGGTTCCACTTTTCGCGATCTTGTTTGGCATTGCCCTGGTCTGTCGCGCGATCTCGACGCTATGCCTTAGCCTACAGAGTGAGCCATTTCCAATTCCGCCCAAAATGCGATTTCTGTCGCTCGGCGAACAATGGCATCGCTTTTCACGAGGTTCTTCGGGCCGATTGCTGGTGTTTGCGGTTGGAATGCAGGTCGGGGTCTATATCGCCGGGCCGTTTTTCGTACCGTACATGTTCAAAGTGCTGGGATTCAAATACCACCACTATGCATTGTTGATTGGAGCGTCGTTTGTCGCGAAGTTCATTTCCCTGAGGTATTGGGGGAAGTTGGCACATCGAACGGGGGCGCACCGATTGTTGTGGATTGGGTCGCTCGGTCTGGTCCCGCTAGCGGGTGGTTGGGTGATCAGCAGCAATTACATCTGGTTGATCTCACTGCAACTGGTCGCCGGTGCCGCCTGGGGGGCGTACGAGCTGGCTCTTGTGTTGTTATTCTTCGAGACGATTCACGAATCAGAACGAACCAGTCTTTTAACGCTGTACAACGTCGCCAACAGCATTGCATTGGCAGTGGGATCACTGATTGGGGCGGCGATCATCAACGGACTGGGGATCTCGGCGACATCCTACTTGTGGGTTTTTGCGGCTTCGACCGCTTGGCGAGCCGGGGTCCTGCTGCTTCTCAGACGCGTCCGATCAACGCCGGTTGAAACGGTTGCCGGAAGTCGGCCTGCGAGCGTATTACCGACTGGTAAGGTGAGTTAAAAAAGAGACTCCTGCAAGAAGGGGGTTCTTGCAGGAGCTCCATGCGTCTGGGATGGATAAATAATGCCGGGAACAACGAACCCTTGAATCAACGCATGGGAAGAAAAGCTTTTCAAGCTGCTGAAATAAACGTCGAGGAAAGACCTGACAAACGAATCTTTTTATCGACAATATTTCATTGCATTTGCCATGCCAGATGTTTTAGTTCGGAATTTCCCCGAAATCCCGCTAAAAATCCGGTTTGTTCAAGGTAAGTTTGCCGAGTGTGACGCAAACACCGCAGTATTCTAATTCACTTGCATGATCCTGAGACTGATGGCAGGCTGAGAAATGCCTTTGTCTTTCAAGGTTCCAACGTTGGCCCCGACGCTGGCAGTGTCGGCCACGGTCGGCAAAGAAATACATGGGTCTATGTAAGATTCAAACGTCGATCGTCACGCTTGTTGGTTCTGTGTGCGGCCCTCTTCGTTCAAGCGGTAGAGCCTCCAAAGTGCCATGAAGTACAGTACGAGCGTACTGATGACACCGTGCAGCACCACATAAACCCGGGTAGAAAGAGTCGGTTCGACCAGGCCGATCCATTCCATAGCGGCGTACCATCGCAGCAGGCTGATGCCGAAAACAATGGGTATGGCAATCACCCAAATGTAATGGTAAAGAAGTGGCCATTCTGATGTTCGAATGGGAAACAACCATTGACGCATGGAGAGGTGCGAACCACCCGTCGCTGCCTTAAGAAACTCGACCCAGTTATTCGGCGAAGCTGCGGAGATCGTATCGACGATGATTTGCCGATGCCGAAGAAAACCGATCCAAATTCCACAGAATAGAGTGATATACAACGACTGGGTGAAGAGCGCATGGAGATAAACAAACGGTAAGGGATGCTGCGAGTCCAGTAGAATCCGGACGTACGGATTCCCTTCCAATTCCAGATCGGGGCTGTGTGCGACCGTCACCGCCATATCAAGAATGGCCCCGCCAACGATAAAGAGTCCACCGAAAGCCGTAATCCCCCACGGCAATCGCGTTTTGCCCTGATTCACCAGCCGATCGAGCAGGACCAGGGCGATAAAACCCAGGGCCGGCAGCGAATACGCGGTATAGATATGCAGCCGCCACGAATCACCAGGTAATAATCCTGCCAGTTTGTGGGATATGGGATAGCCGATAACGCTTTCGAATTCCCTCCAGACTTCCGATTCGAGACTTTCCTGATGAGCCAGGGAATGCAATCCGAGATCGCAGCCAATCCAGAGCAACACAATGCTCGATGCAATCATAAATCGCCGCAGCGTGACATTCTCGTTCCAGTAAACCACAGATTCGTCGGCTTGCGTCACAATGCTTCTCCCTGATCCGCTTGGGTTATCAGTCAGGAACACGATCGGTTTTCGTTCGCTGCTCGTTTTCGGCCGCATCAGCAGGGCGGTCTGGAGCGTAGTTCATTCGAATCGTCTCTTGGGTCAACTTCAGCTCTAGAATGCCTTGTTGCGGGTCCGGGTTCAATAGGAAATAAGGAAGGACATCAACATTTCGCCTGATCAGAAGCGACTTTCCGTTTCGTTTATCAATTACTCGCAACATCCCTTCGCTGGCGTCATTTTTCCCTTTGGGTAACAGTTTCCAGGTCTGAACCAGCACTGGTGCCGCTTTTGATTGGTCGAGACCAAGTGGTTCGTCTTGAAGGTCTCGTTTCCAAAGGATTTTTGGCTGATGACGATTTACTGCATATAGCGGTCCATTAAGAAACTTCAGTCGATAAGCCCCGTTCGGCTGCGGTGCCTTGAGTGCTTCCAAGCTGGTTTTAGATGGATTGGTAGGAGATAATTTTGCGTCAGAGGATTTCGAATTTGGCCCGTTGACCGGAGCGGCTCCGATCGCGGTCGTCAATGCGATATACCACCGCTCTGGATCATGCCACGCGACAATACCCGTCATCGATTCCGCATCGACCGAAAGTGGCGCACAAATGGGAATACCTGTTCGAGCCGCCAGCAAGTTAAGTTCACCATTGGGTGTCACGACAGCCAGAGTTTCTGTGTCCATGACAGCGATCAACGATTTGGCATCGTCAACACGAGACCAAACCAACTGACCGGTGCGCAAATCGTGCAATTCCAGACGAATGTTTTCTTTGCGAGAAGCAGTCCAAACCAGCGAGCCACGATGATGGATCATCGCATCGGGAGATGAAAACGCAACTCCATCGGCGAGTTTTCGTCCATCGATTGCACTGAGGATTTCCAGCTGTTCAGCATCAATCCAGACGAAGACACAATGATCGTCACCGAGAATCGTCGCATTACTGGGGACATCGCGTCGTTGCCACAATTCGTGCCCGGTCTCGGTTTCGACCGCGACGAGTGTGGTTCCTTTTTGATAGCAAAGATAGGCGGGGCGCACGGGACCGACCTTGCCTAGTGGGCGACCCGCAAGATCGACGACGACTTGCTGATCGTCGTGAACCCATGATTGACCGCCGAGAATTTTTGTTTCACCGAATGGCAATTGCAGATCGATTGGATTCGCCCAGAGAAGTTTTGAATTTGGTTCTCCCCGTTCGTCAAGCGGTGTCACCGCGAACAGATCGCTCCCGACCAGCAACACGACGACTCGCCCGACACCCCATGCCTCACGCAGCATGTAACCGGACGGACCTCGATATTGGGATGCTGATTTCGGCAGTTCAAGTTTTCGTTCGTGGTCTTCGTCCTGGCCACTTTGAAAGAAAGATTCGCCTCGAAACACGACTTCGTTGCCCGTTCGATCGACGGCAATATCGATTCGTTCGGCCAGACTACCGGGTTCGGCGTGCGTTGGAACAAGAGGGCAATAAACGCCAAAATTCCGTTCGTTCCTTGAATCGATTTCCGGCTGCGTGTCGGGCCAAATGTCTGTTGAAGCTTCGGTCATGCTGTTGAGGATCACCGGATCTTTCTCAATTCGCTCGGATTCGGTTTGACCGTCGGGAAATGTCGCGGTGGGAAATTCGCGAAGAATTCGTTGCCGGATTGCACGGGCATCTTGTGTCGAACCGACATGATCAAAACGATGAGCCAATCGGTCCAATGCTTGTAAGGCAATTGTCGCGTCTTTTGCTCCTGACGCGTCGAGCAGACGGAGTTCGATTTCGACAAGCGAGCTTTTTCGAAGCGCTTTTTCATCGACCGAGAGAGAGACTTGCCGACTCCAATCGAGTCCGCGCCAGCGATTGGCAAGTTGTAGCACGGCAAGTCGGTCGCGACTTTTGCGGGCGAGTTTCAGTCTGGCATTGAATAGTTCATCAAGGCTGTCTCGTTCATTCGGATTGATTCGAAGGTAGGCTTCTTCGATGAGGCCGAGCAACACACGATCTTTCCGGACAACCGTCGACGATGTTTTTACCATGGAGCCATAAGGATCAAGTTCTGCAGACAAGCCTTCGAGCGAGGCTTCAACGGTTGCAGGAAAATCGCCAACCGACAAAGCCGATGCACCGATGGCTGCTGCTGCGACAAATTTGAAGTCCGCATTATCCGCCAGCTGCGTCAACTGCTGCGCCAGGTCTTTACGGTCTGTGACCGATCGATCCGCCGCAGTGTTTGACAAGGCTGCGATTAACGCCTGACGACGCAGATCGCGAGCTGGCGACGAGGTCAGTCCCTCAAGGCGATTACGAGCGGTCTCAATCTCGCCGGCTTGAAGGTCAAGTAACGCAGCACGCACACGGAAGGACTCATTGTCAGGGTCTCGCCCCAGTTCCTGATCGACGCTTCGCCGCACTTCTTCCAGTCTTGGCAGTAGTATCACGCCTTGCCGACTTGCAGAAATCCAGCCGCGATCTGTTTCTGCGATCCCTCCGAGCGGCGGTTCGCTGGACGACGATTCCGATAGCACCTTTCCGTCATTTACGGCAAGAAAGGTCATCCCTCCGAAGCGGTCAGGAACTAAGAGGGCTGAACCAACAAGCGCCGCCGGACCACTGACTTCAGTGACGACGGTTCTCCACTGCACGTGGCCTGTGTAAAGATCGTGGGCACGAACAGCGTCACCTTCGACGACGATCACCATGTCGTTGGCAAGTCCGGCAACAAGCAGCCCTCCGTTCCGAGGGGCTTGCCAAAGCGGCTTGCCGTCCGGCAATCGAATTGCGTGTAGCTCTTCTGACTCAGGCGAAGCAAAGACCAGAATCGAGCTTTCTGGCGGGCCAAACGCTTCCGTTTGTTGCTGGTTCGACGTGCTTATTTGGGGGGCATTGATCACTTTGACAAACGGTTCTCGCCACGATTCCCACCAATGTTCATGGCCGATCGAGCTTCCAGGCAGCCCAGGGCGTCCGATGAGATCGTTTGTCGATACCGTCGTGGCAGTGTAACGATACCCCCAGACAATCGATCGTAAAAACGGATCAATCGCCGCGACGATACCTGAGCCGGTTGGGCATAATAAGAGGCCATCGGACCAGACAATCGGGCAGGCGATACGAGAATGTTGTAGATCTTCTTCGACAGGAAGGGGGGCCGTTCCAATCGTCATCGACCAAACAAGAGTTCCTTTTTCGGGCTCAAGAACTAGAAGTAACAAATCTGTGTCATGTTGCGCGACGACATACAGTTGGCCGTCCAGCAACAATGGACACCCTTGAAAAAAGAAGCCTGTCAAAGGCACTTCTGATTCCGACGGAGTTGCCCCGACCTCCCATTCGAGTTCACCAGATTGAGTGGAGTAACAACAGAGCTTGTTGAAGCTTGGCCCGCGAAAACGTCCCTTCGGGAACTCGCGGTCAATTCGGAGTTCGCTGGATCGATCTGGTTCCTGGACCGCGAAAAGGCGAGAGCCGTCGGTCGACATTCGATTGAAGATCGAATCGGCCTGACCCCGCCGTTGAACCCAGTCGGTAACGACGGATTGGAACGCATTATTCTCGAATCCCCGCTTTCCAATCAGTTGGAATTCTGTGTTTGCAATGGCCCACATTGGGTGACCGGTGTTTAAATCGAACGCCTTGATTTCGTCTAACGTCCGAACAATCACTTGCTGACCGACTATCATTGGTCGAATCATTGGAATCGGTCTGATTCCTTGATCTCGTTGTTTCTGTTCGACGATTTCAAGATTCGCTCGTTGGGGGACCGTAAATTCCTGCTTCCATGTAGGATGTAGCACAGGTCGTTCTCGTCTCCATTCGTCGGTCGAGAACGGTCGATCCGCGCGCGGGCTACTTGAAGGAACAGCCCCCTTCTCCTTGGGAAGTTCTGCCAACCATTCGCCCAAGTTCTGCGAGCGTCCCGCAATGACCACGCTGAGATTCCGGTTGATTCCTGAAAGGAGACGCGTTGGGGCAAGTGACTCAAGTGGAAAATTCTCGTCCGGCTTGGTTCCGATGCTGGCGATCAGTGCTAAAGCACGTTGTCGCTCGTTCGCTTTTGGGTGCCTCGCAACTCTCAGGAAGGCGGAAACCGCCTGTTCAGACCTGCCGTGGTCGCGTTCATAACAACCGATCCACCACCAGGCATCTGCCGCCAATGTCGTATCTGCATATTTGGAAAGGAAGACCCCAACCTCAGTCATTCCAGCGGCTCTTACCTGGTCCCACGCGATTTTGGCTGAAACCCGACGTTGCTCTTCGAATCGCTGGCGTATTTCCGCAGGCATCTGTTTGAGCAACCTTTGGACTTCTTCGCGGGCTGAAACCTCCGTCGCACCGTCGATGGGGACGAATGAATCCGGGTCGGTCAGGACTTGGTCGATCAAAGGAAGGGCTTTGAGAAATTCTTTCCGTTCGACGGATTGCCGGATGATTTCCAGGCGCTGGATGACCGATTGGTCTTGAACAAGCTTGAGCGCACTTTGTCGCCCCAGCTTCTCTCGTGCACCATTCTGGACGATGGGCCCAGGTCGGTTAGGTTTTCTGACCTCTAGCTTGGGTGGTTGAGGTTTGGGAGGTTGAGCCCAAAGCGCGGTTGAAAAGAAGAACACAATCGCTGCCGCTGTGGCGATTTGCCGAATCTTCCGCGATCGATTTGAGTCGCCGTTCACAACTCGCTCCTGAATAGCACTTTGAGATTGTCCCGGCGCCGCCCGACTTCCGCAACTACGTCAGGATAAATTTTGAAGTTGATTCGGATCGCCGTAAGTGATTGCGGGTCCACCCTTTGAAGTCGTTCAAATTCCAGTCTGGACGGATAACGCTCTTTGTTCTGTAATAGTGGCATTCCGTTCTCAAGTGTTGCTCACACCGATTTAACGTAGTTACTCGCAGGGATGCTGAATCCGTGAAGACATGGAGTCGACTGGGATTACTTGTTTGGCCATACCGGAGAAAGCTGTTTCTTTCAGCCTCTTTTGGCGTGGTTGCTGCATTTCTGTGGAGCTTCGAATTACTGCTGACGTTCCCGATCACAGTCATGTTCGGAGAACATCACACACTGGCAAACTATTCTCATCACGAAATGGTGAAGGCCGCAGAGGCGATTGATCAAAAAAATGCCCGGCTCGCTCAGTTAGATGAACAACTTCGCCTGATACCAGAAAATGGTGAGCGTCGTCGAGCCTCCGAGCGGGTTGAGGTCATTGAAGATCAACAGCGACTTCGGATGGAAGTTGATGTCTATACATCAAAGCTCTGGATGCTGAGCTGGTTTGAATCCAAGATCATACGCAATCTTCCCACAGACCAGTTCCAGATGTTCGCATTACTGTTTGCATTTATTTTACTGGTGACATTGGCAAAAGGATTATCGGGTTATTGCCAGGATGTGTTGGCAGGAAGTGTCGCCGAGTCAGTCGTCATCGATCTTCGGCAGCAATTGTTCCGAAGCGCATTGCGTCTTGATCCTCAAACGTTATCGCTCGAAGGGACTTCAACCTGGTTGACCGATTTTACGTTCTCTTTGCAGAACCTTGCGAATGCGATGACGGAACTCGGTGGCCGCGTCGTGCGCGAACCTTTAAAAGCGGTTTCGTGTCTTGCTGCTTTGCTTTACTTTAATTGGAAACTGACGGTTATCTTTTTGTTGTTCATGCCTGTACTCGGCGGACTGTTTCATTGGTTGGGACTGCGGTTGAAGCGTGCTGCCAACCGAACGGTCGACAGCATGGGACGTATCTACAAACGGTTGGAAGAAACCTTTCACAATGTGAAAGCGGTCATTGCATTTGATCGAGCAGGCCGACATCGGCGAGAATTTCATCTTGAAAACAAAACCTTTTATCAGCAGGCGATGAAGCTCGTGCAGATCGATGCAATGAGCGGCCCGGCTGCGGAATTGCTGGGGATGTTGGCTGCAAGCGCCGTTCTATTGCCAGCGGCTTTCCTGGTGCTGCGTAACACAACGACCATTTGGGGTATTCCACTTGCCTCGTCACCGCCGACGTTTCCCGAACTGGCGGCGTTCTATGTCCTGCTGGCAGGAGTGCTTGAACCCGTTCGAAAATTTTCGAAATTCTATAACACCATTCGACAATCCACCGCGATTGCCGAACGATTGTTTCAACGCATGGATACGGTCTCGTTGATAACCCCCCCCGTTTCAGCACAGTTCCTGCCGTTGCTTAGTCAGTCAATCGAATTTCGTGACGTCACGTTTCAATATGCAAAACAGGCAAACGATGTTACTGAGCGGGCATTCGTGTTAAATGGCCTCGACCTGACGATCAATGCAGGTGAAAGCGTTGCCGTGGTTGGTCCGAATGGCTCGGGAAAATCGACGTTGGTCAATTTATTACCGCGATTCTATGACCCAAATCATGGAGACGTACTTTTCGACGGCATCAATTTGAAAGATGCAAGAATCCGCGATATTCGCGAACAAATTGCATTGGTTCCACAAGAAACCCATTTGTTCGATAACACAATTATTGAAAATATTCGTTACGGTCGACCTGGCGCGTCTGACGAAGAGGTTCACGATGCTGCAATGAGGGCGCACGTTCTCGAGTTTACCGACGCCATGCCGCTTGGACTACTCACACCTGTCGGAGAGCATGGCAAGCAATTGTCAGGGGGACAACGACAGCGAATTGCACTTTCCCGCGCAATTTTACGAGACCCGCGTCTCTTAATTCTGGACGAACCAACTTCCGCCGTCGATGCACAAAGCGAACAATTCATTCACGCGTCATTACGTGACTTTGTCAAAGGCCGAACGACGATTCTGATTACTCACTGTTTGACGCCAACACTGCTTGAATTCTTGGACCGGATTGTCGTCGTTGACCGGGGTCGAGTTGTTGCAACGGGCTGTCATCCCGAACTGCTGGGGACCTGTTCGGTCTACCAGAGGCTATGGCACGCTCAAACTCAGCGAGCTGCCGCTTAATCAACTTTCTTTGATCTTGCTCGTTCAAGTTGGATTGAAGCGGCTGTAATCAAAATGCTGATCCGGGAAGACTGGTTTTGCCGAAACCAGACCCGTGGTGAGACTGACTGTACTGAAGTGAGTTGAAAAGATTCATTGGATAGAATTGTGTCGGTGAAATGGGTGAACTGGCGAACTGGTCTTGTGATCGGCGCAATTGCAATTTTTGCGATGACGCAGATCCCCGGTTTCGGCACGCCCGAAGTTCATAACGCAAATTCCCCATCGAACTTCGTACTGGTCGATCCTCGCCCTTCCGTTGATGACTGGCCCTGGTCGTTGGGTGCGGATCATCGGAATGCTTCGAATGCCACAAACTTCCCCTTGCAGTGGTCACCAAGTGATCATGAGGGATGGCAGGTCCCCATTCCCGGCCACGGGAATGCTTCGCCTTGCCTTTGGGGGAATCAGCTGTTTTTGCCGATTCTTGACTCTGCTTCCCAGCGATTAGTTCTGCTCTGCTTCCGGCGCGATACAGGCCGAATCGTTTGGCGGGCGACGTTACACCAGGAACAGATTCCAAAGTCACTTGATAGGGGGGCGACGGCTTCGTCGTCACCTGCATGCGATGGTCAAAACGTTTTTACGGTTTCCAACGTTCAGGGAAAGCTTTGGATCACTGCCGTCGAGACGACGGGGCGAGTTGCCTGGCAGCGAGAGGTTGGACCGTATCGTTCGCATGAGCCGTATCGTTCGTCTCCAATCCTGTTTAAATCCCTCGTTATCGTGAGTGCCGATCAACCACACGCCAGCTTCATCGCAGCCGTTCATCGGCAGACCGGCGAAATCATCTGGCGAATTAAACGTCCCAACGGCGCAAGCTTTGGTACGCCAATCGTTGCCACGATCTCAGAGCGGCCACAACTTGTGCTGAGTGGAGCGGGCGGCATTACCAGTTATGACCCGTACAATGGGAATCGCATTTGGACTTGCTCAACGTTAGCCGAACGAGTTGCCAACACGATTGCCTTTGATGCGGACCATGTTTTTGCAACATACGCACGTCCTAACGCGGAAATTGTCTGCATTGCCGCAAACGGAAATGGTGACGTTACAAAGTCGCATATTTCCTGGCGATTACCAAAAATCGGCAGCGAACGTCCTAGCCCGATTCACTTCGATGGTTTGTTATACGCTCTCACCGATGATGGTCGCCTGGCATGCATCCAACCCACGACAGGGAAGATCGAATGGACGAGGCAGCTGGAAGGAACGTTCGCAGCCTCGCCAGTCGTCGCGGGGCCGTTTCTTTTCTGCGTCAATGAAGCAGGTGTTACGTACCACGTGCGTGCAAGCGCGGCGAGTGCGCCTGTGATAACAAATGCCCTTTTTGAAGAAACCGTTGCTACACCAATCATTGCTGGGGACTCGATTTTCTTTCGAACTGCCGGCCGGCTTCATCGCGTCGTTGCTTCGGAACCTCAGCCAGTTGTGGAGCGTCCAAACGATGGCAAGCGACGGTTCTGAAGTCGCTGCCGGGGAATTGCAGTAATAAGTCTTATGGGACGGATAAGACGTATACGACCTATGGGATTTAGGTGACATTGGCGTTCGCTTGCGGATTGCGGCGCCACCAGATGCCCTGCCTTAGATCGTGACTGGCGCGTCGGCAAGACCTAACGTTCGGGTCTTGTGCCACTGCATCGGAGTCTTCGGAGACGCAGTGTCTTCGATTTGATCCCGGCAATCGAAGAGCACTGAGTGACCGGAGACGGTCATTCAGTGGCACAAGAATCTGTTCGCTTCGACAGCGCTCTAGCGGACCTTGCCTGAAATCCTTTTGCCGTCGATGGTCAGGATAACCGGCGTTTCAGGTTGGCATGAAGGCCGCTTGATCATTCCTAACGCAACGACCGATTGTGATGCTTGCGCCTGAGTTTGACCGATTTCAATTGCGGCCGATGTGATGACACCAACTTCAATTGTTCCTGACACGTCGTAAATAACAGTTCCCGCAATCGGCACAACTGTTGAATCGAACTGAAGTCGCCTCAATTCGCGATTTGTGTGCCCGAGTGCATCCAGTCGGGCGATCGTTTCCTGACCCAGATAGCAACCTTTATTAAACGAAACACATTGTTTCGTTCGAGCGACTTCCTGTGCAAGCTGATCGTCAGTGATGTCCACACCGTACACGGGATACCCCGCTTCAATCCTCAATAATTCGAACAGTTCGTGGGTCCCTTCGGCCACACCCAAGCCAGAGAGACTCAACTTGACTCTTTCGATTTGGCTAAGCGGGACCGACATCAGAAATCCAGGGGAACCTAACAGGTCCACACGACGGATATGGATCGACAAGCTGTCGGTTTCCCGTTCAATCGAACTTCCGGCCGAAGTCCCTTCATCAAGCTGAAGCAATTGAGCAGCCAGTGGCCCGGTGACAAAAAGTTCGCCCCGTTCATCCGTTCGCGGAATGAATTGCACATCATCGACCAGCAGGAATTTTCCCAAATGACTGATGATTGTCTGCTGCTGACCTGGTGTTCCATCCAGCCAGAGCGAGTTCTCGCCGCAAAATACGAATCCATGCGCGACAACCTTCCCTTTCAGATTGGTCACAAACGTTTCACAACCTTGCCCCGGTTTCAATCGTTTGATGTCGTTTGAGGTGAAGCTATGCAGAAATCGAACTCGATCTGCGCCGGTGATTTCGATTTGAGTCCGATCGCTCAGATCGAAAATGGCCACGCTTGTTCTGGCCGCATTCAGGGCTTCAGAAAGTGTCTTAGATGAGGCGTGAGAAGCAGCTGACATTGTATTCGGCCTTCAACTTTCGAGATTCGGGTCAGGCATTCGTTTTCCCGAAACAACAAGCCACGGTTCGACTAATCCTATCAGACGAGCACACAACAGAAAGGCAATTGCACCAACCGCCAAGGGGATACCGAGTCGAATCGCACGTCCAAAAACGAGTCCTGGAGAACTGAGCAAATGGAGTAATACCTGACAGACGACTGCCATGACCGCTGTTGCCAGGATTGTTTTTATCGTTGTCCACCCGATCTCGCACCAGTGCAAGTAACCGACCTTGCGTTGCAATACCAATGCCGTCGCCGCACTTTGACCAGCCGCAACGAGTGCCGTTGCCAACGCGAGGCCGCAACCGCCCAGCGGCCAGATTAACGTCAGATTCAAGATCAGGTTCGCAAACATCGCTGCTATGCCGATGTACATTGGCGTCAACCGGTCACCGATTGCGTAAAACCCTCGCTGCAAAATCAACAGGCCGCAATAGGCCCAAACACCAGAGCCGTATGCTGCGATCATATCACCAGTTCGACGAGCATCGTCCGCGTTGAATTTCCCGTATTCGAAAAAGAGCGTTGCCAGTGGGTGACCAATCAAGATCAGCCCGACACTCGCCGGAAGCCCGATGGCAATCACGAGGCGAACTCCCAGTGACAAATCGGCTCGCAGTTTCTCGGTCTCGCCCCGTTGTGCATGTGAAGTAAACAGCGGAAACAATACTGTCCCCAATGCAACCCCGAAGACACCCAGTGGAAACTGATATAATCGCTGACCGAGATAAAGCGCGGTTGCTGTTCCGGCCGGAAGCGGATATTTCGGCGATCCAGGCAACGGCATCAACAAACTGAGATCGGCAGGTTGAGTGAACCCCCAGGCAATAAAACTATCGAGAACTGCATTCAATTGGGTGACGGACAACCCGATAATCACCGGCAACATGTCCGTCGCAATCTTCCAGACGCGATCCATCGCAAGTCGCCAGTCCGATCGAAAACCAAACCCGTTTGAGTAAAGCACGATTAGAGGAAACAGCAACTGCAGTACCCCTCCGATCAGCACACAAACGCCGATGACATAAGCCTGGTTCACATCATCTTTCCAGAGTGGCGCAAGCAGCCACAAACTGAGCAACCAGACAAGATTCAGGATCGATGGAACCAATGCGGGCCAGACGAATTTTCCCAGCGCATTCAGTACGGCTCCCAACTGAGCGGCAAGGCAGATCAGTACGACATAGGGCATCAGAAGCGCGGACAGATTACGCAGCAGGGTTGCTTCCGGGCTGAGTTGCATGAACCAACCCAGCGACCAGATTGCCCCCTCAAACAAAACAATCATCGAACACAAAAACCCCGCCAACGACCAGAAGACGGCCCAGGTGACACGCGCTGCGGATTCGCTTCCTCGTTCACGTAGATCCGAGACGAAAACGGGCAGAAATGCCGTTGTTAAGGCCCCTTCGCCGAGTAAAACCCGCGCCAGGTTAGGGAGTCGAAAAGCGACCGTAAACGAATCCATGACAGGCCCCGCTCCGAAAAGTACCCCCATCGCCTGGTCACGCATCAGACCAAGTATGCGGCTACCAATCGTGCAAAGACTGACGATTCGAAGATTTTTTGAGACGTGTTGTAATGACTCGTTCAAGGAGAAATCCGTTTCATGCGACAAGCTGCCATCCGGTGTTGGAGGCAAGGTAGGCGATTGTCGTCATCAATTCCACTGAATCCCAACGACGCTCGTCACTGGGCGTCATGGCGACTCATTTTTGAAACGAGTTAAACAGCTGGGCAAATTTATCCCAAATTGGTTGCCTGAAAATCAAGATCGCTGCCAGTCCTCCGAAAACAATCGTCAGCCAGATCACCAGACTGACCAGGCCCGCAGTATTAGAAATCAGGTTCCTGAACCATCGAGTCCAGCCGCGCCGGTCGTATTGTCGTCCAATCGTGGCGAATTCAGATTTCAGGCCCGCCGATTTCTGTTGGGCCTTCTCGCGGATAATGCGACCTTCGACCGCTTTCTGGAACTCTGGATAATAAGCGATCGGAGCGAACGAATCGGCGGGGTTTTTCTTGACCCGCGCCTTTTGATCGATTGTTCCGTTCTTCAAGGCCGTCTGGATTTGCGATGAGGTCAACTTGCCGACAGTATCCTTTCCTTGTGCCGTCTTGTATTGGACGATCCAGGTATCCCCGGCAGACGACGAGTCGTCCGGCGGTTGACGACCCGGCGCTGCGGCATCTGAGCTGGAAGTCTTACGGACGCCGGTTGAGGGCGTTCGACCCGCTTGCGAGGCTGTTCCTTGTCCCTTCTGAACTCCTTGTGAACTGTGTGTTGACTGACCACTTCCTGTCGAGGAACTTCGCACGTAGCGATCGGGCACGTCGATAAAAGTGAGTGACGGGTTTTCGAGGCCCAGCCCCGACAGCATTCTGATCACTTCTCCGAAATCTTTGAATCGCCGTTCCAAATCCTTCTCGATCATTTTGTCGATCATGAGATCGAGTCTGTCTGGAACTTCTGGATTGAGTTTGCGAGCCGAATCAAACCGCCCTTTTTCCTTGGCAAGAATCACTTCAGTGGCGGAATTGCCCGCGAAAGGAAGCTTTCCCGTTAGAAAATAGTAAAGCGTGATCCCCAGAGCATAGATGTCCGATCGTCCGTCAACATGCTTCGCGTTTCTTGCCTGCTCGGGTGCCATGTAATATGGAGTTCCGAGTCCGGTTCCACTGGCGGTCATCGAAAGATCATCGTCCAAGGCCTTGGCAAGGCCAAAGTCGGCGACCTTTACCTTCCCTTTGCTGGTCAACATAATATTGTCAGGCTTGATGTCGCGATGGATCAGATTTTGGCTATGTGCGAACTGTAACGCCTCGGCACAACGCAAGGTCACATGCAGAGCATCGCCGATCGAGAGCTTGCCGAGAGTATCCATCCACTTTTGCATGCTCTTGCCATCCACGAATTCCATCGCCACGTAGTGAATGCCACGATCTTCATCGACGTCGAACACGCTTACTGCATTCTCGTGGTTCATGCGTGCCATCGACCGTGCCTCTTTATAGAAGCGGGCCACAAAATCCTCTTTCGCCGCCAAAGCCTTTGAAAGCACTTTCACCGCTGCCGGTCGGCGGAGTTTCGTATCCTCACCCAGATAAACTTCTCCCATCCCTCCCTGCCCAAGCTTTTTCGTTAATTTGTATTTCCCAAGTTGAGAAGTCCCCGACTTTTTGGCGCCGCTGTTGGTCTCACTTGGTTTACCTTTTTCGGAGTCCGTTCGTTTCTCGTTTGATACAGGAACGGGAATTTCGTTGCGTTCCGGCACCTCTGTTGCGTCTGAGTTCGGCACAAAAGTAGCGTCTAAACTCTCCTCGGAATTCGACTTGGCTTTTGCGTCACCTGATGGCGTGTGATCCATGTTGTCCAAGCCCTTAAAGAATGATCGGTTCAACGGTCCTGACGCGATTTTTCGGCAACCGGAAGTGTTCGCTGAATCCAACGAACTGTGTCGCCACGGTCTGTTCGGGCCATTTCCCCACGGCCATTTCAGACCAGTTCCGAGATCGGCTGACCTTGTTCCAGGACGAAAACAGGTCGACCTGCTTGATTGACAAACTGGGCTTGTGGATCGAGTCCAAGATGTTGGAAAATGGTTGCCATCAGATCTCGTGGTGTGATGGGCTTCGACTTGGGAACGTCAACTTTTGGCATGGATTCGCCGATGACCTGCCCCATTCGGAAACTGCCGCCTGATAAAGCGAGGGTGCTCAGCGGTGCCCAGTGATCACGACCACCGGTGCGGTTAATTCGAGGCGTTCGTCCAAACTCGCCCGTGATCACTAGCAGCACATTTTCCGTCATTCCGCGCGAAGCGACGTCGTGAACAAACGCGGCCACGGCGTGGTCCAAAGCCGGGACAAGGCGCTTCAAGTTCTTTTCAATCGTCCCATGCATATCCCAACCACCATAGTTAATGGTGACAAACCCACACCCCGCTTCGACCAATCGCCGAGCCATCAGCATCTGTTGAGCCAGTTGATCCTTGCCGTACGCTTTACGTGTCGAGTCGCTTTCCTTTTCGATGTTGAATGCGTCGGCAGCACTTCCCTGAAGGATATTGAACGCCTGCTGCTCGAACGCGTCCAGCCCATCCATCAGACCGTGAGAATCCGTGTCACGACGAAATCGATCAAGATTTCCGAGAAGTTCGCGGCGATCGTCGAAACGGTCCACTTTAGTCCCCAGCGTCAAGTTCTTGCGGGCCTGTCCGTTGGAATCGAACGGACCATAGGCCGGCCCCAGGAACGCCGGTCCGTCTGCAAGGATATTGGAAAGTCGTACGTACGAGGGAATTCCCGTCAGAGAGTCATTTGCACCGCGGATCTTTGAGCTAATGGAACCAATCGATGGACGCGTCGGCTGCCCCCCATTGTCAATGGCCCGATTGTCATAGCCCGTCATGACGAAATGCGTTCCGCCCGCATGCCCGCTGTTGTTGTGCGCAAACGAGCGAACGAACGCCATCTTATCCGCCACCTGGGCGATTTCGTTAAAGTGTCCGCCGATTCGCACTCCTGGAATGTTGGTTTCCGTGTCACCTGTCACGCTCCGGTATTCCGATGGAGCCGTCATCTTGGGGTCAAACGTTTCAATGTGGGTCGGACCACCCCCAAGCCACAGCCAGACAACCGAAGTCGATTTGACAGACTGACCTGCTTCCGCTGCCAGAGATCGGGCTGCCAGTAAGTTCGACAGGGAGAATCCCCCGTAACCCAATGCACCCACCTTCAGGAAATTGCGCCGCGACGTTTTGTCACAGTCCAGATAACGGCAATTCGTCGAGAGAGTCAGCATTAAACGAACTCCTGAAAGCGAGTGAGGATGAGAAAATGCACCCCATGACATATCAATATCCTGCAATATGATTGTCGAGCTGTAAAGCCTTATCTCCAAAGTTTTAAAGTTTTTTTGCTGGGCTCAGGTCGATGCGTTGAGGTTCAGTGGGTGAAATGCGCAAGTTTTACGATTTTCCGTTTGATAAAGCGAATGTATTTCCGGTGGATAAAGCGGATGGCCGCTTGTTAAGTGTACAACTGCGAGGTAAACCGCCCATCGCAACTACGCCAATCGACGAAATTGCTAATTTGTTTAGCATCGTTTCGATTGACTCACTCTTGTTGGAATGGAATCGGGCGATGTTAAAGAAATTAAGTCAGCGGTGCGGTGTTTTGGCTGAAGATCAGGTGTCGGGTAATGCCGCCACCAACGACCAGATCACCGGAATTAATGCCGTGAACGTAAAGTAACAGGAACAATACAGCCACCTGGCATCCGCTCATGGACTGGTACGTTGCTGGGAAGCTCGTGTGATGTGGAAATTACTTGAAATTCCCGGCTTTTGCTCGTTCCAGATCGATTTCGGCTTTTCATCGTTCGGCTTTGGCCTTGAGATAGACTGTCCAGCCAAGGTGTGAGTGCATCACGACCTGAGCTATCATTTCTTCAAACTCAGTCATTGTTTCCACGATCGCCCCATGCGCGGTTAATTGTCATTTCGATCCAGTTCTCCGCGACTCTCAAGGACTTTATAAAGATAAAGTGAGTAGGCCACTGGAAAGAGTGAAGCGAACAGAATCGCACTCAACATGATGACGAACATGGGCATTGGCGGCAGGCCAACCACGGCTGCCACAAAACCAATCGCGCCGGCACACACGAAAAGCTTTGCTGCCAGGCGATGAGTTGTATTCCACACTCGTTCGCTGGCAATGGTCCATGGAGTTCTGATTCCGACCCAAAAATTACGTCGGATTTTTCCCAGAAGATTTCCCAAAGCGGCGAACATCAGACACATACCACCAACGATTACTCGTGAAGCATCAAATTTCGGATCGATTGCGGTCCAAAGCATCACTCCCTGCATGTAAGCCAGGTAACTGAGAATGATCAAAACAATGAATTCGTAAGTCGAGTAAAACGAACTCAATGTGAATTGTTTTGGAGACAACCACGGTAAAGCACGGAAGATGAGCAGCAGAACGAACATCATCAGCGGGATGAGAGAAACACCCCACAACTTGGCACTCCAGCCATCGATTTCGCCGCGGATATTCCAATGGATTGGAATCCGATCGGGCAACGATGGATACACTGCCACTGACATGATAATTACGGCGGCGATCAATCCGATCGACACCAGTAGAGAACGGCTCATGTTTCGTTGTTCCTCTTGGGGGCGCTTCGGAAGAAGTCCATCATCCAGGCCAACATGTCTTGTACTACCGTGGTGTTCAACGTGTAGATGATCTGCTGCCCTTCGCGGCGACAGGTGATCAGGTCGGCTTCTTTAAGTACCGCAAAGTGATGCGACATCGACGGCTTGGTCATGTCGAACTTTTCCGTGAGTTGCCCTGCCGACATTTCATTGAGGCCTAACAATCGCAAAATCTCACGACGCGTGGGGTCGGAAAGAGCCTTGAAGACTTCGTTGTTGGACATGAAATCACTTTTTAACCGTATGCTTCAGGGTCCAATCACCGATCAAAGTCAACACATCGGAGCTGATGGTTTCTTCGATTGTTCCGTATTCGCTCAGCGAGCCCGTCTTGCTCGTTTGAAACAGATGATTGAGCGCTGGAAAGACATGAATCTCATGGTCTTTATGGCCAGAGACCTTTAATGCTGCTTCGAGTGGCGGACGATTCTGGCTTGGTGCAACTTGAAGGTCTCGTTCGCCGAACAGGGCCAAGATTGGACAGCGGACACGTTCCAAATCGTGTTGTGGATTCTGCTGGAGAAATCGGCGAAACCACGGTGACGAGACTTTCTTTGCTTCGGCTTTGAGAGCCGCATCGTTGACCGAAATCGCGGCAAGCGGAGTCAATTTCTGTTTCCATTCGGCAAGTGCCTTATCCACATTCGCCTCCGCTGTCGCACGGTCGGAACTCGTTTTAACGGCAGCGAACAAGCCGCGTTGCAGTTCCCGGTTCTGCTCAATCGCCGCGTCGGTTGCTCCTGCGGCCCTTGAAATTAATTCCGATTGCTTGAACAGCAGTTCGTCCCCCGGTACGGTCGTCGTGGCGAGCAAGACAATAAAGGTCACGAGATCGGATTTCGCGGCGACCTCAACCGCAATATTGGCTCCTTCACTATGTCCGAGGAGACCAATGCGATCACCATCAACGTCTGGTCGCGAACGAAGAAACTCGATTCCGGCCATCACATCACCGACAAAGTCCTCAGTGGTCGCATTGGCCACGTCGCCGGTCGATCCACTGACGCCACGGTCATCGACGCGAAGTACAGCAAGCCCGCGACGTGTCAGCTCATCCGCCAACAATAAAAATGGCTTGTGGCCAAAGAGTTCTTCGTCGCGATTCTGTGAACCGGATCCGGTAATCAGCAAGACGGCTGGATATCGTCCAGGTTCGCGCGGCTTTGTCAAAGTGCCCGCGAACTTTGCTTTCCCAATGGAGTTCTCGTAACTCACCTCAATTTCGTCGTACGGGAACGGTCGCTTGGGTTCTTGCGGCCTCTTTAATGCTGGTGATTTGGTACCGGGAATTAATACCAACGGAAACGATTGCCCACCTTGTTTCCATTGGCCGTCAATTTTCTTTTTGTCGTCACTGAACTTTCCTTCAAAACGGCCATTCAATCGCTTGATCTCGAAAACCACCGAGTCTTTGTCCAGCGAGACATTGTCGATCTTGATGCCAAATGCCGCTTGATCGGGGCTGTCCATCAATGCGTTCCATGATCCGTCCGCGTTCTTCTTCAAATCAAAGACCAGCTTCAACTTGATCGCCCCGACATTAAGAGTCCCCACCCACACACCTTCCAGGTTCGGTTCTGTTGCAGGCTCGGCACCGAAGGCGGTCCCCAGAACGAATACGAGTAGAATTGTGTAGCGGAGTGCTCGAACTTTCCCGGTCGAATCAAATGAAGTCATGGTCACACGATCCAGAGAGTTAGACTGTTAGGCAACTGTCTAAATGATGGCTCGCGACATCGTTGTCGTCAAGGAGCGTAAAAGAATTCAGGCGGGTGCCACGGTCTTGGAGTCTTCGACAAGGCCGTGCTGGCTTCGGGATTGGGTTTTGTCGTTCGAAGGAAAACGACGGCATGAAGAGACGGCATGGGGAAGGGTAATCCTTTTGGATCTATCTACTGGGCTCGTCGAGCACGAGACGAAAAATGAATTCCACAAACACTCTTGGCCTTCCTCAACAAAATCCCACGGCCTTGTCGAAGACTCCAAGACCGTGGCACCCCTTTCTTGTCGTCTATGCCTCAGGCATCATTCGTTCGGACATTTTTCGTGATGGATGCTCGTTGTGTCGTGCGTGTACGTAAACTGCGGTCCATTCGGCGAGACGGCGACCGAGTTTACGGCAGGCAGCCTGGGTCTCTTCGTCCCGAGGTTCTTTGGCGGCGATCGCGCCGTAATGCAGCGTTAAATCGCGGCTGACGTAATCGGTAACGCCGAACACCAGAAATCCGAAGTTCATCAGCACCGTTAACAAACTTTGGCAGACCAGTTCTGATCCACCACCCCAACCTCCCGATGAGCTGAATGCACAGGCGATTTTTCCGTCGATCTTGGCCCATTGCGGCATCATCGTTTCGTCCCAGAACCGCTTCATTTTCCAGCTCAGTAATCCCATATTTGTCGGGCTGCCGACAGCCAGTCCATCGCACCAGACGACGTCGTCAGCAGTGGCTTCTTCCACCGAACGCAAACGAACTTCGGTGTCCGAAATGCTTTTGGCTCCTTCAGCTACCAGAGCTGCCATTTGGGCCGTGTGACCGGTTTTGGAATCGAAGAGAACGAGGATCTTGTTCATGTGATGGCTTTAGGTGAGTGAGTGCTGGTAACAAGTTGACACGTCATAAAGAGGGGGTCGGGTGTTCAAATTTCAAAATTGGCCGATCTTGCGGTTTCAATTAATCAGCGGATTCAGCGGCCAATTGTGAAATTTTGACGCCCGACCCCAGAACGCTAGGCCAACGTCATACCTTCAGCGCTCGATGACCGCCAGTGATCACCGCAAACAACCTTAAACTTGGCGACACATATCGACATAATCCTGAAATTCTGATACCGGACGGTCTGGCGAACAATCGCCCGAGGCACGGATGCTGAAGGACCAGTGATGAATCCCGATTTTTTACAGACAATTTGGACATTCGCGGTCACAGTCGCCTGTTATGTCGCTGTTGCGACAGAACTGATTTCGCCCAGGTTCGAAACGATGCCCGCAGAGGATGTTGATCAGGCGATCGCCATCTATGATCAAATGGTTCGGCTTGATCCTGAATCGCCCGGGGCCTACTTGCGGCGTGGTTATGCCTGGGTCGTCAGGCAAGATTTCGATAAAGCGATCGCGGATTTTGATGCTGCTATTTGCATCGACTACGATTCCGCAGGAGCCTATCTCCTTCGCGGAACCGCCTGGAAGGAACTGAAGCGGTTTGAATACGCGCTGGCCGACTTTAGCGAAGCCATCAAGCTCGATCCCGCTCTTCGAAACGCCTACGTTCAGCGTGGGGCGGTCAGGGGACTGAGAAAAGAATTCGATCAGGGCCTGGCCGATTTAGATGAAGCCATCCGGCTGGATCAGTCGTACAGCCCATCCTATTCCGGACGCGGCTGGATACGGATGTCAAAGGGAGACCTTGTCCTGGCTCTGGCCGACTTTGACGAAGCGATTCGACTCGATCCGAACGATGCCAGCAGTTATGGCAACCGAGGTTGTCTTTACGTTGAACAGAAAAAAACCGAACAGGCGTTCGCCGACTTTGCCGAATCGATTCGCCTCAACCCCAAGGATGCGAAAGCGTACCATAACCGAGCCCTGCTCTATCACCATCGCAGCGAATGGGATCTGGCGATTTGCGACTTTAACGAAGCGATTCGACTTGATCCGACCGAGGCGTCGTCCTACTACTATCGTGGTCGCTCACTTCAATTCAAAGGGGAAATCCTCCAGGCCATAGCGGACTTTGGTAAGGTACTCAGTCTCACACCCGATGATTTCAACGCCTATGTCCACCGGGGAGCTGCTTGGGCCGGGCGAAATCGTTGGACCGACGCCATTTCCGATTTCAGCAATGCACTTCGACTGAAACCCGAAAATGCCGAAACGCTGGACCTGCGGGCACGGTGTCTGATGTCAATCGACAGCTTTGATCTCGCGCTTGCCGATGCCAGCGAAGCGACTCGTCTTGAACCAACTCGAGCGAGTTTCCGGATGCACCGTGGAGCGATCCTGGCGAATCGAAGCTTGAAAGGAGATATGAAAAGCGATCTGGATCAGGCCATCTCCGACTATAACGAAGCGGCCAGACTCGATCCGCACGAAGCGATGATTTTCATGAATCGAGCCATCGCATTTTTTAACCAGAAGAAATTTGGACTTGCGACGCTTGAAGCCATTGTCGCCGACGAACTGAATCCGCGACAGATTCCTGTCGATCAAATGAAAGATGTCGCGAACCAGTCAAAACAAGCAGCAGATCGAATTCTTGTCGGACGCAACGACGAGAACCCGGACGACCTGACGTTTGCGGCGGCCTGCTTTGATCGCGGTGTCGCACACTACGTATTAAGACGCGATGAGATGGCACTCAAGGACCTGGGCGACGCAATCCGTCTCGATCCTGGTTTTTCCTTAAGTTACGCCTTTCGCGGGCGAATCTACTTGAGGAATCAGCAATGGGATGCCGCCATTCAAGACTTCGATTCTGCGATTCGTTTGAACCCTGACGATGCCGCCATTTGGATGGCTCGCGGTGAGGCTCGTGCTGCCAAACAAGAATGGATCACCGCCTGTGATGACTTTCGCGAAGCAATCCGACTCGACCAGCGCCTGATTCGAGCGTTCGCTCATCGTGGTGCGGCATGGCAGGCAATGCAGGAATGGGAAGAGGCGATCGCCGATTACGAACAAGTGACACACGGTACCCCGTTTTACGTCCATGCAACAAAAGATCGTGTCTCCCCGGCGAAGCTGGCGACTGCGGCCACAACGACTGCTGCAACGCCAGGCAGCAATACGAACGCGAAAGCTGTGAATATTTTCGACATCGTTGCCAAACCCTCAAACGGCATTTTTTCGATTGAGACGGACACGACGCCGGATGGACTGACGTCAATCTTCAACAACCAACCTGCCACAACATTAATTCAAAAGGCGACCGAAACGGCGACTGCACAACCGGCAAACAATCAAACACCAAACCCAGGCTCGATTGCTGGCAGCGATGTGGAACTCGACCCACTCTATTTGAAGGCTTTTCAATGTCGCGCGGAGTGCCATGAAGCGATGCGCGAATGGACAAAGGCGATTGCTGACTATCAGCGATTGATTGAGCTTGTCCCGTCTGAGAGTCTGGCCTATCGCCGGATCGCCTGGTTGAAGGCGACGTGCAGTGCTGCGGAGGTGCGAAACGGCGACGAGGCGGTCAACTATGCCACTCAGGCGATGCAGCGTTCAAAACGATCCGACCCGGAAAACCTTGTCGTTCTCGCAGCGGCCTATGCAGAAGCGGGCGATTTCGAAAAGGCAGTCGATTATCAGTCGCAAGCCTGCGATCTTGTGGTCCTTTCAAGTGACAGGGAATTTGAAACACGGCGACAACATTTTGCCTCACTGGAATTCCAGCGAAGCCTTAATGATGAAGAGACGCCGAGTACTGAAGACTCGGCTGTCTTGAATGCATTGTTGCAATCGTGCGAGCAATCAGGGTGGAACGATTCCAAACTGATTGAATCGCTCGCAGACGCCTGCGCCGAAGCAGGCCAATTCAGCCGGGCGATTGAGTTTCACGAAAAGGCATATGCAATCGTTTCGGAAGTGCGAAACAAGCCGTTACTCGAACGACTGGAACTTTATCGAGCGGGAAAACCGTATCGGAGTTCCGTTCCATGATTGATTCCAATGTCTGTCAGAAAACAACCGATTAAGATTTTTAATCACAAAGTTTTTTCGTCGCCGTCCGTCTGGAAGAAATTAAAATGCGGCGTCCCCTTGGTCAGCAGGAGACGAAGCGCCTTGACTACTTCTGTTCGTCAGCCAGTTCCAGACGCCGATAGGCGATTGCTCGGCGGACGGCAGGAGGCATTGGCGCGTCGACTCCCTTGATGGAGCACCACAGGATTTCGTTCAGTTCGAAATCGTCGATCCGATCATATTCGCTAAAGTCCATTTTGCTCGATCGATCAGCTCCATAAGCCAGATTCGTGTTCAACGTATCCAGATTAATGCGTGCGGCTTCATGAGTGTAAGGGGTGAGGTCAGGCAGATCGGTGAACGATTCAAACATCGGTGTCGCGGCCGCGTCGTATTGGCTCAGCGGAGGAATCCCCAGAATCAGTTCAATCGTTCGCAGCATCGAAGCTGTCGAATACTGAGTGCTATCGAGATGCTTTCGGCGGACGTAAGGACTGATCACCAGTCCGATGGTTCGGTGCGCGTCGACATGGTCGGTCCCATTCTGGGCGTCGTCTTCAATCACGAAGATGGCCGTTTTTTCCCAAGACTTGCTCTGGCTGACCGCTTCGACTAGACGGCCAAGTGCCAGATCGTTGCTTCCCACACAACTTTGGGGCGTCGGTGCGCCGGGACGAGTCCCTTCCGTGTGGTCCTCACCCAGGCTCATGATCATCAGTTGGGGAAGAGTCCCATTCTTTTCGAATTCTCGCCACTCTTTCAAGAATACCTCGACATTATCGGTGTCACGCGCTTTCTTACCGTCCTTGCGGGGAAGGCCGTAGTCAGGACACATATGACCGATCAGTCCTGGTACGCGCCCTTCAATTCGAGAAGTACCGTCCGGTTCGCTGACGCGAGACCCGTATTCACGATAGTTTCGGAAACTGATCCCTTTCCGCAGACAAGCGTCCCAGAGATAGCCACTGGGAGCGTTCGAGAGTTCGCCGTTATCGCCGTCGTCGTCGTCAATACCACGGCGTCCTGAATACGTCAGCGCCCAGTCACGTGCAATGTAATCAGTGTTGTAAGCCATCGTAGACCAGGGATGTCCATCTCGTGAAACCTGGCCATTGCAATAAAGGTTGTCGAGAAGTACGAACTCGTTCGCCAGCTTGTGATGATTTGGCGTGACTTCTTCACCGAACATCACAAGGCTCGGATCGCCGTTCCCGCGCGGAATGTCACCAAAAACCTGATCGTATGTTCGATTCTCTTTGATGATATAGATCACGTGTTTGATCGGTGACGGATCACCGACTTTGACCGGAATCGCTGTCTTGCGATCGTCGGGCGCGATTGCCGATGTCAACAATTCATCGGAATAAGGGCAATTGCGATAGACCTGGCTCGTGTATTTGGCGAGTTGTTCATCATCAGGTACTTCGACGATTGATAGTGCCCCTGACAGGGTCGTTCCCACATGAGCACGCGGAAT
Organism: uncultured Schlesneria sp.; assembly: GCA_903834925.1. Lineage (GTDB taxonomy): Bacteria > Planctomycetota > Planctomycetia > Planctomycetales > Planctomycetaceae > Schlesneria. The sequence continues at coordinate 67,685 of CAILLA010000138.1, forward strand.
CGGTCGATAGCCACCTTCCTTTGCTGGTTCAGCCAGAACGGCGTCCAACGCGACTTGATCCGGTCGATTCGACTTTGTCGCGTTCCCTTTCCCGACCCCCACAAGCAACTGCTTTCCATCCGGCGTCATGGCGATCGATGTAGGATACCAGCCGGTCGGAATAAAGCCTTTCACTTCGCTTCGACGAGGAGTTTCGATGTCAATCACTGCCACACAATTGTTATCCGCATTGGCAACATACAGCATTTCTCCATCGGGCGAGATACAGAGCGCATCGGGGGTGCTTCCCTCGGGCGACTTCGGGAAGAGTGCTGTAAAGATCGTCTCCTGAACCGTTCCTCGCGACGTATCAATCACCCAAACGCCGTTGCTCGACGCACAGGTGACAAACAAGCGATCATCCGTGGGATGAAGTGCGAGTTGATTTGGATGTTCGCCAACGGAGATTCGGGCCACAGTGCGAAGCGTCCTGGGGTCGACAACCAGCACACAACGATCGCTCCAGTCACTCACATACAGCAACCCATTTCGTGCGAGCACCACGTCGTACGGACGTTTGCCGCAGGGAGCGGACAATTCATCGTCGGCTCCGTTTGCAGAGCGGATCATGTAACCTGATCCCTTGATGTTGATTGAATCGTCACCCGATTTAAACGTCTTGCTGATACCGCGAGGAAGAATCGCCAGAGTGTAAAGCACGTCTTGACGGGCATCATGAAAAATCCCGGTCACAAACGGTGGAGGAGGAGTCTGCGCACGTTCGTTCGACGGCGCACCCCGCACGAGAGGTCGATCTGCCAGTTCGGCGGATTGGAATTTTCCGTCCGACCAAACCAAGGTATGAAGCTTGCCGTTTCCACCACCCGACCACCAAAGCCGCCCTGTTTTGAAATCAGCAGCCAAGCCGAACCAACTTTGCCGGACCGTTTCAGAAGCGACGATCTTGCGATCGGCCAAATCGACAACGGTGAGGTCGTGTGAGTTATAGCCGTTCGAAGTCACAAATGCGTATCGGCTTTCGGGCGAAATGACGATATTTAAGGTCAGATCAGACAGGATGATCTGTTCGCCTGCGGGTGTCACCTTCCAGCCGTTCGCCAGCATAGTCGCCTTAACGTCGGTCTTATCTCCGGCCGCATCGGGCGTTGAAACGGCACGGTCTTGAGGCTGGGCCGTCCCAACCGCCAAGCCGATCACAATTAAGACACAGTAAGAAAGCGAATTCCAAAGACGCATGGACGACACTCCTCTCCGCAAAAACGGTCGCTGTGAAAGCTGAAGGTTACTCAGAAATTGTTAAGAAACAACGGGTGTCTTGTGAATAACATATGTGGACGGAAATCCACTTTCAAACAATTGGGAGCACAGTTGCCAAACCGTATTGAATCTCCTCCACGAAAAAAGGGGACGAGTTCTTTATTGACAAAATCAAACGAAAACAACTGGAGCTGTCACCTTTGTTCTGTCTTAGGAAAAAGCCTGGATCAACAGACATGACTGCGACCACTGAGAAAGACGAATAACGTTTTTGTCGCTTCGATTCGTAGCGGGGTTGAAGACGGGGGAGGGTGTTCAAATTCGCCAGGTAATCCTTATTCGATCGTATCAATTAACCGTGCCGCTTGTTGGGGCAATGGCCCGTTAACCACTGCCGCGGGGGCGGTGGGGTTTCGTTCGTTTGCGGGGCTTATTCGAGTTCTGACTGTTCTGCGATTTGTCGGTATCTGGCTTTTGCTCGTTCAAAGGTTTGGCGGGCTTCGTCTCGTTCGGCGAGGATGATGTTGCGTTCGCGGTTTTGCCATAGTAATTCGATGGTTTGCTCGCACCAGCGGGCACTGGACCTGGATGACCGGATCGGCTTGTTGGCAACGATCACATTCACTGGATTTGTGTGGAGCTGAGGAAAATGCCGAAGAGCGATCCAACCACTGTGCGGGATCATGACATCGAACTCCAGTTTGCGTATCTGGCCATCGGCGGGAACCGTTTGCTTCGCGACGGGTTGGCCGTTGAAAATGATTTCCACCAAACGTTCTCCGCCTCGTTCGATGGCATCGCGACGTGGGCCGTGTAGTTCGACAGTGTCTCCGACCAGTCGCCGACCTGCTGCGGGAATTTCAGTCCCTTGAGCTACGGTAGTCGGTGTTTCCGGTGCGAAACAAACGCTGGCGGTGACTTTGACTTTGCCCGATGACGGTAATTCGACTTGTTCCAAACCGGGAGGTACGTCGTTAATACGGAAGTCGAGGGCATGTGCAAATCCGTCGGAGACGTATGACCGTCCCTGGGCCAGCCCCCTGCACCATTCTGTGAAGTCGATTCGTTTGATCGTCTTTGAGGCATCGGACGGAAGTTTTGATTTCTCGGCAGGTAATTGGACGTAGACTCGCCCCTGCCCAACTCGACGACTGCTCATGCAAGGGAAATCGGTTTCGCCGCTGACTTTGAGAGGGAATCCACAATTCAGCAGGTGATACCACGTATTCCATTCCTGGATGCGGCGAGTGTCCATAGCGCTGATGAAATCGCAGACCCCTTCGGCTGTTGTCACACAGATTTCCATCGCACCGACGCCGTTCATTTCCGGGATCGCAAGATTCGGTAAGCGGTCGGCAGCACGTTCGTGACTGGCGATCAACTCGGCTTCGTCGAGCTGGCGATCTCCGTTCGTATCGATCGTGGCCCATGCCTCGGGAAGGAGGGCTGACTTTGTTTCCTCTAAGGACAAGAATCTGTCACGGTCCATGTCATATTTCGTCAACAGTCGCCGGGCCGCCGGCACAGGCTCAACGGACAAACCGCTGGCGGAGTGTGCGTAGCCGGTGGTTCCTCCTTGAGCTTTCGCCCAGCGCATCACGGGAGTTGTCCAGCTTGGCCAGCCCCTGGTCTCGGTTCCGTCAGAACCTGGATACGTCTGATCATGCAGGTTCAACAGGCAGACATGCCCGAGTGCCTGCGAACCGAATCCGCTGATTTCCAGATCGTATTTGAGAATGGTCAACGGTTCGCTGACATCGTGCGGTTTCGAAGCGAAGAACTGTCGCTGGTACCCGTAGCAGGGACCCCAGGTGAGGACACAACCGACGTTCAGGCCTTCACCTTTCACCTGTCGAAACATGTCTTCGGGGACGACCCCTTCTGTCGGTGATGTGTAATGGGCACATCCCGCCGCATGGATATGATGGTCGCCGGAATAGAATCCGAACTTTTGAGGATTCACCCATCGCTCAAGCTGGATCTTGATCTGACGACCGGAATCAGGGGCCCGATCGCGATCGGCTGTCGCAGCCGGATCGTCCTTAACAACAAAGTTCTGCTGGTGAGTCCAATATTCTGGACCTCGACCACTTTGGATACGGAATTCACCTGGAGGCAACAAAATCGTCTCGCCATCGGCTCGGTAGATTTGTGTTTGAAAGAAAAAGTCGGGAGCGAGTCGCTTCGCCTGTGGAGGATAGACGTGGCCCAGATGATCTCGAACAATCAATGACGCGGTTGTCGGAGACCCATCGTCGTCGAGAATTGACAGCCGAACTGCATTTGCCGGACGAATCTGGAACAAAACAGGAACTTCGCCCCGAAACCCCAGATCCTGTTCTCCCTGACCGAGATCAAATCCGATCGTCGCTTCACGTTTTCCTGCTTCCGTGCTGAGGATCAATGCGATGGCATATTCCACTTCCAATCCACTGAGTCGATCAGACATGGGAGGTTGTGAAAACATTTCGACGGCGAGGAAGCGTCCCTGATCACGATTGGGGTTCTCGTTTTCCGTCAGTTCCTGAGACTGTTGCCGCTGCATACTGAGTTTCGCAACCCCGGCATAAACAGCCCCCGCCTGAGGGCTGATAATCCGCAGTCGTTTGGTCACCGTACTGCCATTCAAAACCTTGATCAGGACCGGTGTGAATCCATGCTGCTGGAGTACGGCCTTGGCGGGGCCTCGACGCACCTTGACTCGTTCTTCGGGGTTAATCTGGACGGTCAACAGCACAAGATTGTCGAGTTCCTTTTGGATTCGATCAGAAACTTTGGCCTCGATCGCTTCGTTTAGTGACGTGGCTGCGGCGTCTGGGATGGGAGCTCCCAGCATCTTCAGCGTCGTGACGACTCGTTGAATATTAGCAGCGAGCGGTTGAGCTTCAACTGACACTCGTTCAGGAGCTGAACCCAGCGGATCATCGGCTAGGCAATGTTCCGCCGAGCAACACACGAGTGAGATCAGGATCAACCGCAGGCCAACACGCATGGTAATTCCTTAAGCGAAGACACTGCTTCTCCGAAGACTCCGAAGCAGTGGCACAAATACTAGAACGTTCAACGTTCACAAACCATTCGTAAAGAACTCCGTCTGGCGAAGCTTTTCCGGTCGTAGTGGTTTGTGAAAACTGGCGGGTCGAACACAAGAAATCACAGTTGCTGAGTCAACTTAAAGAAGTCACTTCAACCTGCAAAAAACGCCGATCCTCGTAAAACCCAAAAATAACAACTTGATCAGCATCATTCGGCGTTCATTAAGCCGCTCTTTCACGGATCGAACCTCCAGGGATGGATGGGATCTGCCAAGCGAACTGGCATTCCAAGCTGCTCACATATTTCCATCCCGGAGTTTCTCGCATGAAGCGGTTTTTTCGTTTGTTCTGTTGTCTGAACCGTCAGCAAACCGCAAACGGTCTTTCCGTTTCGGTCGTCGTCTTCACCTTGTTGTTCTTACACCTGGAAAGTTCGCCCACACCGGCTGGAGCCGACATTGCCAGGCGCGTAACGAACAAGTCTGCTTTTGTGATGGCGGCTGCCAAAACGTCAACGCTGGGACAAACTGCCCAATCGAACTCGTCACAGGGACAAGGTGGCTCGGGCGAAAGTGCATCGAACGACGTGACACACAAAATTCAGATCTTGGAAAAAGGGTTGGAATATCTTTCAAAAACCCCTCATTATACAGCTCAGTTCGTGAAGCAAGAGTTGGTGAATGGCGAGTTGCTCGACGAACAAGAAATGGAAATGAAGGTTCGTCATGCTCCGTTCAGCGTCTATTTGAAATGGGTAACAGGCGAAGCGGGACGTGAAGTCTTGTATGTCGAGGGGCAGAACGATGGTCGCATGAAGGCTCATCCCGGCGGATGGAAGGCTCGCCTCCCTGCCGTCAACCTCGAACCAACCGGTAGCCTCGCAATGGCCGAGTCACGACATCCGATCACACGAGCCGGCCTGTTTAGTCTGACGAAGATGATGGTTGATTCTCATCGACAGGATTTGGAGAAGGACAACATTGCCCGTTTCGAAAAGCTGCAAGACCAGGTGTTTGATGGTCGCCACTGCCATGCGTTTGTGGTCGAGTACAAAGACAAGCAGTCGTCGGAACAGTATCGCAAGTCGATCACGTTGATTGATAAGGAATGGTCGGTTCCGGTTTACATCAAGAACTTTGGCTGGTTGAACGGTCAGCCCCCTGCCGATCCTGATCAGCACGATGAAGCGACGCTGATCGAATACTACAGCTATTCCAATGTCAAGTTCCGTTCAAATCTGATCGCTCTGGATTTCGATCACACGAACGAGGATTATGGGTTTAAACGGCAATAGTCGACGGTCTGCAAACTCTTGTGCCACTGCATCGGAGTCTTCGGAGACGCAGTGTCTTCTGATTTTATCGACGATCGAAGAACACGGCTTAACCGAAGATCATAAAACCTTGGCACCCGTTGTTGCTGAAGAGCACTGCTTAACCGAAGACGGTTAAGCAGTGGCACAAGACTATTGCATGGGAAGGTTCACCTGCTGGTGTCCGGGCTTGGACATGTCTATCTTTCATCCAGAAAAGAAGACTGACGTGAGCCAGGATGCAATATGAACCTGATGTCGAAGTCCGCTTTATACACTGTGATCTGGGGTTGGGCTGTCGCGACAATCCCGGCGGTCTATTCTCAAGGGTTCTCCCCCGATGATGCCGTCAAGCAGATGACCGTCGCTGATGGCTTCGAAGTTCAGGTTGTCGCCAGTGAGCCACTCGTTCGGCAGCCTGTCTGCATCGAGTTCGATGACCGAGGGCGTCTGTGGGTCATTCAGTATTTGCAATACCCCAATCCAGCCGGGTTGAAACGATTGCAAGTCGACCGATACTCGCGGACAAAATATGATCGAGTCCCGGAACCACCACCATTTGGGCCTCGGGGAGCCGACCGAATTACCATCCTGTCGGATTCCGATGGCGATGGGAGGATGGACCAAGGCCGTGATTTTGTTCAGGGATTGAATCTCGCGACAGGCCTCGCGTTCGGACATGGAGGGGTATTTGTTTTAAATGTCCCCTACCTGTTGTTTTATCCCGATCGTAACCGCGACGACATTCCGGATGGTGATCCTGAGGTATTGCTGACGGGGTTTGGGATGGAAGATGCTCACAGCGTCGCAAACTCGTTGACCTGGGGGCCTGACGGATGGCTTTACGGATGCCAAGGGAGTACCGTCACCGCGAATATTCGCGGGATCGAATTTCAGCAGGGGGTCTGGCGATATCACCCTGTTTCTCACAAATTTGAACTGTTCTGCGAAGGGGGTGGCAATTCGTGGGGCCTCGACTTTAGCCCCACGGGCGAACTGTTCTACAGCACGAATTACGGGGGACATGTGCTTTTGCATGGAGTTCAGGGTAGCTACCTGGTGAAGTCTTTTGCAAAACATGGTGCGTTGCACAACCCGCACGCTTATGGCTTCTTCGACCACGCTCCTCACCAGAATTTTCGGGGAGGACACGTGACTGTCGGTGGAATCGTCTATCAGGGAGATTCGTTTCCCGAGTCCTTTCGAGATACTTACATCGCGGGCGATCTGCTCGGTCACGGGGTCTACTGGCACCAGATTACGGGACGGGGATCAACAGTCAAAACGGCCCACGGGGGTGAGTTGATTGCTGCCAATGATACATGGTTTGCGCCGACCGATGTGACGATGGGGCCGGAAGGGGCTGTGTACGTTTCGGACTGGAATGATGCCAGGACGGCACATCCCGATCCCGACGCCGACTGGGATCGTTCGAATGGTCGAATCTATCGAATTGCCGCGAAGGGAATCCGAGCGGCTCCCTCCATCGATTTCACGAAACTGTCGACAGATCAACTATTGAAGCTGCATCGACATCGCAGCCAGTGGTATGTTCGTCGAGCTCGAACGGAGTTGGCTGGCCGACATGACGCGAAATCTGGCTTATTGAATTTGCTGAACGACCCGGATGAAATCGTGGCTCTCGAAGGACTATGGTCGCTTGCTGCAATCAGTGAATTCGATGAAAAGCTCGGTGACAATTTATTAAACAGTCCGCATCCTGCGATCCGGTCATGGGCAGTCCGACTTCTTGGCGACTCTCAACAGGTGTCGCCGGAAATGGCTCATCAATTGGACAAATTTGCCGAGCGCGAACCAGCAGTTGATGTTCGAAGGCAACTCGCATCAACGGCAGCCCGACTGACGGCACAACAGGCGATGCCGATCATTAATGCCAATATTAACCGAGACCTTGATAGCGATGACCCTTACATTCCCTTGCTGTGGTGGTGGGCCGTCGAGCGACACAGCGTCACGGGGCGAGATGAAGTCATGCGACGCTTCCTCCGTCCATCACTTTGGAAATCGCGACTCGGTCGCGATATTTTGCTGACTCGGCTTGTTCGCCGATATGCCGTCGAAGGAACTGAAGCGGGGTTGGATTGCGTCGTTCAGCTCTTAAAGGCTGCCCCCGAGGATACCGCGCGTGACGCCTTGTGGTTGCCAATCCTAAATGGATTACGAGATCGTCTGGGAAACGAATCTGGATCACACCAACCGAAACTTGTCACCGAACATGAGTTGGTGCAGGTCGTCCGAACGCGGTGGCAAGCGAAACCGAGCGACCTCACGCTGACGTCACTGGCCCTGACGTTAAATATCCGCGAGTCATTCTCAGCTCTTATTGAAGACGCGATGAATCGACATCTCGACTCAGGCAGGCGGATTTCGTTATTGGGCATGCTGGCAGAATTTGGAAAACCGGAAATTGCTCAGCCATTATTAGAACTGGTTCAATCCGACGATCCTGAACCTGTTCGGGTTGCAGCGTTGAAGGCCCTCGGTCGGTTTGACGATGCTCATGTGACTTCCGCGTTAATCGAGTTGCATCAGTCGTCGATTTCACCCGCAATGAAATCACAGATTCTCGACGTTTTGTTTGGTCGTAGATCATTTGCGAAAGCCTGGTTGATGGCGGTGGAGAATGGTCGGATTGCCCCGGCGTCAGTCCCCGTCGAGCAGGTGAAACGCATTACGCTTCTCGAAGATCCCGAATTGGACGCGATTGTGATTAAGCATTGGGGGCAGTTTGGTAGAAGTCGGGAAGACAAGCTGGCCGAAGTCCGGCGACTGAACAACGACTTGCGGGCGTCGGCCGGTCGCGTGGATTTTGGGCAGGCCGTGTTCAAAAAACATTGTGCCGCGTGCCACCAGTTGTTCGGCGAGGGAACGAAGCTGGGGCCTGATCTGACCACGGCGAACCGTAAGGACCGTGACTTTATGCTGATCAGTCTGGTCGATCCCAGTAGTGTGATTCGAAAAGAGTTTGCCAGTTACATCGTGCAAACGAAAGATGGCCGCGTGCTGACGGGGTTACCAGTCACTCGTGAAGACGCTTCCGTGACGCTGGTTAATGCCAAAAACGAAAAGACGATAATCGGCATGAACGAAATTGACGACCTGCGAGTATCGCCGATTTCGCTGATGCCGGACGATCTTTACAAACAACTGAAACCGCAGGATCTGCGCGACCTGTTTTCGTATCTGGAATCAAACCAGAAATAGTGGTGGCAATCGCTAATGCCTTGTCGAATCCTCTGAATTAGGGTGCCACTGTATGACCGTCTTCGGTCATGCAGTGTTCTTAGATTGCCTCAAACAAAAGGGAAGACACTGCGTCTACGAAGACTCCCGAGAGGCGTGGCCGCAGACCAAAGTAGCCATCATCGCTCCGCGTGATGAGCATCGTTCGAAAACCAAGTGAATACCAATCAGCATGTTTTACAGGAATTCAAACGATGCCTCTGTTCCGATGTTTAGGCAACGCTTGAATCGTTTCCGACACATGCTCATCACGCGGAGCGATGATGGCTACTTTGGACGAAATCCTGAAATTTGACTCGATGATTCAAGCTTCAGACCTGAAGAAGTCCGATGCAGTGGCACAGAACCCGAAATTTAAGTCGTAACAGCGCACGAGACTCCTCGTTGCATTTACTCACTTGGCTTCTCTTCAACAGTGATCTTTCCCAGCATGGAATAGATGTTGATCAACGCTTTGTTCATCATTTCTTCACCCGCGCCGACCTGGGCGGGTGAGACGGGAGCATCGGCGCCGTAACCACCTTCTGAAACGGCCTCGATCGTGGGGAAGTAGTTCATGTATCCATTGCAGTAGCCGAAAAAGAGGGTGTGTTTTACATAGGTCCGGTCTCGCAGCCGAACCGCATGGTTACTGAAGAATTCGCCAGAACCGCCGACAATTGCGATTTCACGGTTGATCAAAACTGTATTTAGCTCCGGATGCATTCCGTCCTTATAGTCCTCGGCAAAATTCCGAATCAATTCGGGAAAGAAAGCCACGCTGTAAAGGGTCATGACGGCGGGATTGTTGAGATCAATTCGGGTTGAAAAGTGAAACCGATCAACTCGCCCTTTGACAGATGGTCGAGCGGGAATGACTGTTTCTGTTGCCTTGGCCAGTTTGACACATTCGGCTCCCAACTGTTCGCCAAACCCCTGGGGGCCGGTGACGTTAATCGCATTAGCGCTCATATCTCCCGAGGCACCCTGGATGAAGACGCAGGGGGCATTCAATTCCTTTTCCACATAGTTCATCATAAAGCCGGGATAATCGGCCGAGAACTTCAGAATCTCACCCTTTGTCATGACCGGGTGGGCCGCGAAGTTGACGAGGACTGCAATTGGCATGCCCTGAGGATCGTCGAATCGAATCACTGAGAGTTGTGGATCTCGGGCGGCAGGCTGACGCTTGCTATGTCGATTACGGTTGTAAGGAACATCGGCCGACGTGACGCCGATCCGGGCTGGCTGTAACCTGGACGCAGCTTCGATGATTGTTGTCGACAGCAGATCGGGAAGAGTTTTCAGATAGCCGATGGCGGCGTCAAATCGTCCCTTTCCAAATCCCTCGCGATCCGTCAGTTCCAGCACGGGACCATGATGCGTGTGCGAGCCGACAATCAGCACGTGCTCGATCTGGGCTTTTTCGCGGATCGTGGCTCGAATTTCGTCCATCATGGCGGTCGTCGGTGCTCGTCCCATATCCAGGCCAACCAATGCCACCCGGTCCGTACCCGCTTCGATGACGATCGCCTTTGCCATGAGTGGATCGAGCGTTCCTTGCGACAAAAGATCCCTTCGAGCACCGTAACCCCACATCGGCATTGGAACTTGAGGAGTGACATCCTTCTGGGCAAATCCGACGCGAAAATCGGTATCATCTGCTTGGATAGAGGACAATGGGAACGCCGAGATAAACAACACCATCGAACACAAGAATCGCAAAAGCATCAGTTGGCCTCAGTGATTTTCAGATCAGTCAGCAATTGAGATCGGAAAGCCGAACGCATCGGCTTTGAACTTGCGATTGTGACATTCCATACTGATAAAGAGAAGTGTTTGACGCGTTGCCACAGTGAAGGAACAACCGATGCGTTTTGGTTTCATCGTAATCGTTGCGGGATGTTTGTTTTGTTTCCCTCATCCCCTATTTTCGCAGGAAACCGCTACGAAGCGACCCTATTCAAACCGGCTCACTCGTATCGAACAACCGCAGAAATTGCTCGCAGACTATCCCGAGTTTTTTGAGCCCATCATTGAGCAGTCGCACTTTGAAGCTCCACCCCTTGTCGTCGATGCGGATGCCGACTTGGATGTCCGTGCATGGAGATTCTCGTACAACGCCCGTGGCATTATCGAAATTCCGAACCATCTGAAAGCTTCGGAAACCGTCGTCATCATGGTTCATCCCTGGGGCATTGATGATGGGCAGGGTTGGAATACTCCCGAACCGGCAGGGGTCGCCGACTTCTGTACCACGGAAAAGAATCATCTTGCCGCGCGTCATACACGAGAAATCGTCAGGCCCTTCATCAATTCACTGCGAGGCAAAGTGGGAAACGTTCTATACAGCCTGCCTGGTGAGGCCGATCCGATTCGCCGCAAGTTGTACCGGTCGTTTACTCACAAACCGACGGATCAGGAACGCCGCGAAGGTGCTCGTGAGCTGACCGCAAAACTTGCTGCATTCAAGTATCAAGGCGAATCACTCCCGACGGAGTTGTTGCTTTCGAAGGACAAGCCTGTGATTGATTATTTCGCGCAGTTCCCGGGACTGGACGCCGGCCCAAAATACAATAACGGCGGATTCTGGAAGCTGCCGATTCCGGTCACAACCGATGTCGATGTGGACCCGAATGACGTTGTTATTTACGACGCCGAAGGGTACGAGCCGCTGAAAAAGTTTCTGAAGTCAACGGGCATTCGTCACGTATTATTGACCGGCTATGCCACCGACATGTGCTTTTGCCGTACCACTGCTGGCTACGAAAACCTGTCGAAGGATTTTAATGTCTTTCTGGTGGGTGATGCTTCGCTGGCCACGTTTCCTTCCAATACATCGCCTCGATTTGCGGTCAACGCAGCCATTTCGTTCGCGGCTCTCAATCAACTGATTACCCAGGTGTCATGGGTGAAATTAGAAGGAGTGAATCCATGACAATGACCAGTAAGCAACGAACCGAACAGCACGAATCTTTTACGTGGATTGATTCCGTGCGGCAGGTCGGAAAGTTCAATCAATGGACTCGCCGGGACTGGTTGAAAAGTGTTGCGACAGGCAGCCTGGGTGCATTGGCCACGTTGCCATCGGACCATGGTCAGTTGATTGCAGCCGAGTCCGATAAATGTCTGGTGGCGATAACGCTCGATCTCGAGATGAGTGCCAACTTTCCGACTCGAGAGACAACTCACTGGAATTTCGAAAAGGGGAACTTGAACGACGAGACAAAAAAGTACTCCGTCGAAGCGGCGCGTCGAGTCAAAGCCGCTGGAGGACTGATTCACTTCTTCGCCGTCGGTCGCGTATTTGAACAGGCCAATATCGATTGGATCGCTGAGATCGCTAAGTCGGGACATCCGATTGGTAACCATACCTACGATCATGTCAACGTGACGGCAACCACCATCAACGATTTGCAGTTTCGTTTTCAACGATCACCCTGGCTATTACGAGGACAATCGGTCGATGAAGCGATTCGTGACAATATTCAGCTGACCAGCAAAGCGATGAAGTCGAGACTGGGGGTTGATCCAGTAGGGTTTCGCACGCCGGGTGGATTTGCGAATGGACTGCGTGATCACCCCAAGGTGCGATCCACGCTTTTGGATTTGGGTTTTGATTGGGTCAGTAGCCTTTACCCGCCACATCCGAATTCAGAACCGATGCAACAACCGACAGCAGCGGTGCTGGAGGGAATCGTCGCCGCTCAAGCGCGCGCACAACCATTCGTCTATCCTGACGGCCTGGTCGAGATCCCGATGAGTCCGATCAGCGATATCGGGGCGTTCCGAACAGGCCAATGGAGGCTCGAATGGTTTTTGCAAGCCGTTCGGGAAGCTGTTGATTGGGCGATCGAGAATCGGGCTGTTTTCGATTTCCTGGCTCATCCAAGTTGTCTGTACGTTGTCGACCCGGATTTCAAATCGATCGATTTAATTTGTGATCGTGTCAAAAAGGCTGGCGACAGGGCCATGATTGCCGACCTGACAACGATTGCCCGTCGGGCAAAAGGAAAAAACCACTGACAAGTCGGCTGACAATCCGTCTGAGAAGATTAATTCTCATTTCAGATGCGTGTGAAATGCCAGTAGCATCAGGCCGATCATACATCCGACCCATGTGTAGTAACCAGGGCCAAGTGCCGTCACAGTGGGAACGACGTAAATGGTTAAGGACACGAATGTCGCCACCATACCCCACCAAAATGCCGGGATGACCTGGTTTTGCTTGAGCCGCACCATGCCTGTGAAAAAACACAGATTGGCCCACCAGGGTGGAACCAACCACGGTACACAGCAAGGAAATAACAAGCACGCAAGCCCCGGGAGCCATCCACGTGGGGAATACAATCCGCCGCCGTTTTCAGGTACGACTTCTATCGCCGGTAAGAAAAGAGAAACGAGATAAAGGGCGATCAGCAGTAATTGGCCGATCACGCGAATGTTGTTTCGATGGGGGTGATCGGTGACTTTCATGGGGCGTTTCGCATCCGAACGACGCCAGTCACAATCACGGAAATAAAGTGATTGAATCAGCGGTTTTTTCACTATACCTCGCCGGCAACGTCCCCGAAACCGATTGACGGAGTTTGAGACTTTTTCTCGCGCCTTGACGCCTTTGCGTTCAATCCGAATTGTGGTATTGGATGTGTTTGGGCCGAGAGTCCGTTATTGTTGTGTCGGTCCAATTCTTTTCCTTTATTCAAAACAAAGTTTCCCAATGACGGGTGCTGAGCAGTATCTGAAACCGTCGGTGATTCGAAATGTCGCCCGGCTCGACTTACGTGCGCGATTCATCGTGGAAGGGTTTTTGACAGGACTGCACGCCAGTCCGTTTCATGGATTCAGCGTCGAGTTCAGCGAGCATCGCCGGTATGCACAGGGGGACGATCCCAGAAATATCGACTGGCTGGTGTTTGCCAAGACGGACAAGTTATACGTCAAAAAGTACCAGGCCGAAACGAATATCTCGGGCTATCTGCTGATGGATCTTTCGGAAAGCATGGCCTACACCTATCGACAAGAACTGTCCAAGTTCGACTATTGTATTTGTCTGGCTGCGGCACTCGGTTATCTGATGATCCATCAGCAAGACCCGGTCGGTCTGATGACATTTTCAGACAAACTGCATGCCTGTCTTCCCGCACGCAGTAAGCGCAGCCAGCTAGGGAATATGCTGGGTCTGTTGTCTAAGGCAAGGCCGGCCGGGCAGACGGATGTGGCAGCCAATCTGCGACGTATCGCCGCTATGATTCGGCATCGAAGCCTGTTCATGTTGTTTTCGGATCTGTTGTGTGACCCTGAACCTGTGATCGATGCGCTGCGAATGCTGCGGCATCGAGGTCACGATGTGATCGTGTTTCATGTCTTGGACGAAGCCGAGGTCAATTTTCCGTTCGACAGCCTTTCCGATTTCGAAGACCCCGAATCGGGCGAGCGGTTGATTGTGGACGCAGTCGGGATTCGGGGCGATTACCTGGAGGCGATGCAGAGCCTGCGAGATCGTTATAAAAAGGATTGCCTTCGCATGGGTGCCGACTACGTTGCTCTCGATACAAGCCTGCCGTTTGACCGGGCGTTGGTCGAATACCTGTCACAGCGCCAAGCCCGTTTCTGAATACGCAGCATACGACCAGCATACAACATACATATGATATTGCCGGATTAGTTTTCCGTGAATTTTGGGCCTGCCGATGAGGGAAATGGTGGATTGGCACCCATTCATCAGCTAATCTCCTGACGCCGGTCATCATTGAACGCGGCGCGACAGAATCCAAATCACTCATCGCAATAGAAAGAGACAGAATGAACAAGTATTTGACGGAGTTTATCGGGACGTTCTTTTTGGTTTTGACCATCGGCTGTTGCGTCATTGGCGGTGCCGTTCCAGCGCCATTGGCGATTGGTTCTGCCTTAATGGTGATGATTTTCGCTGGCGGACATGTTTCCGGCGCTCATTACAATCCTGCCGTGACGTTGGCGGTGACTTTGCGCGGCCGATGTTCGTTTGCTGACGCGATTCCTTACATGGTTTCACAAGTGCTGGGCGCGTTTGTCGCTGCATTGGCCGTTGGATTCCTTTACGGTGCTCCAAAGACTGATCCAACGGCATTCGCAGGTGACTTGGTAGGGAAGGCATTGGTCGCTGAGTTCCTTTACACCTTTGCTCTGGCCTACGTCGTGCTGAACGTTGCAACCGCGAAAGCCAACGCCAATAACTCGTTCTACGGTTTAGCGATCGGATTCACTGTTTTGGCAGGTGCCTTCTCCGTCGGTGGGATTTCTGGTGGAGCATTCAATCCAGCCGTTGCAGTCGGTATTACCGTCATGAAGTTGACCGCCGCCGCAAACATCTGGATTTATCTTGTCGCTGATTTCGCTGCAGGTGCCGCCGCTGCTTTCGTCTTCAAGTTTATCAATCCAGAAGATAAATAATCTGATCGGATCGTCGACCAGATCGGGATCTTCAAAAAAATCGGGTAAAACGTCCGAACAAAGTTGCCTGACCTGAAATAGAGCTCATCGTTCGATGAGCTCTATTCGTTTCCAGAATGCCGTTTCGTTCTGCCAGTTGTTCGACTGGTTCAGCACTTCCAGCACCACCTTCTGGCCCGCAAACTTCTCCAGGTCGATCTGAACGGTCGCCCATCCTTTTTGTGGTGTGGTCAGCTTCGCATCAATCAATTGATCGTGGATGACTTGACCATTCGCCCGAACGACAAGTTGCCAGTCGCATTGAGCCGGGTGTGAGACATGCAGGTCGAGCATCATTGGCCGATCCTTGGGTAGGACTGCGGCTCCCCGAAGGATCAGCGGTTTATCGGGGGCATTGGCGTGAGTCCTGAAAATATCCGTCTGACCATTTTGCTCGGTATGCCAAACCAGGCCATGGGCCATATCGAGCGACGAGAACAACGGTGCAATCCGTGAAAACTCGGCAGCGTAGTCTTCGCGACGTGCAATCGGCATCATGCCGTTCCCGTCGGGTTTCGGTGTCGCAGGTTGCGGGTTCACGAGCAGCCTGGAAACGTATTCCAGATCCACATTCGTTCGAGCCAGATAAAAATGATCAAACCATGCTGCGTCACCATCAACGCAGTTCAGTGACAGCCCTGTCACATTGAACAGGCCAAAGTCGCCGAACAGGTCGCGCTGAATCAATTGCCATTCTCGCGGCAGATCACCTTGCAGCCAAAGCGGAAACGGGGCCTGAGCCGTGACCACGCCTCGTTCATAGACGTAGCCATACTTCTGTCCCCGTTCATCGGCTGGCACGGTTCGACGGAGCCCCCGATTTGGCCTGCTGGAGAACAGACCTCCATCCCCCAGCCTTCCATGATTCGCAAACTGGACTTGAATCCGAGTTCCCGATTGTTTTTTCCAGTTGAAAACGACGTATCGATACTGGCCGAGCTGTGGGTATTCACAAATCAATGCGTCGAGACCAGGAATCGTGGGATTTTCGACAGAGGGTGGTGTGACCTTCAGCGAATGAGTTCCCGAATAGGTTTTTTCGGAATCAATCAAGGCCCTGCCCGTCCCTCGATTGAGCAGCTCCGCAAACTTCTCGTCGTCCTCAAACAGTGTTAACAGTCCTGGTCGCTCTTTTCCTATGGAAAAACCGCGCCAGTCGACCCAGGATTTTTCGTCGGTTGGATAAACAACGACTTCCACCGTCACTGTTTTTCCTTGAAACGGCTGGACAGACACCACCATTGGTTCGGGATCGGTCATCGATTGCCTGATCGGTACATCAAATTCACCGAAAACCCGACCGTCGATACGAACCTGCACGGTTGTTGGCGACGTGTTTTCGGCAAAGCGACTGCCTGCAAGCGTCAGCCAGCGATCACCTGCGCCGATTTTGACTTTGCGAGAAAGAAGCGAGAACACGTCTTTTGGGCGGGTGGTCAAACGAAACTGTGGGTCTCGAGCATCCATCACATCGATCACGTTCGCCACGTTCATTGAGACCGCGTCATCGGGAGAAAGCGTCCAGCCAATCAGACCTGGCAATCGAGCCACTCGTCGCGCAGAGACTTCGGACTCAAGTGCGGCGGGATCCAGCCTTAGTTCCGGTTCGTACCAGTTCAAGACATCTCGAATATCAAAGGGATCTGCCCCGGCAGGACGCCCCTCGTGCGCCATCTCGGTCCGGAACGAGATCCGGCGTTGTTCAGGTTTACCAGCTGGAAGATCCAACCAACTGACGTTGCCCACGAAGGCCGAACCGATCAGGTTCGTCTGTTTCATTACGGATTGGCCGTTACCAACGAGAACTTCGACGTTGATGCATCCACCAGTTTCTACGATTCGGTCCAAGCCGAATTGTGTTCGCACCGCACGAGCGGTCTCGGGGTATTCAAACACCAGTTCTGAAGTTCCCTGGACTCCGAATCCCCATCCAAACTCCTTATCTGCAGATTGGAGTGGCCCTTGCTGGATATTTTGATCGAGCTGATACTCCCACATTCCGCCGAACACCCCTTTATGCGTCGCTTGGACAGGCGTCAGGCAAGAGATTGGGATTTCATGTGGTGTGAAGAAACGCCAGCAGCGAATTGTGCGATACCGAATCCAGAGTGAATCCAGACTCCATGCGGGCTGGATCAATTGGTAGCAGTGATCAGGCCGGTTCTTGTCTCCATGATGTCGCGGTTGAAATCGTTCCAGCGAGGTCGTCCAACGGCTTCCATCAGTGCCGCTTAACTGCATCAGCCGCGACTTTAAATGAGGCGACAGTAAGGCCAGCTGTTCGTAGTAGGCATTCCAGGGATTCAATTTTGGAAAATGGATTTCGCCCAGATCCAAAAATGAAAACTCTTTGACCCCTTCAGTTGTCAGCAGGATGATCCCCTGAGCCGTCCAGCGTAGCGATCGAAATGTGATCGAGGCACCGGTCCTTAACCAAACCGTTGAAGGCTGCAGTTCGTCGGAGCCAACGTGTTCCCAGACAATCTTACGCACCCATTCGGTCGTCACACGAAGTTCGGCAGGGATGTTGACATCGGGGGGCTGAACTTCCAAATTGGGTTTGACGAAAAGAAAGGGAGGTTTCGACTCATAAGGGTTTTCGCGCCCTTCAGAGTATGCCACAACTTCGCCAGCCAGTCGGTCGCCTCCTTCGAATTCGACGTACGTGGTTGGCTTTGAGACCGCGGGTTGTTGCCGATCAATGATCCATCGGACGGGAACTGCGGGATCGAAAAGAGCTCGCCCGCCGATTTTGGGTTGAGCGTTCGGCTCGTTCCATTCGCGGACTTCTGCTTCTTCGGCACGGCTTCCGTCCGCAAACATCGCACCATATCGCTCAGCCGCGAAACAGGAAGGCGGAACAAGCAGAAACACGACAGACAACGGCCAAAATCGAATCATCAGTCACTCCAGACACTACGTTCGCGTCGATGCGATATTGCTTGGGACCGATCCTGTTTCAAAAGGTCAAATCGAAACATTCTCGACGCAAACGATCGAGTCGCAGTTTAAACCAAATCGGCTCGATTTGCCCTTCGACGGTTATTCTGCATGGCAAGACCGGTCAAGATGCACGTATCCCCCATCAACATGGATTAACTGGCCCGTCGTATGGCTGGAGCAATCCGAAAGCAAGAAAGCGACCATATTGGCGATCTCGGTGCAGGTCGTCATCCGTTGTCCGAATGGAATGCGCGATTCAACTCGGCGACGAGTTTCCTCGGGGTTGGGTACGGTGGCCAGCCAGGTGGCATACATCGGCGTCCAGCATTCGGCGACGATCACGGCGTTCACTCGGATGCCGTATTTCTCGAGTTCAATTGCCCACTCTCGAGTTAGCGCATTTCGTCCCCCGTTCGCTGCCGCGTAAGCGGACGTTGCCCCCTGCCCTGTCTCGGCCACCTTCGATCCGACGTTGACGATCGCTCCGCGAGATTTTTTCAGTTCGGGCAAGGCGAACTGTACCATTTCGTAGTAATGAATGAGGTTTTTGCGGAGTGACGCGAGAAACCGTTCGGTGTCACCGTTTTCCAGGCTGACGCCGTCATTGATCCCTGCGTTATTAACAAGTCCTTCAATTCTGCCAAACTTTTCGATCGTCGCATCGACGGCTCGGCGGCAATCTTCGGTGCGATTCAGCTCGGCCACGACCGACCACGCTCGATGTCCTGCGGCTTCAATTGCCTTCACGGCATGGTCGTTGTCGACTGAGTTTCGGCCAACGATGACCGGGATTGCGTTTTCTTTAGCCAGCACCTCGGCAACGCCCAGTCCGATTCCTTTGGCCCCGCCAGTGACGAGAATGACTTTGTCTTTCAATTGAAGATCCACGTGGGTATTTCCTTCAGGATTTGGGGGCAGAATGTATTAAATGCATTTTTCGGATTCTTCTTTTCGTCGATTGGTTCAAACTCTGCAACGCTCCAATGGGTGCTTCAAACCGCCGAAATCCGGCAAACCGCCTAAAAGATGCGTGACTTTTATTCGTTCGCATTTTACCCTGTTTTAGTGACGCAATCGCTACGGGCTGGCTCGTTCTTTACGAAAGGCTTTACAAGTGAATTATCCCCTTTCTGTAGCTGCTCTTCTGGCGGTCATGACATTCGCAAACATGTCTTCCGGTTTTGCCGCAGAACCGAAATGGGGAACTCTCCAAGGTCAGTTAGTTCTTGATGGCGACGTTCCCAGGTTGCCGCCGCTGGTTACTGCCGTGCCTGGTATAGTGAATCAGGATGTGCCGGACGAACGTGTTGTTGTCGACCCCAAGACGAAAGGGATCGCCAATATCATCATCTATCTCCCAAGTCGCCCTGTATCTGTTCATCCCGATCTCGAAAAGAACGGCAACGTCGACGGAAATGAGAAGACCGATGATGAAGTCGTTTTCGACAGAAAAGACGGTCGATTTGTTCCGCACGCGATGATTGTTCGCACCAACCAGAAAATTCGGTTCCTGAACAACGACGCAGTGGTACACAATGTCAAATGGATTCCTATGAGAAATAACCTTTTTAACTTCCTTGTGAAGGCGAACGATCGAGAGGGCGTCGTGGTGCAGCCGATGTCGAAACCGGAGAAGCTTCCTTTCGTTGTGAGGTCTGACATTCACCCGTGGATGCGTGCGTCCATGCTCATTGTCGACCATCCTTATGCCGTCGTGACTGGCAAAGACGGGCGATTCGAGATTCTGAACTTGCCCGTCGGTAAGCATGAATTTCGCATCTGGCATGAGGCTGCCGGTTTTCTCGAAAAGAAATACGTGGTTACGATTGAAGAGGGTGTGAATACTCAAGAACCCATGAAAATCACGCCGGAAAGGATACTAAAATAATCAACTTGTATTGATTGACATTGACCATTCAGGTCGAAACAGACAAATGGGGATTGGTTTTGAATTCCGCCTCCCATCACGGTCAATTTCCTGTTCCGCCGCCGATCAAACGTTGGATATCACCTGAAATTTAAGTACGATCGTGGCGAAGGGAGCTTTTTATGCCGCTTCGCGACCATTTTCGGCCGCCGGTCGAGTTACGACACTCTTGGGATGAATTGCATGGCGGTTGGCCGATGGTCATCGTTCAGCAAATGTTTCCGTTGCTACCAGAAGGATTCGTCGCCGCGCCCAACGTCCATCTTGGTGCTGCGTTTGAGATTGACGTTTCAGCCTACGAGCAGGATGAACGGGACGAGTTTCCATTTCAACCGACAATTGATGGCGATGCCGCAGTCGTTGCCGGATCGCCACCGCAGCCGACTCTGACACTTGAAATGGAAGTGCCCGATCAAGACGAATACGAGGTGCGGATTTACGATGAGCGCCATGGCCGACGATTAGTTGCGGCGATCGAATTGATCAGCCCGTCCAATAAAGATCGTATCACAGATTGATCTTGAGCAAGAATTGCCGGTTCAGTACAAACCGCTTTCATCTCTGAAGGTCGGTCTGCGACATGCCGGTCGCGGTCGGCATTTTAGTCTCATTTTGGTTTTGAATTTCCGATCGACTCGGCATGGAGGCCTCGCCGATGCGTTTTCTGTTACTGATTGCCGGTGCAGCCCTCTTTGCAAACGGAATGGTCGTTCGTGCAGAAGACCGTAAATTTCCGTATGAAGCGATCGTTGAAACAGAAAATGGGGAAAACGTTCGCAGTGGGCCGGGGCCGAAATACTATCCCACCGACAAGCTTCAGAAGGGTGATCGAGTCATGGTCCACCGCCACGATCCGGGTGGTTGGTGCATGATCACGCCCCCTCCTGGAAGCTTCAGTTGGATCCGCGCCGAACATGTGCAAAAGAGCGGTAAGGACAGCGGTGTTCTGAAAGCTAATGGAGTCGTAGTCCATATTGGCAGTACGATTAATCCTGATGAATTCACCACGGTTCAGGCGAATCTCTCGAAGAGTGATGCTGTTGAGATTCTCGGCGAGAAGAATTTCAATTTCGAAGACGGTCCGCGTCTGATGTACAAAATCAGTCCCGTCAAGCGAGAGTGGCGTTGGATTCCTCGTAAATCGATCGTCGCCGTGGATGCACTTCGGCAAGATCCCTTTCCCCCCGAACAACCACAACGCAAGAAGCGGACTGGGCCAGTCGCCAATGCGGAGGACGAAACTTTCGCGCAACCGATTTCGACCGGATCGACTTCGAATGACACTGTCGTCGAATCAACGGCCCGCTCTGAAAAACAAACGTCAGCGACGGCTGGCGTGCGACGGACTGGGCCGGATGCGGAACAACTGACTGCCGGGCGAACGAGGCTCGATGAAATTGATAATCACTTCCGTGAAATGATTCGACAGGAACCGCCGACCTGGGATCTTGATTCGCTGGAAAACCTATACAAAGAACTTGATGAAGAGTTAGAGATTGCATCTATCACTTCGGCAATTGTGCTTCGATTGGATGCCGTGAAGCGATACCGGGGAATTCAAAAGAATTACCTGGAGTTTTCTCAACTCTCGTCAGAAACCAAACAGCGCGATGCGCAGTTGATGGCGGTACAGGCCCAGCCTGGGGCTGGCCAGCAACCTGTTGCGGGGCCCAATTCGGTTGCTTCTACTGCTCCACAGATCGCAATGGCACCGGTTCAACCGACGATGCAACAACCCCCAGCTCAACGACCCGTCCAGGCTCAGCCACCAGCACAGGCTCCCGCGTTCGACGGAGCGGGAATCGTGCAGAAAATGGCGAAGACATTCCCCGGTGGTCCACAGTACGTCTTGATTGCACCCGACGGTCGGATGCTGTCATTTCTTACGGCGGAACCAGGAGTCGACCTGAATCGCCATGTCGGTCGAGCGATGGGAATTATCGGCCAACGTGTCCACCGAAACGACTGGAACGCCGATGCGATCACCGTTCGCAGCCTGCAACCCGTCCAATTGAAAGGGACTCGCTGATTCCCATTTTGGACTCATTCGAAGTGTGATCGAAACGGGTTTGCCCTTTCTTCTTGGGAATCACAGCTTTACTCTGTCATGAACACGGCGACACTTTTTAAAGAAGCGTTTCATGGCAACCGATCCTTTCCTTCCGCGACATCCTCGTGCAGCAGCGGTGCTTTCGCTGATCGGCAACACCGCACTCGTTCCACTACGGTTCGAGGCGGAAGGGTTAACGATTCACGCAAAATGTGAGTTTCTCAATCCGAGTGGAAGTATCAAAGATCGATTGGCGAAAACCGTGCTTGTGGATGCCGAGCGGCGAGGTCTATTGCAACCCGACTCTGTGATCCTTGAATGTTCCAGTGGAAATACCGGGATCGCCCTGTCAATGCTCGGTGCCGCCATGGGCTATCGGGTGACAATTCTGATGTCGCAAGGGGCGAGCGTCGAGCGGAGACATCTGATCCAGCAACTTGGGGCGAAGCTGATCTTGTTTGAGAGCGAAGGGCGTTACCAGACCGGGATCACGAAGTCGCGCGAGATGGCCGCCGAAGACAGCAAATATTTTTTGCCGCGTCAGTTTGAAAACGTCCTGAACGTGGAAGATCACGAACGGCATACGGGGCCCGAGATCATCGAACAACTGGATGGACCGGTTGACGCATTTGTCACGGGATACGGCACTGGCGGAACATTGGCTGGGATTGGAAAGGCAATTAAGTCTCGGTATCCAGAGGCGAAGGTCTACGCGATGGAACCGTCGGAAGCTGCGCTGCTTCTCGGCGAAATGCCCTGCTGCCATCAGATTGAGGGGATTGCTGACGGATTTATTCCCCAATTACTCAAGGATGCTCCGCTCGACGGTGAAGTCAAAGTGACCAGTCGCGATGCGATGGCGATGACAAAACGTCTGCACCGTGAGTTCGGTTTATTGGTGGGGACTTCCTCAGGTGCCAATGTTGTTGCTGCTCTAAAGCTTGCTCGCGATCTGGGGCCAGAAAAACGGGTTGTCACTTTATTGTGTGACCGTGCGGAACGATATTTCAGCACGTCGTTGTTTGACCATTCTCCCAATTCATCGCATCAATAGCATCGAAACAAATACTTCGTTTGAATTCCTGATTTGAGAGCATGCTGTTTCGTATTCGCTTGGTTTTCGGACAATGCTCATCACGCGGAGCGATGATGGCTACTTTGGTCTGACGTAGAACTTCCCTGGTTTCATTACCTTTTGCCTTGGCGTTTTTGCATTAAATTCCAATTGAATTCGTTTATTCTTGTGGGAAACCCGTTCTTGAAACACCAAAGAGCACAGCTTCAAAGCTTGCGCGTCGGGCTATCGTTACAGGTGGTTTTAGCAACAAAAAAAGCCCGACCGGGCTTACCGGTCGGGCTTTATCTATTTTCGTTTCACTGATTATGCAGCTGTTGCGGAATCGTCGAGCGGTCGAAGCGATTTCTCGCCTCGAATCACTTCTGGAGTCAGGACATACTTCTTGCCAGGGGCCTGGTCGGGAAGATCGTACATGACTTCGAACATCGATTCTTCGACAACAGACCGAAGACCGCGAGCACCCGTATCTTTTTCTTTAGCGATGCGAGCGATCTCTCGCAGTGCATCGGGTGTAAACTCGAGTTCGGCATTCTCCATCTGGAAGAATTTTTGGTATTGCTTGACGAGCGAATTCTTTGGCTCGATCAGAATCTTGACCAGGTCCTCTTCCGCGAGCGGCAGCAGAGCGCTCACGACGGGAAGGCGACCGACAAGTTCTGGAATCATCCCGTACTCGATGATGTCATCGGTGCAGGCCTGGCTGAGAAGTTTGCCGGATCGTGTCTTATTGTCTTCCTGTTCTGCTTTATTGGAAGCCCCAAAGCCGATCGTTCGTTTCCCCATCCGTTTGGCGATAATGTCTTCGAGTCCGACGAACGTTCCACCGCAGATAAACAGGATATTGGTCGTGTCGATCTGTATGTACTGTTGTTCCGGATGTTTGCGGCCCCCTTGCGGTGGTACGTTGGCAACCGTCCCTTCGAGCATCTTCAGCAAAGCCTGCTGAACACCCTCGCCGGAAACATCCCGAGTGATCGAGACGTTCTGTGACGTCTTGCCGATCTTGTCGATTTCGTCGATGAAGACGATACCTCGTTGAGCGGTTTCGATGTCGAAATCTGCGGCATGCAGCAATTTCAACAGAAGGTTCTCAACGTCTTCGCCCACATAACCTGCTTCGGTAAGCGTTGTCGCGTCACCGATTGCGAAGGGAACTTGCAAGAGCCGGGCAAGTGTTCTTGCCATCAGCGTCTTACCCGATCCAGTGGGGCCGATCAGCAGGATATTCGACTTTTCAATTTCGACTTCGTTATCGACGTCGGCGGTTGCCATCAACCGTTTGTAGTGGTTGTGGACGGCGACGGACAGAATCTTTTTCGTCCGGTCCTGGCCGATCACGTATTGATTGAGATGTTCGGTAATCTCACGCGGGCTGGGGACTCGGTTGAACAGTTTCGTCGAGCCACCGCGGCGACGCTTTTCCTGGTCCAGAATATTCTGGCACAGTTCGATGCATTCGCCACAAATGTAAACTTCATCCGGTCCCTCGACGAGCGGGCCGACTTCTCGGTAGCTCTTTCGACAGAACGAACAGTTTGCATTTTTCTTGCCGGTTGAGCCACGCTTACCGGTCGACATAAAATCGCGTCCTGAGGCCATCAGCTATCCTTCAACGCTGCCGATTGAACTTCTTCAGTGAGTGACACAGTGGTGAAAGCTGGCGGCGCGTCCATGGCCTATTGTTGCAAATGGGTTTTGCACGCTAATCCTTTTGCTCGTCCGTCATCCGTGAGGACGTTCCATCATTTTCTACAGTTGCGTTTCTCGCTGGTGTATTTTCCAGAAATCTCGCTCTTACTCCGTCTGTTTCGCTGAGTCGGTTTCGGCAGAAAATGCGTCTGGCTTTGCCTTTCCTGCGAGTAGCGTTTTTTGGGCGCTACTTGCTAACCGACTCCTGATTAATCGGAACTCGTCGTCCGACAGGCCACCCTCCTGATGTAATTCGCGGAACTGAGACAGCATTTCTAGCGTCCCATCCGCATTGTCGGAATCTTCGCGAAAGTACGACCTAAACCCGAAAATCAACCAGATTGATGCTACAATTCCGACAACGAGTAGCCCCCATTGCCACGGAGACATCGCCTGTTGAAATTGATTCCATCGATTCCAGTCAACCATGATCGTTCCTCTCAGCCGATTCCGCCGAATTCCCTTCGCAAACATTCTCCCTAACGAAACTTTAGCGACTTAACTGATTCACCAGCCACGCAATCTGGCTGCTTTCAACGCGAGATACAGCATAGCAAGATCCGTGCCCATCGTTCTCGCTGCCCCAAAAACACCTTCCATCGTCGGTGTCGGCGGTTCCTGCCACTCGAGTTTGTACTGATTACACGGCACGATGAATTCAGCCACGACTAAGTTGTAGATTTGGAACGTCCTCAGGTCCAGTCCTGTTTGACCCACGCGAGTTATGATCGTCGGGTCGTTTTTGAAATTCCCATGGAGACGAGGTTCAAAGTTGTCGGCCAGCTGAATAGAATAATTCGTTCTGAGGAAATTGAGATTTCGAGTGAATCGCTCAAAGTCCTTTACACAGTCCCGAATAGCACGTTTTCCAAAAATACACGCCGCCTGACATCTGCCGAATTGAATTTCTGCTTCCGCCCAAACGCGAAAGCGGAAATTGATCGTCTTGCCAAATTCGGCTGCGAGAACCAATCCATGAACTTTGATCAAAGACTTGAGCGTGCAATTGAACGTGGCCAGCGGCAACGTGATGCTGAAACGCGCGAACGGGCGTTACAGGCATTAACAGAGGAAGAATGCCGTAATATTCATTCAAAGTCGCGCCTGGAACTGTCCGAGCATGTTGAGGCGGGATTGCATAAACTGGCCGACTATTTTCCTGGCTTTGATTATGAAACCTTGATGTCAGCCGATGGATGGGGAGCACGAATCCGGCGCGATGACCTCGCTCCCGGTCCGCCAGGAACAAAGGGGTTGGTTCATTTTTACAGTCATATCGAGATGCTGGTCCGGCCGTATTCGCCTACTCGAATCGTGGAACTTGTCGCTCGCGGAGCGATCCGCAATAAAGAGGTACTAAGCCGGTCGCACTTTCAGCAATTGACACAGGTGGACATTGATGGATTCCGCGATGTCGTGGATCAATGGATTTTGGAATACGCCGAGAAATTCTCGGCACGTGCCTAGTTGTTTGGAAAGGTTAAGCGAATGAGTCGACACGATGATCTTCAGCGAGTTTTAGATGGCGGCATCGTGGCCATCATTCGTGCCACATCGGGCGAACAGCTGGTCAAAGTGGCACGTGCTCTCTATGAAGGGGGGATCGATGTCATTGAGGTCACTTTCACGACCCCCGGTGTCGTCGATGTCATTTCGGCAGTACGAAAAGAATTTGGCAGCAAGATACTGCTCGGTGCCGGAACCGTTCTCGATCCGGAAACGGCGCGAACGGCAATCCTGGCTGGAGCCGAATTTCTGGTCTCCCCATGTGTCAACCTGGACATCATTAAGCTCGGGCTGCGATACGACAAATTGGTGATGCCAGGGGCCTACACGCCAACCGAAATTGTGACCGCATGGGAAGCGGGTGCGGATGTGGTCAAGCTTTTCCCCGCCGACATCGGTGGCGCGCCGTATCTGAAAGCGCTGAAAGGGCCGCTTCCTCAAGTCCGTTTAATGCCTACCGGCGGCGTTAACCGCGAGACGTTAAAAGATTTCGTCAAAGCAGGTGCATGTGCCGTCGGTCTGGGTGGGCAACTCGTCGAGAAAGACGCTCTCGAACAAGGTAACTTCGCACGGATTCAAGAACTTGCGGCAGAATACGTGCAACTCATGAGACAAGCCCGGTTGTGATTGGTGATCAGGGGTGCCACGGTCTTACCTTCTTCGGTAAGGCCGTGCTCTTTGGGCATGTGATCGAACTTGAAGACACGGCTTTGTCGAGGACTCCAAAACCGTGGCACCCGGCAAAATTCTGCATTTTTTTGATTGTGCTGGGCCGTTGACCCTCGTCATCATTGATGATGCGATTTGTCAACAAATCCCGTTAAAATAGGCAGTTTCGTCCATAGTGTAACGAATTGTGGGTGGATAACAGTTTGCGGACTTTGCGGGATGTATACGACGACGCCTGATGTTTGTCCGACTTTTCAGAATTTCAAAGATTTGACTAAAGCCTCTCATTGACCTGCGCGTTATCATAATTGACGGAATCCCGGCAAATTACCATCCGTGGTTGCGGGACGAAAATTCAGCGAAATGGCTTGGAACAATGTTCTATTGAGGGGGGAATCAATTATGAAGAATGCGATGGTCAGTGCTTTTGCAGCGCTGGTAATCGCGGTTGCCGCATCACCAGATACGGCTTTGGCCGGGTGCTATTGTGGTGCCGCGAGTTACCGGTGCTGCCCAACGACTGCGTGTCAGCAGTCGTGCTGTTACACGACTCACCGTGTTGAACGGCAGACATGTCAACGAACGGTCTACGAAACGATTCAGGAGCCGCAAACATACACGGTCAATCGAACCGTCTATGAAACGGCGTACGAGGATGTGACGGAAACACATCAGCGGATGGTCAACGAAGTCGCCTATCGCGAACAGGAGTACCAGGTCGCCAGGCAGGTCTACGAAACGTCCGATCGTGAAGAACGCTACACGGTCATGAAACCCGTTAGCGAAACTCTGTACCGTGACCAAACCTATACGACGCAAAAGCAAGTCTGGGACGAATCGACTCGCGAAGTTCGCCGTTGTGTTCAGCGACCAGTCACCGAAACGCTGGAGCGAGAATGTCGACAGACCGTCATGCGTCAGCAAACGGAAGTGATCAACCAGGAACGTTGCTACACGGTCATGCGACCTGTCACAACCTACCGCACGGAAAAACAGGATTGTGGCCAGTGGACTCAGCAACAGGTTTACAATCCCGGTCGCTGCTGTCCAAAGATGGTTCCTGGTCCTTACGGGTGCCCACAGGTCTGCATGGTTCAGATGCCTGGATTCTACACTTGTAAACGAGTCTGGTGCCCAAACATCGTCGAACGACAGATCCCCTGCACCACGTACCAGCCTCAGGTGGTGCGTCAGTCCTGCCCGGTTACCGTCTGTAAGATGGTTCCAGAAACCATCGTGACGAAGGTGCCGTACACGGTCTGCCGGATGGTGACGGAGCAGGTCGTCGAAAAGGTCCCGGTCAAAACCTGTCGTATCGTCTGTGAACAGCACGTGCAGAAGGTTCCGTATCAGGTCTGCCGCATGGTCGCCGAAGAATGTGTTCGCAAGGTGCCACATCAGGTCTGCCGCACGATCACGGAAACGAAGACCTGTCGAGTTCCTTACACAGTCTGTAAACAGGAGCCTTTCACGGTAACCAAGCGAGTCGCTCGATGCGTACCACGTGAAGTTCAGTCGACCTGTACTCGGATGGTGTCGAAATGTGTTCCACGAGTGGAAAACTACGAAGTCTGCCGACTCGTTCCCGAAACTGTCTGCCCATCAAGCTGCAATTCCTGCAGTTCGGGCGGCTGTGCATCAGGAAATTGCGGTGTCCCCAAGGACACGCAGGTCGACATGAAGCCGATTCCTGAGGAAACCGTACCTGCATCAGGCAGCCCGATTTCTCACTTCACACGTCGCCGAATTAGTATCTGATTGCCCTTGAGAATTCGGCCTCGAGCTTCCCTCCTCTTAACGGGACGCAAATCAACTGGTTTGCGTCCCGTTTTAATTTTAGCTTTTTCAAATGGGCGAGGGGATGCATGCCTTTTTAAATACTGACTTTTTCGGTGTCGTGAACCCAGAACTGTACCGACACCGAGTTTTTTGATTCTTTCGCCGTTATCAGGTTGGTCCCACTTCAATCGGAAGACCAACTACGGACATGCCGCTTCCAAAGCCGCTGCTGTTGTGCCAATCCCACACCAGGATTGGCCACCATGATGCGGTCGGGTTCGCTGGCCAGGCTGGCTAGCAACTTGTACTGATGAGGGATCATCGGGTTGCCCCATTTCGCCATCATCGGGCCGCTGCGGAACGGGTCCCCGCGATACGGGTTTGAAAGCATTTGTTCGACGTCGGCAGTCGACAAAAGCGATTCGAAGTCCATTCCCAGATTCGTGGCACGATCCCGATACGTCTGTGGAGCTGCAAGAGTAACCCGATGTCCCCGTTTCAGGATAGAAGACCCCAGTCCGAGATCGGGAAACACGTCGCCGTCGGTTCCGATTGTCGCCAGGATGACATTCACCGGGTTCCCCTTTCAATCCCGACCAGCGTCGCGTAAATGCTTCCAGTACGACTCAGGGTTGTTCAAAATGCCGCTCGTAATTTGATAGTGCCTGGTGTCAGCAAGGGAAACAGAAGTCAGCCGTTCGTCGTCAAACGAAATGATTCGAGCATCGGGGAAAGTCAGCAGGATTGCTGAATGAGTAGCGATAATGAACTGCGTTTTTTTACCTCGGACCAGATCGTACATCAGTGTCATGAGGGACAATTGACGCTGTGGTGATAACGCCGATTCGGGTTCATCAAGCAGAAACAGACCTTCGGCAAGTCGGTTTCGCATGACTGACAGAAAAGCTTCGCCATGCGACATCGTGTGCAGCGATTTACCGCCGTATCTCTTGTAGGGGTCGCCGTAGGCAAAAAAGTCGGGATCGGCCCGTCGTTGATCAAGTAGCGACGCGAAATGTGCCTGCAGTTCCGCTCGGAAGAAGTAACCATCTTTCGGATGTTTATTCGTTGCCATTCGCATCGCGTTGGCAAGCAGGCTCTCTTCGTTGATCCCGTGAGACGAATCGACTTCGTTCGTTCCGCCACCCGAGATGGGGAAACCTGCGAGCACAGCGATGGCTTCGAGGAGCGTCGATTTTCCTGACCCGTTTTCGCCTACAAAAAATGTCACAGGCCGGTCGAATTCCAGGTGCAGGTCGGGAACGAATCGCAGGTTGCCGGGAAAGGTCGTTTCATCCAACGGCCAATCGGCTTTGCGTTTCACATAAGAAATATAGGGTGCGGGCATGTTTGTGATCGCGAAGAACACCAATACTCAAGCGTCTGGCGTCGCTTGTGAACAACTCAGTTAACGACGCCTGTTTTGTAATCATAGGAATTGTGTTGGATGAAATTCTATGGCGAACAGGCAAACACGGAAGACATCGCCCTGGCACCCGGAATCAAATAGCCGCCAATAATGAACAGTGTCGCTGACAGCAGAATCGAGGCAGGTAATGTCAGGGCCCAGGCAATCGCAATTTTTTTCAGCGTCGCGGTCTGTAATCCCGACTGATTGGCGTACATCGTCCCGGCGATGCCTGAGGAGAGAACGTGAGTCGTACTGACAGGAAGGTGGTAAAAATCGGCGAGCAGAATTGTCGCCGCCGCGACGACTTCAGCGGATGCCCCCTGAGCATACGTCAAATGTGTTTTTCCGATCTTTTCGGCAATCGTAACCACAATCCGTTGGTAACCGATCATCGTACCGATTCCCAGTGCCAACGCGACCCCGACGACCACCCAGAACGGAACGAACTCGATCGATCGGGAAAACTGTTTACGATGGGGTTCGATCAACTGAAGTGTTTGGGGCGAGATTTCTTTGTCGACAACGCTTTTGCGAAAGCGATAGATCGCTTGCCTCACTTGCCAGCGATCGGTCGGCGAGACCTCTGAAAACGATCGTTTCCCCTCAAGCATTGAAACCACAGGAGCGAGATTGGCATTAATCGCAGTAGCTTGGCCTGGATGCTCCTTTTCAATAATGTCGCTAATCGAGATCGCCGCCTCTCTCATATTGACCGCCAAATCCGCGTGATGAACGTCGAGTGCATAATACGTCGGAAGAAAGCCAATTAAGACGAGCAGGATCAGTCCCATCCCTTTTTGACCGTCGTTCGAGCCATGTGCATAGCTGACACCGCCGCAGGTTGCCAGCAGCACGCCGCGAATCCAGTGTGGGGGCTCGTCACCCTCGCCGGGAGGATGGTAAAGATTCGGATTCTTGAAGACCCGTTTCATCGCCCAGAGCATCAACGTCGCCGAGACAAACCCGATGATCGGTGAAATCAGCAGGGCCATTCCAATCCGTTGGACCTGCGGCCAATTGACCCCCGTTAAGGGATTACCAGTTGTCATCAGGCTGTTGGCCATTCCGACGCCGATGATCGAACCGATCAGCGTGTATGAACTGGATACGGGCAACCCCATCCACCAGGTTCCCAGATTCCAGATCACTCCTGCGAGCAGCAACGACAAGACCATCACGATCGCACGCATCGACGAACTGTCGATCAGCAGATCAACGGGGAGAAGATTGACGATCGCGAATGCAACGGCTGTCCCACCCAGCAAGACACCGAGGAAATTGCAGAAACCTGAAAACACGACAGCTGGCGTTGGCTTGAGTGTCCCCGTGTAGATCACCGTGGTGACCGCGTTGGCCGTATCATGAAACCCATTGATAAATTCAAAACCGAACGCGACAAATAAAGCGAAAACGAAGCCAAACTGATGTGCAACGGAAAGCTGGCCGAATGCTTCCCAAAATGTCGTTTCCACAACACGGTCTCCTCATGAGTTTTGTGGCGAGTCTGCAAGTTATTCAAATTATCAGAAGTGCTTACGATGACGTAACGCAGAAGTCAGACATTGGATCATAGATTCGGGCGAGAATTCATCGATTCTTCACGATCGGACGTTTTCTAAGGATCTGACGGGTAGTCGATTGTGATTTGTTCCGATACCGGAAATATGACATCGAGGGTATCGGGTGGGGGAACTTCAAATCCCCCGGTTCAAAAATCAAACGGCTACGCGGCTTCTCAAGACGGGCGGAGACTCGATTGGCTGATTGAGAAACGAACCGGTCAGAAGACCACGTGCCGCTTAAACAACAAAGATGTCGATCTGCAGATAGGGACGCTGTTTCTTGTGAAGACGAAAGGGGGCCAGACAAAAATTGATCAGCTGACTGAAGATTTATCAGAGGTCAATCCGAATACCGAGAGTTTAACGGCGTTTGCAAAGAAGAATTCTGAAGTGAGCACATTGCTGGAGATCGTCAAGGAGGAACAGGCGCGGGAATAGGATGTCGGTAGACGGTTGTGCCCTTGATTCAACGACGCTGCACGGTTCATATTAACGGCGATCGTCCGCTCGTGTTTTGGAATAAACTTTGCATTTGTCATCATCAGAATCAGATTGAAGTGTGAAGGAAGATTCCAAAGAGGCTTCGCTTTAGGCCAAAGTAGCCATCATCGCTCCGCGTGATGAGCATTGTTCGAGAACCCGGCGAACTACAGTCCGCATGTTTTCAAAAAAAGAGATTTTAAAAAAAGTTTGTCCCGATGCTCAGGCAACGGTTGAATCGTTTCCGACGCATGCTCATCACGCGGAGCGACGAAGGCTACTTTGACGCAGAACGAATAAATCAATCGTAGGAAAACGAAGGGGATTCATGTCACTACTCGAGAGCGTCAGCTACAGCGACTTTCTGCGTGGGATGCCTGATGATCTGGTCGTCAGACTCGGACGTATCGCGCACGCTCGTGCCTATGCGATTGGCGAGGTCCTGTTTTCCGAAGGAACCGAACACCCCGAGTTTCATGTGGTTGTTGATGGCCATGTCCGGCTGGATATGTTTGTACCTCGACGTGGTCGAGTCCCCATCTTGACGGCCGGGCCCGGTGACGTGCTGGCATGGTCTGCGCTCATCGGGAATTCGACGATGACGTCCACTGCAGTGGCTCTCGAACCGGTTCGGACCGTTGCCTTTCCCAGCGAGCAACTCCAGCGTTTATGTGAAACAGAACACGAGATCGGTTATCACGTCATGCGACGATTGGCCTCGGCGTTGTCGCGTCGCCTGCTGGCGACTCGATTGCAGTTGCTCGACCTGTTTGGTGAACATGTCCCCGTATTGGATCGCGACAATATGGCGACACAACCCCAGCCCCTCCACGGGGGTGGTTAGAGGGCCTTTGCACCAGAATCATCGGCAAGTTAGTGAGTCTGTTTTCAGTCGCTAGGGCAAAGGCCCGTTAACCACCCCCGTGGAAGGGGTGGGGTTGCGTCTTAATAGAGTTTGTTATCCTTTTGTATGAGAAACACCTTCATGGCGTTCCCCACTGGCTTTATCCGGTCACAGCTCTGCGGTTACAGAAGACGGTGCCAACCGATCGGGAATTTCACGACGATCCGGGGTCATTAACTCATGGAAACGCCTATTTCGCCACTCTTCATTCCCAAACCACATCTGCAATTGCTGCTGGATGAACTTCGGCGTCGAAAATATTCCGTTGTAGGACCGACGATTGACCAGGACGCGATCGTCTATGGGGACATCCATTCAGTCGAACAATTGCCGCAGGGTTGGACTGACGAACAAGCTCCCGGTCATTATCGTCTGAAGCGACGCGAAGATGAATCGTGGTTCGGGTATGTCGTCGGACCACATTCCTGGAAGAAATACCTGTTTCCACCGAAGACAACACTTTTGAGTGCTGAAAAGACCGAAAGCGGGTGGCAGTTCATTCCAAGATCCGCCGACACAACTAAATTTGCGTTGCTCGGAGTGCGTGCCTGCGAACTCGCTGCAATGCGGATTCAGGATCAAGTTTTTCTCGACGGACCGTACCAGGACCCACTGTATCGTGAACGTCGAGAACAACTCTTCATCATTGCGGTCAATTGCACGCAGGCGGCGAGTACCTGTTTCTGTACGTCGATGAAAACCGGGCCACGCTGCGAGAAAGGATTTGATCTGGCGCTCACGGAAATCGACTCGGGCTTTCTCTGTGAAGTCGGCTCGGAACGAGGCCGCGAAGTCCTCGACGCGTTCATCTCGTCAGCCCGACGCGCAAGCGAGGGATCTTCAAACGACGCGAATTCCACCAACGAGAACGTCACCTCACTCCCAATCCTTGACGCGACACCCGAACAACTGAGATCAGCGGAAACCGCCCGACAGCAGGCGGTCGACCAGATCACAAAGCACATGGAAACCAGCGACCTGCCGGGACTGCTTCTGAGCAATCTGGATCATCCCCGCTGGAAAGAGGTCGGCGAGCGTTGTCTTTCCTGCACGAACTGCACCATGGTCTGCCCCACCTGTTTTTGTTCGTCGGTCACCGAAGTTCGAGATCTGAATATGGATCGTGTCGAGCGGGAACGAACCTGGGACTCGTGCTTCAATCCTGACTTCAGCTATCTGGGGGGCAGCCTTGTCCGTAACGATACGGCCTCGCGTTATCGGCAGTGGCTGACTCACAAACTTGACAGTTGGCATGCTCAGTTTGGAACGTCAGGTTGCGTGGGCTGCGGTCGCTGCATCACATGGTGTCCCGTAGGTATCGATATCACAGAGGAAGTCGCCGCCATCCGGGAAGGAACGTTGCCATGACAGCCACCCGGCCAACATTGCATGAGAATCCCTGGTACACGCACACCGTGCGGATTACCGACTTGATTGACGAAACCGAAGGTGTTGCGACCTATCACCTGAAGTTCACCGACGGCGATGCGGCTACGGCATACGAATTTATTCCAGGTCAGTTCAACATGCTGTACTTGCCCGGCGTCGGCGAATCGGCGATTTCGATGAGCGGCGATCCAGCTCGAAAAAATGGTTGGATTCACACCGTGCGAGTCGCGGGCAATGTGACGAAAACACTGGCTCGATTAAGGCGAGGCGACACACTTGGTCTGCGGGGGCCGTTCGGGACGGGATGGCCTGTTGCTGATCTGGTGGGGACCGACGTTGTCATCGTCGCTGGCGGGCTGGGAATGGCACCGCTTCGTCCGCTGGTCTATCACTTGATGAATCATCGTGAGCAATTCGGCAAAATCTGGTTGATTCTTGGGGCGCGTACTTCGGATGGACTGCTCTATCCGTGTGAATACTCTGCCTGGCAGAAGCGTGATCTCGAAGTGATTCTGACCGTCGATCGAGCGACGGCTGACTGGAACGGCCATGTCGGCGTTGTGACTCAGTTGATCGATCGCCTTCAGCTTCCTCGTCCTGAGCAGACGCAAATGGTGACCTGTGGGCCGGAAGTCATGATGAAGTATGCCGCGATGAGCGGTCATCGGCTCGGTATCGATGCGGGACGGATCTGGGTTTCGATGGAACGGAACATGCAATGCGCTGCGGGACTTTGCGGTCATTGCCAGCTTGGGCCAGAATTCATCTGCAAGGATGGTCCGGTCATACGCTATGATCGAATTCGCCCGTACCTTTTCGTGGAGCAACTCTGATGCCCCGCAAGCCTCGACTCGCCGTCTTCAAGTTTGCATCCTGCGATGGTTGCCAGCTGTCGCTTCTTGATGCGGAGGACGAATTGCTGGCGATTTGTGATCGCGTCGAGATTGCTCACTTTGCTGAAGCAAGCAGCG
The DNA here is from genome assembly GCA_903834925.1 of uncultured Schlesneria sp. Taxonomy (GTDB): domain Bacteria; phylum Planctomycetota; class Planctomycetia; order Planctomycetales; family Planctomycetaceae; genus Schlesneria. The sequence continues at coordinate 103,364 of CAILLA010000138.1, forward strand.
ATCTTCAGCCGGGTCCGTACGATGTGGCACTCGTTGAAGGTTCGATCACAACTCACGAAGATGCCGAACGCATTAAACGCGTCCGGGCCGATTCGAAGTTCCTGATGACGATTGGTGCCTGTGCAACTGCCGGCGGGATTCAATCGTTAAGAAACTGGGGTCAGATTGACGAATGGGTTGGGTCGGTCTACCCGAGTCCCGAATTCATTCGCACGCTGGCCACATCCACGGCGATCGCCGATCATGTCCTTGTCGATTTTGCTTTACATGGTTGCCCAATCAATCATCATCAACTGGTCGATATTCTTGTGGCACTTGCTGAAGGACGTCAGCCGCGTGTCCCAAGCCACAGCGTTTGTCTCGACTGCAAACATCGGGGAACGGTTTGCAGCGTCGTCGCTCGCGGAATTCCGTGTCTCGGGCCTGTGACTCAATCAGGGTGCGGCGCCATTTGTCCTGCCTACGATCGAGGCTGTTACGGCTGTTTTGGACCCAGTCAGCCTGCCAACACGACCTCGCTAGTCTCACAGTTTCGATCGCATGGACATCAGACGGAAAAGCTGGTGCCATTACTGAGAAGTTTCAACGCCGCAGCACCAGAATTTCAACGCGCGTCTGAACAACTGGTGATTCTCGGAACGAGTAGCGAAGGATGCCGATCGTGACTTCGAACGATTTAATTGAGGTTCCGATCCTGACCCGAGTCGAAGGAGAAGGAGGTGTGACGATCCGCTTGCGTGATGGCGCGATCGACAAAGTAGAACTGAATATTTACGAGCCACCGCGATTGTTCGAAGCACTGCTTCGCGGACGGCCATTGGAAGAGACCCCTGATATTACCGCGCGGATTTGTGGCATTTGTCCCGTGGCGTATCAGATGAGTTCCGTCCATGCGCTGGAAGCGGCGCTGGGAATTCAGATCACGCCCAGGATTCGCCGATTGCGGCGATTACTGTATTGCGGCGAGTGGATTGAAAGTCACGCGCTGCATATCCACCTGCTGCACGCTCCCGATTTTTTTGGTGCTGCGAGCGGAATTGCACTGGCTCAACGTTTTCCCGAGGAAATCAAACGTGGCCTGCAGCTGAAAAAGTTTGGCAATCGCATGCTCGAAGTCGTCGGTGGTCGTGCCATTCACCCGATCAATGTCAGGGTCGGCGGCTTTCATCGACTGCCGAAAACGAAGGAGATGGCCGCGCTCATTCCGCACTTCGAATGGGGTGTGCAGGCGGCAATCGAAACCACTCGCTGGGCCGCGACATTTTCATTTCCCGATTTCGAGCAACCTTATGAATATGTTTCATTGAGCCATCCTGATGAGTATCCCATGAACGAGGGAGACATCGTTTCCAGTACCGGCCTGAGAATCCCTGTCACTCAATACAATCAGAATTTCGTCGAGGAACACGTTGCGCATTCTACTGCCCTGCATGCGGTTCGACGGACAGAACGAACATCGTATTTCCTTGGGCCATTGGCACGTTTGAATTTCAATCGCGATCGGTTGTCGCCCTCGGCGCGAAGACTGGCAGATGATGTGGGGCTTCCGGCAGACTGTCGCAACCCATTCAAAAACATCATTGCCCGATGCCTGGAACTTGTGCATGCATATGAAGAAGCACTTGCCATTCTGCAAGACTATAATTCGTCGGGTATCGCCCATGTCGATTACCAGTACCGGGAAGGAAGTGGTTGTGCGGCAACCGAAGCACCTCGAGGGTTGCTCTTCCATGAATACCAGATCGATGCCAATGGCAAGATCGTTTCGGGACGGATCATCCCCCCGACGTCGCAGAATCAGCGACAGATCGAACGTGATTTGATGGAATATCTGACGTCCCGATTGCGGGCCGGAGCCTCTCGCGACGAATTGGCGATCGACTGCGAGCGGCTGGTGCGGACGTATGATCCCTGTATCAGTTGCTCGACGCATTTTCTCAAGGTGCGGTGGGAGGAATGTACGTGAGCTGGCCGATTGTGATTGGATTGGGAAGCTATCACGGCGACGATCAGGCGGGCTGGCTTGTCATCAGTCGTCTGAGGGAACGAAGCGTTCCCGAGGTGAGGCTTGCGTGTTTGCAACATCCTTCAGAGTTGCTCGACGTGATTGAAGCCGATCGAGATCTGGTGATCTGCGATGCGTGCGTCGGAAATGAGCCAACGGGTTCGATTCATCAATGGACTTGGGAACCAGGCCAAATCATTCAACATCGGCATTCAGAATCTGACGAAAATAGAATTCATCGAAAAGACCGTGACTTACCTCATCAGCATCGTTCCGGTTCGCATAATTTATCCTTGTTCGACGTCCTGGAACTCGGATATTCGCTGGGAACATTTCCCGAATCCGTTGAGATCTGGACGATAGAAGGTGAATTCTGGGTTCCAGGAACGGAACCTTCCGTGAGAGTTCAGTCGGCATCCGTAAGTGTCGCTGATTCGATCTGGGAAAGACATCGCCATGCATGAGCGATCGTTGGTAAGGGGGCTGATCGAGCAAGTTCTCGAAGAAGCGCGAATTCGTGGTCTCGGGCAAATTCACGAAATCAAGATCGAGATCGGCGAATTCTCGGGCGTCGAGTCACTGCTGGTGAATTCGGCATTTGATGAGATGGCTGGCGAGTACTGGTCGACGCCGGTTCAATTGATGGTTGATGTGATTCCGTTGACGGCCAGTTGTGAGGCCTGTCACGATAACTTTCGAGTGATGGATTTTCGTTTTGTCTGCCCGAAATGTGGTGGCGGCGATGTAACAATCACAGCTGGTGAAGAAATGCGATTAGTCAGCGTACGTGCCGAAGCGCTAATATGACCCAATATGGCAACGCAACCCCACCCCCTCCACGGGGGTGGTTACCGGGCCTTTGCACCAGGGTCATCGGCGGTTAATAAGTCTAATCTCCGCCACCAGTGCGTTGTCCAGGCATAAGGTTCGGGTTGTATGCCATTGCATCGGACATCTTCCAGTTTGGAACTTGACTCATTGCCTCTTGATTGCCGTCCTGGAAGGATATCCGCGATCAGCCGGTGGCTGAGCGTAGCGACGCCACCGTTTGTGATTGCCGGGATGCTCATCGATCCCAGCGGGATCGCACTCTTTCATGCGAATGTTGTTGATGAACCGGTGCCAAAACGACGGACGAGTCTGGAATCCCTTCAGGATTTAATGATTGTTCACCGAATCAATCCGGTGGCGTCGCTGCGCTCAGCCACCGGCTAATCGCTATAATGCCTCCGGCATACGAATTCGTAATTCAGCCGCTAGGGCAAAGGCCCGTTAACCACCCCCGTGGAGAGGGTGGGGTTTCGTTCTGAAGACGGACGTTCGATTGGCGGTGTCCCCGTCTTTCGCCACTGTTCTGCCGCATCACAACATGCGGCAATTCTTGTTTGAACAAGTGCGCACAACGCTGCATCTTGATCACGGCTGGAATACTGTTCCAGGTCTTCTACTGTGATCGGTTCGCCGAAGACGACACGAACACGAGTTGGTTTCAAAAACTTGCTTCCATACGGCAGGGCTTGATAGGCGCCTGCGATCCCAACAGGATAAATCGGCCGTTTCGCGCGCCTGATGATCGCCGCAAATCCAGGCTTCACTTCGCCAAGCTCACCTGTCAACGTGCGGGTTCCTTCAGGGAAGATACCCACCAGAAACCCATTTTGCAGTTTACTGATCGTCTGACGCAAACTGACTGTACTTGCCGCATCCTGGTTGATTGGCATCACATGTGTTTTTCGCAGGACCCACCCAACGACAGGGACATCAAAAAGATTTTCCCGAGCAAGAAAACTCACCGGACGTCGAAATGGCAAACCAACCAACAGTGGGTCGAGAAAACTTTGGTGATTAGCAAGGATCAATGCACCCTGTTCTTTTTCCAGCCTTTCGTATCCCTTGGCCCGATAGCCGAGCCAAAAACAAAAGATGGCCTGAAAGATCGTTTGCAGTGTCACCCACAACGGACCGCGAATCAAGGGCGACGGCATTTCGGCAGCAGCAGGGCTGTTTGACATTATTTCACTTCGTCACTGACGTGAATTCGCATTCCATAAAACGATCGCCAGACAAATCCCATCGAAATCGCCAGCAGCCCCAGGGCAATCGCGACCGTCAATACTGACCCCAGGTTCTCGTGCATCGAAACCCCCAGTGGTACGGCCAGTAAACCAAACAGTGTGGTGAATTTGATGATCGGATTGAGTGCCACTGACGACGTATCCTTGAATGGGTCGCCAACAGTATCGCCGACAACGCACGCATCATGAAGGTCCGTTCCCTTCGCTTTCAATTCGGTTTCGACCAGTTTCTTGGCGTTGTCCCAGGCTCCCCCCGCATTGGCCATGAAAATCGCCTGATACAGGCCGAAGATGGCAATCGAAACCAGGTACCCGATAAAGAAGTATGGTTCCATGAATGCAAAACTCAGGGTCGTGAAAAACACCGTCATGAAGATGTTAAACATCCCTTCCTGAGCGTATTTCGTACAGATTTCGACGACCTTCTTGCTGTCCTCGACAGAAGCCTTCTTGATGCTGTCATCGAGTTTGATTTTTTGTTTGATGAATTCCACAGCGCGATACGCACCGGTTGTCACGGCCTGGATCGAAGCCCCGGTAAACCAGTAAATAATGGCCCCGCCGGCAATCAAACCGAGCAGAAAAGGAGGATGAAGAATCGAAAGTTTGACCAGATCCGACTGAAGCCCGTTGGTGAGATCCAGCACAATCGAAAAGATCATCGTTGTCGCGCCGACAACTGCAGTGCCGATCAAGACCGGCTTGGCGGTCGCTTTGAAGGTATTCCCGGCACCGTCGTTCTTTTCCAGATTGTCTTTGGCTCGCTCAAAATCGGGAGTGAACTGAAAGTTCGTTTCCAGGTCTTGCTGGATGCCCGGCAGCGATTCGATGGTCGACAATTCATATACAGACTGAGCGTTGTCGGTCACCGGGCCGTAACTGTCCACGGCGATCGTCACTGGCCCCATTCCCAGAAAGCCGAACGCAACCAGACCGAATGCAAAAACAGGGGGAGCCAGCATCAATTGTTCGCTGATGAGCGTACTGACCAGATAGGCCACCGTCATCAACAGCAGGATGATCATTCCCAACCAGTACGCACTGAAATTCCCGGCAACCAATCCCGAAAGGATATTCAGCGACGCACCACCCTGCCCCGATGAAGTCACCACTTCGCGGACATGTGCCGATTCTGTTGACGTAAACAGCTTAACGACTTCCGGGATGATCGCCCCGGCAAGCGTTCCGCACGTAATGATGATCGATAACTTCCACCACAATGAAGAATCGCCCACAGTCGGAATGAGTGTCGCAGATACGATAAACGTCAATACGACGGAAATGATTGACGTGAGCCAGACCAGTGAGGTCAACGGAGCTTCAAAGTTAAAGCTTTCAAGTTTGCCATATTTCTTCTGTGCCATCGATTCGTTGATAAAGTACGAGGCCCCTGAAGCGACAACCATCATGACTCGCATCATGAAGATCCAGACCAGCAGCTGAATCTGAATGGTCGGATCTTTGACCGCGAGTAGAATAAACGTGATTAGTGCCACGCCCGTCACGCCGTAGGTTTCAAAACCATCGGCTGAGGGACCGACCGAGTCGCCCGCATTATCGCCGACACAATCTGCGATCACGCCAGGGTTTCTTGCATCGTCCTCTTTGATTTTGAAGACGATCTTCATCAAATCGGCACCGATGTCAGCAATCTTGGTGAAAATCCCCCCGGCGACTCGAAGAGCGGCGGCGCCCAGCGATTCTCCGATGGCAAACCCAATAAAGCACGGGCCAGCATAATGACCAGGAACAAACATCAGAATGATCAACATCAACAACAGTTCAACGCTGATCAGCAACATCCCAATGCTGATCCCGGCTTTCAGCGGGATGGCGTAACAGGGGAATGCGTTGCCCGTCAGGCTGGCAAATGCCGTGCGTGAATTCGCGTAGGTATTCACTCGAATCCCAAACCAGGCAACTCCATAGCTTCCCAGGATGCCGATCACGCTAAAGACCAGAATTGTCGCAACCTTTGACCATTCCAAGGCTTCAACGTATTTGAAGTAGACGACGATAACCGCGCCGATGAACAGCCAAAGCGTGAAAAGGAATTTCCCCTGAGTCAGCAGATACGTTTTGCATGTCGTGTAGATGAGTTCTGAGACTTCCAGCATTGATGAATGAACGGGAAGTTTTTTCAATTGGGATGAGACAACCAGGCCAAATATGATCCCTGCGACCGAGACCACCAGTCCCAGCCAAAGCAGGTCACGTCCGCCGATCAAATTGAAAAGAAACTTGACGCCGTTCAAATCGGGAAGGACCAGATTCGCTTCACTTCCCGTGTGGTGGGGCGTGTCGGCACCAAAGGCGCTTCCAGTCGCCAGCATCAGTCCGAACAACATCCATGCCGAGTGTGTCAGAAGTTGCCATGATAACATTCGACTAACACGAGGAAAAATTCGGATATTGTTTGACGGGCGAGTCGAAGTGGTGAGGAAGCTCATCCGCATACGAAGTACATCCTGTGGAGCGCTGATTTCGAAAAACTTACGATTTTGAAATAAACTAGCTGCATACGCATCGAGAGGCAACCGTTGATGCATCGTGAAATACATTCATTTCTTCAAGAATTCCCAGTGTTGGGATCATGCGGATTTCGGGTAACCTATCATCATCGAGCCGTGTCTTCACGAAAAAAAATGGAATCATGACGAATGAACACAACGCAATTACGGAAACTGGGCGTCCCCGACGAATGCATTGGCGCGGCCATTGAAGGGATTCAGCAGGCAGTCGAAGCCGAAGAACTGCGGGGAAGGGAAATTAAACAGTTGATTGGGAATGTGCTTGCTGCGCCATCTGACTACGCCGCTCACCCCCATTTTGGTCGACTCGCCCGCGAGGTGATGGAAGCAGCAAATTTTTCTCGACCCGCACCAATTGATTACCACGTATGGGGCGAGGAAATCGACGATGCCTGCCGGGCACAAATGCGTCAGGCGTGTGCACTTCCGATGGCAGCGGCAGCAGCGTTGATGCCAGACGCTCATGTTGGTTACGGATTACCGATTGGTGGCGTGCTCGCTTTGGACAACGCCGTAGTTCCATTTGCGGTCGGAGTCGACATCGCTTGTCGGATGAAGTTGTCCGTGTTGGATATTCCTCCGTCACAGCTGACCGACAACTTTCATCGTTTTAAAAGTGCGATTGAAAAGGGGACTCGATTCGGTGTCGGATCGGTCCACGAACGACCTCAACAGCATGATGTGATGGACGCCGACTGGACGGTTTCCCGTGTGACCCGAGAAAATCGAGACCGAGCCTGGAAGCAGCTGGGTACGTCCGGCTCAGGAAATCATTTCGTCGAGTTTGGAGTCCTGACACTTACTCAAAGGGACGAGGAACTCGGGTTGGATCAGGGGGAGTACGTCGCATTGATGAGCCACAGCGGAAGCCGTGGTACTGGAGCAGCCGTCTGTGACACCTATAGCAACATCGCTCGATCACGATTGCCAAAACGCTACGAAGATCTGGGCCGCCTCGCGTGGCTCGATATGGAAGGCGAAGCGGGCCAGGAATACTGGGCCGCGATGACTCTGATGGGCGAGTATGCGGCCGCAAATCATCATGTCATTCACCGGCTGGTCTCGCAGATTGTCGGCGGACGGATTCTCGCCGGGGTCGAAAACCACCACAACTTCGCCTGGAAGGAAGTCCATGACGGACGCGAACTGATTGTCCATCGCAAGGGAGCAACTCCAGCAGGACTTGGGGTTCTGGGTGTGATTCCCGGTTCGATGGCCGACCCGGCCTTCATCGTACGAGGAAAGGGAAACGCCGCCAGCTTGAATTCGGCGTCACACGGAGCCGGGCGTCGGATGAGTCGCACGGCAGCACGCGAAAAGTACAGTTGGCGAGCCGTTCAACGGGACCTGGAAGTTAAAGGAGTTCGCGTTCTGACTGCCGGAGCGGATGAGGTCCCCTATGCGTATAAAAACATTCTGGACGTGATGCGCGAACAAGAAGATCTTGTGGAGACTGTAGCTCGCTTCGACCCGAAGATCGTGAAAATGAGCGATGATGGAAAGGCTGAAGATTGACCGAGCGAAGTCACTCCGCCCAGTCGATCAGATCGAACATCTGTAGCAGTTTCGAAATCCGTTCCGGGCAGATCGACGACCAGTATGCCAACTTCCCTTGTATGTGCTCGCGAAAATACAGGTGTCCTTCGCGATTCTGCGATTGCCAGCCGAAGCGTCGGCAGTTGTGCAGGATCGCCTTCAGTTCGTCGTATGTCTCGCGCGGAATGTTGGGGTGGTGATTGACTCGAATTCCCGCAATCTGTTGTCGGGTTCCCTGGAACATGACGTGCGTCTTGCGATGTCGAATTTCAAAGCCTTCGTCCAGAACGATGGCGTTGACCAGGATGCGAAAACGGGGCAACGATTTCGCAAACTCGCGTCCGCCCGAGAACACGAGATCATCGGCATAACGCGTATATGTGACTTGGGCAACCCGGGCCAATCCCGCCAGTCGAGCGTCCAGTCGTCGGGAGCATAAATTCGCCAATGCCGGTGACGTCGGGGCACCCTGCGGCAAGTGCGGCGCACGATGCCGCAGCCATGTTCCTTCGTCGTGAACTCGCTGGATGCCAGCGTGTAACACGTGAGACGGTGTGGATACTGTGCAAAGTCCCGTCAGCAGCGAGGCGACTTTTTCGGGGTATCCCATCGTTCGAAACGTCGCGTTCACCTGTGACGCACGAACCGAAGGGAAAAATTCTCGCAGGTCGATGTGAAGAATCACCTGCTGGCAGGTGTGAGGTGTGACATGCGACACAATCGACCGCCCGGTCCGAAAGGCATGTGCCGCATCATGGACGGGAATGCAACTGACGATCTCATCCAGGATTTTTCGCTGAATGTACTTCAATCGCGGTTTGGGTGACTCCAACAGCCGAATTCCGCCGGACGGCTTTTGTATCCAATGATAGCGATAGTGTCGCAGCGGTTCGCGGCGCAAATCACAGCCCCAACCCGCTGGATCAGCGAACCAATCCAGTTCGCCCGAGGTAAGTCCGAGCCAATCAGCCAATTGACCGGGCGACACGATCTCCGGAATCTTCCAACTTGACGGTTCCCCATCCGCCGGCTGCATCGACGGCTTCCACTCAGGACGCTGTCGCTTGAGTCGTCCTTCCCCTTCTCGCCGCTCGCCCCTTCTGACTTGGGTGTTGTTGATGACAAACGATTTCAATGTCCGCACAGTTGGACGAGGTGAACTTGCCGGAAAGGCGACAAGGACCGCCGTCACCAAAGACTCAAGCCATTCTCTGTTACGTTCGATCGCGAAGAGCGACCCTGCCCGCGACGACAATCCGGCTACGGTCCATGATCCACCGAGGAAGGACTCAACTAGAGCGTCGGCAAGGCTTTCGCGAATCGGCATAAAAATCGGGTGGCGTGTCCCGCCAGGTCGGGTGAGGCGCGAGGTAATCACCACAAGGTGGTGCGACCCTCGCGCAACGGAATATCAAGCAAACCAACGTCTTCGGGGTAGCCCCGAAGCGGTCACCCTCTTCGCGAACGAAGCGGCAACCAATCCAGAGACACGCACACCCGCAAGTCACCGTACATGTACGCCCGATACGAGTCAACAGCCTGCGATCAACGCGGACGAAACAACCTGAAAACAGGCTTCTTTCGTCGCGTGCGACGATATGCCTTTGGAACATAAAGTGGGAACAAAGAATTTGGACGTGTCAAAGTAGCCATCATCGCTCCGAGGCTGTCAGTTTTTGCGTGGATGGCGTCAATCGGCGGCCTGAAATCCTTCCCCCCGTTGCCGTGAATTTGTTTTCAGCGGCATCGGTAGTCAGGTTTTGAGTGACGTCTGCGCTCTTC
>CAILLA010000139.1 GCA_903834925.1 uncultured Schlesneria sp.
GACGTCACCGAAACCGATCCTAGCGAGGTTGTCCCGCCGACGGCCCCATCGAACGTCGTACTCCCCGTACCCGTCACAACCGTTAGGCTCTGCTGACCACTTGTCGTCCCGTCCACCGTCGAGCCGAATGTTACATTCCCGTTGCTCGTCGTTCTGAAAGTGTCACCATTCGTCAGTTGCACGGCACTCTTGTAGTGCTGAGAACCCGCTGTCGTGACGTCCCCACCCAGGCTCGTAACGGCCGTCCCCGAGTCCACTGTCAGGCTTCCTGTACCATTCACGGTTGAATCGAATGTCACAGTGCTATTCGCCGCCGTCAGAGTATCACCATTCGTCAGTTGCACCGCACTCTTGTAGTGCTGAGAGCCAGCTGTCGTGACGTCCCCACCAAGACTTGTCGTCGCGGTCCCCGAGTCGACCGTCAGACTACCCGTTCCATTCACGGTTGAATCGAAGGTCACAGTGCTATCCGTCGCCGTCAGCGCGTCACTATTCGTCAGCAGTACGGCACTCTTGTAGTGCTGAGAACCTGCTGTCGTGATGTCCCCACCGAGGCTCGTAAAGGCACTGCCCGAGTCCACTGTCAGGCTTCCCGCCCCGTTCACCGTCGAATCGAACGTCACGGCACTATTCGACGCCGTCAGAGTGTCACTGTTTGTCAGCAGCACCGCACTCTTGTAGTGCTGAAATCCCGCTGTCGTAATGTCCCCACCGAGGCTCGTGATCGCCGTGCCCGAGTCCACCGTCAGGCTTCCGGTACCATTCACGGTTGAATCGAACGTCACGGCACTATTCGTCGTCTTCAGAGAATCACTATTCGTTAGCTGGACTGCACTCGTATAGTGCTGAGAACCCGCTGTTGTGACGTCCCCACCAAGACTCGTCGTCGCCGTCCCCGAGTCCACCGTCAGGCTTCCCGTACCATTCACCGTCGAATCGAACGTCACAGCACTATTCGTCGCCGTCAGAGTGTCGCTGTTAGTCAGTTGCACGGCACTCTTGTAGTGCTGAGAACCCGCTGTCGTCACGTCCCCACCCAGGCTCGTAACGGCCGCCCCAGAGTCCACAGTCAGGCTTCCTGTACCATTCACGGTTGAATCGAATGTCACAGTGCTATTCGTCGTCGTCAGAGCGTCACTATTCGTCAGCTGCACGGCACTCTTGTAGTGTTGAGAACCTGCTGTCGTGACGTCCCCACCCAGGCTCGTAACGGCCGTCCCCGAGACCACTGTCAGACTTCCTGTACCATTCACGGTTGAATCGAATGTCACAGTGCTATTCGTCGTCGTCAGAGCGTCACTATTCGTCAGCTGCACGGCACTCTTGTAATACTGAGATCCCGCTGTAGAGACATTCCCGCCCAGACTTGTGATCGCCGTCCCTGAGTCGACCGTCAGGCTTCCCGTACCATTCACGGTTGAATCAAACGTCACGGCACTATTCGTCGCAATCAGAGTGTCGCTGTTGGTCAGCTGCACGGCACTCTCATAGTGCTGAAAACCAGTCGTCGTCACGTTTCCGTTCAGGAATGTATTTCCGGCGTAGTCCAGATTTCCGGCAACATTCATCGACGATTGCTGATTGATCGTCGCCGACGTCACACTCACCGAACCCACGCCGACTGCACTTCCCACTGCCCCGTCAAATGTTGTGCTCCCCGTACCGGTATTCAAGGTCAGACTTTGCAGACCACTCGCCGTCCCGTCCACCGTGGAATAAAAAGTCACATTGCCGTTGTTCGTCTTAAGTGTGTTGCTGGCCCCAAGGATCACAGCACCCGAATAGATCTGCGTACCCGAGGTCGTGACATTTCCAAACAGCGTCGATGGACCGCTCACACCAAGCGAACCCAAGCTCGTCGTTCCTCCGATCGCATTGTGGAACGTCGTCATCCCAGTCGTATCAACAGTGAATGCCTCTGCCCCATCGACGGTCGCGTCGAAATCAATCTTGGCCCCCCCCGTACTTGTGACGGTCAAGTTATTCGTCAGCACCACAGGTCCATTAAAAGTGAATCCACCAGCACCTGTCTGTGTTCCGCTGACATTGATGCTACTGGAATTACTGTTATTGAATGTCACCGAAGACGCCCAGCTGCTTGTACCAATCGTCATCGCGCCGGTGTCGTTGGTGCTACCGAACACAAGCGACGTCCAGTCGCTCTGTAAGTAACTCTGCTCGGCACTGCTGAGATAGAGGCCGCTGCTCACGCCATCGTTAATGTGCATGGCGGTGCTCGCGGTTGAAGGCGCCAGGGTCAGTGTTCCGGTACCGTAAACTTTATCACCCAGCGTCACGCTGTCCGACGTCAGCGAAAGATCCTTCAGCGGTGTAATACCGCCAACCATGCCATCGAAACTCGTGCTTCCCGATCCCGAGTTCACCGTCAGACTTTGCGTTCCATTCGTCGTTCCATTCACTGTCGCATCAAATATCACGTTTCCGCCGCCTGTGATTAACGTGCTATCGGCTCCGAGCGTGACGGCTCCCGTGAAGGTGAGGTTACCACCATTGGTCGTGAGCGAGCTATCCGTACCCAGGTACGCTGGACCTGCATAGAACTGGTGCCCATTTGTCGTCGTAACATGATTCATGAAAATTATTGAATTGCCACCCGTAGTGACGTCGAAATTCATCCCGTTTGTCAGCGTCACCGGGGCATCGATCGTAACGTTACCTGTGCGTGAGTTACCGATTGAAAGTGTCCCCGCAGTGACATTGCTTGAAAGTTCGGCGGCGGAAAGATCCAAAACGCCTGAATGGTGGCTTCCATCGCCGATGTCGATTGATTCACGTTGTGCCGGGAATCCGGGAAGGACGGGAAACGAAATAGGCACGAGCGATACCGTTTGACCGACTGCGTCGATCGTTCCATGAAGATCCATTCCGTAGGCCTGAATCGAAACTCCGCCCGAATCAGAATGCAATTCGGCCGACGAATTCAAAACAAACGAATCGCCATTACCATTTCCAGAGACCGTGACTGCGATTCCCGTACCTGCGTCGATGGCGAAGGTCGCTGATGCAGGATTGACGGTGATATCATTCGTTGCAGTGAGACTGACATTACCCGATGCAGAAAGTTGCTGAGCAATCAATGTGTCGCCAGACGAAATCGAAATATTCAGATGGTCTGTCGATGAATGCGGATCATCGACCATGATGCTTCCGGCACCAGTGATTTGAACAGTCGCACTGGCGTTAATTGTAATCGAACCAGAGGATGCAGTGATCGCCGATTGGACATAGACGCTTTCGACCGTGCTGTGAATACTTAACGTACCAAGATCAAGGGAATTCGAACCCTGAAAATAAACCGACTGATGATCGCCAGCGGCTCCCTTGATATCGATTGACTTGATTGATGACAGCAAAAATGGCGTATCATTGTTTGCCTGATCCACAATGTGCAAATATTTGCCGTTGGCGTTTTGAACAACGGTCAACTTCGCGACATCACCACCGGATGTCATCGAAACCGCCAGCGCTCCGCCGGACAGAACCGAATGCACATTCAGAACTCTTCGGTCCTCCAAACGGAGCGACGACAACTTGACCGCATTGCCTAAGGGAAACTCCGTTCGAACAGTTTTTTTTCGGTTGTCGAGCCATTTCCAGAGCCAGCTTGCGAATTGCATAAAAAACTGTCCTTGCCGCATTGGGGCGAATTCAATGTTGTCCCGCGACAATACGCGACGCTTCGATCAGAATTCTTCGGATCGACTTCGACTAGTCTCGGAATCTCTCGCATTTGGACGTGAAACAAGCGTGCCACTCCAACTGCGAATATCTTAATCTGTGCCGACTGGAGCGTCTGTAACTTCAAAAATACTTGTTTTTTGCGAATCACAAGACGTACCTCAGCCCTTTCAGTATCCGACAATAATAGGGTTCTGTCCTGTCTCTGAGCGAATGAATTACAGCATTTTCTGCCGTTATCCGAGATCTGGTTTTTTTATCTGAAAATCGAAGTGCGATGGCCGAACCGTAAAAAACTGTTCAACATACGATCATTGCGTCTTTTTGATACAGTCCTTTACGTTTCTTCGATATTGACGAGGCGCCACTTCGCTCCCTAATTCCCCAAATCATGGATGGTGTCAGGAAACTCGATTGCCGACAAAATGGATTATGCACAACTTTCCTGCTGTAACACCAAGTCTGCATCCGATGAAGATTGCATGGGTTCTCGCGCACTTCGTACGCCAACTACGTGCGAGATCGCTTTCAATTCGAAAACACGGGACTCTTGAAATCCCGGCGAAATTCAGATCAAGGAGATTAAGCGATGCGTCGTGCGATTCTGGCTTTACTGCTTTTGGCCGCTGCATTTACGTCGACTTCATCAACGGCAAAAGCCGCAGGCGAAGGGCAACCATCGGACTGGGGTCGGTTCAATTATTACCCGTACGTTTACTACCCGCATAACTTTCAAGCTCCACAGCAGTACAACAGCTTGTACAACCGGTATCCGCAAGCTCGGCAAATTCCGGTCTATAACAAAGGTTGGTACAATTTCTACCCCGAAAAGCGTCCGTACTACAGCGGACACCACTTTACTCTCGACGTATTTTAAGTCGGAAGTCTCGCTATCGTAACGCTTTGAGTGCGCTGAGACGCATTGCGCTGACGGATGGGATTAGCCCACCGAAAAAGCCCATTGCCAAGGCGAGCATCATTCCGACTGCGATTGTACTCGGGTCCACGGTGAGGCGCAAAACCACAAATTTTCCGCCTCCACCGGGTCCGCCTGTCACAATGCTGTTGGCAGTGAACCCGTCACATAATGAACCGATCGCACAACCGATCGCGCCGCCAATCAGCGCCAGCACCATTGATTCTAACAGGAATGAGACCAGGATCTGCCAACGCTTGAACCCAAGCAGACGCAGTACCCCAATATCTTTCGTTCGCTGGCTGATGGCTGCGAACATCGTGTTCATGACGCCAAACAGGCCACCTAATGACATGATCAACGCGACGATTATCGCCATTCCGAGGAACTGAACGTTCGTCGCCGAAAGATTGGCAAAGTAAGTCTGCTCAACTTGAGGGCTTACAGCAGCCTTCTTATATTCCGTCGCGAAATATTCTTTGAGAAGCTCTGCTCCCCATTCTGGTTCCGAGAATTTCTCGCGAACTTCCTGGAGTTTTGGGTCTGGCGCAGTCTTGTCGATCTTTTTGAGATTGACCGCTTCATCAAACGCCTGTTTTGCCGATTCTTTACGCGAAGCAATCAATGCTGCACGCTGATCTTTGCGATAATCATTACGAGCCCTGACGCAAAAAGTCGTGTAATTCGATTTCCCGAATAACGGGCCAACCTGAGATTGTCGCGTCCAGACTTCAGAGTCGTAAACGGTCCCTGAGTTTTCAAACACTCCGGTAACAAACCAGACTCGTTCCCCGATTTTAAAGGTATCTCCCACTTCGAGGCGATCTTGTCGTTTCGCATTGGCGAGAGCTTCATCCGTGCGATCACTTCCAAGTTCCCGCGCAATGGCGGCACCGAGCATGGCTTCGATTGCCGTCTCACCTGCCGAATTAATTTCGCGAACTCCCGAATCGGAAAACCACTCTCCACCACCAGTCAATTTCAATCCATGGACTTTGGCGGACATCGCCGGATTATCGACGCCACGCACTTGCAGAAATCGTCGCTTTCCCAGTCCCGTTTTTCGATCAACGAATTGTTGTGAGATCCCAAGATACGTCTCACGACTGACCAGCGGCTGTCCCGCTTCATCGCGGGCAACACCTTCCTGGGTTTCGATCTCGGTGGCATCTGCAAAACCAAGATTGCTGAACGCTTCGTCGGTCGAGCCTTCAGACATAATCATCACGTTGCCCGGCTGACCACTCGATTCCGTCATCGAATACATTCCGTTAACAAATGCTAACAGCATGATTTGAATCCCGATGACGAGCGTAAACGAACCGATCATGAACAGCGTCGTCAGCCATCGCGTTCTCAGGTTCATAATATTGTAGCTGAGCGGTACTTTTCCGATTGCCAGTAGTAGAAGCAATAGAAGAGCTGCCCCTGCAAACACCACTTTGAGCACCGGCGAAGACGCGCCGAAAACTTGCCAAGGCGCCGCAGCGAAGAGAAATGATTGAAGCATAATATGAGGACTTTGATTCAAGTATGAAACGTTGTGTATCTCTGCAATAAACTAAAAGATTTCGACGTGTCGCTCGTCAGATTCACCATTTCCCGTCTGCACAAAGTCGTCCTTTTGATCAAGCCACTTTGGAGAAGACGTCAGAGACGCGGACGTTACGAGCGGTCAGTGCGGGAATAAAACTTCCGGCAAACGCAGTCACTGCTCCCATCGCCGCCCCCCACCACAGGCAATTGATCGGCACTTCAAATTTCGGGAAAAATGCGATTGGAAATGGCAATCCTCCCCAGACACCGTTAATGATTCCATAGGCCAGCCCGGCACTCAGCAAGCCCGATAACGTACCTATCAACAGAGCCTCGCTGAGAACCAGCGTTAAAATCTGCCATGGCAAAAAACCAAGAACCTTTAAAACGGCGAATTCGGTTCTTCGCTCGCGAACACTGATGCTGATTGCGTTCGAAATCACGAGCGACAAAACAAGCATGCAGGCTGGGGCGAGCAGCCATCGGACACCCCAGATAATATCTCGGTACGCATCGAGAAACGAAGAAATGCCCGTCGACGACGTTTCACATTTGACCGCCGGGTTCGTAAACGATGGCGCGGTCAGGATTTGTTCAGTCATCTTGTTAAACGAGATTCGATCAGGAACCCGAAGCCAGACAAGGCTCAATGTCTTGTCCGCCAAAGGGTGCGGCTTGTTGTTGTTTTTTGCCTTATAAGTGTCAAGTTCCGTCTCGAAGAAGTCGCGATTGATGATGGCGCTATCAGCGTATCGAGCTGGTTCTTTTGGGAATGATCCAACGATTTCAAGCTCCAGATTGATGTCCCGATAGTTGCGTCCATAGACTATGATCCTGTCTCCAACTCGCTTCTTGATTTTTGCGAGCCGACCTTCTCCCACGATCACTCCATTACGAAGTTCTTTCATCCGCTTAATTCCATCGATTATTGGCTTCGCCTGTTCATTGGTTAAGGTATCGATTTCGTCGAGCATCGTTCGAGCCTTCTCGGCTTCCATGATGAATGAAAAGAATAGGTTTTCGTAGCCACGTTTCGCAGGATTGGATTCCGTTGAACCGACAAAAAATCCCCATGTCATCGAGTCTTGCGGATGCACGGCAGAGGCGTCATTCGGGTCGGCAGCTCCATCACTGAGGCCCGACGCATAGGAATAGGGCATCAGGCTTGGGTTTTGCCATTTTTCGGTAACAATCGCCTTAATATTGGCGCTCTTTTCTGTTGTCTGCTTGTCGAGTGTTGTCAGAACCGTGAAAACAAGCGTTACGACAAGCACCAGCATCATCGTGCCCAGCGCCGTCAAGACTGTCCGCACGGGATTGCGTGCGATGTTTTCGAAAACAAGTACGAGAAATTTCATTGATTTGTTCCCCGGATGGACCAGTCTCGGATTCATTTTTCGATTTGAACGACGCTGGCGTCCGACGTCACTCGCCTGTTCTAAAACTTTCAAATCTCTGTCGTGCAGTCAGCGTCAGCTGAACTGGGTCGTCATCTCGATACGTCGTTCCCAATTCTCGCGTACGAGTTCTATTCGGCCTGCGTTGCTAATCGCCCTTTTTCCAGGTGGACGATTCGATCGGCTCGCTCAGCGGCCTTCGGATCGTGGGTCACCATCACAATGGTTTTATTTAATGTGTTTTTTAATTCGACCAGAAGATTCAAAATTTCGTTTGCTGATTTCGAATCAAGGTCCCCAGTCGGTTCGTCGGCGACGATGAGAGACGGGTCCGTTACGATGGCACGAGCGATACCGACTCGCTGCTGTTGACCACCAGATAACTGGCCTGGGCGATGCCACATGCGATCACTAAGTCCCACGATATCAAGTGCCGTCGTAACCTGCTGGCGTCGCTGCGCCGCAGAGAGTGGCAAAAGCAATAGCGGCAACTCCACATTCCGGAATGCGGAAAGTACTGGCAGAAGGTGATAGAACTGAAAGATGAACCCGAGGCTGCGCGTTCGCCATCCCGCCAGCTGACCTTCGGACATCTTCGAAATTTCTTCGCCCTGGACGAGAATCGAGCCCGTGGTCGGTCGATCAAGTCCTGCAATCAGATTCAACAGAGTGGTCTTTCCGGAACCAGACGGTCCCATCAAGGCAACGTACTCACCCTGCTCGACACTCAGATTGAGCCCATTGAGTACGTCCAGCACTTCGCTTCCGCGCCGGAACGACTTATGAACATCATGGACTTCCACACATGGATCGGACGAAGGCATTCACAATTCCTTAATCATCTCGGTTACGGCGTCGGATTAATTTGTTGGTCGGCAGAATCGCGTTGCGGTGTTTCAAACTGTGTTCGAATCGGTGAGAATTCCTCGTCAACGATCTCCGAGTAGAACCTCACAATGGCCCCCATTTCGGGCCTGAGGAACTGCCCTTCTTCTTCCGCAGGGACTTTGAGTCGAACTCGAACTGGGACCGCCCCCTTGGCCCGGTCGGCGATGGGCATCAATCGAGAGACGACTCCGTCGTACGAACGATCCATATAAGCTTCCGGCTGAACTTTGCAGCGTTGTCCTTTTTTCACTTTCGCGATTTCGCGTTCCTGTATCGAAAGCTCGACCTCGAGTTTTGACAGGTCCGCCATGTCACATAAGCTGAACGAACCATTGAAGGCGACCGGGTTGACGAGGTTTCCCAATTCGGCATTCTTCTTTAACACCGTTCCCGAAATCGGTGCCACAATAATGCAATTATCCAGCCTCCATTTCGCCCGACGAACTTCGGCCTCGGCCTGCCGTACCTGTGCCTGAGCCCCCTTCTTACGTTCAGGCCGCGGACCGTCAACCATCAACTGAGCCGTCGCCGAAAGCTTGTCAACTCGCCTTGTCATCATTTGGAACTGCGATTCTGCGGCTTCGTAGTCCTGCCGGTTGCCGAATCCCTTCATCCAGAGATCCTTTGCCCGTTTGTAGTCACGCTCAGCTTGTTCAAGATTTGTCTGGGTTTCCGCCAAATCGGCTTTAACTTGCTTGATCTCGTCAGGTCTGGAACCCTCGAGCAGCTCCGCAAGATTTTCTTTTGCGGCTTCCAGCAATCCGGTCACACGCTGGAATTCTGCCTGGTATTCGGTACTGTCCAAGACTGCTAAGACAAATCCACTTTCAATTCGCTGTCCCGCTTCAAAGTTCAATTCGATCACGCGGCCGCTCACCTGCGGACTCACCAGGATCTGTTGCTCCGGAATGATGTAACCCTTCGATTCCACCACTGGCCCTGTTGCGTTGGCCGAGTCCGAAGCGGACTTGGGAGGTTCGGCCGGCGTCGCCGCTAGTTCGACCGGCGGCAAAGTTTCAGTCGCGAAGGGGGGGGCAAAAGGACTTCCAATCAACAGCAAGTAAGCAATTGCTCCGGCCATCGCCAAAACGAGAAGCCAGGGCAATCCCGAACTGCTTCCAGAAGACTCGCCGGGACGGGGCAATCTCAACGATTCAACTCGATCTTTAAGCGACGCATTCGACGCAGAGGAATCTGTCATTGACCCAAAGTTCCCGGAATAAAGATTGTGGTCGCGTTCCTTCGTGACAAATCGAAGTCCTCCGTTTCAACTGAAACCCAGTCATGGGTATGATCGCAGGCCGTGTCCAAATTTCCAATCGAACGATCCATCTGTTTGTAATAATACCACCGGTGGTATTTTGATGATTTCAGCCGGTCGTTTTTGGTCAGTTATCGAGGATCATAGTCAATACGGCGAAAATTAAATCTGGTCAAAGCGACGATTTTTCGTTTTTTTTGTTGAGTGTGCGATATCCACCACTGCACATTTCTGTTTTTGCTGATCCATAGAAAACCTTCTGAATGGCTGTGAACGGTAATCCGGAATTGATATTGAACAAGATCGGTCAACGAGACCGTGATTGGAAGCTCACGTTTTCAATCTCGATTTTATTGTTTGCCGTGACCGCAGTCGTTTACAGCTCGTCGTGCAAAAACGAATTCGTGGCCTGGGATGACGACGACTACGTTTACCAACAGCAGAACGTTCTCAATGGAATCTCCTGGAAAGGAATCCTTTGGGCGACAAGGGCCGAAGTCGCTGCCAACTGGCATCCATTGACGTTGATATCACTTCAACTTGACGCCGAATTGTTTGGGCCAGGCCCGTACGGCTTCCATCGTACCGCAGTGCTTTTGCATGCCCTGAATTCCCTGCTGGTATTTCTGGCATTCAGGTCACTCACTGGAAATCTGCTGCGGAGTGCGATTGTGGCAGGATTGTTCTCGCTTCACCCAATGCATGTGGAATCCGTCGCTTGGATTTCTGAGCGAAAAGATCTGTTGAGCGGCTTCTTTTTTTGCCTGACGCTTCTTGCCTATGCCCATTACGTTCGTGCTCCGTCGATTGGTCGATATCTGCTGATTATCGTCAGTTTCGGATTAGGGCTGAGCTCAAAATCGATGCTCGTCACGACCCCTTGCGTCCTGTTGTTGCTGGATTTCTGGCCTCTGTCCCGATTAAACAGCCTTTCCACTTCAGAAATACGGCAATTCGCGAAGCTGTTCCTCGAAAAACTTCCGCTGTTCGCAATGTCGGCGGCCAATTCAATTATCACGATTCAGTACCAGAAAAGTGCAATCAAAAGCTTGTCCCGAATTCCGCTTTGGGACCGCATTGAAAACGCCGCCGCGAGCTGCCTGTATTACATGTATCAGTCGGTATGGCCGGCAGCACTCTCACCTTATTACGCCCGTCACGAAATCCCAAATCTTCACGTCATTGCGGCAGTGATCGTGCTGTTCTCGGTGACCGGAATCGTGATCTGGCAGCGAACACGGCGACCCTACCTGATTGTGGGCTGGCTCTGGTTTATTGGGATGCTGGTTCCCGTGATTGGACTATTTCAAGTAGGGCACCACTCGCGAGCAGACCGGTACATGTACCTCTCGCAGATCGGCCTCTTTTTTGCAGTCGTTTGGTGCATTGGCGATCTTCTGGATCGAACACGACGAGGCAAAATGGTTTTCATCGGTGTTTTCACGCTTGTCTTAGCGAGTTGTGGTCTTTTGACGATTCGGCAAATCCCTGTCTGGCAAAATTCCCGATCCATGTGGTCACAGGCCTATCGACTGGATCCCAACAATTCCCTGGCAATCTATCATTTAGCGGAGTTTAGCCTGAACGACGGAAACAGGCCCGAGGCGATCCGGCTGACAAGAAACGCGATTCAGAACGAGGATCGGTCTGATTGCGAGACTCTCGTTATGCTTGGCATGATGATGGCCGATTGCGGCGAGTATCAAGATTGTGTGACAGCACTCGATAAGGCGTTGGCAGAACATCCGGATGACGCCGATGTGCTTAGCAATCGTGCAAAAGCACTGTCCGCTCAAGGAAAATGGAAAGACGCAGCGGATGACTACCGTCGATCCGCTCAGATTTCTCCGGGCTCGGCTGCCTATCCGTTTTATTTAGCTCATGCTTTAGGAAAAATCGGCCAAGGTGAAGATTCTCGTCAACTCTATGCATCGGCTTTGAAGAAATGGCCGCAATGGCCAATGAAACTTGCAAGTAGGGCGTGGTGGATGTCAACCAGCCCGAATCCAAGCGACCGTGCAAATTTCTGGCCTGTGTGCCTGGCTGAACAAGCCTGCGAGGCTACGGGCGGTAATCTTCCGCAGTTTCTTGATGTGCTTGCTGCGGCGTATGCCGAATCAGGTCGTTTCGAAGAAGCGATTACGACGTCAAAACGAGCAATTTTGCAAGCGGAAGAAGCGAAGAACTTTGCGTATTCGAAATTATTGCGTGAGCGTCTTAGAAACTACGAAAATCATCAGCCCTACCGCGAAACACCTGCGCAAAAAACCATGCCGTGACTACGGTAAAAATCAGGCCAGCTTGAATGAGTAAAGGTTCCGAACTTGTTCGTTTAAGGACGTTCGATGGGTTGACGATCATCGAAGCGGCCGAACGCATGGGCATTTCCACTCGAACCGCCGATCGCTACTGGACGTACGCCCGAGAGTGGCTTTCTGATAAAATCAAAAAGACCTGAATTAGATTCGATCGTGAAATCGCAGGATATCCGTCCGACTCAAGTCTTTTACGGGGACTTGCATGACTGGAAAAGCAGTGCCATGTCCAAAGTACCAGGGTGAAATAGTCCTATGACATCGATCTCGATCCGCGAAAGAATGGCTGCGGGAAAAGTCCTTCGTGACAATGTTCCACGAGCGGCACACGGGGACTGGTCGCATGACACCAATCGTGATCCGATGGAGATTCTGCAAAATTGCAACCGGGGACGATTGCAGGAACTTGTTCCGATCCGTTACGGGAGAATGCTGCAAAATCCATTTACCTTCTTGCGAGGTTCGCCGGCTTTAATGGCGCACGACCTTGCAACAACCCCTGTAACTCGAATCCAGGTACAAGCCTGTGGAGATTGTCATCTGCTAAATTTCGGCCTGTTCGCTACCCCCGAACGAAACCTGATCTTCGACCTCAATGATTTTGATGAGACGCTTCCTGCCCCTTGGGAATGGGACCTCAAGCGATTGACGACCAGCTTTGTGACGGCTTCGCGTTTGAACGGAATCTCTGATCGACGCGCACATGACATCGTTGTTGCCTGTGGACGCTCGTACCGAAAACACATGCACGATTTTTCGGAAATGAGTCCCCTCGAAATCTGGTACTACCAGATCAGCATTAACGATCTGATCCGTGTCGCACCTGATGCCAAGTCACGAAATCGACTGGAGAAAATCGCCGAAAAGGCAGAATCACGAGTTGGCGAGAACCTGTTTCCAAAGATCACCGAAGAACAGGCCGGGCAACATCGCTTTATCGAAGATCCCCCGGTGATGACGCGAGTGACAGACGAGCGTGCGATCGAAGTTGTCCGTAAAGGGATTGAAGATTATCGAAACTCATTACCAGACGAACGCCGCGTTCTGTTCGACCGGTATCGTCTGGAAGACTTTGCACTGCGTGTCGTCGGCATCGGCAGCGTCGCAACACGCTGTTTTGTGGGTTTGTTTTTCTGTGATGACAAAACCCCTTTGCTCTTACAGGTCAAAGAAGCTCGTCAGTCCGTTCTCGAACCTCATGCGGGAAAGAGTCTCTTCGACAATCATGGAAAAAGAGTTGTCGTGGGACAGCGATTAGTCCAAGCCGCCAGTGATATATTCCTGGGTTGGTTGCGTTCTGACAGCGGTCGTGACTTTTACGTACGCCAATTGAGGGACATGAAATTCTCGATGCCAGTCGATGATTTCACCGCCGGGGAAATGGAGCAGTATGCCGAGGTCTGCGGATGGACCTTGGCACGGGCGCATGCAACCTCGGGCGATCCGGCCCTGATCAGCGGCTACCTGGGTACTAGCGACAAGTGTGAACTCGCCATGACCGACTTTGCATTTGCCTATGCAGATCAGATTGAACAGGATCATGCCGCATTAGTAGCGGCAAGCCGGTCTGGGCGCATTGAGGCGATTGTCGAATAACTTCTCAAAGCAGAATCGTTCTGCGGCCTGCATCACGGTTTTGGATTGCGGTTCATCGGGCCACCCTGCCCCAGTCCCGGCCCGCGCGAGGCGAAGATGATTGATCAGCGGCGTGACCGCGTTCGAGTCGCGCAAGAACCGTTTCATTTCCACTCACCGGCCAGTTTGTCGCCGTGGATGGAAATCATCTGCAGTTCCCATTTTTTTTTGCGCATGCCGGCACGCCTCAAAATCCAGACGCTCCTGTTCGGTGAAGTGCAGTTTAACCTGTAAACACCGGATCTGCAGAAATTCACGAAATCAATCTGCAGAGAGTAGGTCGAAGTCGGATCGCGAACGGTGTTTGTCGATTCTGTTTTAGCGAATCGAAGAATTCTTCGCTCAACTGCTTATTTACCGTCGGCCTGGGCCGACGGTAAAGCGGAGAGGGTGAGATTTGAACTCACGATGCCCTCACGGACATGCCGGTTTTCAAGACCGGTGCAATCGGCCACTCTGCCACCTCTCCGGGTTTGCCGTGGTCGGAACGACGCGAATCTTATTCAACAAGGCTAAACGTTTCCAGTCAGTTTTCGTGCTTTTTGAACAACGTTGACAGAACACGGTATCCACCGTTGATATTGTTTGGACACGTCCTTTTTCCTGAGGTTCAACATTCATTGAGATGACACCTGGGGCTGGGAAATCGCCAGTCGATCTGAATTACTCCATCGCAAATTTGACGAAACCCCGTTTCTTTCTCTACCCAAAGAAGAATCGAATCCGAAATTTAGAACAGTCGTCCATGATTTACGCCCCGGGGGCGAGAATTGGATCAGAGATTTTCTTTTGACTCGATTTTTGAGGCTTGTTCAGCAGTAGGCACGCCGAGAGCACGGTCAATCCGAAGACAATCAGCGAGTAAGGAAAAATGATAAACAACATTTTGTAATGAGATTGCTGTTCGAGTGGCGAGAATCCAATGCCGCTCCCGTAACCTAAAAGATACCAGGTCACACAATCTCCGGCGCCGTCGGGAATCGGTTGTTCGAAACGATAGCGGGACGATTTCGGATCGGTATACCCATAAAAGTCTTCGTTACTTTCGACCCAATAGAATTTGGTCCATGGGCTTTGTTCCCAGCCGATTCTGATCGCCAACGCATCTTTCCATGATGTCATGGCAATGGCGTATTCATTTCCGAGAGGGCAATTGATCTCGTCAAAACTACGGAGACTTCTTACCCAAGCTCCCATAAACATCAACGCGACCGCCAATGTCACGCACCCCGTCTTTCGTCGCAATCCGTGAAAAAAGTCGCCCATGATTCATTCCAAACAATTTACGGCAAATAGGCTGAAAGACGGTCGATGACCGGCTTGTGTTCGGATTTCGTTGCGAGATTGATGGTCTCAGCCGGGTCGTTTTGCTCGTCGTAGAGTTCTGTCGACGCGACTTCGCCAGTCTTGCGGTTACGCCAGACGGTCAGTCGCCAGCGGTCGTCGCGGACGCTGTAGCCCATCAAGGCCCCCTGCCTGGTTTGCCCGGCGGGTCGGGGATATTGACTGATCGCAACTTTTTTCACTGGGCTGGAAGCAGGATTTTCGAGCAACGGTTTCAGGCTGCTTCCGTGTAAGTCAGCAGGAATTTCGAGACCGCAGACGTCGGCGAGGGTCGGGTAGACGTCAACAAATTCCACAGGTGCGTTGCAGGTCTTGCCAGCTGTTTTGAAACCAGGGACGCTGATCAACAGCGGTACTCGTGTCGCGAGTTCGAAATTTGTGTGCTTGTGCCAAAGACCGTGATCGCCAAGTTGCCAGCCGTGGTCGCCCCAAAGTACGATGATCGTGTTCTGGGAAAGACCTTCCTGATCGAGTGCGTCAAGCAAACGGCCAACCTGGGCGTCAGTATAACTAATGCAGGCGTAATATCCGTGACGAAGTGTCCGGGCGAAATCGGCGGGAATAGGATCAGCCTCTGGAACTCCAACGTAAGCATGAAGTTCTCCATTGACGTGACCTGCATAGGAGGGTGTTCCTTCTGGCAGATGGTCCGTCGCCGGAGTAGGAATCGTATCTGGATCATAAAGATCCCAGTATTTCTTGGGAGCAACGAACGGGAGATGCGGTTTTAAAAAACCAACGGCAAGGAAAAACGGTTCTTTGCGGGACTTAAGGCTGTGAAGCCGCTTAACCGCCTCTTGGCAAGTAAAACCGTCGGAAAGTTCATCGTCGCTCTTAGAGCTGACTTCAAACGCGGGAATCGTTTTGGCTGTTTTTTCCCCCTTTGGTGTGGTCGGTCCTTCGTCCTCAGTTGCCTTGGAATTCGCGTTCTTTTTAACTCCCTTGCCGTATGTGTTTGTGATTCGTTTGGTGGGATCGGAGGGGTCCGTATCGACAGTTCTGCCGTTGGGATACCAATGCGGTTCACTCCATGAAGCGCCGTCTTCATAGCCGGGATGATAAATCTTGCTCAACGCTGCCGTGTGGTAACCGTTGGCTTTGAAGTGTTGCGGCAGAGTGACCGTATTCGGGAGCGCGACGCGAAAATGGGTCTGCAAGTCCCAAACTTGCGTCGTGTCAGGACGTTTCCCCGTAAGAAATGAGCTGCGCGAGGGGCTGCAAACGGCCTGCTGGCAATAGGCTCGATTGAATACGATCCCACGCTGAGCCAGACGGTCGATATTCGGTGTCTTCACGACTTTATTGCCGTAACAACCCAATTCCGGACGGAGATCATCGATGGCGATGAACAACACGTTGGGCTTCGGCTTTGCATCGTCGGCTCGAATCGTGCCGACCTCCGCCAATACAACGCAAACCAGTACCGTCAGACAAAACTTGTTCATATTCGCTGGCCCAACTCAAAAATGAATGCATTGAATAAAAGTGATTCAAGGACAAGGTCACTGCTTGACCTTGTCCTTTTTCCGATTCGCGTGACGGCCCGTTCCATCGCCGTCGTCAATGATTCCGCCTGCGGGATCGAGTTTTGTGAGCGCTGCCTGAAGTCGGTTACGGGCGGCTTTGGCCGCCGGATTATTGGATTCAACCGGGACCAGTTTTTCATCGAATGGGGCGTTGGACATATCAAATAGTTCGCCAGCCTGGGTCAACTTCCAGTCGGCGTCGCGTACGTACCACATCCCGGCAAGTTGATTGAATATCCAATCACGCGGGGTTCCTTTTTCACCTTTGATCTGTGCAAGGAAACTGTGTCCATCAATGATGGTTTTCTGCGGGAGCTTTGTCCCCGCCAATTCCGCGAATGTCGGGACGAAGTCCGTTGAATCAATCAAATCAGACGAGACAACCCCGGCAGGAGTTTTGCCTGGCCAGTTGACGATCAATGGAACCAAAGCCCCGCCCTCTTGCATCGAACCCTTTGCGCCCGAAAGTGCTTTACCCCCAATCGTGGCTCGTTTCGCTCGACCCGTTGCCGAACCATTGTCCCCCGTGAATACAATCAACGTGTTGTCACGCAACTTCAATTGGTCGAGCAATCCAGTGAGCTTGCCAACGAGCTTGTCCATGTAGGTGACATTGTCGGCATAATGGTCTTTCGTTCCGGGAACACTGTCGGGCGTTGGCAAGATTTCGGTGTGAACGTGCGACAGGGAGTAATAGACGTAAAACGGTTTGTCTCGATTTGCCGTGATGAATCTCGTGACGTGTTCATGCATCACATCGGGCAGATATTCATCGTCACGCAATTTGATGGATTTCCCATTCACTTCATAAGCGTTGGCTTTTTGCTGGGTGTTCCAATAGGCTCCGCTCCCCTTGAACTTGAGATAATCGTCGAAGCCGAATTCGGCCGGCCCAAGCGGAAGCTGACCCCACTTACCGACGCAAGACGTGGCATAACCCGCCTGTTTAAGGATTTTGGGCATCATCGTTTCGCGATCTGGCGTCATTCGGCCAGTGGCGTCCTGGTTCGTTGCTCCAGTACGAAATGCGTAGCGTCCCGTGAGTATCAAAGCACGTGATGGACCACACAGTGGTGCGGTGTAGGCACGTGTGAAACGAGTGCCGCCCCCAGCCAAAGCATCGATGTTTGGCGTCTTGTAATTGTCGGCACCATAACAACCAACCTCGCCAGTCCCGTAGTCATCGGCGAGAATGAAAACGATGTTAGGTCGTGAAGGGACAGAATCTGCCGCTGAAAGATCTGGCAATTGCACAAAGGCAGACAGCGTCAAAAGAAAACCAACACTGTGCGCTCGAGCAAACATGAATCATTACTCGGGAATGGGGAGTGGTCGAGTTCAACGCTGGGAGATTCAGCGACCGGGAGAATCTATCAATCGAGATCGAGATTCGCGAGCATGAATGAAAACAGGCCGGGCGGTGATAACCGCCCGGCCTGCGCCGGAACATCGAATTAGGTCAATGATGGTCGATCGTTGAGAAGTGCCCCGGCTTGAGTTTCGTATTTGATGGCTGTAATCAGTCGAACATGTTTTTTGCATCTCGATCGACGGATTGGTTGGCAGAAGTCATTGGATTGCCGGACGAGGGAAATCGTCTTGAAGTTTCCACGGGTGGCCTTGGTGGAAGTGGTTCAGGTGCGACCCCGCCGTTGTTCGGCGATTGATAATCGTCATACGGACGGGCTGGTATCGGTTTCAGCGTGGGATACGGATCTCCTTGACAGCTCGGACAAGACGCAGACTTGCGGACTTTGACCGATGTGACGCAACCCGAAACCAGGATTGCTGCTGAAAGCGCCACAAATGTCATCGTTCGAGAGACAAAGGGACGGACGTCACCTTGCATGGTTATAGAATCCTTGTCAGGCGCAATCCGTTGCCTCCATAGTGTGAATGAGACGCCCAGATTTCCTGTTAATACCAGGCGATTTCGATCTACACTGAGAATCGGTTCTATCGAGCTGTTAAGAATAGGCGTTATTTGCCGTTCTTTGATTCAGCAGTATTATCACGACGAACGGTTCGATCTCGTAGAATGTACCGAACAGCGAAACTTTTTCGCCTGATCTTCGTAGAGTTTTGTCAAACTTCTGAATTAGGGTGCCACTGCATGACCGTCTTCGGTCATGCAGTGCTCTTTCACCCGCAGAGTGAGAAGACACTGCTTCTCCGAAGACTCCGAAGCAGTGGCACTGGATCATTGTTTTTTCGGAGGCAGAAATCGCTTTGATAGTTTGCAGACCATCGTGTATGCCGGATCAAACATGTTTCCCAAGTCATACCGTACGCATTGGCTGATCAACAGATTCGCACTCAGAGGATCGAGACCATAATCCTGTTCGAGCCACCGAAGCATTTCCGTAGTGGCATGCTGCAGGCATTGGTCCAATGGGCGTGCATTGCCAACAGTGAAGATGAAATCCGCGTTCTCGCCTCGTGGCCAGGTGATGGTTTTCCCTTTTAAAACGCTCAGTGTGACGGTGACATCCATTGAGATTTCGATGCCCGTCCCCACGATTTCGCCGTCCCCCTGAGCTGCGTGACCATCCCCGAGAAAGAACAACGCGCCGGGTTCAAAGACCGGGAAGTAAACGGTGACCCCGGCGACAAATCCACGATAGTCCATGTTGCCGCCATGCTCACCCGAGGTTGCTGTCGAGATTGCCTGCTGGCGAAATGGAGCGACTCCGAAACAGCCAAGCATCGGCTCCATTGGGATTTTCAGCTGTCCCAGATTGGACTCAGGAGCGATCAGCGTTGCAGTTCGGTCAGCTTCGTTTATTGCCCATTCAGCAAGAGGTGCATCTGGAAGTTGTTTTACGAACGAGGGGTCGACGACATTCGGAGCAACAACCGATCTCGCCCAGCCGGTCGCTCGATTTGGACGAATCCGATCGAGAGTTACGACCAGCACGTCACCCGGTTCGGCGTGTTCGACGAAGAATGGACCCGTCTGGGGATTGCCTCGCGGCGTGACTGTCGCTCCCGTCTGATCACAACCGGCAGCATCAACGGTCGTTGTGGAAATGGAGTCACCACTTCGAACTCGTAACACCGGTTCAAACGGACCAAGAGAACGATGATAGGTCGTCGGAATAAATTGATGATGCATCGGGCCATGACCAATAAGAATAGGAATTTCCCGAATTGAAACGGGCTTTTGATGTCAACCAGTGCGGCGCGTCAAATACTGACTCGATCCAGGCGTCCGGTGCTGTCGCCGAGTTGATCGATACGGACATCCATGCGATCAAGTATCGAGAGAAACAGGTTATTCAGGGGTGTATTCTTGGGATAAACGACATGGCGATTTGTAGTGATCGTTCCTGATCCTCCACCCGCCAGCAAAATTGGCAAGTCGTTGTGATTATGGTGGTTTCCATCCGAAATGGCGGACCCATAAACGATCATCGAGTGATCAAGCAAACTGCCGTCACCTTCCTTGGTCCCCTTCAGTCTCTCAAGAAAATTGGCGAAGTGGGTGATCAGGTATTTATCGATCTTCTTCAAAGGGGCGATAAAATCGTCTTTGTTTTGATGATGTGACAAGTGGTGATGACCGTCATTGACACCCACCATCGGATAGCTTCGATTGCTCCCTTCGTTGGCCAGCATGAACGTGGCAATACGTGTGGTATCGGTTTCGAATGCAGTCGCGAGCAGATCGAACATCAGACGGATATGATCGTCGAGTTCTCGCGGAATACGCTGCGGCATCTCCATCTGCGGCAACTTTTGTTTCGTGGTGTCCGCTTGCGAACGAGCAATTCGTTGTTCGATTTCTCGAACGCTGGTGAAATATTCTTCCAATTTTCGTCGGTCAGTTTGCCCCAGTTCTTTCGAAAGTTTTGCGGCATCGTCACTGACCGAGTCGAGAATGCTCGTCCGGAAAAAGTCACGCCTGGCTCGGGCTTTTGCCGACTCCTGATCGCCAGACGAACCAAATAGCCGTTCGAAAACGAGCTTCGGATTAATCTCTTTCGACATTGGCGTTGACGGCGTTTTCCACGAAATATTGTTCGAGTATGCGCAACTGTAACCGGAATCGCATTGACCCGCGTTACGGCCACCTTCGGTTCCGATTTCCAGCGAAGGTAGCCTGGTCATCGAGCCGATTTTCTCCGCAGCCACCTGATCAACCGAAATGCCGGCCTTGATGTCGACTCCATCGGTTTTGACAGGATGAGCCCCCGTCAGGAACGCTGCCGCAGATCGCGCATGATCGCCGGGACCATCCCCTTTGGCTTCTGCATTATCCTGGGCCAGGCCCGTCATCACGCAGAGGTGGTCCTTCACCCCTGTGAGAGGTTCCAGTGTTGGCGAGAGTTGCCAGTCCGATCCTTCACCTTTTGGCGTCCAATCAGGAACAATGACTCCGTTTGGCACGAAGACAAATGCCATCCGATTCGGAGCACCGGTCGCACCCGCCGTCCATCCATTGGAAGGGAGCATCGCGTTCAAGACGGGCAAACCAATCGTCGCACCGACACCTTTGAGAAAAGTGCGTCGAGGAAGTTTTGGTTGATTGCGTGTCATGAGTAATTCCCGGCCAAACAGGATGGAAAATCCCGAAGGATTGTCAGTCCGAACAAGATCAGTCTATCAGCTGGCAAGTCTGCGGCAACAGACGTTCTCTAGTGCGTTGTCAACACTTAAAGTTCGGGTTGTGTGCCACTGCATCGGAGTCTTCTCCGACGCAGTGGCTTCCCTATTATCGAGGCAATCAAAGAGCACTGGGTGACCGAAGACGGTCATCCAGTGGCACCCGAATCTTTAGCGTTGACAACGCACTAGCCTCACATGATCGTTTGTTCGACGTAGAGGACCGGTAGTTCTCAACAAATCATTCGTCCCCTTCGCCTTCGGGGGCTTCACCTTCCCGACGACGATCGAGTCGTTTGCCACGTTCATTATCGAAAACATGGCGTTTGTTTTTACGTTTGGCCCCGTCTCCGAAGCGTTGCCCACCCCCGGCGTAACCTCCGCCACCACCACCACCGCCGCCGCCAGCTGCATACCCGCCGCCACCAAATCGGGCTCCGCCAGTGCTTCCGCCGCGATAGCCTCCACCTTCGCCGCCACCACCGAATTGACCTTGCCCACCACCTTCAGCGGCCCGGAAAGGACGTCGTGGAGGAGGAGTATATCCGCCGGCCGAACCACCGTAGTTTCCACCACCTTGTTCGCCACCGCCGTACTGGCCGCCACCGTATTGGCCTCCGCGATTACCGTACTGGCCACCACCTTGATTGCCGTATTGCTGACCCCCTTCAGGAAATCGCTGGCGTGGTCGGTATTCTCCGCCACCACCGGCTTGATCTGCCTGGTAAGGACGTTGTGGCGGGCGAGAGAATCGTTCCGCTGGTTCTTCTGGTGGGGCTGGCGGAGTTGGCGGTTTGGCCTTGGAATAATCCTCGCGCGCTTTTTGCTGTTGCTGAGCGGGAGCTTCCTGTCCGCGCAACCAGTTGGCTACGGCATCTCGCAGAAATCGCCATTCGCCGCCGATGTTTCGGCCGGGAAGTTTCTGTTCCTTGATGACGCGATGAGCCGCAGCAGGCGACACTTTCAGATACTCGGCGAGTTCTTCCAGCGTCAAAACGTCTAAGGGATCGAGCCCGAAAATATCATTCGGGGTTAGATCGCCATTGACGGCATCTTCGCCATCCTCATCGTCGACATTGTCAATGTCTTCGTGCGACGAGATATGGTGCTGATGAGCTTCTTCGTGGGTGTGTTGATCATCTTTCAGATCGTCGTTGATATCTGTCACTTCAAATCCTTGGTCTAGGCAGCCAAATCGCTGCTCGTTGGTGCGGCTCCATTGGAACCACTCTTTTGTCACTCAAACCCGTAACAGTCGGACCTGGAACAAGGTCACGCCTGCGTCAAAATCACGTCGGGTGAGCCGACTCTCTTGAAAAACAGATCTTTCGTCGAAATCAGGCTTTCGCATCTCTCGTTCGTAGCAACGCCTCAAACTGAAGAGCATACCCAAAATTTCAACGGATCTCACTAGACGGGAGTACCAGGTCACACAAACCTCGTACAACATCCGTTCATTCCGTCTACTCACTACTTTCTAAATTCTACTCTCTAGCCCGCAGGGCTAGGTTCTCCACGCCGCATTCGAAACGGTTCACTCTTGATGATTTCGGTAATCAGCACCGAAAATTTGAAATCGTGATCCTTTAGAGATGCCAATATCTTAGCGGTCGCACACCGATCGTAAAACTCCAGACCCCGACCTAATGCGTAAGTCAGCATTTTTTCTGCCAAACATTCGCCGAATTCGCATTGTTTGCTTCGTAACACCGCCGCCAGTTCCGCAGGCCCATTAAATGATTTTCCGCCGGCCAATTCCCCCCGAGTGTCCAGTTCCTGGTTCCCATCCCGATCCCGCCAGCGACCGATCGCATCAAAATTCTCCATTCCGAACCCCAACTGGTCCATCGTTCGGTGGCAGGAAGCACAAGACGGATTCTCGCGATGCAGTTCCATTTGCTGTCTGAGCGTCATATTCGGCTGAGTTTTTGCAGTCTCGGCCAACTCTGGAACATTCGGCGGCGGTATCGGTGGGGGCTGATTCAGCAGCACTTCCATGACCCACTTGCCTCGTTTCACAGGGGATGTCCTGTCTGGATTTGAGGTTAACGTCAGAACGCTTCCCTGTGTCAGCAATCCCGCTCGGTTTTTTCCAGACAAGCTGACCTGCTGGAATTCCGGTCCGTTAATTCCCTCAAATCCGTAATGCTTTGCCAGGCGCTCGTTTACGAATGTGTAGGCTCCATCGAGAAATTCCAAGATTGAGCGATCTTCGCGCATCACATGTTCGAAGAATCGGTTGGTCTCGCGCTTCATGTCCTCGCGTAATTCCACGTTGAATTCCGGAAATCGCTTGGGGTCCGGCGTGATCTCGTTCAAAATTCGCAATTGAAGCCATTGTTCGGCAAAGTTTTCCACCAGAGCATGCGATTTCGGGTCAGCCAGCATTCGGCGAACCTGTAAATCAATGACTGCATCGGAGTGCAGATCATTTTTCTCGGCATGTGACATCAGTTCGTCGTCGGGAAGGCTGCTCCACAGAAAGTAAGACAATCTGGTCGCCAATTCGTAATCATTCAGCGGATGCTTATCGTTCGCATCGTCCGGATTCTTGTCCGTTTCGATCCGAAACAGGAAATGCGGCGAGACGAGGACACCCGTAACCGCAACTTGCATTGCGGTTGTGAACGATTCTCCTTCAGAGGCGATCCGCTCCGCCAAACTCACAAATTTCGCCAGCTCGCTGTTTGAAACCGGACGGCGAAACGCTCGCCTGATGAATGGACGCAGGTTTTCTCGAGCGGCGTCGACAAACGATGTCCCTTCGCCTGGAACCACGGTCATAAATGAACGATGGAATGGTGGATATTCCGAGTGATCAATCGACGACGGCCCGATGATCTGAATGTCTCGAACAATCAGATTTCGGTCACGACGATCCTTGTCTGCCGCTTTCGGATCGTAAAAGTCATTCAAAAACGCGACCGCGAATTTGTGCAGGCCGCGGTCGAGATGAATTGGGAATTCAAACTTACCGTAGTTTGGTTCGGTCTGATTGACCTGGTACTTTGCGACAGGTTTACCATCGAGCCGAAATTCCATTTGTGACGATTCGGTTCCCGCAGGTGTTTCGGCAGCAATCACTTTCAGGATGTATTCACCTGACTGCGGGAATTGATGCTCGACATGAAGCTCGCCATTTGAGACCAGGATGGTCGCGTCTTCGCCGTGCGAATGAGCAACCGAACTCCGATGCAGGCTGTCGCGATCATATTCCCGTGTTGGCGGATTCCCGAGATCAACCGCCAGAATTGCCTGATTGGCGATCTTCTCGGCAGCGTTGAGGTATTTTTCCATCAGCAACGGCGGCAGCGAAAGGACGTCTCCAATGTTGTCGAAACCATATCCCACATCATCCGAGGGGAAATCGTCAGCCGGCCTGAACGTGACCTGCATCAGGTCGCGAATCGTGTTGTTGTACTCCGTTCGATTTAATCTACGGATCGTCACCCGGCCTGGATCAGAGACCTTGGAACAATCAATCTTATGGAGTTTGTCGTGCAGATAGTCGAGAATTTTTGATTTCTCGTCAGCGGTTGGTTGAGGGCTATCATGCGGCGGCATCTCGCCAGCCTTGATCATTTCAAAAGCTCGCTCCCAAATTCGCCGATCTTTCAACAAGGCTTTCTCATCAACGTACTTCGTCAACGACAGACCCGCTTCCGGCTTTTCAGCACCGTGGCAGCTAACGCAATACTTCGCTGTAATGGAGCTTACGTTTGTTGAGAAACCGGATTCCGCTGTCTGGTTAGCGTCCGGATTCTGACCAGAGACCGGATTCTCAGCTGCGACAAAAGAATGTTTTGTACCGATCAAAGGCCAAGCAACTGCAGCAATGAGAGCAAGTATTGCCGAGACGCCGATTCCCATCAGGAACGACGGCCGGTCAATCCGAGACAACCAGAGCGCCGAGCTTTTCTTAGTCTTGGATTTCTTCTGGACCAGTGATTCACCCCAGTCCAGGCTCTTTGACTGAGCTGATCCTGGTTTTTTGGACGTGGGTGGCGGTTCAGATAAGTCGAATTCAGGGTCAGGCACTGTATACACCTGTCGACATTCCGGATTCGGACACTTTCCCCGCTTCCCCACATACTGCCCATCAACCTTGAAGGCCATACCACAGCCCGAACAAGTGACGGAAACCTTCATAACCAAGACTCGTAGAGCAAGCGGTGGGGAAAACAATATCGCGATCAGACGCGATTGAATTGGGTTGGTAAACGGTACAATATTTATTGGACAGACTTGGAAGTATATCCCGCAACGCGACACGAAGTCCAATTGCCGACAAATGTTGCGGGGGATTCGTGTTTCAAATTGGGGTGCCACGGTTTTGGAGTCTTCGACAAAGCCGTGAGACCTGATGCAGCACATTCCATTTCGCACGACCATGTCGAAGACTCCATGATCGTGGCACCCAGCTTTTACTGACTTGAAAAACTGAACTCCCCTGCATGATGTTGTTTTCGTCTTCCAGCGGATCTTGATGGAGCAGCCCATTCAAAGGCGAACAGCAGTTCCGTTCCTCGCGACATCACCCCGACATGACGGAATTCAAGGTCGCGAGGCTTGCCTGAGACAGGGCATGTGCCTACTCTTCCTGTCGAAGAGTGCAAAGTGACGGGAAACTCTTGGACTTTTTTCCCTTTTTCCGTCGAAAATGACGAAGGATGATGCATGCTCGACTCGTTCCGTGGTTCAGTGTCTCCGCAATTGAATGCGTCTCGCGATTACGCGCGTCAGCGTCAAATGGGGATTGGTGATCTGTTGCTCGAAAATCGGATCGTCTTTCTTGACGGTCCCATCCATGACGCCAGCGCAAACCTGATCGTCATGAAGTTGCTGTTCCTGCAATCAGAGAACAAGCACCAGGATGTCCACTTCTACATTAATTCCCCTGGTGGGTCCGTTTCGGCAACGATGGCGATCTACGACACGATGCAGTTCCTGCAATGCAGCGTCGCGACGTATTGCGTCGGTCTGGCTGCGAGCGGCGGAGCAATCCTGGTTGCGGGCGGCACTAAAGGGAAACGATTTATCCTTCCCCATGCCAAAATGATGATCCACCAGCCGTACGGCGAAGTCGGTGGTCAGGTGTCAGACATCGAAATCCAGGCAAAAGAAATCCTGGAAACACGAGAAGTCTTGAACGGCATTCTATCACAACATACGGGACAGCCAGTTGAACGAATTGCCAAAGACACGGGTCGTGATCGTTATTTGAATGCCGGACAGGCAAAAGAATACGGTCTCGTCGATGAGATCCTAGTGAATCCGAAATTGAAGGCCGCCGCGACGACGTGATTCCGTCTAGAACACAAACTCGGCGCAATTTTGCGATTCCCGTTTCCAACAGTTTCCTTCGAACTGCGAGTTCACTGATATGACTTCACTGGTTCCCTACGTCATCGAAAAAAATGGCCGCGAAGAGCGGGCGATGGACATTTACAGTCGCCTGCTTCGCGACCGAATCATCCTGTTGGGAAGTGCCATCAATGATGATGTTTCCAACAGCATTGTGGCTCAACTTCTGTATCTTCAATTCGAAGACAGCAAAGCCGATATCCACATGTATATTAACAGTCCCGGTGGATCGATTACCGCTGGGATGGCGATCTACGACACGATGCAGTTCATCAGCTGCGATGTGGCGACATATTGCCTGGGTCAATGTGCCAGCATGGGAGCAATGCTTCTTACCGCAGGTACAAAAGGCAAGCGGTTCGCGTTGCCGAACAGCCGGATCATGATCCATCAACCGCTGGCTGGCATGCAAGGAACAGCCACGGAACTGGAAATCCACGCCAAGGAAGTTCTCCGCACCAAACGGCGCATGAACGAACTGATGCTCAAACACACCGGCCAGACGCTGGATAAGATTGAAGAGGATACAGACCGGGACAACTTCATGTCCGCCGAAGAAGCCAAATCCTATGGCTTGATCGACAGTGTTCTGGAACACCTTCCATCTCCAGCCGCTGCCGCAGCAACAGCGTCTTGAAGTTTTGCGATCTGCAATGATCGTGGTTGTCGTACGTTGAGAGTTGATGAAGAGAAAGTCGTTGTGCTTTCTCCCATCAACTCTCTGTCGTTTCCATCTTGAGTAATAGGCAAGTTGCCTTCAAGTCTTTACAATTGCGTGTTTGCCTCGTGTCCGTGCTTGGGGTTTGGTCTGTTGCAGACGGCTGCATGACTGATCCAAACAGAAGGCAATTCTTTAAAGCAATCGAATTTCGCAGGATGTCGTCGCGATATGAAAGTTCTTGTAATCGGCAGTGGCGGGCGCGAACATGCGCTGGTCTGGAAATTGAAACAATCCCCTTCGGTGACACAGATCTTTTGCGCACCAGGTAACGCCGGTACCAGCCTGGAATGTACCAACGTCGAAATTCAGGCGACGGACATCCCGCGACTCATCAAGTTTGCCCAAAAGGAAAAGATCGATCTGACGGTAGTGGGTCCTGAAGTCCCATTGGTACTCGGCATCGCAGACGAATTTCAAAAGGCGGGCCTGCGCGTATTTGGTCCGTCGAAAGCCGCCGCTGAACTGGAAGGCTCGAAGAAATTCGCCAAGGAAATGATGCGGAAAGCCAATGTTCCAACCGCTGACTTTCGTGTCTTCACGAACTCTGCAGAAGCGATGAGTTACATCGAAGAACGCGAAGCGGGTGATCGCTTTGTGATCAAAGCTGACGGATTGGCGGCAGGCAAGGGAGTAACCGTCTGCTCTAATAACGAAGAAGCCCGCGAAGCGATCAAGCGAATGCTGCTTCAACGTGAATTCGGTGAAGCAGGCTTGCGAATCGTTGTCGAGGATCGTCTCGAAGGAGAAGAGGCCAGCCTGCTCGCATTCGTCGACGGGAATACGATTGTTCCTCTGGAAGCGGCTCAGGATCATAAGGCCGCTTATGACGGAGACCTCGGACCGAATACCGGCGGAATGGGAGCTTACAGCCCAACGCCGATCATCACGGATGAAATCGTCGACACCGTCGTCGAGAAAATTCTGATTCCGATTGTTCACGAGATGAACAAAGAAGGACGACCATTTCGCGGCTGTCTGTATGCTGGCCTGATGCTGACCGCTCAAGGCCCGAAAGTCCTGGAATTCAATGTTCGTCTCGGCGATCCTGAAACTCAGGCCGTGCTGATGCGATTGAAGTCTGACCTGGCCTTAACGATGTTTGCCGTTGCTGACGGCAAACTGGACCAGATCGAGCCATTGGATTGGGACCCTCGCCCGTCACTGTGTGTTGTCATGGCGTCAGGCGGATATCCCGGGGATTACGAAAAGGGACATCCGATTCGTGGACTCGAAGAAGCGGCGCTTGTTCCCGAAACGAAAGTCTTCCACGCAGGAACACGGCGGATCGGCGACCAGATCGTCAACGACGGTGGCCGCGTTCTTGGTGTGACAGCCATCGGTGACACAATTTCCGAAGCAAAGCTACGAGCCTACCAGGCGGTGAAATGCATCCGTTGGGACGGAGCCTGGTGTCGTAAAGATATTTCCGACAAGGCGAATCGTTATTAATTCGTTAGCCCGACGTGCAAATTTCGAAGTTGCGATCTTTGGTGTTTCGAGATTGGATTCCTCACAAAATCAAGCAAATTGAATTGGAATTTAACGCAAAGACGCAAGAGAAAGACGCTCGGGAGGTTCTACCTCAGACCAAAGTAGCCATCATCGCTCCGCGTGATGA
>CAILLA010000140.1 GCA_903834925.1 uncultured Schlesneria sp.
AAGGGTTCGAACAAGATCTTGTGCCACTGAATGACCGTCTTCGGTCACTCAGTGCTCTTTGAAGCCAGTGATAATTGCGAAGAGCACTGCGTCGGAGAAGACTCCGATGCAGTGGCACGTCACTCAGTACCGTTTTG
Source organism: uncultured Schlesneria sp. (assembly GCA_903834925.1). GTDB lineage: Bacteria > Planctomycetota > Planctomycetia > Planctomycetales > Planctomycetaceae > Schlesneria. Next base: position 138 of record CAILLA010000140.1, read on the forward strand.
AAAACTCCTTCACGGCGTTGCCCGATGGGGCTTTTACATTGATTTGTGACACGCCCTATCTGGGGCAGAAGCTGCCCCAGGCTCTACTCGGTCACCGCTCTGCGGTTAAGAAAGAGGACCGACTGACACCCTCAGATGACAACGTCATACATTTTCGTAATCACTACCAGTTCTGCTGCTGACCTGGCCATTTTCAATCCTCTCCCTGAAAAAAAATCGCGCGCCGCTTCGCGGCGAAGAAAAATCAAAATGCAAGAAAAGGGGTAAAGAAGAAAAGCCAATCAGGGGAAATTAAGAGTCCTGACGCTACGACACCACCCGAAAACCAATATAGTTGAGACGGTCGTCAGGCGTGTTCCTGCCGCGGAAGGCAGAGCGCGCGTACCACGAATTGAGGTTCCAGGAACCCCCGCGGACCACACGAAATTCCTTTTTTTCAACGTTATGCCAATCGACGCACCATTCCCAGACGTTGCCCGCAAGATCCTCCGCACCACAGGCCGCTTTTGACTCGGTGAAAATTCCGACAGGGGTCGTGACGCCCAGATCCGTTTCGTTCGAATTACAGATTCCATCCCGCCAGTCATTGCCCCAGGGATAGTCCCAACCTTTGGGGCCACGAGCTGCGGCTTTCCACTCGCGATCGGTTGGCAATTGGCAGTTTGCCCACCGACAGTACGCCATCGCTTCGAACCAGCTCACCCCCACCACAGGTTGTGTTTCGCCATTCCACTTGGAATCGTTACAACAGGCGGGCAGCGTGATGTTGTTTGATTGACACCATTTCCAGCCGTCGTCCCCGTCAATCTTGTCGATCCAGTATTTTTCTTTTGTGTAGCCACCATCGGCGACGAATGCCGCAAACTGCCGGTTCGTGACGGGAAATCGCGACAATTTGATCGGTTGTTCGAGTTGAAACTTTCCCGGCTTCAAAGCCCATTCGTGTCCGTATTGTTTTTGGAGCTTTGCATCACCGACGCGGTAAGTCCCAGGATTCACAGTGACCCATATTGAGGGATCGGCCACCCATGTCTTGGGATCGCGAAGATCAGCAGCCACGCGTGGGTCACCCATTCGACCGAGAGCAAATGCCAGTTCCATCCGATCCTTGAGGGGGACTTCCGGTTTGATCGCCGCTAAACAAAATTTCGGGGGCTTTTTGAAGACACTGGCGCCTCAAGGCTACCGCCAGTGGCACACGGTCGACGTCACATTGGATCACTGGTCCACTCGAACTGTGGTCTGTGATTGTCCGCCGCCGCTTGACCGCAGTTGATCATCGACCACAAATTGCTGACGTCAAGTTTGTCATATTTGGTTCCTGATGATTTCATTTTCCCCCTAAAGAGTCTCGAAGCGACTTGGCGACATTGGGGCGTTCGCGTTGGATGAAATCCAGATTGAGCTCCAGACCAATCGCCGTGCCGATCCCCGTGTAGAATTCACCCAAACCCTGACTCCATTCGCCCGAGACGACATCGATTGCAGTTTCGCCCCGTTTGTTCTTGATCAGCGGGGAAGCGCCGTTGTCGAGTAGCAATTGGATCATCTCGGCGTGACAAAAGAACGCGGCGACATGTAGCGGGGTATTTCCGTCTTCGTTTGTGGCCTCGACCTTGGCACCATTCTTGAGCAGCATCCGGGCGATATCCACGCGGTTGTAGACTGCCGCCGTGCTGAGCGGTGTCGATCCTCCTTGCGAACGGCGAGCGTTGATCTGGGTTCCTCCCGCCACCAGCTTTTGTGTTGCTTCCAGGTTTCCTCGAGCAATCGCTTCAGCAATCTGATCCCTGACGTTACCACGCGCCTCGTCGACCAGGAGATTCAACTCTGCTGCGGCCTCGGCGTTCTCTGTCACGTGAAAAATGAAATCGTTGCTGAACAAGCCGTCCGAGTTCTGAACTTGCAGGAAGTGCATACCAGTCGTCGGCAACGATGCCAGTTCGATCCTGACAGTCTCACCGTTACATTGAACCGTTCCTGGAACGCGATGACCGTCGACGACGACCAAAGCGTTATTCTGAATGTGCCGCCCACTAACTGTCATCGTCGTGTTGCCGACGTAGAGAATCGGAAAGTCCTGCTTACCCCGTTGTTTTTCAATGGGTCCCTGCGTCCACAATGCCGGTTGTGGATTGTCATAGTCAACTTTGTTACCAAGCCGTCCGGTGAAGGTCCCGATGAAACGACCTTCCTTCGCGAGTTGACTCAGCTCGCCTCGCGAGAATGACTCGCGATCACCATCTCTTCTGACGTAGGTCCCGCCGAGATATTCTGGATCGAACTGTAAGGCGATGGATTTGGACTTTCCGTCTTCAAGCAAGACACCTTCCGCTTGAAGCACGATTCCCCCTTCGTTCGCGGAACGTTCCAAGGCATCGAGCAAATCTTTCGAGAGTGCCTCATCGACAGACTTCTGGTTCAGTGTAACTTGTCTCGCAAAACTTCCGGAGAAGCCCGTGCAACCTTCTAGTACCATTTCCCAGACGGGATCGAATCGGCGACGTCCACCCCACGAGAATTGCCAGACATTCCGTTCGGGCGTCCCTTGCTCGGCGACTCGACGATAAAAATCAAACTCGACGATGTTCAGTCGGCCTTGAGGCAGGATCAACCAACGATCGTAAGCCCCTCGCCATGTGGGAGCATCCATTCCCGTTCCGGGCGTGTTCGTGCTGACCAGGAACGGCATACGATGACAGTCACCACACACATTGGCTTGTGGCTTGCCGGGATCAAGATCGCCATCAATATGGAACAGTTTGAAGCCCTTAGACGCTTCGCTCGAAAGTACATTGTCATACGAACGGCGTTGCGATGGAGGGTAAGGGACGCTCAAAAGAAATTTCGCCATGTCGTCCCGCTGAGCCGCAGTCAGCTTTCCAGGCTTCCCTTCATCGTTGACCGATGGATCACCTTCCATCGCCATTGTTGAGGCGAGGCCTCCGTCGACCAGGTTGCGCGTGCTGCTTTCCGGGTGATCAACGCTGCTGTTAGGCGGCACAATCTCGCGGATGTGAGCGCTATTGATCCCGCCGTAGGGATCGCCGGGAATTCCATCCCAATGGAACGGCGCGGTGTCCCGCAACCCACGAACGGGCATCGTCGAGCGGGGCATGATCTGGTTTCCGCCGGTGACGATCGGAGTCTTCAAGACCCACAACAACTGATCAGTATGCCCATCCGGATGACAGCTTGCACAGGAAAAAGTGCCCGTCGTCGACGCCGAAGCCGTGCTGAACGCAATTCGTCCCCGTTTGACGGCGGGATGAGTCGGATCTTCAAGTGACACCGTGGCGACAACCTTAGGTGTCGCGGGATCAGTGACGTCAACTAGCGAAACCGTATTCGCCGCCGCGTTCAAAACCCAGGCTTGTTCCGGCTTGCCACTTGCGGACGATTGCAGTGCGATCCCTTCAGGAACGGCACCGACATCGACTCGACCAAGAATTGCTCCGGTGGTCGTATCGACCGTAAACAGTTTATCTGAATGAGCGGCGCTGGCGACCAGCGTTGAATCGTCATCACTTACCTGGATGGCAAATGGAGTTGCCAAGGCCATTCCGGCGGCAGGATGATTCGGTGGCAGCGGCTCGAGATCGAAGAATGTTGGTTCGGCGGAATCACCATCGACACGGACACTTGTGATTCGATTCAGAAAAGCTCGATTCTGCAATTCTGCCAAACCATGTTTCTTCGTTCCCGCCCGGCCATTGACTTCGTTGCGAGCGTCCGTCTGAGCGATGAACGCGCGGCCCTTGGAATCGACTGCCATCCCATACAAAAGCGTCCCTAACGTATTCACTGTTTTAACGAGCATGTCTGTCTGGGTATCAAATACGAAAAGATCGCGATCGGGAACTTTCGGGTGCTTGATAATGTCCACCACATGCCCGAGCGACAAGACGTTGTTGTTCGCGATGGAATGGTCCCACGCGTCGAATGTCACCAGGTCGCCATCAATCTTGTCTTTGCTGCCACCGGAAAGCTGCGTTTGATTGTTTGATTCAAACGGAAGGACGTAAAGACGACCGTCTCGGACGACTATTGCGCGGGGGTCTTGAGCGGCGATCTCCAATCGTTTTTGGATTTGACGTGTAGCGACATCAACAACGGCAATCTTGTTCTCAGACGAAACGGAAACATACGCTTTTTCGTTGCTGGCGAAGGCAATCCCGACGGGTTCGTCAAATCGTGTTGCTTTAGTGTCCGGATCAAAATCCTGGATCGTGGCGATCACCTGAAAACAGGTTGGGCTGGCGGGATCAATGTCGATCACGCTCACCGAATCCGAGATATGGTTGGCAACCCAAACTTCTTTTCCATCGGGTCTGACGGCGATTCCGACCGGGTTCACGCCGACGTTGATGCGGACGCCGATCTGATGCGTTTTCGCGTCAATAACGTCGACGGTGTCGGCCGGTGTGTTTGTCACATACACGCGACCACCGGACAGCGCAATCGGTGATGCATGAGGGCTCATAAAAGCCGGATGTCCGATTGTCGCCGGTGGGGCAGGTTCCTGCTTCGGAGCGATGGAATCGCGTCGTGTTTCTTGCCGATCCTGAGCGAAGCTGAAGCAGAGAAAGAGAAGAAGCAAACCGCTGAACGCAACGGTCATCGTAGCTGCAATGCGAGTCATGTGAGTGCCCTTATCGTGAATCCAGGCTTGGTCCAATAAGTTTAAGCAATTAATCTAGAAAGCTTTTCGTTCATTCGCGAGTCCGGATTGTGACTTCGGTCAGGCAATACAGTTGCCACCCGTCGGTCGGGTCGTCCACAGCGTCGAGGTCGAACGTCTGCGACAGCGGTGCCTGCTCGGAGGAGGCGATGACCCGGCCGATGGTCGATAAATTGCGAGGAGGAGAAGGAACAGGAGGTACACGGTTGCTCGGGTGAACCAAGCCCGGCCGGCCTGGTCTCGGGATTGAATACGCGCTCTGTTGCTGGAACAATGTCCGTTGTTCGCCAACGGTAGCGTCGACTTTGATCTGTGCCAGATCATCCAAGGATGAGACTAGATAAATCACTTTTAGTTCATTTCGCAATCAGCCATGTCGATTTTCTCTCGGTGGCAAATGCCCTTCTCCACATCCTCGCTTTGAATGGACTTGCGGCGTTGACGATGCTCACATTTACGCTGTACGCGGGCGTCGCGCTAGGTTGGACCCGGATGGTAACCGGGTCGATCTGGACTGCGGTACTGGCGCGCAATATCGCGAACGTTGCTTCAGCCTTCATCGACTACATCCAGGCGCCAACATGATCTCCGTCCCTTCCCTTTCCGCGATCAATCGAATTGAAATCTTCTCGCGGTGGGTTGGATTCGCCGTTCCTCCGTCCATCTCGGCCAAGGTCACAATTACCAATGCCGAAGACAGCTTCGTCCGTCAGCTGGCGCTTGAGGCAACCAGCGACGAATTGCCTGAACGAGTTCTTTCCCGACTCGTGAAAGCACTTGCTCGCCCGGCGATTCTTTGTCTGGATACAGCGATCTTCGATTATCCACCGGCAGCGATCGAACGGCATTACAGCTCGTGCTGGAGTAGTGATTATCCCTCGCATTTGATCCGAATCCATTGCGATACGGAACGGCACATCACCATCCGGTCAAATAACCAGCACGCGTTCATGTTACCGCTGAAGATCACCGATTCTGTGACGGACGAGATGTATGAAACGTTTGACCCGGAACTCAGCCGCGCACTGGCAGACTTGATGCCGGAAGGGTATCTCGACCGGGAACGTCTCGCGGGGCGACTGGGGATGCTGGAATTGGATCGAGAGGAGGCTGAACACGAAAAAACGGTAACTGAGACAGCGGACGAATCTTCCACGGCGCTGACCGAAGCGAATGACAAAGGTAACGAATCGACGTTCGACGCCGCGAAGTTCGACGAAGACGTATTCCAAATTCTATTCGGAGGAGAATCAGCACAAGATACACAGGAAGCCGATCATTCTCACCGATTGTCGGAACGGCTTCTGAGGCGAAATTCGTTGGAAACCGCACGAAACCTGCTTGCCCAAGGCGCCGATCCCTCGATTGCCGATGACGTCGGCCAGACGGCTTTAATGCACGCCGCTTTTCCTCCTTTCGACCGGGAGCGTTTTCGTTTGCTTGTGGAAGCAGGTGCCGATCTGGAAGCCCGACGCAATGGCCTGACCGGTTTGCACCTCGCCTGCGCGGGCGGTGAAGCACAAGCCGCCGCCGAATGGGTCCGGGCGGGAGCAGATATCTCGGCACGCTCGCCAGGCAACGCCACACCGCTAATGTTAGGTGCGACCTGGCCACACGTCGTCCACACACTGATCAACGAACGAGCGGATGCTAACGCTGTGGACGATGACGGACATAGTCCAATTGTGCATGCAATCCTTGGTCAACGCGATGTGAGCGCGGATGGCCAACTAGACGCGATGCAGGTGTTGATCGATGCAGGGGCTGACGTGAACCTTAACGATTTCGCAGGAGTTTCTCCGTTGGGTCATGCAACAACAATGCTCGCCGCAGCGATCTTGGAAGAGGAAGTAATCAGGGCGTTTAATCCGGAAGCGAACCTGACGGTCGGCAGTGATTGGAATCGTCGAAAACTTGCTGAGGCATTCGTATCATTGTTGGTCATCGCCGGGGCACGCGACTAAGGCTCTCATTTCTCGTTCCCAAGCTCCCGCTTGGGAACGCCCCTCTTCGAAGCTCCGCTTCGCGAATTGCCTGTGACCTCGAAACAGTAGTATTGACAGCCCCAAGATCTCTAGAAAATTCCCGCTACGGCCTGTCGCGCGGAATTTTCTTCACTTCGTTACCTTTGTTTCCTTTTGTTCAAAAATAGCTTCCACCGTATTGAGAAGTGTCTACTCGCTACGGTTTCAACGGTTCGTAATTGAAAAGCCCTGAATTCTTCGGCGTGACAAAGCCGTTGACAAATTGGATAGAACAACCGAACAATGATTCGATCATTTCAATCCGTTCCAAGGGACTATCATGCGATGGAAATTTGCAAATCTGCTGATGGCAGTGTGTCTCACTTGCGCGATTGCTGCGGAATTCAATTGGGCCAGCGGAAACCACAGTACGTCGAGCGGGGGCGGTTGGGACGACGATGGCGAATACACATTCACAACGGATGATTCCTATCCCATAGAAGACGTCAACCCTGATGCAAACAAGCAAAAACGCCTTGTCGTTGAATGGGGTAAGGTATCGATGGGATACATGGACTACGAGGGGGATGCCCCGACGTGGAAGGACGATCACTCGCTACGTGACGATCGCCAACTCTCGATACGAGGAAGGTTAATGATCGAATCGGTCGACGGCAAACGTCGCCAGCCGATCGATTGGTTCCAAGGAATTCGCCTGGTCGTTTCTAGATTGCCCGACAAGAAGCACGATTGGAGCAAAACACAGGAAGGTCATGACGCGGTTTGGGAGGAGTCCGTGATTCGTGAGAACGGAGAATTCATGGTAACGATGTCGCCAGGCGAGCTTCGTCGTTCGGTTGGCAAAGAAACGCGGTTTCAAGCCGCTATCTCGCTCGGGCAGAAAGAAGGGACGACGATCACATGGCGGAATACCTTTGCCGTACTGCCTCAATCCGTCGCGATGCTGACGATTCCGGGGCCTCCGGCAATCAACGAAACCTTACAGATCATCAATGGCGCCCCATCGTACGACCAGCATGACTTTAACCCCGCAAAACTTGTACGCACGGTTAACCACCTCATGCCGATGGGCAAGGAGAAGGCGATTCACGAACTCAGGGAGTTTATGAAGATCGCGAGAGACGCATCTTTGGAGAGGGCGACGCGAGTCGATGAGGATATCGACACTTCAAACAAGACATGTGTATTTCTGATCGTCCGACTTCTTTTTGAGCCTGAAGACCCGAAAGACAAGCTTCCGGACATCCTTACGGTTCCGTTTGTTCCCGCTCCTGCCAAAGCGGACAAGTATCTCTGGCCCCTCCATCCGGTGTACCTGCAAGACGATATTCCGTTCTTCCTCGTTTACGGCGGAGCCATGGGAGGACAACCCGATCAGCCGGAACGACACGTTGACTGGGCTGAAGAACATGGAAAGATTCGTAGCAAACCTCTTCGACCACTGGACAATCCCGTGATTGCTGCAGGGCGTCTGATCTTGCTCCCGCAAACCAAGCGACTGTACGACGGTCCTAATCACTATGATTTCAAATCAATGATCTATAAACAGGCATGGAATATCATTGTCGACGCCGATCCAAAAATTCCCAAACTTCTGCCAGTTCCGCCATTCAACACTCGAGATGACCGTGATTGGGAAGCACGGGTGAAAGCTGCTACCGATTTCAAAATTCACTGGAGCGAGTCGGAACAAAAATACATCATGAAGTGATCGACGACGGCTGTGACGATTGAGATCGTGCTTCTGAAAACGTAAATTCATGTCTGTCCCGTCGAGTGACCAATTCTGTTCGAAGTACCGAGGTACGGCTTGCGCTTTATCAATGAGGCGATTCCTTGCGAACGCACTCGAATCTGGAGAAACAGTATGGTTGGAATGCGAGCCTTTTCCGGAATCGTGTTTGCAGTAATTACTGTCACTGCGTTTGGTCAAGAATCACGGAAGGCCGACGAGCCGAAGCCGACGGACATACATGCCGATGCACCGGTCGTCGTGTTTCATGGTCACGACGATGAAGTGACTTCTCTGTCGTTCAGCGCAGACGGAAACAAGGTCATCTCCGTGAGCGCGAAAGCCGTTTGTGTTTGGGATCCTGCAACCGGCAAGGAAATTCGACGCCTAAAGGTCGATGACCGAACAGCAATCGGCTTCAATTCCGATCTCAGTCGATTGGCGTTCGTTCGACCGTTTTATTTTGGTCGCCCCGCAGACTCGCCCAATGGAAAGATCACGCTTCAGGACACCGCCAACGGCAATACCATCTGGAGCATCGATCCTCATGGCAATTTCAATCGAGATGTTCCGTTCCCCCCTGCGATTGCAGCACTGGCCTTCAGTTCGGACGGGAAGTCGTTGGTGTCATCTGGTGGCGCGGTAAAGGTGCGGGGCGACTGGCCCAAGGGGATCGTAAAGATTTGGGATGCGGAGTCCGGCAAAGAATTGCGAAAGCTTGATGAGTTATCCTCGCGCGCTGACGCGGTGATGTTCAGTTCCGACGGCAAACTTCTCGCGGCCGGCACAACTGGGACATCGGGTGAGTTGCCGGCTTCCGCTGAGGTACATGTCTGGGATGCTGCCACCGGTCAGCGACTTCACTCGATGAAAACTCAGCCGAAAGTCGAGCAGGGGGGCAACCCGGGTTCGGTCATACAATTGGCGATTCATCCCAAAGGGACACTGCTGGCGGCGGCGGTTTCGGATGGAACCGTGCGTCTGTGGGAGTTGCCTTCAGGACGAGAATTGTTCGAGCTGCGCGGACATCAAGGTCGATCTGCCGGTAGCGAAACCGACCGATTTACCGGACTCATCACTGGTCGCAGTGCGGCAGTCCGAACGGTGGCTTTCAATCCTGACGGCAGCCGACTCGCGTCCGCCGGATACGACGGGATCGTCCGCGTCTGGAACTCACAGACCGGGGAACAAACTGCAACGTACCGGTTCGACTCGCCGTGCATCAACGCCGTCGTCATCAGCAGCGATGGCCAATGCCTCGCCGCCGCTGGCAGCAATTCTGCGAAATCGGGCGAGGTCGTGATTTGGAAATTGCGCGACCAACCGACACAGCTCGGTGGGCCAGTGTCGCCAGCTATTCGAAAGGACGAGATTGCAAAGCACGAACTGGAAGTCAGAAAACGAATTCAAAACGCCGTGAAATCTGACGAGTTGAATTGGCAAAACCTCGACGTTTCTCAACGCAGTGTCAGAGATCGCATCGCGAAAATCCTTGTTAAAACCGTGACTGTCAGCGATCAACAAGTCGCGTCGGCCGTCTACCTTCTCACTGTCGGCCGACATCCAACCGATGTGGAGGCGAAGCAAGTTCAAACGGAATCCGCTGAAACACAAGACCGACCGTTGAGCGTCTTGAAACATGCTCGTGGACTGGTTCAGAGCAAAGAGTTCAACACCGAACTGGCGGCGACCAACGAACGCCTGAGGCTGCTACAAGAAAACCTCGCAAAAAAAAGCGCGCCCGGGGAAATCCCGGTCTTATTCAGCGCTGATTCCTTTCTGAAAATTGCTAACGACTGCGCTGCTGTCGTTGATCAAGCCGCTAAAACTGACGAACAACTCGTCGAACTCTCCTTCTTACTGACTCTGTCTCGATTCCCCTCAACAACCGAAGCCAATCAACTCGTCCCACATCTTAAAAATGCGCCGAACCGCGCCTTGGCGACCAAGGATATTTTCGTCTTCCTGTTGAACGGCGAGGAGTTCGTGGCTCCGAAATGACAGCCTGGAAAACGCTTGTCAAGAATTTCCAAGGTATCAGGAAAGTTCAATCGCCAAATTGGACAAATTCTGACATTCAACACGCTGTTCGCGTGACTTCAAATCCAGACAATTTATTGACATCTTTTTTGTGATCCATTTGCGAGTCCGTTACGTTAACCTAGCTTCGCGGTGTTGGCCGGCAGGGCGTTCTACGAGCTATTCTCGTCAGACAGGGATGCCCTGACTCAACATTAAGTAAGAACGAGGAAATACTCGATATGAGCACAGAAACCCCGGCCTTCGTCCGACGCACGGACCTTGACGCTCTGAGAGCCGGTGCCATGCTGCTGGGGATTGTCCTGCACGCGTCGCTTTCGTTCTTCCCGTCATTCTGGATCGTCACTGATTGTCGGCAGGAGACTGGTTTCGGGATCGTTTTCTCGGCCATACATGGATTCCGGATGCCGCTGTTTTTTGTCATGAGCGGCTTTTTCAGTGCGATGCTGCTCCATCGCCGGGGCTGGAAGTCGCTCCTCAAACAACGGTTCCACAGGGTGTTCCTTCCTCTCCTTTTGGGGATGGTTACCATCGTCCCGTTGACGGTTGGGATTTCGGCCCTTGCGATGTCGTCCGCAACTCCGAAGTCCGGCGGAACGCTACCAACCAAGGATGCGTCAGGTATCTGGGGAGCCGCCCGTGCGGGCGACCTTGGTGACATCGAACGACATCTGTCCAATGGGACATCAGTCGATGCCGTTGACCCTGCACTAGGTGGGACGCCCTTGATGTGGGCAGCCGTGAAGGGTCAGACAGAAGCCATCGAGCTGCTCATTCGTAAGGGGGCTGACGTGAACGCCCTGACTCAGGACGGTGGGACGGCCCTTCATGCGGCGGCATTTCTGGGCCATGAGGACGCGGTCGATGTGCTCGTGAAGAATGGCGCTAAGGTTAATGCGAGGAACAATCGCGGTAACACGCCGTTGGATGTCGCCATCCTTGATGAAGGGACGACCCGCTACTTCGCGTCGCTACTTCAGCTCGAACTTGACGAAGAAGGTCTAGGACACCGCAAGGCCGCAATCGCCCAGTCGCTACGTCAGCACGGCGCGACAATAGGACTGAAATCAAGTCTAGCGGACACACTGATGCAGATGCCCCTTTTCCACCATCTGTGGTTCTTATGGTTCCTCTGGTGGCTCGTCGTTGGCTATGCCATGCTTTCCGCGTTTGGACCACGACTTTCATCGATCCGTTTGCCCGACTGGGTTTTCCTCTCGCCCGCCCGCTACCTCTGGTTGATCCCGCTGACGATGATTCCCCAGTGGTACATGGGAAATTTCGGAACGACCCCGATCATCGGCCCGGATACCTCCACCGGTCTCCTGCCGATCCCGCACGTATTTGCGTTTTACGCGATCTTCTTCGGCTTCGGGGTGATCTATTTCGGGTACAATGACCAGTCCGATCGTCTCGGAAAACGGTGGTGGCTTGAGCTGACAATAGGACTCATCATCATCCTGCCGCTGATGTTGGCCCTGACGCAGGGGTGGAAAGGACCAGCAGGATACGAGCTGCCCCCGTTTGCACTCCGGATCATCGTCGTCGTGTTACAGGCGACTTATCCCTGGTTCATCACGTTTGGCCTCATCGGTTTGTTGCGGCAGGTCTGCTCCTTCGAAAGCTCAACGCTGCAATACCTGTCCGACTCTGCATACTGGCTTTACCTCGCCCATTTGCCACTGATCATCGCGGCCCAATACATTGTGCGAGACTTGCCGTACCCGGCGATTGTGAAATTTCTACTCATCGTCGTGGTCGTGACGGCGTTCTTGTTGTGGACTTATCAGGTGATGGTCCGCTACAGATGGCTGGGGCGATTTCTGAATGGACCCCGTACCCGGCCCAATAAAACGATTAACTAAGGAGCGCATACCGTGCGATGTTCAATATTCTTCTTCTTGCTACTCGTACCAGGCTTTATCGGTGCAGAGGACAAACCCGAGAAGCTGCCGGAAATTCTGAAGCCATGGCAAGGATCATGGGACGTGACGCATTCTACAGCGGTGAGCTGGACCGAATTTGTCGTTGCCGAGCGACTTGGTCTGGGCGGAAAAGAAGTGGTCGTCACGGTAAAAGGAAATCAATTGTTCGTCGGAGATAAGCTCATCGCAACTTTAACGACTGATTTTTCGGATTCAACTTTGGATGTCGAGAAAAAGGTCCAATTCAGTCGGAAGCCAGTTATGTTCACCTTGGTCAATGGCAAGGGGATTATGTGTTCGTATGAGTTTATTGAAGATCAAATTGCAATCCGGCACCCTTATACGAGCGGCCATATGTCAACTGTGAGTAGTTTTCTTCTCAAGCTCCATAAGTAGCAGTACCGGCGGGGCGTTATAGTTTGATCTCCGATAATTGCCAGTGTCAACGTACGCCGAATGAAGAGTACACTAGCTCAAATCCATACGCCCCAGAGAAACACCAGACAGCACGGCCCGCGCGCATAAGCAGATAGTCTGGGTAATCTGTCGCGAACGGTTTCGAACTGATATTTCTTAGTTATGGCGAAGCCGCAATTCTGCGCGTGACGGAACATCGCGCGGCGAGTTCGCAGCCCCGAATCGAGACAGGATGCATGTCGGTCACACTCGTCAATATTGAGTCGATTGGTTCGCAATTCGAGTCTCTTTCTGATCCGCGACATTTCCGTAACCGGAAGCATTTGTTGGGAGACATCATTGTCATCGCGGTGTGTGGAATGATCTGCGGGAGTGATGGTCCGACAGCCATTCATCGCTGGGCGTCAGAACGCACCGTTTGGTTGGCGCAGTTTCTGACGCTTCCCAATGGAATTCCTTCGCGTGATTGCATTCGTCGTCTGGTCATGGCATTGCGTCCCGAGGCGTTTCAGAAGTGCTTTCAGGACTGGATATCGCACGTCATTGCGAGCGACGGAAGTGATCAGGCGCGGCTGATTGCCATTGATGGGAAGACGTGTCGGCGGTCCCATGATGCTGCTCACGGTCTGGGCGCGTTGCATATTGTCAGCGCTTGGGCGAGTGAAGAAGGGATTGCCTTGGGACAAGTCGCCACGGAAGAGAAATCGAACGAAATCACGGCAATTCCTGAACTGATACAGCAGATCGATTTGACAAACTCTTTAGTCACGATCGATGCGATGGGCTGCCAGAAGGAGATCGCCAAAGACATCGTCGCGGGAGGCGGCGACTTTGCGATCGCCGTGAAAGACAATCAGCCCAAGCTCCGCGAGGCCATCGAATCCCATTTCGCCAAGCATCTTGAAAACGATTTGGAAGACCTGAAGTATCGCTGCTACGAGACGTGCGACGCGTCCCACGGACGGATTGATGAACGATCGTATTATCTGACCAAAATTCCCACGGACTTCGGTCTGAAGAAAGAATGGCCATGCGTCAAGGCCATCGGTTACTCATTGAGAGTGACCAGGCACGCTGACGGCCGCGAAACGGGTGAAGTCCAGTATTACATCCTGAGTCGCTATCTCAGCGGAAAAAGATTCAGCGAAGCGGTGCGCGGACATTGGAGCATCGAGTCCATGCATTGGGTGCTCGATGTCAATTTTCGCGAGGACGACAGTCGCACACGAGAACGAACACTCGGTAACAACCTCAGTTGGCTGCGACGCTTCGCCGTCACCCTGTTGAAGCGCCATCCGGGAAAAGACAGCCTCCGGGGAAAGATGCTACGATGCATGATGAATCCAGACTTCCTCACTGAAGTCCTGACAAATTAACAACTTTGATACGCGCTGGCCGTGCAGTCGAGTCCAGGCTGACTTCAGGATGATAGAGTTTTCGAAACAATCATGCGCTTTTGTGATGACGTGCCGTTCGGTTCGGCCTTCTCAGCCGATTGATAGCATTCTTCCGCCTGCGGAAAACATTGCGTTCATCCAACGCCGCTTGGTCAAGATTGTCTGTACCAAGATCCTGAGTGGATTACGGGTTTCTTACCTGATAGTCGTGTAGTTTCTCAGCAAGTATCTTCGAGAAGAGTAATCGTCCGTCGTCATTAACGTGGATATAATCTGCAAACAGATCGTCGGGAACCGATTTTACAAAGTTCCAGACCTCGGGCGCATCGTTCCCCAGATCACCGGAAAGTCGGGCGACGAGGTACTCGTATGCAGTAAAAGGAATTCTATTGTACACAGCAGAATGCTCGGGCATAAGAACGATCTTTGTTTCCGATCCAAGACGATTAAAATGACCAATCAGCTGGATGAGAAGTTCGACATTATGATCTTGAAAACGGACATAGGTCTCACTGTCGAACGCGCCAGAAGCTGACAAGGTCGAAAACTGCTTCTCTATTGCGATTGAGGACCAATATTTTGCAGTCCCCACGCGATTTCCCATACGATTCGGTGGGGTCCATGGAGATTGATTCGGTTCTGGAATCCCCAGAAAGTGTCGGATTTGAGAGGAAACTCGGCAGATTGAATCACCAACTTCAGCCCGGCTTCGCTTGATATTCTGGAGGGTCAACGCCGACTCAACGAACCCGCTAATCGAATGTGGGGGATTGCTTTTTCCAGAGGGATCTACCGCCAAATAACCTGTATGAATACAAAGCAAGACGATCTTTGGCCTCACGTTGCGCTGGATCAATGGATCCGCGAGTCGCTGAAGAATATCGAACCCCGCAAAGATTCCACAGATTCCGCACACAGGACCGCCGTAAGCATCGCGAGCGGCTAATCGCGGCGCTTCAATTGCCTCCCCGGCTGACGAAGCTCCTAGATAAAGCAAAAATTGACCTGTATGTTCCAACGAGGGTGGAAAAAGTCGCTCGAGATTCCTTGCCTTTGATTCGGCACTCTCCGTGTATTTCAGCGGAAGATAGCCAGGCTGACCCGAGCCATAAACCATAATCGTCAGCCAATTGACAAGTTCCAGCATTGCAACAATAAGAAGCAAAGGGCCGACAAAACCGCGACAACGGCGAAAATCAACGAATTCGGAAACCATTCAAAATCCTTGATAAAAAAAACGTTCGCCCTCTTGGCTGCAATAATACGACAGAAGCAGTGCAAGCGTGACGACGCCGACGCGAACAACAAACTCCCATAAAGGAATACGGTCATCGACGGAATGGTCGGTATCCAAATCGGCTGCCATCGTAAATCCTCCTCAATTCAAAAACACCAACTACTTCCATGCTAACGCACCAACAATGGCCAGCGTTAACGCGACATATTCAAATGTCACAATCGTTGCTGCAATGCGTATCCACCGATTTGCGAGGTAGATTCTTACACCCTTGGGGCCAAGTAGTCGGGTCAGGCGGTCGCGGTAGAGGTTGGTTGAGATGACCCCGATCGCGTGAAAAATACCCCAAAGTAATCCCGGAAAATCAATATGATGCCACAAACCACAAAGCAGGAACGAAAGGCCAAGCGCGAAGCTCGCACAAGGCAGTGGATATAACCCGCCTGTCTTACGCATCATGGCAACTTGCAGCGGAATGAAAATATTGCGACGAATAAACTGCGAAAATGAGATATGCCAACGCTCCCAAAAGTCGATCATGTTTCTTGCAAGGAAAGGATGGTTAAAATTCTCCGGAGTGCCGACTCCGATCAAATCTCCGATCCCTTTCGCGATGTCGCTCAAGCCGCTGAAATCCAGGTAGAGCCAGATATAGAACATTTGCGCCTCGATGAAGAAATACGATCCGCCAATCGTGAATCCACTTAAAAACAAACGTTTGAGCAGCATTGCCATGACGTATTTTTTAAAAACGCCAAGTGTTATGCGCTCAATTGCATGTAGTGACTGCGTTGCTGTTAAATTGCGCGGCAACGATGGATTTCCGAGGAATTCTGAATACGATTGAACTGGGCCGGCCGCCAACATGTGAAATGGAATAAGATAATTCACTGTTTCTGGAAAAGAAGGTGCACGGCAGTCTAATGTGGAGACCTCACGCAACATGTCGAGTATCCGAATTGTAATGTACGAGTACGAGAGCATTGCGAGAACGTTTAGCACATTATTGTCATGCCCCAGGAATTGTCTCGCAGGAAATTTGTAGACGACAAAAAGCAATATGGTAAAACCAAAGAGACAAATGGTTGCTGCCGTACCGAAGCGTAAGTTCGGTACGATATTGATAACGAGAAAGACAAGAGCAATAGCAGCTAGAACTGCAATCACCTCTGATGTAGCCAAATAGAGCTTGAGGAATAGGATATTCAACGCCGTCAAGCCCCAGACTCGAGATTGCTGTCGAGTAAGTGGGACATAGGTAAACATAGCCAATAGCACAACCATCCAAAACTTAAGTTGTGCCAAATTGACCGCGTAACTATTCATGTGACGAGCCGGAGATGATGACTGCGGATGGGAGTTCTCGAGCGGATCTCAACTCGATATGGTATTGCACGCTATTCTGTTGTTCCTCAGGAAATTGTTCGAAACCAAATCGCAAATACAAATCCGCGACAACGGCATTCTTTCTGGTGGGAACGAATTCCCCAATAACCGTGTCCCAGCCATGATTTCTCGAGATTTCGATAAATCGATTATACAAGAATTCTTCTACCGTCCGTCCGATTACTCTGCAGCTCATTAGCCATGTGTCAATTCGCATTGCACCGTTGCCGTATCGGCGATCGGGAATTGCGATCAAAGCACTTACAAGCCCGTAATCTCCGAATCGATCGCTCAGGTTAAGCACGATTGCGATGCATCCTGGCGTATTGATTAACCGGCGGACGTCTGTTTCGCTCAATCGTCGTGTTGTCAAATTGAATTGGTTTGTTTTGCCAAGAAGCTGGACGACACGCTGAATATTGTCATCTTTGATGATGTCACAGACGGCCCGCATTTCAAGAGTTCGTAAGTAATCTTCGACGGACCGAAGTTGCGAATGAAGGCTGCGCCGTTTTTGTTCTTGTTGATATTGTTGCGTTCTCTGCAAGTCTTCTTTAAGGACCGTGACGGCCTCAAACCACAATCCTGCTTCGAGTGCCCGAACATATTCTGCAGGATCATCGGGCACATCCACAACTTCAACTTCGGGAAGCGTTTGACGAATCAATTCGCGTTCCGCAGGGTTGTCATCGAAGAAGACCAAGGTATCCAGCCCGAGGCATAATGCATCCGCAATTCGTCGCAGAGACGAAACCTTCGGTTCCCAGTGTGTTTCAAAGTGTGCGATATCCTCGATCGCGAGCACCATTTCCTTGTTCTGAAGGAACGGGGCGACAGCATCTTCGTGATTATTCTTCGATGCGATGGCAAGAAGCACGCCCCGCTTGCTGAGGCTCTTGGTATAACTTTGAAATGCTTGAAATGCTTCACCGTCAGGTGTTGCACCGAGTGCGATACCCAGTGGCCCCGCCTCCCCCACGACCCCGCCCCAAAGTGTGTTGTCAAGATCTAAAACCAGAACCTTTTTCGGACCGAACGAGACCGCACGCACCGCTGAAGAAAGGTGTTTAGCGAGTTCAACAACACCTGCCTCGCTGAAAGGTTGCTTCGTCCAAAAGTAGCTGCGGGCGTCGTAGAATGTCGATCGCCCAATCGCACCGGACACTTGTTCCAGGTCGACAAAAAACGCACCGTTTGGCAATTCCTTTCGAAGGGAATCATTCGCACGTCGTATGACGTCGATTTCTCCGTTCCTTCGAGAACTAAGGTGGCTCCCCTGCGGCCCGGAGATAATCCAGTCGAAACCGACTTGAATTAATTTCGCAGAATAATGTGTTTCGATAATTGCCCAGGCGTGTTGCCAAAAGGAAACTTCATTTGCAACCCATTGTTCAGCAGTTTCGGCAAGTCCATCCCATTTCATTTGTCTCATCCATGGGACAAGAACAATAATATCTGGATTGGAATCAATATTTGTCGGAGACATTAATTCCTGAATGACATTATCGTACTCGGCATTGTGTACCCTCAATTCAACGGAATCACCCCATGCAATTGCGCGTAAAGAAGTTGCTAAAGGACCTGTTGTACACTGGCCAAGCATCAGCGCGCGTACGCGCGGAACACTGCTTTCGGTTAACGTCCACTTTGACAACAGCCGCCCAACTCGATCAATCTCATTGGGTGCAAGTCGGTGACTGCGAATAACATCCCTCAGTCTCCGGAATGATCCGTCGATATCACCATTCCTTGCAAGTTGATTTGCTTGCAAAATCAGATCAGCCGGTGTTGAGCGGTCGCCAGAATTCATTTCCTGACTTTTTGTAAGAGTTTTGAAGCGGAATGCAGCTGATGGATTGAGAAATCGAGTCGGCGACTGATTTCCAACGACCGAAATCGGCAAAGTCCCAAAGCGCCTGCGATTTGGAAACCTTAAAAAACCTCACCCCTTCGTTTCTGGACAATTAACGCCATGGAACGAGCAAGAAATCTCGCGTTTGGCTGAGTTCGACTAGGGCCACAAGAGAGTGTTTGCAAGACCCGCAAACCTTGATTTTCGCACATTTTAACGAGCTCTGACTCAAATCGAAACTCATAAATGTGATCAACCTGCGCTGCCGTCAGCGCTGCCGTCACAAATCCGATTGCGTTTGGTTTCAGCAAATGATTCACCACGGCGAAGAGCTGTTCGGGCTTCTCAAGATGTTCGACCAGAAAACTGCATATCAAACCATCAGCACTCTCTTTCTGCATACCCGACAAATCTAACGCATTGCGCACTTCGTAATGAGATCGATCACTTACCCCCGCAGCACGCGCAACGCTCGTCGCGATCTGAATGGATGAGGGACTGATATCAAACCCTTGCAAGCGAGCCTCAGGCAGAACAGTTAAAGCCCAGGCGCCCCAGCCTCCGTGACCGGGAGCGATCTCGACGATAAGTCCTGATTTTGGAAGTTTCGAGAGAAAAGCATCTGCATAAAGCAAGCTGATTACCGTGTGATGCGCCCACAAGAAATTTGTCAGATAAATGCCCCATAAATAATCATTCATCTTGTCAACATCGCTGTAATGATCGGCATAGACATCGGCAAACGACTTGCTTGGATAACAGCCATCAACTTCGTACCGTGCCTGGGCGAGGTTTACTTCCGTTGAAAACTGAACGAACGCGTCCGCAGCGGAATGGATCCCTTCTAGCCCGCGCGCTTTAAACAGCCAGCCAAGGAACATTTCCGCGATTTCTGTGAACCTTGCGGGAGAGACTTGAATCACTTCTTCGACTCCGCGTCTGGATCGCGGATGCTTTTTGATGAGATATTCCATTAACAATGAAACATGCTCCGTACTCATCTTTTGATTTTCCTGTCAATTAGATCAATGAGTTCGCCGACATTTTGAAGTTTTGCAACTTCTGAACTCGAGAACCGGATTTGAAATTCCCTTTCCACGGCCAGCACCATTGTGACATGGGTGATGGAATCCCAGTTCTGGATATCCTCGGCAGAAGTCGAACGGTTGATTTGCACACCCGGTTCGTCGAAAACATCGTCAAAAATCACTGACAATTGACCGAGCGTGTCTTTCATTTCATGCCTTCTTTCGCAGGATGCGACCCTGATCGCAGGGGAAATAAATATTGGCTATGACGCTACTGCCCTAACGTAATTCGCTTTCAAACATGATACCGTATCGTTGTTCCGATGAAACGCCATCAAAGAGCGATGCCGTTATTGGTTCACCCGTTAAGCGACTGCAAGCAATGACAAATCACGAGCGTAGCTGGGATCGATTGCTGAATGCCTTGACTCCGTTATTTGCAGGATTACCGTGACTGTCGCATTAAATCCACGCGTCGCCGTCTAAAGAATAAGCCACAAATAACTCGAGGGACAATCGCTATTGCCGTTCGCTTAATCGCGATAAAACACGATTAATTACGTTCGCCGGTATCGCCGGTATTGCCGTGCGTTTCTCCTTTTGGGAATAAAAGGTGTCGTGAGCATAGGGTGTGTCGAGTTCGGGTACGTCAGAATGACTTAAATCGTTTCGTCGTTTTTCTCATGCCCACCAATGAAAAAGTCCTGAAGCGGTTTGCTTCAGGACTTTTTCGTAATCGGATGCCCAAGACAGGAATCGAACCTGCACGGTATTGCTACCACTAGGCCCTCAAGAATACGCGAAAACAGGTCTTTTTAAGATAAAACCGCCTATTTTGTAGAGTTTAGTCACTGTCTTATGTAATGTCAACGAGTCTCACGCAATCTCAAAAAGTCCCTTTGTTTCTCGGTTATTTTTATCATTTCCGGTAGCGTCGGTATTAGTGTGTTTCGCTAGGTGTATCGTCTTATCATTTGGTGATAAAACTATACATACGTCGAGAGCGCCAACGAATCCCGGTAGTCGCTATGTCGGCTTTGCGAGCATGCCGCCCGTCGTCGCGACACTTGATGTCGCCGTTCAGAAATAGTCTGATGGTCACTGGATCAGTCATTCAGTCACGGGGGGCCAATCGTGCGAATACCATTCTTTGAAAGTGCTGAAAAGAAACGCGAGCGATTACTCGCCAAAGAGGAAAAGCTGCGAGCGATTGAACGCGCTCGTATTGCGAAAGAATTGGCGAATCGGGAAGGGTGGAAACAGTTCTGGTTCAATGTACGGCTGACGATTGCGGTGTCGTTCCTGTCGTTGCTCGGATTGATCATTGCAGTCAGTTTCCTTCCCCGAAGTGCTCCGACATATACGCCGCCGCAGCCATCCAGGCCGATACAGTCCCTTGCATCACCAGTTCCGTCAGTACCGAAGGAATCGACCACCACGCCAAAGCCCGTCCACGTTAAGGCGTATACTAAAGCTGATGGTACTCACGTCGATGCCCATGAACGTAATGCACCAACGAAGCGAAAGAATTGATCGAGTCTTGACGACAATGCGTTCCAAGCCCATCGGCTGCCAGTACGATCATTCTGTCGTCCAGGTTGCCATCATGACGGCTGGTGTCATCCTCGCGGGTCCGTTATTGCCATCGGTCGATACAGACCACAGACAGAGAGAATCCCTTAATCACTCCCCCATGCTAACGGGTCCCTCCCGCCGTAAGTCGTTACGCTGTATACGCTTGATCACCGCCACGCCTGACACTTTCTTTCACGAATTATTTTTCGTCATTCACACAAAAACTGGAAAAAGCCTATAAAATAGGGCTTTTCCTATTTGTTGCCATGTGCGGGTGGTCAGGGTTCGCTGATTCTTGCTTGGCTGCTCAGGTAAGCATCCGAGCCGATAATGGAAACCAGCACGATCAGAAAATACGGTGATATTTTTGTCGCATGGTCGGTTGGCTGTCAGGTTGCCAGTGGGATTATGGTCATGATCGGCGTCCAGACCTTTGGGAGTTCCGTCCGATCAAAAACCGCTTATACGTCTGACGCTCGGTCGAAAATGGGGAGTTCTGTCCTTTTGACCGACTTTTGACCGGAGTGCTTCGGACAGAACTAAACCACTAAAACTACTATAAATATAGAGTATTTCATATTCATAATTAATTGTGTCCCTTTTGACCGGGGGGTGTTTCCTTCACCCCGTTTTCCCTCCCCCTTGCCATCTGGCAGCAAGCGGGAAGGTGGGTGGTCAAAAGGGACAGAAGTCCCCGCGACAGTTTTCAGATCGCCCGATACATCCAGGCTGGACGCCCGATTGGCGGTTGGTACGGCTCCTTTTCAATCTCGCCGTTTTCCTCCAGCTTTGCCAAAACTGCGTCCATGTCACGGGCCGGAAGATTCCTAACTTGGCGACTTACTTCACGTCGCGTTCGTCCGCCGGTGCCACCATCGCGAATAAAGAGCAGCAGCTTCTTGCCGATGGCATCGAAAGCACCATCCGCGACGTGATCAGCGGCAAGTTGTTCCATTCGTTGTGTGAGCTTCAAAACGAATGCACACGCCCACTTCGCAGACGGGCCGGATATCTCGACAGCTTCATGGTTCAGACTGCATTGGTGAATCAATGCCAGCTTCCGCGCGTATTCCCAAGTCCTGCCCCATACTTGTGTGCCCCGTTTTTCTTCCGCTAGTCGGTGCCTGTCAACGATTTTATTCAGCACCTTGAATTCCTTCTCGGCTACTGGCGATGTCGTCAGAATACGGGGTCCGCCGTCTGCCAGGGGATCGGCCTTGTAGTTATGCCACCATTTGGTGACCTCTGCCAGCGATGGCGGGACCATCAACGGGTCGGGTTTCTGCATTGGCGGATTGTTATCACTGGCTTCCACAATCAGGAACCGATTGAACAGGCCGTCCGACAATGCCTCTTTGGTCAACGATCCGTAAAAGTTCGCGGGGATTGAAGTCCCATAGATGCAGAAGTTCGGGAACTGAATCGAATGGTTATTTTTCTTGTCCGCGTAGGCCGGAGCGATGTAGACAGTACTCGCAGAACTGAAGAGTTTTAACCAGATGTCGATGATTCCCGCCAAGTGTGGAGGAGCTTGCTTACTGTTGCCCAGTACGGTCATTAGACGCCCCATCTCATCGGACTGAAGGAGCGTGGACGGACTGTTGACGAGCGCGGAATGTAGTCCCGCATGGCTGGCAAGTCCGTCCTGCAACATATTCCCGCCGCCCGCCGTGGCGATAACCAGCTTGTTCAAGTTCATCGGATGCTGTTTACCGGCAGAGCTTGCGGCAATGCCGATCAGATAGCAATTTGGCGTGGTGCCGTAATCGTCCTGAACCTTGCGACCAATCAGCGTAGCGAAACCGGCAATGGCAGATATACAGGCCAATTCCGGCTGGCGCTTGTGTGCCGTCCGAAGATTGAAATCAATCCATTCTTGAAGTAAACCGCCGGGATTCCACAACGCCGCCTCTTCGGTGATCTCATCGGCAATTTGTTCGAGCATTTTTTCCGTCACTGGCTTGAACCAGTTTTTCGAAATAGGGTCCGCCACGATTTCGGTTGCTTCCCCGATGAAAGGCATGGGCACCGACACGTCCAGGCGGAGCGATGATTCAACATCGATTCCAAACCGTGGAGCTATGGCTTCCAGGAATCGGCGGCAGTGCCGAGAATCCCCGTGATCGATTCGATATTGCTGGTCATCGTCCAGGGGTTCATCGCTCGACCAAAAGGTTTCCCGTTCGTCATCAATCCGGCGTCCAGATTCGGCAGACAATCGAACCAGTTCTGCCAGGAGCCGGTCGCCTTCGTTGGTGCCATCGAAAATTGGAAAGCTGGATACCTCCTGCAATCGTTTGCGGATAGGTGCCTGCAACATGGCGAGCTTTTTCCGTCCATCGGCGATGATCAATTCTTCTGGCGTCGGATTGAACGTGAACGGGTAAATCAACCATGTCTCATCATCTGCCACGATCAACGCGCCGGCGGGAAATTTGTATTTCGAAGTGAGCCAGGCTTGGCAACTTTTCGCACGGTCGGTGTCTGAGAATTTCAGGGTAACGCATCGACGGGTTATAAATGCGTCGGGGTCCGGTTGGCCGTGTTGTATCTGCCGGTCGATGCGTGCCGTGGTTGTTCCCATCGGATAGGGTTCGACAATCTCAGTCCGCGCGTCCCCAGAGATATTCCATTCGTTTGTTTGCTTATCATATTCGACTTGATCGACGGTCCAGGTGATGCCATCGAACAGTGGCAGAGATTCCTTAACCGGTTCGATACAGTGGCAATGAAGGTATTCACGGACGTTTGACGCATTGGCTTCAATCAGAGTGCGAACAACGGCTTCCGGTGAACTCCCGCCGGTGATATAGACTTCAGTGCCATCGACGATGCCACTAAAAAGTGGGGTCCGGTCATCGTCCGCCAATACTGGCAGCAGAACATCATCGGCACAATACGGTCTCTTGACGTTCTTTAGGTTTTTACGTGAAATTGTCTTGTCAGAGCTGCAAATAGTTTGCATAATGGTTTTACCTCTTGGCGGGGGTGAAGAAATTGGGAACGGCACCAGTGACAAGCTGGTGCCGTTCTTGTTTTTTTAGGTTAGAAAAGAGTCCGCAAGAATTCGCGAACGGCTTCGAAATCTTCGCTGGCTACGAGCCGGTCAAGTTCCTCAAGCTTTTGTCGATCCGCTTCAACTTCAGCTTCAAGCAATTGACAGTCTTTGCGAGGGTCCGTTGAGAATGCCAGTCGATTTAGTTTCGACTGTATCTTTCGATGCAGTCGAGTTGAACAACGCTCGCAATCGTTTATGGCGTCGCGGTTGTTCACGTCAGGACTACTTTCTTTTCTGGCTGGTTCATCTGTCGTTGAAGAGATTCCAGGTAAGTCAGTTTCCGCTTTGGCACCACTGGCGGGGTCGGTTCGGTTGGTGCCATTGGTCCAACGTCAACGCCACAGAGCGCGCCAAACAGACGGTGAATCAAAACTCGTTCCTCACGACAATGTTGATCAAAATCAACGCCTTGTCGGAAGAGCCTCCATCCTCCCGGTTGAAACGGACAGTCCCGATTTTTGTGAGCACGAACAGCGTCCAGAGCTTCGCGGATCTTGACGTTCTGCGGAGATGC
Organism: uncultured Schlesneria sp.; assembly: GCA_903834925.1. Classification (GTDB taxonomy): domain Bacteria; phylum Planctomycetota; class Planctomycetia; order Planctomycetales; family Planctomycetaceae; genus Schlesneria. Next base: position 24,965 of record CAILLA010000140.1, read on the forward strand.
CGCCCCGAACTGCGTCTTACTTGCGTTGCTGAGTGTTTGCTCTGCTGCTCGTTCGATAGAGTCCACTCGGTTCGGGTTTATTCGAATTGTTTCAGACATTTTTATTCCTCTGATAACTGCTGTTAATGTGTGGTCGGTTGGCGATTAAGCGAGTTGAAGCGTACGGTCGCGAAACTTTTCCATTCGTTCTTCGCAATCAGCGATTCCCGTAAGATGGGTGTTGACCATGCTCCCGATTCTGCCGACAAGATCAGTGGCAAAATCAGCGTCCTGCAATGCCTGTCTGAATCTCGGGTGGTAACGATAAAACGTCTCAGGGATGCGTCCCTCTTGATCCTCGTTGGTTGGAAAACCAAGTCGCTCAAATCCCGTCTTGAGTTCAGCTTGAACCGATGCCGGTTTTTCATTGGCAACGCGACTGAGTTCAACGACGTGGGTTTTGTAATCCCCTTCCAAGAACGAGATGATTTCGTTTCTGAGTGCGATCTCGCGTTCAAGGTGTGACCACCTCAATTGCTGGCACTCGTGTGCCGATTTAACGGCAAAACCCTTCGCCGATTTGGTTTTGATTTCTTGGATTGTCCCCGCGAGAGCGTTTTTGTCGCCTTCGAGCTTTTCCAGTTCACCCGAGATTTTCGTGTGGAGTGCGATCAACACTTTTGGACTGTTGAACGGTACTGATGGAAACTGCATTTGTCGTGATCCTTCAAGAAAGAGAACTGGTGGTCGTCCGGGCGAAATTGCCAGGACGAATTGAGAGACATTTTTTTCAGATGCCGATAGCGGCAAGGGCTTGGCGTGCAGCGGTGTTTTGTCGTGCTCGTTGCGTCGCGCTGATCGGTGCCAATTCTGCTGGCTGGTCTTTGGGTTGGTTCTGATCTTGGATGAATCTTTCAATCGCAGCCTTTGACGTGTATCGTTGGCCGCCAATCAGAATCGTTTCGAGCTTCACGCCCTTGCAGCCTCGAAGATACCATCGCCACATCGTTGCTCGGCTTGGCCGCCGTCCAGGAAACTGAGCAGCGGCTTCAGTCCCGAAGTGCAGTAAGTCTTCCTTGTCCATTTCGAATCCTCCTGAAAAAACGTGGAACGTCTGAGACTCGTTGCAGGCTATGGGCGGATTCGAGCCAAGAATAGACCACTTGGAGCGGAGTAATATGAAAATGGTATTACTTCCCTACCACTTTTAAAAAAAGACGATCGGAAAACTAAAAACCCCTGCCTACTGATCGTAAACAGGGGTCCGTTGGCGGGGTCCGTGGCATTATGGCTTCATACGGCTGGCGGCTGCTGACATCGGATCAAGTCCGCCCAGAACCATTCAGCGTCAATGATGGTCTTCGCGCCGAAAACTATCGTACGGATGCTTTTTTCCTTTAGGTTTTTTCGAAGCGTTTCCGGTTCGCATCCGAGTATCTGCGCCCAGTCCTCAGAAAGAAAACGACCAGAGCTTGGCAACGGTTGATAGTTGATCGGCTTGATGGTTGTCTCTGTCTTCATGTCGTTTCCGTCCGATGTGGGAAAAGGAATTCGACCAGATCATCGCCTAAGAAAAATCGTGTTTTCGTGTGTTTGCGGGCTGGCGTCAGTCCCTCATCAATCCAGGTTTGGAGCGTCTTTTCTGTGATCCTGAATGACGTGATCAGTTCACCCGCCGTGTAGATCCTCCCTCGAACAATTCCGCAGACGTGCGGTTTGGGTTCGGTTTTCATGGCAATCATTCCTCGTCCGTGAGTTGTTCGAGTACCCAAGTTCGGGCCGCTTCCCCGTCGCCAAATTCCGTATCGTTTTCAGTGGTTTCCAGTTCGTCCAGAATCTTGATGATTTTCAGCAGTGACGCGAACCTCGCGGTTTGGATGTCACGTAATTTGATTGCCTTGTCAGATGTCATGGGTCGTATCCCTTGATTGAAATTGTGGGAAGAAAAGGTGGAAGAGTCTTCCACCTTTTTGTGTGACTGGTAGCGACGGTATCAACCTCGAACGCGTGCAACAGCTTTGGCTTTTTCCAAGTCAACGTGTGCGTAGTGATCGCTCATCGACGCGTTGGCATGTCCAAGCGATGCCTGTACGCCATCAAGCCCGTGGACTTGCCTTATCTCGGTCGCAGCCAAATGACGTAGCCAATGCCCCGTAAACCGTGGCAACTTCAAATCGTCGCAGGTCTTTTTCAACCGATTGGAAAATGTCGCCCTCTGAATCGGGAACAATTTCGCAGACGGCTTTCCGGTCATGTACTTTGCCAGAATCTCTTGGCCGCGTAATCCGAATACGAGCGCCCGTTGCTTCCCCTTGTGCCTCATCTTGTGGTCGGTCAAAACTGCCACCCATGCGGTCGGGTCGGATTGGTCAATCATCTCAGATGTGAGCGAAACCAGTTCGCCAGGACGACAGCCCGTGAGAATCGCCAGATCGATCATATCGCGCGTTTCCGGGCTTACGGCTGCACGGACAGCGTCCAGAATGTCTTTCTTAATGGCAGTCCGTGGAGCGTGATCCGTGGCGTCTGGATGACCCTCGCGTAATGCTGCCACAGCTTCGAGACCGAGAAGTACCGTTGATGGGACCAGTTCATTTTCAACAGCCCAACGGAATAGCCGCCGGATGCGTCCGACCGACTTGTTGATGTACTCCCTGCACCATGTCCCGCCGTCCAGCATCTTCTGGCGAACAGCTTTGAGGGACTTGGGACCGAATGACTTTGCCGGAGTGTCGCCGAACAGGTGGACCAGTGGAGTAATGGCCGACTTGACGCAATCGTATTCGGCAGTCCGTTTGCCGTTTTTCCGATAGTGGCCGTCAGCCCACTTTTCGAACGCCGATGATATTTCGTTGATCGTCGGGCCGGTGTCGTCGGTGCCACGTTGGGCAATCGGGTCAACGGGTAGTCCGGTGGCGATTTCCTTGATCAGATCAGCGTAACGGATGCGGCTTTCCGGTGAACCGTACGCGCCAAGGTAGTGATCTTTGCCGTTGTACCAGACACGAGCTTGTCCGGTAGCCTTGTGGCGTGTCAGTGACGGAAGACGTTTTTTCATGCGGATGATCCTTCCAAAATACCGTTTCGGTAGTGATTACCGACACGGACAGGACGATTTTCATCTGCACGGAAGAACGTCTTCCGGTAACGTAACTTGTTTCAGCGTATCAACTTCAGCAATTTTCCCACACTTCCAGAAAATGACTGCGGTTTGTAGCCGCAAGTCATTGTCTGGTAATGTGTTATGCCCAAGACAGGAATCGAACCTGCACGGTATTGCTACCACTAGGCCCTCAACCTAGCGCGTCTGCCAGTTCCGCCACTTGGGCTGGGTGCCTCGGTTTCAATGAGGCGCGGGGGGACAGTATAGCGACCATCCGTTTTGTCGCAAGGTTCGCGTCATTTGGATATTTTCGAGCGATTTCACAGAAATCGAGTCGGTCCGAAAATTTTAGTAAATTTAAACCGTTGGATTTTGATTGGAATTGGCGTGTCGCGAGTTTTTCGGGAAATGTTCAAGGTTTCTGGACGTCGAAGAATGCACGGGCTGAAGCCCATGCTACGAAGTTAGCGAGTTTTTCTGGAAATGATTGGGTTTTATTGTGGTCGATGGCTGCACGGGCTGAAGCCCATGCTACGAGTGGCGATCTTTTCAGGAAAGGTTCGGAATTTCCGTTGGTCGCATCGGCTGTTCCGCTTGTTACAATCGGGCGGCACGCGCCCGGCCGGATCGAACGAACTCTTGCAAAGGATCAGTCGACGATGGATTTCTGGCAACAAAAGTACGCGGAAGGACCGCTTGTTAAGACGAAAATTGTCGCGACCGTCGGGCCAGCTTGTGCCTCACACGAGAAGCTAACGGAACTTGTTTTGGCCGGCGTTGACGTCTTTCGGTTGAACTTTGCTCACGGCAAATACGAATGGTTCAAGGAAGTTGTCGGCTGGATTCGTCAGGTTTCGGTCGACTTGAAAAAACCAATCGCCATCCTCGCAGACCTCGCCGGGCCGAAAATCCGATTGGGTGAACTTCCCCCCGAGGGGTTGCGATGCCGACATGGTGCTCGAATGGAATTCGTCCGCGTCGTTGATGAGGGGCGATCGGATCAACTAACGTGCACATACGAGCAGTTGATCGATGACTTGCGGCCGGACGACCGGGTCCTGTTGGCTGACGGGTCGGTTTCGCTTCGTGTCATTGAGCAGAATGCGAAATTGGGAAAAGTGATTTGCGAGGTAGTTCAACCGGGACTGATTCGCAGCCGCCAGGGGGTAAATCTTCCTGGTGCGACGCTGAGTACTCCGAGCGTCACCGATAAAGACCGAGCTGATTTAAAATGGGTTCTGGATAATGGTCTCGATTATGTCGGCTTGAGTTTTGTGAGGAATTCAGAAGATATTCGGCTGCTCAAGCGACTAATTGCGGATCACGGAACAAAAACACCTCCTTGGATTGTTGCGAAGATTGAAAAGCCCGAGGCGATTGCGGATCTTGAACAAATCGTGATCGAGACCGATGCCGTGATGGTCGCACGTGGTGATCTTGGTGTCGAAGCGGATGTCTTCCGCGTTCCGGCATTGCAGAAACAGATTATTCGGATGTGCAATGAGCATCGAACACCGGTCATCACGGCGACGCAGATGCTTGATTCGATGCAAAAGAGCGAGCTGCCAACTCGTGCCGAGGCGAGCGATGTTTTCAACGCGGTTCTCGACGGAACTGATGCTGTGATGCTATCAGGTGAAACGGCTGCTGGAGATTACCCTGTTGAAGCCGTCGCGATGATGAGTCGGATTGCGCGCGAAGCGGAAAGAATGCTGGAGACTCGACTTGGGAAAAGCGATTCGCGCAGCACGAATCGAACTCGTGCAACAGCGATCACTGAAGCCGTGACGCATGGGGCGGTTACTGCTGCGTCGCATCTTAATGCCGATTTGATTGTTGCGGCGACGCGGGGTGGCAAGACTGCGATGGCGATTTCGAAGCAGCGACCGCACGTTCCGATTCTTGGCCTGACCGATCGTCCTGAGGTTGCTCGTCGGATGTGCTTGTTCTGGGGAGTGAGCGCGATGGAGACGTCCGCAGTCTCGTTGGCACCGCGGGAACTTCTTTTGTTCGTTGAAAACGAAGGGCGAGCTCGAAAACTGCTCGATTCTGGCAGCAAGCTGGTATTGATCGGCAGTTCGGACTGGAAGCTCGAATGGCACGACATGATGCTGGTTCATGTCGTTTCATGACGGAGAAATCGTGCAGTCACTTTACATTCAGTCAAATCGTCATTAAACAGGGGGGCGTTCTCCAATTTTTTGGACGAGATCTAGTGGAACGCTGGTTGCTACTGTGGGTAGCACGGAATTTCGTCTGCCGAAATGGCGGCGAATTGAATGTCACCACACTTTGAGTGAGATGTGACTGCATGACAAAATCGGATGGCGCGATGATTGAGGCGATCGGCCTCAGCAAGTTTTACGGACCGTTTGCGGCGACGCAGGACGTCACGTTCTCGGTTCCTCGTGGACAAGTTGCGGCGTTTCTCGGCCCGAACGGTGCCGGTAAGTCGACAACAATGAAGTTGCTGACTGGATTTCTGGCTCCCAGTTCCGGAACAGCCAAAATCGGTGGCCTCGACATGTCGACCGATCGATTGAAGGCCGCAGAAATTCTCGGCTACCTTCCTGAAAATGGCCCGCTGTACCTTGAGATGACACCGTCGTCGATTCTGAAATTCCTGGGGGAAGCCCGAGGAATGAGCGGAAGTCGACTACGTGACCGGCTGGAGTTTGTCGCTCAAAAGTGCTCTCTCAAAGAAGTTTGGGGGAAACCGATCGGAAAGCTGTCTAAAGGTTTTCGGCAGCGAGTCGGAATGGCTCAGGCCTTGCTTCACGATCCTGAAATCTTGATTCTGGACGAACCGACCAGTGGTCTTGATCCGAATCAGACGCACGATGTTCGGGAACTGATTCTGAGCTTGGCGAAGACCAAAACGATCCTGCTTTCGACTCATATTCTGACGGAAGTCAAAGCGGTTTGTAACCGGGTAATCCTGATCAACGATGGCCGGATCGTTCTCGACGGTTCGGTTGCAGATTTGGAACGCGGTGGCGAAGGAATGGACAAGCGGTTCCGTGAGCTGACCGGTTCCGCTCGTTGAAAAGAACTCGGACGATTGTTTTACCTCGACAATGCGAAAGTGAGGAACCGGTCGTCCGAAACAGTAATGTTTGGGATGTGGGGCTGATGCTCCAAGTAATATTTTGAGTCGTACCGGGGTGCGTTGCCTCGGTATCGTGGTGGGCCCGGTGAAAAGGTCCACCCTGAATTGACCTGTAAATGTTTCTCAATTCGACAGGGATCGCCCACAGATGCGTTCGCATGTTGTCCTCGCGGTCTTCAAACGCAACTTCTGGAGCTACTTCTCCGGAGTCATTGGTTACCTATTCATCGTGGTGTTCGTGTTCCTGGGAGCGTTTGCGGCGTTCCAGGAAAAGTTCTTTGCGAACAACGTCGCCAGTCTCGACCAGTTGAACGAGTGGTTTCCTCAACTGCTGCTGTTCATCATCCCTGCGATTACGATGGGGATTTGGTCGGAAGAGCGAAAACTTGGCACGGAAGAATTGTTGTTCACGCTTCCTGTTTCTGATCTGGAAGTGCTGATTGGCAAATATCTTGCGGTCGTAGCGGTCTATACAGTAGCCCTCGCATTTTCCTTAACCAATGTGCTTATCCTCTATTTCATTGGTGCCCCTGACCCTGGTCTGATCTTTACCACGTATCTTGGATACTGGTTGGCGGGCTGTGCCTTGCTGGCGGCGGGAATGGTCGCATCGCAATTGACCAGTAACGCGACGGTCGCGTTCGTGCTCGGTTCAGCGATTTGTGCGATCCCGGTCTTTGCCGGTCGGCTTTCATTCCTGTTTGCGCTTCCCGACTTTGACGGTCCGGTTAAGGGTCGCTTTTCGTTACTGATGAAATTGGTCGCGTCGTTAGTCGGGTTCGTGAAGTCATTTGTTCCAGTAGCGGCTTTTGAAGGACTCAGTCTGTCATCGCAGTTCAAGCCATTCGGGCTGGGGTTAATTCCTTCGCAGGGAGTGTTCTACTTCCTTGGCCTGACCGGTTTGATGCTGTATCTGAACTACATCCTGATCGGTTATCGGCATTGGAGCGGTGGGGTCAAAGGGACCAACATGGGGGCGCATTACCTCGTGCGTGCCGTTTCGCTGCTGCTGATGCTGCTGGGAGTTGGTGCGGTCTTTTCACGAGTGGGGGCAAGTGCCTCGGATTGGACATCCGAAAAACTGTACTCGTTCAGTCCTACGACGAAACAGGTGCTTAAAGATCTGAAGACCGATCGCCCAGTCACGATTCAGGCATTCGTCAGCCGGACCCCTCCGCGAGATTATGTCACGGTCAAGAGCACGCTGCTGGGATTGCTTGGCCAATATGGTCAGGGGACATCGAATGTGACCGTCCGAGTTGTCGAAGTCGACCCGTCCAGTGAACAAGCGGAAGAGGCAAAGCAGTTCGGTATTGAGGCTCGCGATATTCAGTTCGAGCGAGAAGGACGATTGCAGGTTGACAAAGTCGTGATGGGGGCGGTGATCAACAGTGGTTCCAATGAAATTGTGATCCCTCACTTCGGCAAGGGAACACCAATTGAATACGAGTTGACGCGTTCAATTCAAGTTGCAGCCAACGAGAAGCGAAAGACCGTCGGAATCCTGGAAAGTGACGCAAAGTTGGCCGGCGGATTCGATATGGCAACATTCCGTCAGTCACCCGAATGGCGAATCGTTTCCGAGCTGAAAAAATCGTACAACGTGGAAAACGTTCCGGCGGCAGCTCCGATCGATGATTCCAAGTATGACGTACTGATTTCTGTTCTTCCTTCTTCGCTGGGGATGAATGAACTGAACAATCTGGTGGCTTACGTCCAGAAGGGGAAACCCGTTTTGATCCTGGATGACCCGCTTCCAGCGACGAATCCTCAACTTGCTCCGCGACAGCCAAAACCTAAACAGGGCGGTAACCCCATGATGAGCATGGGTATGCCAAACGAACAGAAGGCGTTCGGAGGTAAGTCAACTCCGTTGGTTGATCTTCTTGGTATCGAGTGGGTTTACGACGAAATCGTGTGGGACAGCACGTCATTGTACCTGCACCCGGAATACGAAAAACTGCTTCGAGAAGAAATCATTTCCGTCAGTACGGAAAGCGGAAATGCAAAAGCATTTGATCTCGACAGCCCAGTGACTCGCAGTTTGCAGGAAGTGATGTTGTTCTTCTCGGGTTCGATTCGCGAGCGAGAGCTGAGAAAAGGTCAGGAGAAGTCACTTGAGTTTCGACCGCTGCTACTCACTGGCAGAAATTCCGGTGTGCTGGAATGGGATGATCTGGTGAAGAGCAGCATGTTCGGCATGAACATCGACTCCAATCCAAAGCGATCAACGGACGATGTGGCGCACATTCTGGCCGCTCAGATCTCTTCGACCAAGGATACTAAAGGGGACAAGATCAACGTGATTTATGTCGCGGATACCGACATTATTTCTGACTTCTTCTTCCATCTTCGCGAGTCAAAGCAATTTAACCTTGATCTCGACAATGTGACGTTTGTGTTGAACGCTGTCGACCAGTTGGCTGGCGATACGGCAATGATCGATTTGCGAAATCGACGACCTAAGGTACGAACGCTGACCTCGGTAGAAAGCCAAACGAAGGCATTTAATAAAACCGCAACCGAAGAACGTAAGACGGCCGCTGATGAAGCCAAGAACGCAATGAAGGATGCCAAGGCGCGGCTTGCCGAAAAGGTCGAGAAGATCAAGAAGGACGAAACGCTCGACGATGACAGCAAGATGCAACAATTGATGATGGCTCAACAGGAAGAGTCACGCCGACTGGAAGTCGAAGAGGCAAACATCAACCAGACAAAAGATAAGAAGATCGATGCCAGCAAGACCAAGATGGACCGGCTGACTCGAGAGGTTGAACGCAGCTACTACACGCGTTCGCTGTTTGTTTCACCGATTCCAGCGATCATTCTCGGTCTGTTGGTTTGGTTGATCCGTAAGAATAATGAGCAGCGGGATATTGCACCTTCTCGTCGAGTTGGTGCCAGGTCCTGAGAATATCGAAACAACATGTGTTGTCGGTCGCCCGTAGACGGTCGACAACTCTTTCCCTAACCGTTTAATTCCCGCAGGAGCTTCGTCATGAACGAAACCGTGCGAACGTCGATTTTTGTCGCAGGCGCGGCATTGTCCTTACTTGCCGCAAGTATCCTTGGTCCCGCTGTGCCTAAGGCACCTGCGGAGTTCAGCCAGGTTGGCAAATTATTTTTCCCTGACTTCACAGACCCGGATGAAGCCAAATCCTTGCAGGTTGTAAGCTACAACTCTGACACGGCCTCATTACGGATTTTTGGAGTCGAACAGGGGCCAGACAAAATCTGGCGCATCCCATCCCGCAACAATTATCCTGTTGATGGCAAGGATCGACTCGGCAAGACTTCAATGTCGATTCTTGGAATCAAGCGAGAAACGCTGGCGGGGCAACGAAAGAGCCAGCACGTTGAATTCGGCGTACTCGATCCATTGGGCGAAAGTGTCAGTGACTACAAGGGTGTCGGCAACCGGGTGACTTTGAAAGACGGAAAAGACGGCAAGACCCTGGCTGACTTGATCATCGGCAAGGAAGTTAAAGGAAGAAGCGGATTCTTCTACGTCCGAAACCCAGCCGAAGATCAGACCTACATCGCAAAGGTCAGCATTGATGTATCAACGAAGTTCGCAGACTGGATCGAGCCTGACCTGTTGAAGCTGGAAAGTTCGAAACTGCGAAATGTGGTTATCGAAAAACATAGCGTTGAATTCACGCCTGAAGGCGGGAAAATGACCGGGAAAGAATCGAACAAGCTCTCACGAGCAACCGCGACCGACAAGTGGAAGCTTGACGACATTGATGAGGCGAAAGAGGAAGTTAACGAAGACGAAGTTCGTAAGCTGATCCAGGCTTTGGATGATCTGAAGATTGTTGGTGTTCGCCCGAAAAACGATCGATTGAAAAAGAGCCTGCAGGACGAACAAGGACTGAAGCTCGACGAGCGTACCCGACGTGAAATGGAAGAGATCGGCTTCTTTTTTGTTCCTCTGCCAAACCGCAAAGGGATGGCAATGATTTCCCAGGAAGGTGACCTGATGGCGATCACCGAACAGGGAGTCGCCTATGAATTGCATTTCGGCTCCGTCTTTAGCGGCAGCGAAGAAGAAGTCGAAGCGGGATTCATTAAGAAGAGCGACGAAAAAGCTGATGGCGAAAAGGCCGATTCGGAAAAGAATGCTGAAGGGGCTGAAGACGACAAAAAGCCAGGCTCAAAGAAGATCAAGAGCCGTTACTTGTTCGCTCAAGCTCAGTTCAGTCCAGAGGCGCTTGGACCAAAACCCGAAGTGCCTGTAAAGCCAGAACCGCCCGCCGAAGAAGCTAAGCCCGAAGCGGAACCTGCCGATGCGGGAGCTGCCGAAAACGCTGCCAACAAGCCTGATCCGAAAAAGGCTTACGAAGAGGCTTTGGCGAAACACGAAGTAGACGTGAAAAAGTACGAAGCGGATGTGAAAGCATACGACGAGAAGGTCAAGGCTGGCGAAAAGCAGGTCAAAGATCTCAATCGACGATTTGCTGAATGGTATTACGTCATCTCTGGTGACAGTTTTGAAAACCTGCGACAAGGCAGGAAAACTCTGGTGAAAGAAAAGGCTGCTGCCGAGAAAGCTGCCGACGAGAACGCCGAACCAAAATAGTGACCAATGTCGGCAGTTCTTTTCCTTCATCTTGCAAAAAAAAATGGACATTCACGTCGGGTGACGAGACTCGATCCTTGGAAAGTCTATGAAGTTCTCTCATCGCGAGATTGGTCGTTCCGGAATCTTTGTGACGCCACTCGCGATGGGGTGCTGGCCAATTGCGGGAATCACCAGCGTCAACGTCACCGAAGAGCAGAGCCTCGCGACGCTTCAGGCGGCGGCCGATACTGGTTTGAATTTTTTCGATACCGCCTATTGCTATGGCTATGACGGCGAAAGCGAAAAGATGATCCGTCGAGCACTCGGGCACCGACGTGACGACTTGGTAATCGCAACCAAGGGAGGAATTCACTACGACAATTTTGTTCAGGCCAAAGATGCTCGGCCCGTGACGTTAATTCGCGAATGTGAAGAAAGCCTGCAACGATTGGGAACGGATCGGATCGACCTCTACTACCTGCATGCCCCAGACCCGAAGACGCCGCTCATTGAATCCGCCGCTGGAATGAAGTCGCTTCTTGATCAGGGAAAGATTCGCAGTGTCGGTGTTTCAAACTTCAGTCTTGAGCAGCTGATTGAATTTCATTCGTTCTGTCCGATTTCCGCGTATCAACCGCATTACAACATGCTTCAACGCGAAATCGAGTCATCGCAGTTGCCGTGGTGTATGAAACATAATGTGTCTGCCATCGTTTATTGGCCTTTGCTGAAGGGCTTGCTAGCGGGAAAACTCGGCCGCGCTCATCAGTTCGATCCCAAGGATGGCCGTCGGAAATATCCGATGTTTTCTGGTGATGAATGGAACAAAAACCAGGACTTTTTGGATCGACTAAGACCGATCGCGGCCGAGTGCTCTACGTCCCTTGCACAGCTTGTCTTGAATTGGACCATTCAACGTCCTGGCATTACAGCGGCTTTGTGCGGTGCCAAGCGTCCTGATCAGATTCGGGACAATGCTGAAGCCATGAATTGGCAACTAACCAACGACCAAATCGCGCGGATTGATCAGGCGATTGTTGATCGCGGGTCGGTGATTTCCAGGGCAGCTGTTTGATAAAAGAAAGAATGGGACTTATGGGATCAATAGGACCCATGGGACAGCAGAAAAGATTCGTCCCATTGGTCGCATCCGTCCCATAAGTCCCATTCTTTTCATGCCTGCTTTGCTCAAGCGGTCTTCTGTTCCGGGTATTTAATTCGACCGTGGTGAATACCGATCAACGATTTCGTCAGCGAATCCTCGATGATCGCGAGTTCGCTTAAGGTCAACGAACTTTCATCGAATTGGCCATCGAGCAGGCGTTTCATAGCGATCTCGTGGACGAGCGTTTCGATTCGTTTCGGGGTCGGTTCGGCTAGAGTTCGGCTAGCCCCTTCGACAGCATCTGCGACCATCAGAACCGCAGCTTCGCGGGTTTGCGGCTTCGGCCCCGGATACCGGAAAGCCGACTCTTGCACGTCGAACCGATGATCGGGTTGAGATTCTGCGAGCCGCGTGGCGGCATGAAAGAAATACTCGACTAAGGTTGTGCCGTGATGCTGTTCGATGAAATCATTGAGTTGATCGGGAAGATTGTGCTGATGGGCCAGTTCGACGCCGTCCTTCACGTGACCAATGATGACAAGGGCACTCATTGCAGGATTGAGTGATTCATGACGGCTGGTCTGGCCTGCCGTCATATTTTCGATGAAGTAATGTGGCTTCATCAATTTCCCGATGTCGTGATAATAAGCGCCGACCCGACAGAGCAAGCCATTGGCTCCAATCGCGTCGGCGGCGGTTTCGGCGATGGTCGCAACGCCGTTGGAATGGCTGTAGGTTCCGGGGGCTTTCTGAATCAATTCCTGAAGAAGCGGATGTGAGACATCGCTCAGTTCAAGCAGGCTGATATCGGTCACAACTCCGAACAGGTTTTCTATGAAAGGGAGGCTTCCGGAAACAAGGAAGCCGCACAGAAAACACCACCCCGCGCCACGTAAACCGTTCAATAGAAATCGATGGTCAGGATCAGCCCAAAGCTGGCTGAATTGTTGAGTCTCGATAATCCCGGTTCCCAAAGAAACAAACAGGAACGTCAGGGCGGCGCCAAATCCAACCTTCACCAGCTTCATTCGGTTAGAGACATTATGGAGTGGCACAACCGAGGCTGCGATGGCACTCATCAGTACGACGAAGTGACCAACATCGCCACCGATAGCGAGCGTGACCACTAAGGTCATTGAAAATCCCGTCAGTGCGGCTAGCACCTGATTGTAGGCAATTGCCAGGATCATCACGGTACAAAGCATAGGAACGACTTCGGCTCGCCAATGGTCAAACGACAACAGTCGGCTCAAGGCAATGGAGAGCGTGACGACGACGAGATAGACCGTTAGTCGCCCAACATTGGTCGCTAATCGTCGTTCGTTTCGAACTAGGTAATAACCAATCAATCCACCGAGAACGATCAACAGCAAGAATACAGTAATCAATCGAATGATTCGCTCGGGAAGTCGGACTTGACGTTCGAGTTCATCGTATTGAGCATGCAACACGTCGAGATACTCTTCCGTGATCTTGCTTCCTGGTGGGACCAGCAGCGTTCCTCGTTTATAGGTGTCTTTGACGGGAGGAGTTAAAAGATTCGCCTGTGTGATTCGTTGGTTAGTGGCGACCGGGTCGAATTCCAGTGAAGGAGCGACCCGATGCTTGATCCATCGTTCCAGCATCGGCTGTAGCGGTACCAGCAGTGGAAACGACTTCCATTGACTTCCTAAAGTCCCGGTCGCCTTGAGTATTTCGTCCAGAACCGCGTCGGCGGCAAATCGTTTCACGTTTTCGTTTGAGTTGGACACGATGATGATTTCATCATCCAGTCGAATCTTCTGTCGCGGACGGGATAGCTCAGCCTGATCAAGGATTCCGACTTTGGTCAGAGGAAGGATGAACTTGGAAAACTGGCCGCATAAATCATCAATGGGTTGCCCAGCGGAATTCGCTGGGCGAATCGCTTTGCAAAGCGTTTTCCATTCTTCTTCGAACTTCGACGTTTGGGGATCAAATGAAGTTGGACCCGACGCGATCCATCCGAACGCCGCACGGGTTTCTGCTTGAAGATCATCAAAACGAGCAACCTCAAGTAATTCCGATAAATTCCTTCGCAAATCGATTGCCAGATTGTCGATTCGTTGTGCCCGATCAGCAGCGGTTCGAAAGACCGGAGGTTCCCGGTTAATTCTTTCGATCCGAGCGAGTTCAGTTTTATCTTGATTGATCCGAGTGAAATCGATTCGAGCCAGCATCCCGTTAGGGACATCATCACCAAGTCGATGGGGAAACGGTGCTTGCCAGCTCAACAGCGAAAACACCAACCCCGTGAGAACAACAAAGCAGATCGCCAGCCGTAACAGCACGTCGGTCTGATTCAGTTGCTCACCGAGTCGTTTCGACCACGGTGTCCCGACTTTATGCACGGATAATCGCGTCGGGCGGCTCTTGCGAGGGAATAAAAAGCTCATACCTTCAATTTCTGAGAACCGACAAGGACTGGAACGTCAGTCGGTGTCTGATATTGGTCGTGATGGTACATCGGTCATTTCGGTCTGGTCGTCGATCGATGTTCTTATTGATGGCGGTAATTCGGAATTACTCGAGTGATGTCCATTCGTATTGTGACCATTCGATTCTGTCTGAGTGTCATCGCGGGTCGCGGAAATCTCGCTCCACTGGTCAAACCGTCGGTGACGGCGATCGTCGTAGGCCTCGACAATCTTCCGAACAAGTGGATGTCGAACAATGTCTTCGCCCGACAGGAAAACGGTCGCGATTCCGGGAATGTTTTTGAGACGGCGCACAGCGTCGTTTAATCCGCTTTCCACTCGGTCCGGAAGATCTGTTTGAGTTCCATCGCCCGTTACAACAATCTTCGAATGATGTCCCATGCGCGTCAGAAACATTTTCATCTGCGTGATGGTCGTGTTCTGGGCTTCGTCGAGGATCATGAACGTATTGTTCAATGTCCGCCCTCGCATATATGCGAGCGGAATAATCTCGATCACTTCCTTATCGATATAGCGTTGGACTTGTTCGAAATCGAGAATATCGCCGAGTGCGTCGAGCAACGGGCGCAGGTACGGATTGACTTTGGCAAGCATGTCGCCGGGAAGAAAACCAAGCTTTTCACCCGCTTCCACGGCGGGGCGCACCAGCACAATCTTTTTTACCAGTTCTTGTCGCAGTGCATTGATCGCCATCGCCACGGCGAGATACGACTTGCCTGATCCCGCCGGGCCTTCACAAATCACGAGATCGTGATCTTGAATCGCTTTGATGTAATCACGTTGCCCGATCCCCATCGGCCGAATTTTCCGTGCCTTATGGAAAACATCAATGATGAGTTCGGGGGACGGGTCAAGCGGAAAATGACCTCGCTGCAAAGCTCGTTCGAGATCAGCTTCGTCCAAGAGACCTTTATGTTCGATGATCGAGCGAAGTTCAGAGACGATCTCGGTCCCCAAATCGACTTGCGTTTGTTCACCTCGAAGATGAAGTTCTTCGCCGCGCAGCACCACATCCAGATGCAAAACATCACGCAATCGACGAAGGTTCTTATCACGTAAGCCGAACAGCGTGCGAACATCTTCGAAATTGCGGAACTGAACTCGTCCTTCTGACATAAACCGTTTCCTGAGATCACCAATCTGGAAATTGAAACAAGCTCATACCTGTTGGCATTTTGAGATGCCGTTTCCAGACTGGAAGTATCCGCAACCCGCGGTCGCGCGCTACGAGACACTCTAGCGTTTTTTCCGATCACTCGCAAAACAACCACGCACGAAATCACATTCGTCGTTAAATTTTGCCCAAACTACCGTCGTGGCAAATCCTGCTGACTATTCCATTTGAGAACTCCTTGCCGTTCGTAGCGGTTGTATTCAAGCCCGACAGGGCAAATGTTCGATCACAAGCAAAAGGATTTCACTCATCGCCAGGATTTTGAATTCTTGCGACACGGTCGATTGCCGCCGAAACACGGAAGTTGCCAATGTACGAAGCCAGTTTTGAATTGAAACGCCGCCCATTTGGTGCAACTCCAGATGCCACTTGCTTTTTATCCGCAGGACCGATCCAGGCAGCACTTGACGAAATTCTTGTTTGCGTCGAGCAGGGCCAAGGGATTGCTGTACTGACGGCTCCAGCGGGAACCGGCAAAACTCTTTTATGCGAGCGATTGCTTTGCGAACTGAGCGATCGATTTGAAACCATTTTCCTTCGTCACGCGAGTTTTCTCACTCGACGAGCTTTACTGCAAACATTGTTATGCGAATTGAATCAACCGTATCAGCAGCCTAGCGAACAAGAACTTCGCCTTGCTCTTTTGCCCGCGATTCGCCAATTGCAACCCCGGTGCGAAGCGCTGGTGCTGATTTGTGACGAAGCACATCAGTTAACTGAAAGTTTGATTGAAGAACTACGAATACTCGCCGATTTTGCCGAATTCGGAAAACCGTTGGTCCGCCTCGTTCTGGTAGGACAATTGTCTTTGGAGGAGCGGTTGGCGCAGGCAAGCCTGGAAGCGTTCAATCAGCGCATCCGTGCTCACGTCAATCTTCCGACGTTTGATCACGCCGGATCGCTCGATTACATCGACTATCGATTGACCTGGGCCGGCGGGCTCACGAGCGAAACGTTTACGGACGCGGCGCTGAATATGATCGCTCGAGTCAGCGATGGAATCCCTCGTTGTATTAATCAATTGGCTGACCATACGCTGTTATTGGGTTTCGTTGCGGAACAACGACCTGCCGGAGAAGAACTTGTCATCGAAGCGCTGAATGACCTTCGTCAATTGCCTTTGCATTGGAATGAATCTTCCACCTCACGAAAAGGCGTGGAGCACGGCGAAACAGCGGATCTCGACGACGAATCCGCTGTCGATGAATCGACTTCCATCGTTCGAGGACATGGCGGTATTGTGCTGACAGATCCAAACCAGACGATGTATTCGTACGAGTCAACGATTGAAGAGACTGATGTTGATCATGATTCCCGTAACTTTGAATTGATTGACATTGTACCTGAAAGCAAAGTCTCGTACCCGAAATTTCCCGAAGCGGTTGAAGCGGTCATCCCTGACGATCGCACCACGGTTGAAATCGATAGTGATGACTGGCGAAACGTCGTTAATCTGTTCAGTCGTGCGAACGCCGAATCGAAACTCGAAGATTCAAAGGCCGTAACCTCTTTTGAAACTCTCGAAACCGATTCCCAATCGGAAATCGATCACCAAACGCCTGACAATTCCGTCGTTGAAGTTGGTCACATCACGAATTCTCCAGACGAGTTCCGCCAGGACAAACACGTTGAAATTCAAGTGTCTACGCAACGGCCCGAGACACGTCTTCAGCCAGACCATGGTTTCCAGGAGGAAGTGGTATTTGACCGGTACGCGACAATTGATGCGGGGTTGATCCCCATCGCCGTGCCGGAGCCTGACACGAAAATTGTCCGAGAGGTTCGCCAAGAGTTCGAGGTTGTTGTAGAAAAAGAGACGCATTCTACATTTGAACCTCAGACGGCGGATCACTTCGGGTTTGATGAATTCGGCGAGTTAGACACGGTTCTCGACCCAATTTCTGGTACACCACACGAAGAATCGAGGCATGATCCGATCGACCATGTGCTCGAAATGGTCAATGAATTAACCGCCATCGTCTCGGAACAAACCGTTTCCAACGATTCGATTCGGACGGATCTCACCGACCTGTTGACCGTGTCGAACCATTCCGACGATGAAACCGACAACAACGACTTGATCCTTAAGTCGCTGCGTCGAGACGATGCACAAGAGGTTACCAATTCAAACCATAGCTCGGCGTTTCGACGTTCGTTGGCCGCAAATGAAGCGGCCTGGGAAGCAGTTGAAACGGCTCCAGTGGAATCCACTGCCGAGCCACGCCCGTTTCGATTCCTGTTTAGCATGCTTCGTCGTAAACAGCAGCAGTCGAACTGATCGCCGAGTTGTCCTATCGGGCAAGAATCAGTCTCAGATGGTCGTCATCGAGTTTCAAAACGGCTATGGAATTGTGATCCCAAGTCGTTGCCGCTGACGCTCCGACGAACAAATGATACTTTCTCTTCTCGGGGTCAACAAAGAGAAATGGGGTGACGTGACCGAATTCGTCTGTCGAAGATCCCGATTTCTCGACAAAAACACCTCGGTCAGTCCACCTCAAACCGTCTTTGCTGACGGCGTACCGAGTCCCTTCGCGGGATTCGTAAAACATGATGAACTGGTCCTGCAGACGTTTGACATCGACAGCCCCAGCGTCATGTCCAAAAACCGGATTGTCCTTGTGCCGAACCCATCGAAAGCCATCTTCCGAAGTTGCATAGCCGACACTTCGACTCGAAGTTGATGATGTCGGAACCCCTTTGACAGGGGCACCTGGAGG
The DNA here is from genome assembly GCA_903834925.1 of uncultured Schlesneria sp. Taxonomy (GTDB): domain Bacteria; phylum Planctomycetota; class Planctomycetia; order Planctomycetales; family Planctomycetaceae; genus Schlesneria. The sequence continues at coordinate 43,175 of CAILLA010000140.1, forward strand.
AAAGTCTTTGCGTCCGTCATACCACATTTTGAATTGGCCATCGTGGAAAACAACGCTTGGTCGACCTACGGAAAGGGCGTCCCAAGTTCCTTCAGGTCCAGAAACGATGACGTTCCCTTTTTGATCCCACTTTCGCCCATCGCTGGAGATCGCCAGGTCGATCCGGTCGATGACGTCTTTTTCAGTCCGAGTGTAGTACATAAAGTACTTCCCATTCACGGTAACGACGGATGGATCATTCACGTGATTGGCGAGATCATCCTTCAGCACAACTCCCTTACGCAACCAGATTTGACCGTCAGTCGACTCGGCATAGGAAATCCTGTCATTCCCATCCTTTCCCTGCCCACCGTACCACATTTTGAAAACAGAACCGTCCCAAATCACATCGGGAGCATAGACGTTTCCACGGCCGTGCGGGGCTCGTTCCGAATCTCCTTCACCGCTCAATATAACAGTGATCTGGCCGGTCGATTCTTCAGAACAGTCGGCGGCCGTCGTTACCACGAGGATCAGAATGGCAATCGTCGCGAAACCAACGAAACGACGCATTTTTAACCACATGCAAGATCGTTGATTTTCAGGCAAAAAAGCGCACATTTGATTTATTGACAACAAAAAACGCGGCTCACAGGCCATGAAATTAGCCTTCATTGGAATTCACTGGCCCCAAAGCTACGTAAACTCTGTTGCGGAATGCAGGATGGTACGGTTTGCCCGAGCTTATACCTCGCCCAACATCGAAATGCCCGTGATCCTGATTACCGACCTTGGCTTACTGTAAAGTTACGCATCAACTGATTACGATTCTCGTTCCCTTGGCAGACCGGCTGCCGGACCAAATTCGACTTCATCACAGTTTTACCACCAGGAGAGACCTATGAGTCAAAAGACGTCGCGTCGCGATTTTATGAAAAACACATCGGCGATCGGAGCCGCGATTTTCGTCGGCGGTGCCGTCGACCTTCGTGGCCAGGAACGATCAGCCAACGAACAGCTCAACGTCGCCTGTTTCGGTGTCGGAGGCAAAGGGGCCAGCGATTCGAGTAATGCGTCGCAATTCGGCAATGTCCTCGCCATCTGCGATGTCGATCGAAACACGCTGGACAGCAAAGGGAAATCGAAGGGTTTCGAAAACGCCGAGAAATTTACGGATTACCGCGAATTACTGGCCAAGTACGGCAAGAAGATTGATATCTGCAACGTCAGCACACCCGACCACATGCACGGCCCGATCACACTGGCCGCCATGCGATTGGGGATCAGCTGCTATACCCAGAAGCCATTGACGCGGACAATCTACGAAGCTCGTCTTCTGGCTCACGTCGCCAAAGAAACGGGTGTCTGCACTCAAATGGGTAACCAGGGAACCGCTCTCGATTCATCGCGTGAAGCGATCGCCCAGATCAAATCGGGTGTGCTGGGGACTTTGAAAGAAGTCTTTGCTTGGTCGAATCGTCCTGTCTGGGCACAAGGCCCCGGACGCCGAATGACACTCGAAAAGTTCGCCGCACAAGCGACCAAGGACGATGCGGAAAACGCACCAAAGCTGATCGAAAAGAAGAAAGAAGAAATCGCCAAGGCGATGGAACGGCTCGATTGGAAGAGCTGGATCGGTGTTGCACCGACTCGCGAATTCTGGCCAGGCCTCTATCACACGTTCCAGCACCGTGGCTGGTGGGACTTTGGTACTGGTGCATTGGGTGATATGGCCTGTCACCAATTGACCGTCCCCTTCGCATCGTGTGGTCTGCGAGATCCAATCTCGGTCGTCGCCAAGTCGACCGGACATGACTTCGATAGCTTCCCAGCCAGCTCGATCATCAAGTTCGAGTTCCCGGAAACTGCCGAACGGCCCGCGATTCCTTTCTGGTGGTATGACCGTTTGGGCAATAAGCCGCCGAAAGAAGTCTTCGAGAAGCATGGGATCACGAACATCTCGAACAGCGGAGTGCTGATCGTTGGTGAAAAGGGTGCCTTCTACAGCTCGGACGACTACTGCGGTGTCTACGAACTGAAGGGTGTCGACAAGGTCAAGGTCGATTACGAGAAGGCCGAAGACAAGGGCAACAATGACTTGAACAACATGTACGAGTTGTTCCGAGCCAAACGGGCTGGCGATCCAAAGATCTGCAAGTCGAACTTCATCGACCGTGCAGGTCCATTGACCGAAACCATCCTTCTGGGCAATCTCGCTGTCTGGGCCGCTGCCAATGGTGGTGCCAACGGTGAGATGGGCGAATGGGGTGAAAAGGTCGAATGGGACGCAAAGAACCTCAAGGTCACCAATCTGGCCGCATTAAAGACGCCAAAGGTTGCGGATCTGATTAAGCCAGTCTACGCCGAAGGGCATCGATTGGATTAGTTTGGTATTTCGATTGAAACCGGGTGCAGGCGTCACGTCTGCATCCGGTTTTTTCACTCATTCCATTATTTTGAAGTAAGAATCATGCAGAAATGTCATTGGTCCCGGTTGATCGCCCCATGCATTATTGTTTCGCAACTCCTTCTGGCCGGGTGCAACAAACCTCAAGGGACCGATGGCGGCAAAGCATCGTCCACGAGTGACTCGAAAACCGTGACGACTCCAAAACAGGAAACTGCAAAGACTACACGTCCGTCAACCGCAAATGCAGACGACGTCAAGGCGGCCAAGGCTCGAATTACGGAATTGGGCTCGCGTAGCAAATTCGCCCCGAAAGAGGGAGATCTGTTGACGGAAATCATTATCCAGGACGGGTCCAATCTGACATCCGATGACTTGGCTCTGTTTGGTAAGCTAAGCGATCTTGAGAAACTTCAGATCTTTAATTGCCGGACATTAAACGATGAAATGGTCGGGACACTGGGCGGCTTAAAGAATCTCAAGAGCATCGCTTTAACAAATTCGGCGATCAATGACGGTGGCGTCGAGACGATCGTCAAGTCCTTTCCTGACCTGACGGAACTTGATCTCTCGTCAAATACGAACATGTCCAATGGTGTAGTGAAAATTCTCAGCTCACTTGGAAAACTTCAGAAGCTGACTCTTGTTCAAAACCGAGTGAACGACATTGGCGCTCAGCGAATTTCAAAATTGCAGGAGCTTCGAACGCTCGATTTGCGAGGCAACATGGAAGCGGGGAACATGGCCCTGGACGTCGTAGGGGATCTTCCGAAGCTTACGGCATTCAAACACCGCAGTACCGCCGTTGATGATACGGGAATGGATTCACTTAGCCGAAATCAGACGATTGAATCGCTGTTAATTCAAGATTTTGTCATCACTGATCAGTCGGGACCGCATCTGGCGAAGCTCGGAAAACTGTCGCAGCTGGAAGTTTTCCGTTGCCAGGGATTCGGTTCGGAAGGGGTCCTGGCCCTCAAGGGAATGGGGCTGACTCGACTGACGCTGCGAGACCTTCCCAACGTCGATGATCGAGCAATGGAGGTATTCGGCGAACTTCCAAAATTGAAAAAACTCTATCTTCACGAACTCCCGTCCGTGGGTGATTCCGGCCTGAAGAATCTTGCCGCACTTGAGGCATTGGAGTTGCTCGATATTTGGACAGTTCCCCAGATGACTGATGCGACGATCGACGTCATTGCAAAGCTGCCGCTCCTGAAAGAATTGAGCATCCGTGCGACAGGCGTCACCGACAAAAGCATTGACACATTGCTGAAAATCCCGACGTTGCAAACGTTGACGTTCAAGGAAAACGGCTCAGTCACCGCCGAAGGCATGAAGAAGCTCAGTTCGAAGAAATGGGCAAAACTCGATCTCGGGACATCAACCTCTTCCGATCAGAGTGACGCTCCTGCACCGTAACTTTGACGGATCAGAAATGGCGCTCTAACGAGCCCTTGGTGCGGAGTTTTCCGGTCGTAACGACTGCTGACCTGTCGTATTCGAAACTTAAATAAGACATTTCATCTTTCGGCGGGTGATAAGTCTTATTTCACGATCATCGTCTCCGGATCGTATTAAAACTTACGGTTGTCCGAAGCAGAACAATTCGAGATCTGATTTGGTCCCAGCAAGGACCAACACATTTCGCTGTCGGCCTTGTAACTGCACTTTAGGGGAACGCGCGACTCGGAAATGATGTTTTAGAAACCCTGGCTCTCTGCGATGTTGTGAGTGTGAACAAAACACGTCACCGAGGGAGCCAAGGATGGCGAAGCGTAAAGGGTCATCGAAACGACCGCA
>CAILLA010000141.1 GCA_903834925.1 uncultured Schlesneria sp.
ACTTGCACCACCGACCATTCTGACTATGATTCTCCGAGTCATTTGACCCAACCAAATCCAGCCGGTGCTGGCGGTGCCCGCAGACCAAACTGCGGTCTTCTCAATTCGCCATTCAAGCGAATCCCAATTGTGCTCAAGACTGAGCAGTTTCGTTTCTATTGGGTCGGCGTGCCGTTGCTGATGCAATGCCCGTAATCATGCCGCAGTTTGGAAACCCGAAATGTCGCATCGCACTTTGTTGCCCGGTCGTTCGTACCGCTTTTTGTACCCTGCAATCAATTTCGATTGCCTGATCAGCGGAATGGACGAACGAAGAATTCTGGTTGAGCGGGTTCGGAATACTGAATTGGAACCCGTTGACGAAGAAACCCTCAGTTCAAATCCATTCATCAAACGTGGACGATGGCTCGTGACTGGGATTGATTTGGACAAGAATGAGGAACGGTCGTTTTACGTTGAGTCGATGGTCGCCGTGATGGAGATCAAGATTCAGTTGTCAACACGGTGAAAGGCTATTTCTTGTCGACCGACAATTTCACTTCACGCTCACGAGTCAGCTTCAACGATTCTGGATGGGAATCTCCCCACGCAATTGCACATCTTGAGGCGCTTTGGTAGTCGAAGAATTCTCCGATGACTTCATCCACTCTACCGCCTTCGCCGATGACCTCAACAATCCACTTTGATTCAGGCTTGATTGCGGCAGTCACCTTTCGCTCAATGACATTCGCTTTCACCGGCGAATAGATGTCGGGATCGAAATCGATCAGCGTTGGATCGGGCTTCTCTTTGGATTGAAGCTTGGACTGACCAAGGCGAAAGGCCAAGTCGGGTGAGATCGCATTGCCATTCTTGTCTTTTGCTTGAATGTGCAAATGAATCTTGCCTGCGCCGGTTCTTCCAGTGACGCCAAGCTTCGTCTCCGGCGTGACCAAATCGCCGACTTTCACGTGAGATGCCGTCGTGTGCAGATATTGAATCAGCGTCCCGTCATAAATCTGGACGGTGATTGTCCCCCACTGACCATCTCCGGCTTTGACGACAACTCCATTCACTCCAGCATTGAAGTCAACCGGCACTGGTTTCGATTTCGATGCTTCGAAATAAAAGTCAACTCCTTGGTGTGTCCGAAAATCCTCATCGGCCTTCAAAACGTAGTCGTTCCTGAGCGTGAATGGATAGCCATCTGGCTGTTTTTTGAGGAAGTTCCCGACATCGTCGACTTTGTAAACACGAGCCACGAACGGTTCAGATGTCCTTTGAGTTCCCTTCGGTAGACCAAGTTGCTCAGGCTTGATCCGGTCATCCCGAGAAACGTCTTGGGCAAATAGTCTCGATGCCGCAACGAGGATTGCGATGACCCCGCACGCTATGCGCATGAAAGTGTTCCTTCCGAAGCTGAACCGCTCAATCGCCACTTTGGTCGATGTCTTTTTAGCCTAACTGGCGAAGCAAACCACTGTAATTTCTTCCGCCCATTTTTCCTGCTCGCCCGCATTGAGACCGTGCTGATTGGGACTATTAATCTTCAAATTCATGTCGTGCATACGATTCGAGGTAGCCGCAAGATTCGCAGCGATAGGTACCAATGAGAACTTTATCAGTAGGTCGAGTATATCCCTCAAACTTGAACGGAATCGCATCTGAACTCCAAGATGTGTCGTCAGGCATTTTCCTGATCCAAATCCGTTTGTAACTGTGCGCATCCGAGCGGTCTTTCACGCATCCCAGTGCCATCTCGCCGCTGCACTTTGGACAGATCAAAACAGTTTGGCTCACGTTGCAATTCCTTGAAATGTTTTCGGAAGCGATTGACCACCACTTGTCGAATGTCCTGAATTGGACATCCTAAATCGATGAAGATTACGGAATTCGGTTCTGCTTCGAAACGATGATCGTCTGAATTGGCGCTCAGATTATCGATCCAATAGCAAGCAGATTCCAACGTTTCTCAAGAGACATTGATCCGTCGCAACTCTTGAGCATTCGGTCTCGGTGTTTTCCAATCACTTCTCCTGTGATGCTGATTAGTGCGAGATCGCAAGAAATTTGAGACTTTCACCAAATCCTCGTCACTTCAATCAACGCAAGTTATCATCGAAGAGCAACTTCCGTCGTGATGAAGAAGGTCGCCCAACCATCTCAAATTCCCGTCGCAACTCTTCTCCGTCTCACATTTTGGATGGCAGAAGAGCGCCTGTCGCAATTCTCATGCGACCTCACCGTCAGGGGCCATCGAGACTCACCCCAGCGCCAATTTAAGTTATACCCACTATGCAGAATTGGTCAGCGGCATGAGCCGGTCAGGTTCTCGCAAACAAGCTTATACCCACTATGAGCGGTGTTCCAAAACATCCTCTCAAGTGGAGATCAGCAGATGGCAACGCAGCAGGAATTGCGAGAGTCGATCACGAATCAAATCATCCAAAGTCTCGAAAAAGGTGTCTCACCGTGGAAACGGCCTTGGAGCAGCGATCCGTGTTCGGGACCACCAACGAATGCAGTGTCAGGAAAACCGTACACTGGCGTAAATCCTCTTGTCCTGAACGTTGTCGCTGAGAACCGGGGATACAAATCAAAATTCTGGGCGACCTATCGTCAGTGGGAAGAGCTTGGCTTTCAGGTCATCAAACGACCGGATGAAATCGGGAGGGGAAGTTGGGGAACCACAGTTGTTTATTGTAAAGCCATCAGAAAATCTGATGACAGACACGATGACAATGACGACAGCGAAAAGACTTTTTTCATGTTGCGATCTTTCGTCGTTTTCAATTCTGAGCAAGCGACGGGTGATTGCATTGAGAAATATCGAATCGGTTCATCACCTGTGGCCGCCACTGAAATCGATGAACGAAACGACAAGGCAGAGAGAGTGGTCGAAGCAACCGGCGCAGATATTCGAATTACTACCGGGGACCGAGCTTGCTATTCGATTACTGGTGATTTTATCCAGATGCCCGAACGAGAAAAGTTCAGCACATCGGACTGGTATGAGGCCATTTTCCATGAGCTAACACATTGGAGTGAGCCTCGGCTCAACTGGGATCGCAAGAATCCAGAGAACACCTACGCTCTTGGAGAACTCATCGCTGAACTGAGCGCTTGCTATCTCGCTGGGGAACTGGGTTTGCCACTGGACAATTCGCTCGACAACCATGCGGCATATCTGAAAACGTGGCTCGACAACATGAAGGCCGACAGTCGCTTTTTATTCAGGGCGACCGCACAAGCCTCAAAGGCATCAGATTTCATTCTGTCATTCAGCCGAGTTGCTGAACCAGAGGAATTGCTCGTTTGATTTTTAATGAAGCCCAAGAAACGAAAGGGATGTCGTTTCTTGGGCTTCTCTGCATTTAGGTTATACCCACTACGCCATCGTCAGCCGCAGGTTCAAGACCTTGCGGCATTTCACCACCATCAATGGAGAACTGACTATGGGCACAACACTTGGCGAATTGGATATAGATGAAGCCGCACTCGAAGCAGCGGCAAACTGGAAACGATTCAATTGTTTCGTCTGGTTTCGTGACAACGAACTCGACGACGCCGACCAATGGGCAATGATTTACACGCACAATCGAGACAGCGGTCTTCTCGACCAGAGCAACGCTGCGGTCATCGCAAAAACCATGCAGCATTTTTCTGAAACCGACAATCCTGATGTTGTCTTCGAGTCTCATAACCATTGGGCTGTTGGTCATGTCGATGGCTTCAGCGTGCGAGTCTTCAATGATGGCCAAATCACTGAAGCGTTCAAGGCTTATCACAAGCTGGCCGAACGAATAGCCATCTATCCGATCCTTGATGAATGCGACTATTCCGAACGAGAAGTTGAAGCCACGTTCGAAAACATCGCCGATTCAGCATGGCGATTGAAAGACGAATTTAATCTGCCCGACGATTGGATTGGCGAAGTTTATTCATGGTTTTCTGATCACAACGAACGAGCCATCGACAATCGAGACGATCAGGGCGGTTATCCAAGGGAAAACGAACTCAAAGCAGCATTCACCGCTCTTGGATATCCGCTGGCAGCGTGATCGCAATTTAAGTCATACCCACTATTCCAACGATACCGCTTCATTCCCCAAATCAAAGGAGATATCTCATGGATGTCGAACCAGAAAATCACGACGAATCGAATGGCGAGACTTTATTGCCAGAAAAAACGCCGCTTGAAGAAAGGCAAGAATTACTTGCCCATCACGTTCGACTTGTCGCCCGGAAACATTCCCATGCACTTTTCTGTTTTGGTTCGCAGGGAGGTCTTGGGAAAACACGAACGATTCTGAAAACGTTCGATGAAGAGGGAATTCAGCCAGTCCTCATCAATTCGCACATCACGCCTCTCGCTCTGTTCACGAAGCTCTATTTGCATCGAACTGAAGAAGTCCTGTTCTTTGACGATTGCGACAGTATGTACAGTTCGATGATCCATCTCGGATTGCTCCGAAGCTGTCTTTGGGGAAGCCCTCGCATCGTTACATATAATTCAACGACATTGCCGGAAGGGCTTCCCAACAATTTTTCAACTACAGCCAGATTTGTTTTTGCTGCCAATGTTATTCCGAAAAAGAACGACGCTTTCAAGGCGGTTCTTTCACGATGCGACATTTTCGAGTTGTCCGCCACGAACGACGAAGTGATTGAGATGATGCGTCGAGTTTCGGCAAACGGTTTCAACGGAATCAGTCCTGATCTTGCTTCTGAAGTCATTGATTTCATTTCTGAAAACGACGACCGCCAACTGTCGCTTCGCCTCCTCGGTCCATCATTGAGAAAGGTCGGTTACGCACGGCAGGAAGGAATCGATTGGCGACCGCTCGTGATGAGCCAGTTGCAGTCTCTCGGCAGAAAACTGGATGCGACAAAACGGCTGGACAACAGGGCGAAAGACGTGCGTATGTTGGAAAGCGTTCTGCGGAAATTTCCTGATTCGGTGAATGATCAACAGGCGGAATGGTCCCGAGTGACTTCAAAAAGTCGTGCCAGCTTCTATCGAACGTTGGCGAGATATCGTGAGGAACGAGAATCATGATCCATGTCGATCACGATTAATAAGTCATACCCACTACAGGGTCAGTCGGGGCGATCAACAGAGCGAGCGTTCTGTACGACCTCGACAGATCCAGTTGATCGGAACTGTCATGAACACATACTGCATTCGTTCGGGCCAAGTCGAAATCGGCGTCATTCAGCACGAGGGACGTGAATACAGCGCCTTTGGTGCGAGCGTCTCAGGAAGAAACATCACGGCGTACACACGTCAGGAAAGGAACGAAATCAGCCTGACAACTTGGTGCGGCAAGATCACCGTTTCGACTCGTTGTGAAATCGTCGAGCAATACTGGTCGGGGTCGATGGCGCTGATGTTTCGATTGTCGAAAGGACGATTCATCGTCGGCTATGCCCTTGGCGAAAACGGAATGCTTTTCCGTGGCGAACTTCTCACCGATGCCGATGAGACCGAGGCAAAACTGATGGCACGAATGATCAGCGACAATTTTTCAGATCTGGATGCCGAAGACGACGAGAACTTCCAACAAGACGACTGATCGTCTCGACTGCAAACAAATGTGCATGACCCGGTTTTCCACGAGAAAGCCGGGTCTTTTTTACGTCATACCCACTACGTCGATTGAGGGATTGCAAATGCTGCATCCACGGCAATTCGAAATTCAAATTCTCTGGAGCGAACATGAACGTCACGGCAAACGCAAAGTTTCACGGTCAAGACTTAAAGGACATTCCCGTCATAAATCCCGCAAATTGGTTCGGAAAAACTTGGTTGGTCGAACTTGGCGGCTCATACACGCCACTGTTCTTAATCGTCGAGGCAGACAACGTATGCGATGCCATCGACGAGTTGGCCGAAAACGAGAAGTTCGGGCATCAAATCATCGTGGAAAGCGAAATTCTGGACGACTACCCAGAAGACGACCGGCACTATTCAGGAAACGGCCAAGTGCTGGACCTCGATCATCTGATGATCTATGGCGAGGAAGGATCAGAACAGCCTTTTCCATGTCGCTATTTCGGTGATGGCTTGCCCACGGAAGGAATTTTCCCATCAGAGATTTGGGAATACGACCCGGCAGACAGCGAAACCTGATTTAGGCCATACCTACTATTCGGCCATGAGTCCCACACCTCGATCTGACGTGCGGGACTCTTCTGCTTTCTCCAACAAATCATTGGGAGAACACGCAATGCCAGAATCACCCGAGGAGTCGAGCTACAGACACGTTTTGCTCTTTAGGACGACGAGAATCAGTGAGACGCCACCGATATCGATTGAGACTTCACTTTATCGTTCGGAACTGACCGGCAATTACATCATCGAGCAAACCATGATCGGTCTCAATGAGACAACAACCGCAACGGTCGTCGTGGATACCGAGACCATTTCCCACATTTTGAAGGATCGTTCATGAACATGACAAATAGCAAATCATCCACAAACAGATTCCCTCTTGGACAAATTGTCGCCACACCTGCGGCAATTGAAGCTCTGAAAAATGCTGGAACGAATGCACGAGAATTGTTGGCTCGTCATTCACGAGGCGACTGGGGCGACCTCAATCAAGAAGACAAAGACGCCAACGATTCGAGTTTGATCGATGGATCTCGAATTCTCTCTGCGTTCAGATTGGCGACTGGCGAAAAGATTTGGGTCATCACAGAGGCAGTTGATGACAACGGTAATCGAGCAGCGACGACTTTTTTGTTGCCAGAAGAGTATTGATTTCGACCTTTGTGAATCGGCGTGCATTCAAGTCATACCCACTACGGCAGTGAAGACGTGGCACTTCGCCACGTCTTCATTTCTCTCAAAAGGACGAGACATGACTGATTCGACTGAGACTATTCGCCGCTCATTAGTTGCTGAAATCAACGTTGAGCCGGGCAGCAGGGAATTCCTCGAAGGTAAACACGGACAAGTTTGGGACACGTCTGAATTACAGCAGGACTTCGACGTTATCGGATTCTCGGCTCCAATTGTTGTTGCCATCCGAAAAAGTGATGGCGTCAAAGGGTCGCTGATGTTTCAAGCCTCACCGAGATTCTATTTCGGATTCAGCGCACACTGATTGAATCCGTTGCGTGGTCTTGGCGAGCAATCCCAAGACCACGCCTTTTTCTGGAATGTTCTCAACAAAGTCGTACCCACTACTCAAATGAGACGATCAATCGAATTTGATTCACGAACAACTTTTTACCAAGGAACTTTTAATGAAGCGTTCAACATGCGGTCTCGTTTTGGTCGCTGCAATCGCCGTTTGCATCGTCAGTGTATCAGGGCAAATCCCAGATAAGCCGGACAGGTTTCTTTCCGCACTGAAGAAGAATCAGGCAGTGATCCTAAAAGAGGTCGCTGGTCGATTCGAGATAAGTTTGATGGACGGTGTGTTGGAGCCTCAGACCCATAAAGTCGTGTCTGTCGATAACGAGTTTTTCGTTGTCGAGGACATCGCCAGCGTTTCTGAGACCAGAATCCCGATTTACTCGATCAAGTCCATCGTGACGCTCAATACGCCAAAGAACTGACGAATCGCAATTTCAACCCAAGAGTTTGTAAAGAGTCGGTAGTCTCGAAAATCTGGTTCCCGACGACTCAAAAACATCGAGGAATCGAGCAGTCGCTAGATACCACTGATGAAAAGAGTCACTGAAAAAGGACTATTTACAAGTTCGTCTCACTTTACCCCATACCCACTACGTTGGCATGAGACCAACCCCACGGAGTTAATCATGTCAAAGATAACTGGAATTTACAGCCGAGTATCAAGTAGAGAACAATCGCACGCCAGCCAGTTGCCGGACCTCGAACGTTGGGGCGCTGCCAATGATGTCATCGTCGAATGGTTCCGTGATTCATTCACTGGCCGAACGATGGAACGCCCCGGCATGACATCAATGCTGGATGCCATGCGCAACGGCAAGTTGGAACGAATCGTTTGCTGGCGGCTGGACCGACTTGGCCGGACAACAAAAGGGCTGTGCCAATTGTTCGACGAATTGCGTGAACACAAGGTCAACCTCGTCAGCTTGAAAGACGGGTTCACTCTCGATTCTCCTGCTGGTCGATTGCAGGCTCGCATCCTTGCATCGGTGGCAGAATTTGAGACAGAGATAAGATCTGAGCGAGTGGCGGCTGGTCAGGCAGCAGCACGTAAGAAGGGCAAAACTTGGGGCGGGTCAAAGCCCGGCTGGCGATGGAAGGTGAGCGAGGACCAGATTGCGGCAATCACAGAGATGAAGGTCGCTGGCAAATCCATTTCGCTGATTGCTCGGGTCACTGGTCTATCAAGACCAACGATCTACCACGTTCTGAAATCGACAGGGGCGTTGGTCAGTTGAGAATTTGGATGAAGCAATCGTCGAGTCGAGTCTTCGCAAACGACTCGACGTTGCATTGTTGGAAACGAAACAACTTTTTTAGAAAACCCTTGAATGGCAGATACGCCAGTCCCTCCTATAGCGGGAACGTGTGGTTTCTTCTTGTTACCGCCCGGAAGTTTTTCCCGCACACGCTGAAATCTGTGCAAAAAGGGCGACTTCAAAAATCCGCCGATGGGATTTTCAGGGGCTGGCAGAGGTTTTCAATTTCCTGAATTGGGCGTTAACTATTTCGTCGTCACGAGGATCGAATCGCCCTCCCATGAGACACTTTGAACTTTCCCAATGTAAGCGTAGGAACAAAGCCCAACGACCTCGTCCATATCCGCTGAAATCAAGGTCGATTTGGCACTTGGAATCCGAGCAACAACCTCGCCAAGAACAAGCTCACGAACGAACAGAAATCCGCCGTGGTTGTTGATTCGGTAGCGAATTGTGGTTCGTGATTCCATGATGGAAAGTCTTTACGACATGCTTGACGGCGAGATTAGTCCGAATCGTCCTTATTCATTCAGTGTCCCGCTTGAACGTGTAGAACGCCGAAGGATTATTTTTGCTTGTGTCCGTTTTGAATTTGGTCGGTCGACTTGCCGAACTTCATCGTTGTATCGGTAACAGACCTCAAGAATGTCGCCATTCGACGCCTATTTTGCAGCAGCAAGAGCAACACATGGCGATTCGACAAGACGGAGTTGCTTTCGGGTTCGGCGGTTTCTTTGAACAAGACGACCACACCCACTCATCAGATTCAGTTATTTCGTTTCTTCATCGGCCAATAGTCTTCCAGACGAAGTGGCTTGATTTTTTCCCACGGCTCTTTGCTCGCCAGAAAGCACGCCACACCCATAGGTGCCAGACCAGAGTCCGACCCTCGCCAATTGAATCGAGTACCGCCCCAGCGATCCCCACACGCCACCAGTTCGAAAGACGTGAAACTCTGGCGAGAAACGCTGAAATCAGCATTGCCGATGATCTTGAACCTGCATCCTCGTTTTTGAGGTCCCTTATCGCTGTCATCCTCATGGATTGACCATATTCCAATTTCTTCAGCCAGACTCTCGCCGTCAAATTCAACGTGAGCGGCATCCTTCTGAAGGCTGACGATTCGACTGTTCAATTTCGCAGATTTGACGTGGCCCTCGGCGAAGGGTGCCGTTCCCCCAATCACAGAGTCCACAAATGTGAATCTCACGAGCCGGTGCAAAACGGCTTTTGGGACTTCATGTTGCTCTCCGACCTTGAGCTTAAGCGGCACAAATTGACGGGCTTCGATTTTTGTGAACCAAGTAAATTCTTGGTTCCATTCTTTACGAGGACTGCCGCTTTTTCGTGGCAGATCTCGCATGTAACTGTGCAAAACCAAACCATCCTTCGGATATACTGCGTCCTCTTCTTTCTTGCCTGCCGCCCCTGTTGCCATCGCATCTCGCTCTGACTTGGGAATCTTTTCCCACTTTGCAGAGCATTCCTGCAACAAGCTGGCTACTTCTTCTGGCTTATACCAACTTCTGCCAAGCATCTTGCCAGATGGAGTGAAAACGAAGAAACCTTGACTGCCTTGTGGGTATTCACGATGGAACAGTTCAAAGGCCGGATACTTGCGGTCGAACTCTAACCGACCTGAATCTTCTGCTACCGTGATGAACATCTTCGACAATTCCTTGATTTGGGGATTTTCGAAAACTTCTTTCGTATGGACACCGTTGATGCAGGAACATCCGAGCGGGTGCCCATGAAAATTCCACAGGAAGATGGGTTTGTCCTTTGCCCTGCCTTCTGCGAGTGCGGCAGCGAAGTTGGTCCGCCAAGGAACCTTGAGATATTCGACCTCTTTCTCCGATGGCCTGATGAAATCTCGCCACTTGGCGAAAGTGTCTTTGTTGAGTTCGGGAACATCAGCAGCGAACGCCGTTGCTGAGAACAGAAAACAGATGGAACAAAAGGTGGACGTAAATTGGGGTGAATGCATTCGATAGTCCTTTTGCTTTCTCGACGACGAATTTCGGCGAACGATGTTGTTGAACTCAAAAGATCCGTGGACTTAGTTTATTGAAGTTGTACGTCGCAGTTGGGCAGAGCTTTTTTGAATGCATTGACACCTGCGGGCGTAACTTTGGTTCTGCCAAGCGACAATTTCGTTAGCCCCTTGAGTTTTGTGAGCTTTTCAACACCCTTGTCTGTGACCCGATCACCGTTAAGTCGGAGTTCTTTCAATGTCGTAATGTCGTTAAGGTGTTCCATTCCAGCATCGGTCACCTTGGTATCAATCAATCCGAGAACTGAAAGACGTTTGCACGATTTCAGATGAACCAAGTTGGTGTCGATAATTGGGCATCCACCACAGAGCAAGATCTCAAGCGATTCGTTCTCTTTCAGGTGGCGGAAACCAGAACCGTTGACTGTCGTACCTGCCACGTTCAATTCAACGAGCTTTTTGTATTTTGTCAGCGGTTGAAATGTGGCATCGGAAATCGAGGTCGCCATGAGAATCAATTCTCGCAGTTCACCGAGATTTGGCTGATATTGCAAATCATGGTCAACAACGGCTTTGACATCCTTGAGATCGATTTTTGAAACTAGAAAAGAATGATTGGGCAGGACGCCGCTCTTCTCGACCAAGACCTTTTTGCCATCGATCAGAAGTTCGAGTCTTCCGCCAGCTTTCATGACATTTTCGGCAGCGATTCGGTCGTCATCTCTTGGCGCAGGAGCAGAACTTGGCGTCGTTTCCTTTTCGGCAATAAGAAGATGTGGCTCGATCCATGAGGCGAGTGCCCAATTGTCCCGCCCCGGACATTCAATCTTTAACGACAAATCGTTGATGCCTTTGACAGAAACGCTGCACGGTTCATGGTCGCCTTTTTTGGACAGCGGCTTCGACTTCCAAAGTGTCCGGCCATCACCAATAACTATGAAGACCAGCGGCGTCAGGGGATCTCCCTGATTGGGGAGCATTTCAGGGATATGAGCTTTAGTCTCGAATGACTCGAATCGGCCACCGAGCCTGAAGGTAATAAATGACTCGCCGGAGGGACGTGCGTGCATGTAAATTCCGTGGACTGAGTGTTGTCCTTCGAATACGAGCGACTTGCGGTTAATTGGCTGGCCACCAACACCCCCAAGTATTAGCTCTCCTTTGTCGGACCACCATCCGTTGTATTCACGCAGGTCAATCCTTGGTAACGAGACAAGGTACGTCCATTGTGCGTCCTCGGCGACGTTTGAAGGTGGCACGCTGGCAATCGCTTTTGTCGAGTCTTCTACTTTGGGCTGTGTGGGTTGAAACTGAACATCAGAATTGGCTTGAGGAAGTTGCGCCGATGCTGCGATTGGAACCGGAGCGACCGGGGATGGTTCTACTTGTTCTACTTTCTTTGACCACGGCAACTGAAAGCTGAACCATGCCATGACTCCAAAGCCAACGCAGATCACTGCCATGATCCCGGCAAACGTTTTGACGATCCCGCCATCTTCGCCCACAGTTCTTCCGGGCCGAGACTCGAAACGACTGGAGGAGGCATTCGGATCAACTCGACGGCTCTTTCGACGTTTTTCGAATAATTCCATCTGCCGGTCGTAATCTCTGCGCATCTCACCATTCAACAACGTGATGCCCGCCTCATCGATCCGCATCAGGATTTCGGCAACGAGGTCGTCGTGTCCTTTTCCCCGTTTCGATTCGACGTAGTTGCGCCGTTGTTCAATTGTCGCTTCAATGACTTCGTGATCATCTTCATCGAGCTTGATTCCCAGAAGCTCATAATGCGATGGTGGGCGTCTTGGGCTGGTGATGTTCAACCACTTTCTGTATCCGTCAAAGTCGTCTGTCATTTCGAAACCCCAAGAACTGGCAGGAATTCATCATTCTTGTCTTAATGTCACGTAGCTTGAGAATCGCTTTAGTTAGTATTCATTGAATCCACTCAAAAATACCCTTGAATCAATTATCCGAATGGTCAATTGGACTGCCCCGTCTTTGCAGCGATACAAATACAGGCGTTCACGATTGGTCCATTCGAGGTTACTGTCGGGGTCGCCGAACACGTCCTGAAACGAAAAATCCTCGAAGATTGCGTATGTTACGGAGTTGTCAATTCGTCCACGAATTGCAGTTGCTCGCAGCTTTTCGATGAATTCTCGCTTGGAAATAAGTGCAGCCATCACATGATTGCGCCGATTTTTTGCCCGGAGTTCTGTTAGCCGCTTCGTTTCCGCTTCTTTCGCTATCATTACGGATTGCCGCTTTGCTTCGGCTTGCTCCGCAAGCAAGTTTTCGACAACCTTTTTTCCTTGGGCTGTCTCTGGCTCCAACTGCATGTGCATTTGCTGCAAATGGAATGCGACGGATTTGCTCTTAGCGACTTCGCCTCGTTCAGCAAAAGCATCGACGCAACGGGACCACACTTGGGTCAAGTTTGAGTAAACCTGACTTGTCATGCCGTCATTTGCTGCTGAGCAATAGAGTTTCAGTGCCTCGGCGTGGTTTCCTTCCTCCCAAAGCCGGTCGCCTTCATCAAGGTCAATTCGGAGTTTTGCTAAGTGCGCAACATCCAATACTTGCAACGAATCGAATCGTGATAGGACAGCGATCTCTGCGTTTGGAGAAATTTGAACGGCTGGTGTGTTTTGAACAACGCCGGAAATAGTAGATTGCTTCTTTCCGTCTTTGAGACTCCACGATCCGACCGCCCAAGCACCCTCGGCTCGTTTATTCTTGTTGTTCCATCCCATGTCTCTGGAAACCGCAACAACCAAAGACTGTCCGTTTGTGTTGAATGCCACTTTTTCGTGGTCCATTCGATAATACTTTCCCTCATTGCCGACACCGAAGTCCGTTCCCAAATCAATTTCGGTAGTTCGTTTACCTGTCAACAAATCATGAACCACTGCTACTCGTGTTGACTGATTTCCTCGGCTTGTGTTCTGACTTCGAATAGCGATGCCAGCAATCGAGTTGCCATCCTTTGAAAAGCAGCGAGGCATGTAGCGATCTTCGGTAGTGGACGACAAACCTCCCAAATCAAGGTTTACACCTTTGTGCCAAGTTGCGGTTGAAATGACTTTGATTTCCCGACCAGCCGCCACAAGAAGAAAACGTCCATCGGGTGAGAATTCGATACAAGACCCCTTGTCTGAGAAGTACGAATGATTTGTCTCGATCTTTTCTCGCAAAGCCGCTGTAGGAAAGTGTTCAAATTCAGGTGCTGCGCCAGTAGGTAAAGGGATTTCCTTGATCAGTTTCTCTGATTCGTACTCTGTGACTTGAATTACGAAAGCTCCCGATCTGCCATCGATTACTGCAATGGCTGCAATGTTCCCATCCGGAGAGACTGCCACGCTGCTCGATCTAACACGTTCTGCATTATATTTTTGAGGCGAAGAACGAATTGGTCCATCCGGCGAGAAGCCAGTGGCTTTTTGCCGAAGGCGTTGGTAAGTGGAAATGTTGTGGTATTCAGGACGCACGCTGACAATCAACGTGTCGTCAGCGCCCCAAAGCAAAGCGTTCCATTTGTCCTGTTGATTCGGTGCTGAAAGTCTGAGTGTTTGAACTAGAGTCGCTGGACTTGTCTTAAGATTCCAAATACGTAGAAAGTCTCCATCGAGGCAGACGAGTCGTGATTCATCTGGGGAGAATGAGGCGGGAAGAGAAAAGTAGTCACACTCGGAAGACTTTGCAATTTGCTCCTCGCCAGTCGCTGTGTTCCACAGCCGCAGATCATATTTTGGGTGTGATTCCAGAACGTCAGCGACAAAGGTGCCCTTCGGTGAGAAAAATACGTGACTGTTGCTTCCCTGTGATTTACCCTGCCTCAACTGCACTGGCATTTTGGTGAGTGGCAAATCGGGCCAAGGTTTCTGCTGCGTGAATTCTGAAGGAAGAGAGAAATCCACCTTTTCCGTAGGCATGGTGGGGTCGACGGGCGTCGAGGATTTTGCTGGCGTGATGGGGTTGGCTTCTTTCCTTTCAACAGTCGGATCAGTAGCTGAGGCTACCTGATTGGCGGATGAACCTGCGTCCGAGATGTGATTCTTCGACTTGGGAACAATGATAGAGAGAACCAAAAATCCAACGAGACTTGTGCCTGTCCAGATCATTTTCGAGCGGCGAGACAAGCGAGGGTGGAACCAGACGAGAAGCATTCCAACAGGCCAACAGAAGATTGTCAGCAAAACGGCAATTCGCTTCCGTTGCCAAAACGGTCGCTGCTTGACTAAAGACGAAGGATTCGTCGGCGTTGAATGACGTGGTTGCGGCGAATTTGGAGGAGAAGGATTGGGCAGCGGAGGCGGGAGAGATTTTGATGACGTTTTCGATGCAAATAGCCCTTTGACCGATCCTGCCTGTCTCCATTCGGGCTTGTCTGAAGTTCTGACAAAGTCAGAAGGGACAAGAATTCCTTTAGCAACAAGATCCTTGACTTCTTGGGGAGTCAATGGACCTCGTTCAACGTCTCCTCGGCGAACAAACCATTCTTGGGGCATTAGGGATTCTCGTTCGTTCGTGCTTGCAGAACTCGTCTTTCTCAGAGCGAGCGTGTGATCAATACCGGCATAGGAAATCCGGTTCCTTATTCGTTCTTGGTTCGTGTTGAGCAGGGAATGATGAGTGACTTCGATCATTCGATAAGGACAGCTTTCTCGATATTGATCGAATCGCCGAATCCTTTACCGCTGCACTTCCCCTTTACTGCGATGCGTTGACCTTGCCTCAGTGAAGCCATTTTGGTTTTCTCCTTGTCGCTCAAGTAAATATGAACTCGCAGCAGATCGAAGTTTTTGCCGACGAATCCGTGTACGCTCTCAAGTTCGATCCATCGTTCTTCGATTTTCTTAACGACACCAGTGACTCTAAGCACTTTGTCTTTGTACTTTTTGTTGGCGCTGACGGTGTTTTCACGATAGTTTGCAACAAGCGTTGTCGAATCCACTTCGATGGGCTTCTCTTTCAAAACTTCCTTTTCTTCTTCTGCCCGATGATGTTCGATTCCAATTCCCATCAGTCCGAGGAATATCGTTGGGAGGCCGCAGCACGTCAGACCAAGCATTGCGACTCCCCCAAGAATCCAAGCGGTTTTGCTAAGCCTTCTAAGTGGATTCCGATTCACACGTTCTTCGCCAACGTTCGATGGCTTGATCACCAAGTCGAGCCTTTCGATTTCCTCAATTGCAGAAGAAATCGGCGACACAAGTTCAGGTGATCCTGCGGATGTTCCGTGCGACTCGAATGCTTTCGTACCAAGTTCTCTCACGAGCGAATCACGCTGAATTTTGAGCTTAGTGGCTTGTCCTTGAGCCATTAACTGAGCGGCACCGGCTTGCACCTTACCCTTGAGGTCAGTGACATTCGGTACTTCTTTGGAACTAGCTTTTAATTTGGCAATCTGATTGTTTGTGGAGGCAATTCGTTCAAAGAGATCGCTAAATTCTTCTCGGAACCGCTCTCCCACGAAGACATCTTTGCCCAAAGCCAGATACAAACTGGGTAAAGTCATCTGAATGATCTGTGTCTTTTTTGTGTGAGCGACGGCAAGATCCTTTGCCTGTTTCGCCGTGTTCATGAGGACGTTGAAATCGGATTTCAATGTGTCAGCGACATTCGAAGTGACTGATGATCCCGTCGCCGCTTGTTCATTCTCTGTGTTTTGTGGCAAAGGGGGCGGTGCTATTGTAATTGACTGTTCAGCGAACAACCCTTTGACAGTTCCGGCCACCTTCCATTCGACCATTCCCTCTTTCCAAATGAGATCGCTAGGAGATAGTCCACCGCTCGCCGCCAATTGTTTGAGTTCGGCAGAAGAAATTGGTCCAAATTGTGTGTCGTTTTTTGAGTAATGCCATTCTGGGTTCGCTGCCAACGCTCGTTCTCCTTGCTAATCCTTCGAGTCTCTTGCGTATCTTCGTCTCTCTAAGCGAGAGTGAAGTCAAAACCGGCTCAAGACGACCGAAGAATCAGGCGAAGAGTCGCAGCAGGACAAAGAAAAAGAGGAGCGTCCGCACCACGACCGCTCATCCACCCCGACCAAGGGGCACAAGAACAGCACATAGCCGACGCCCCCCGTTCGCACGGGGAGCCTCGTCATGCACTGCTTCTTGTGTTTCAAGAACCCTTACGGGTTCAGGTTGGTCGTTTGGATGAAGCAGAACCGACTTAACTCGTCGTTCGTATTGTCAATGTGGCTGGGTCGCCACCCGTTTGATCCCGGTCAAAACTCCTTGTGGATAAAACACTTGGCCCAACATCGGGCCACACGAATCCTACTCTGACGAACATCCCGCAATCAAACGATCTAGAAAGTTGAGCCACTTTTGAGATCGTTCTCGCTCATCCTTTTGAGACGGTGTCGGTCGAATAACCGCCTGATAGACTGGTGATTCTGGATTTTCCCAGACACCCGCTTGAAGGCAATCATGACCATCGGACACACAACCAAGCTTCAACATTGGCTGAACCTTGCTCGCCAAGGAGACGCCGATGCTCGAAATCGAGTTGTGATCCATGTTTGCGAACGACTTCGTCTGTTGACACGGAAAATGCTTCGAGGATATCCGACCGTCAAGCGATGGTCGGAAACGGATGATGTTCTCCAAAACGCCATGTTGCGGTTGCATCGGTCGCTTTCCGAAGTTCAACCAGAATCACCAAGACAGTTTTATGGGTTGGCAGCAACACAGATCCGTCGAGAACTGATCGACCTCGCTCGACACTTCAATGGACCGCAAGGGATTGGAGCAAATCATCACACTGACGATGGCAAAATCTGCGAATCAAGCCCCGGTGCAGAACCTGAGAACCTTGAGACTTGGACCGAATTTCATCAGGCAGTCGAGGCACTACCGGAAGATCAACGAGATGTCGTCAGCCTGCTCTGGTACGAAGATCTGTCGCAGCCAGAAGCCGCCGAAGTCCTTGGGATCTCATTGGCAACTCTGAAACGTCGATGGCAAGTGGCTCGGTTGGCATTGTTTGATCGAATGAAGGATCTGGACTTTGAGTGATCCCAACACAACTGATGAGATTCTTGCCACTCTTCTTTTGCACTGGGAGGAAGCTTGGGATCAAGGCCGAGATCTTCCACCAGAAACTCTTTGTGCGCAACATCCACACTTGATTGAAAAACTTCGGGACCGGATCGCCGCACTCAAGCAAATGGCATGGATGACGAAGTCGGATCTCGAACACGACCGCAGCATCAATGAGCCTGATACAATGGTTGGACGAACTCTTGCAGGTCGTTATCACATTGAGACGCTGATCGCAGAAGGTGGCTTCGGTCGAGTTTATCGAGCCTTTGATCCAGAACTCCAACGACACGTCGCACTCAAAGTATCGAAGTCCAACAGGGTCTCATCACCAGAGCAGGCCAATCAACTTCTGGAAGAGGCTCGACGTGCAGCCAAGTTGCGGCACCCCGGAATTGTTTCAGTTTACGATGTTGGTCGGGATGATGGGCTGGTGTTCATAGTTTCTGATCTGATCGAAGGGCAAAGTCTTGCTGAAATGATCGAACGGAATCGACCGAAGCCTTCTGATGCCGCCAGAATCATTGCTGACGTTGCTGATGGCTTGCAGTTTGCCCACGACCAAGGGTTCGTTCATCGAGACATCAAGCCAGCCAACATCCTGATCGATCTTCAAGGTCGTCCGCACATTACCGATTTTGGCATCGCCGCCACCGTCGAACAAATTTCAAAGGGAGAAGCTGCAACATCAGGGACATTGGCATACATGGCTCCCGAACAACTTAGTGGTGATTCTCATTTGATCGGCACTCGTACCGACATTCATGCACTTGGCGTCGTTCTCTACGAAGTGCTGACGGGAAAGAATCCGTTTGATACCGATGTTCCAAGCTCAGTTCGAGAACAAATCATTCTTCGTCAGCCGCAATTCACGACAACCTTCGATATTCCTGATGACTTACAGCGAATTTGCATTCGCTGTTTATCGAAGCACCCTTCCGGTCGCTTTAACACGGCAGAAGAATTGGCGGCTGCATTGAGAAATATCAAGACGGGGACTGGGGTATCGAGACAACTGTGGTGGCTCGTGGTTCCGTTGATTGCCTCATTGATTGCAGCGATGATCTGGTTTGGAAAAGGATCGGTCGGTGATCGAAAGGTTCAGACAAACAACATCAATTCGACGGTCGACGTTCGGCCCGAAGAAGGTGCCTTCTTCTTCGACGGGAAGAGCCGGATCATCACGCCGTTGATTTCATTTGCACCATGCACGCTCGAAGTGTGGTTTCGAATGGCGGACGATAGGCGAGAACAATTCATCATCGGCAGCGATGTGCCGCACAATTTTGGGATCGGCATCGGCGTCAACAATCACAATCCAATTGCCGAGTCGATTCGTGGCGGCTTCCATGTTGATCAGCCCATCACGCCGGGGAAATGGACTCACTTGGCAGCGGTGTATGGCCCTGATGAAACCAAGCTATTTGTGGACGGCAAGAAGATCGGCGTCGGAGCGGCGACCCTGCTACCGTCAATTCAAACCCACTTCGTCATCGGCAATGTTGGCGAGGATCACACAAATTTGTTCTTCAAAGGTCAGGTGCGTTGCCTCCGAATCAGCAAAGGCGAACGCTACTCGACCGACTTTGAGCCAGAATTCTCATTCAAGCCAGATGCTGCCGATTCTGCACATCGAGCCATACTGATCTTTGAAGGCTCCAAGGCCGAGAAAGATCGGGTTATCGATTTGAGTGGCGAGGGAAACGATGGGAAGTGGGAAATCGAGGACGATTTGAGCCGATGAAATTGCTTTCCAAACTGCCTTGTTTGATGTTCATTACACTGGAGGCCATGCTAAAGTTGTTTTTGAAGTTGTGCCGGATTTGACGAAAATCATAATTTGGAAACGTCAATCCCTGCCTTCTGTAATTTCTCTAGGACATCAGGCGTCAAAGCCACCCGTTTGTAAGGTTCGGCACAGTAACCAAATTTCGACCCCAAAACAGCAACGGCATCATCAAGGGCCTGACAGGGTTCACCATCGGTGAACGAGTAATGTTTCTTCGATGTCTCTTTCAGACATTCGCCCAAGTAGAAATCGTCCAAATCAGTTTCGTGGAGAGCAACGATTGTCGAACCCGTCTTGCGGATGAAGTCCAGTCGTTTCCCTTTTGCGTGATCATCACGATATCGCTTCCACCACAACTTTATCGCAACTTCGACGGGTCCGCCCTTCTCATTACGAAAGGCAAAATCAGGATCGTCTGACAGAGTCTGTTTCAACAGTTCAATTGTTCTCTTCCACAACGGGTACGAAATCACTGGCGCTGCATCCATCTGATTCAGTTTGTTTCGCTGAATCACAATCCTGCCATGCTTCCAGTCGATGTCAACTTTTCGAAGTTCTGACAGGTCGATATGGCGAAAGCCACAGTTCAACATCAAAATCAGATAACACTGATATCGTTCAGGAAGCGTTTTCATGGCTTGGTTGAAGACTTCTGGAGTCCAGAGCCACTTTTTCTTTTCTTGGCGTTTGCGACCAGTTCCCAGCGGTTCAGTGAAGCCGAATTCCTTGTTGTTAATGTTGGCAGGCAAATTGAATTCACACCCCTTTTGTTGGGCGCTCCACCGAACGAACATTCTGAAGACTGCGAAGTATCCTTCCTTTGAATCCTTGGCTAACGATGTGGCGTCAAGTTCGCCGTGGTACTTCACGACGTAATCAACGTCGATGGTGTTCATGTGCGCCAGCCTGTCGCACCATTCTGAAAAATGCTGGATTTTGTATTTTCTGTCTCGGGCAGAACTCTTGCGGATTTGCTTCTGACTTCGTTCCTGTTGACGATCCAAGTACCGTTGAATCCAATGGCAAATCGTTTGAGGCTCCTTGTCCAAAACGGTGGCTGTGGCTCTATCGATGCGATCAATCCATTTTGAACCGAGTTGATATTCAAGGGATCGCATGTCTGAGAACGAGTCTGTGACGAATTCTTGGAAAAACGGTTCCCGCTTTGAAGCCCACATCATCAGAGCAATTTCGAAGGTTATTGGCTCGGGGAAATCTTTCTTGGCTGCTTCATCGAGCCAAGCCAAAAAGACTGAGACTTGATCAGCCAACCTTGCTTCAGTGGCTGGCACCCCAAAGGCGTCGTACCACTTCTGAACGTCGCCATAAAGCTTCTGTAGATGTTCGACGTGTTCAGAATGCGGCTTGGTTCCGTCGAGTTCCTTTTTCTTCTGGAACCATTCGGCTAAAGCTGCTTCGTAGCCTTCCCGTGAATTGGGATGCTTGAAGTAGTAGGGCGCTGCGTTGCCTGATTTTTTTCGCCAGATGGATCGAGGGGCAAACCACTGAATGACCAGCTTCACTCCTGCTGCTTTTTGGCGTTCAGACCACAACATTTTCTGTATCCCTTGCGTGCTAAACCAGAGGTCATGTATCCCTTTCACTGTATCCCTTTTTGGAGGCAACGCCAAGAAAAGGGATACAGATGATGTGAACAATAAGCTAGAAAATCATATGCTGTCTGTAATGGCATGCAAGAGGTCAGCGGTTCGACCCCGCTATCCTCCACTTACACAAGCCCTTAACTCATAAGGATTTGCGGTTTTTTTGTTTTACTGCGCAGACTGCCCTAAGTTTCGGTTTTTACGAGTCGTTGGCACTTCGTCCCACCAAATGGTGCCCCATAGGGCCAAACCAACGATTCGCTGTGCTCCAGCAGCCGGGCAAAGAGAAGAGTGGTACTGAAGAGTTACCACTTTCCACCGCGCGATTCGGCGGAAATTGCCTTTAATCCTTTGATTGAGGGCGTGACAGTTTACAGCCCGAGGACTGGCTCATTTTTCTTTCGACGGCTGACTTATCTCAGGCGTCTCAACTTGGTTTTTGGTTCAAGTCACGGTTGAATCGTTCGCGGGCGAGGCGGATCGATTCCTGCAGTTTCTTTTCCGGCAGTGCGCGAGGCGGGAGTTCGGTCAGGTATTGGGCGACTCGGATTCCGGTTTCGTTCAGCCGCAGCAGTTCAACATGTTCTTCGAGAGGTCATTCGGTCCTCGTCACGCAGTGTATCGATGTCCGTGGCGATGAGCGCATCGGGTTTCTTGCTGACAGCAGTCCGTGCGTACAACAAATGCCCGATCTTATGGCGTAGCGTGCGGACACTCCAACGTTCGACACGGCACATTTCGTCGAAGATGCCCAAGAAAGGACGAGGCAAAGACAATACACTCGATCCGTTGAGTCTCCCTCCACAGCTTCAAACCGCCCTGGAAGCACTTTACGGACATTACGAAAATACCTTCGAGGTGTGGCAGAAGGATGGCACTCGCGTTCCACCTGAACTCTGCCGGGTCGCAGAAAAACATCCGAAGGTCCGAGCCTACGTTAAAAATCACAGCCTCGGGTTCGAAGTCCCGTATCGTTTCGGCTCCGAAATAAGGATGTACCACCCCGACTTCATTGTTTTGGTTGACGACGGACACGAGCCTCACCCCGACGGTACTTCCGATCTTTTGCATCTGGTGATCGAGATCAAAGGTCACCGCCGCAAGGACGCGAAAGAGAAGAAATTGACGATGGACACCTATTGGATTCCCGGCGTGAACAACCTTGGCACCTATGGTCGCTGGACGTTTGCTGCGTTCACCGACGTTTATGAGATTCAGAGCGATTTCAAAACGAAGATCGAAGGAAAATTCGACGCGATGATCAGTCAACGATCGGGACAAATGCCCATCCCGGTAGGAATATCAGTGATTAGCCGGTGGTTGCTGTTGTTTATACGTATGTTTTCGCTCCCGGTCCGAAAGTTTGGTAGGCGAGGGCCAAGTCATACATACGGCGAATTCCGATCCAGAAAGGCAGCGGTCCGGGCTGTCGTTCCTTTGCACGATTATTGTAGCCCCCAAGTCGCGTCAGCAGAGCGACGAACTCCCTGAGGGTTGGCGGTTTGAGCGGGGGTGGCGTTTTCTTGGTAACGAACCAGACCGACTTCCATTCATGCGGTGCAAAGACTTCGTCACACGGCGTGTTTGGGGCAGTACGGTTGAGATATGTCACGTACATGATCCGCCATGCGATGATTTCATAGAGTGCTAATGCGTTTTTTAGTCGAGCGGTTGTTTCCAGCTGTAATTCTTCGACATTGCAACCAGTTTTCAAGATTCTGAAGTAAATCTCGAGTAACCAACGTTGCCGGTAATAATTCACGACCAACAACACCTCGTCCACCGTGTCAATCGGCATCGAGGTGATTAATTGCCATGACACGTCAGTTCCATCGCCGGGACCTCCGACTTCTTCGACCAAAACCACGTCAATGGTGACGGGCTGCAAATGTTTGCGTGCATGCGGTGGCTTGACCGTAACCGTGAGCGCGCGAATTTCCAAACACGCCTCACGAGCGGCGCGTTTGGATGTCTCCGTGAGGTCGATCTTGATCGTGTCAATCAAGGGTGACTGCCGCAAATCATCAAGGACCTTGCAATAGGCCTTTGCTCCCATTGCGGGGTTGGGTTGCAGGGTCGAACGAGCTTGCTGCGCGCAAATCAGGAGGTCGGCACGCGGGCCGACATGATCACGATATTCGACGTAGAGGTCGTAAATGTCCCCCTCACGATCAGCGATACTTACCACGCGTGTGTTAGGGCATAATGCCTGCAATCTACACGCGTCTTGATATGCTCTCAACCATCGAAAGCTCTCTTTATCCTCGATTGGCAATGTGCGCCGATCATGGGAGTGACCTAAGGTCTCTGGTTCGCGGTCATGCGATTCCGTTCCCACCACTCCTAATGGCAATCCCTCGGGGGTGATCGCCAACTGGACGTGTTCGTAGAAGCCAAATCGTTGGTCGTAGTTCAGACACTTTGCGTCGCTTGGGGGGTGCGCAGTGTAGTCGAGTTCCGTGGTGTCTTGTGGGATCAGTACAACTGCCTGGTTCTGCATCCGAGGTAGTGTCGCTGTGTAATGCGGCTTGAGAAGCTTCGCGGGTGTGACCTTGCCGTTGTCAATGAATTGATACGCCGCGTGAGTTTCAGCCCATCCGTCACAGGCAGCGTTAATACTCAATTGAGGATCAACTGCGAGGGACGTAATCAACTGCTGGCTTCTCTTGTTCAACCGACTGTCCCCCAAGTCAATTCCGCGCAATTCTTCGCTAATCGCTCCGTCGTTTGTCGTTGACATCATTTCGCTCCTGGCCACATTGGCAGATCACACTCTGTCAATCGCCTGGCGCAAATCCCGTGCCGAAAGTTGTGGAAGTTAAGAGAAGTTACGTATAAACAACAGGCGCTCAAACACCGGCTAATTGCTGAAGTCCCTCCGGGACAGAAGAATGCAAGATCCGCACGTAGCACTTTAGGCAACAAACCGATACCCGCGTCACGTGCCACGGCATCGGAGTCTTCTCCGACGCAGTGGCTTTGCATTTTCAGCGTGCAGACCAAGAGCAATGCGTGACCTAAGGCTTCAAAAAAGAGAAATGACATTGAGGTCCAAGTGAACCAGGACAGTCGTCGAAGAGCTTGGTCTGACCATGCCTTGACGGCATTCCGCTGAGTTGTATCAGGCAAATGCGACTTATGCGGCTTTTGGCGATCGCGCGATAGAAATCATCTGTCCGTGCTTTTTTTCCGCCCTGTAAGTCGAATGATTGGCGTACGGATTCATCAAACTCCAAATCATGAGAGCTGATTGATACGGGTCGGGGAGGCCACAGAAGCCCGGCGGCAGTTCAAACTGCAAAGTTTCTCATAGGCACCTTCCAAACGTTAAGAAAAATCTCCATTTTTGTCTTTACATGCGACATTTTTTAAGTATTATTGTTGTCGTCGTTTTATACTTTCGTGATTTCGTGATCCTCTTCAGTCCCTCTGATCTCGATTAGCATGGGTAAACAAGAGCAAAACAGATCACGAAAACGCGAAAGTTCGAAATCACGAATAAGATGAAGTTATTCGAAGTCGCGCGAACTTTTTTGTGACCAAAAGCGACGCAAAGCCTATGAATTACGAGAGTTGGTCGAAGTCGCGCGAACTTTGACACTAAATTTCTCGGCAACCTATTGAGAGCAATACTGTAGGGAACGAAGAGTCCGAGAGCTTACGCTTCCCGGCTCACCGGGGAGGAATGATGGGATTCGAACTGCGTCGAACTCGAAAAGCGAGAAAACAATCGCGAAACCACTATGAATTTCGAGGGTTGGTCGAAGTTGCTCGAACTTTTTGATCAAAATCGGTGATGGGTGTTTCTGGTGGAAGAAGAGAGGAGAGACTGCGTCTCCGACGGCTTCGGCGAGGCTTCGCCTCAGACCAAAGTTGCCGTCTCGCTCCGCCGAGACGATAGCCGAATTGGAACAAACAACGATTGACACTTGAAAGCTCCGACTGATCATTCGGTTATTGGCAATTCGGCTGTCGTCTCGGCGGAGCGAGAAGGCTACTTTTAAAGAAATCCTGTATCTTGACTCGTTGAGTCAATTTTAACGACTTGAAGAAGTCCGATGCGGTGGCACACGGATTGCGCTACGTTCTGGTTTTCGGGAAGTTGAATGCTGAAAGGTGTTTCGTTTGAATGGAAAATCCGATAAACTGTGATTGATGGGTTTGCACTGCAATTGCAGCAAATCGCGTGGTTTCGTTTTCGGGATGGCATTTTCGGCTTGGCAAGGATTGTCGATGATTGACAGACAACATTGGCGGCATTCAGGCAACGTTCTTGCGACGTTGGTAGTGTTCTGCGCCGGGTTTTTGCTGTTCAGTTCATGGGTGCATGCCGGAGACAACTTTGCATCGCCGAACATTACGTTCGAATCGGATATTCAGCCTCAATTGACTCGTCTGGGGTGTAACGCGGGGGCCTGTCATGGTAAGTCGCGTGGTCAGAACGGGTTTGCACTCTCACTGTTGGGGTTTGATTCGGATTTTGACTACGACGCGATCACTCATGAAGGACGGGGCAGACGCGTTTTCCCCTCCTCTGCCGAAGAGAGCCTTTTGTTGAAAAAGGGGACTGGGCAGCTTCCACATGGGGGTGGCAAACGACTTGATATTGGCAGTCAGACGTACCTCGAGATTCAAGCGTGGATTCGAAACGGGATGCCACGTACTCCCGCTGATGCTCCGAAGATCGTTCGCGTTGTGACCGAGCCGGCAAGTCGCAGCCTGGCTCCGCTCGAAAAATTCGCATTACATGTGATCGCGGAATATTCCGACGGACGCCGCCGCGATGTTACGGACGCTGCGGCGCTTCAGTCGAATGATCGAACGATTGCCGCCATCGCAACGTCGGGTGATGGGATCATCCAGGCGGGACCCGTTCCGGGTGAAACGGCCATTATGGCACGATATATGAATCATATCGCGGTCTGTGCGGTGACGATCCCGTTACCGGGGGCGGTTCCCGATACGACATACGACACCCTGCCCCGCAATAACTCGATTGATGAACTCGTCTGGAAAAAGCTGAAGCTGCTGGGGATGCTCCCTTCACCCTCGGCGAGCGATGCAACATTTCATCGACGCGCCTCCCTCCGAGCGATTGGTCGATTGCCGAGTATGGAAGAGACGCAAGCCTTTCTTGCGGATCAAAACCTCGACAAACGCAGAGCGTTGGTCGACCGGTTGCTTGAACGTCCTGAGTATGCGGACTTCTGGGCGAATAAATGGGCAGACTTGCTGCGTCCGAATCCGTATCGAGCGGGGATCAAGGCGGTCTGGAACATTGATGCCTGGCTACGGGATGCCTTTCGCAGAAATGTCCCTTATGACCAGTTCGTTCGGGAATTGATCACGGCGCAGGGAAGCACCTGGGACAACGGTGCGACCGTCATTTTTCGCGATCGTCCGGAATCGATCGAGCTTGGTGCATCGGTCAGCCAATTGTTTCTTGGTGTCCGGTTGGAATGTGCCAAGTGCCATCATCATCCCTTTGAAGTCTGGAGTCAGGACGACTTCTTTGGTTTTGCCGCGTTCTTTTCGCGAGTCGGCCACAAGGGCCAGGGCCTGTCACCGCCGATCTCTGGCGGCGAGGAGATGATTTTTTCAAAAAGCTCGGGGCAATTGAATCATGGTCGAACCGGATTACCGGTGCTGCCAAAAACCTTGACGGGTGTTCCGCTGACGATCGGTCCTGATGAAGATCCTCGAGTAATCCTGGCTGCGTGGATGACCGATTCGTCCAATCCCTACTTTGCCAAGGTGATGGCCAATCGGGTCTGGGCTGAAATCATGGGTCAAGGACTGGTCGATCCAGTCGATGACATTCGAGCCACAAATCCCGCCTCGAACGAAGCGTTGCTCGATCATCTGGCCTTCGAATTTCGACAGCAGGGTTATGACATTAAGAAACTGATCCGATACATCATGACCTCGCACGTTTTCGGCGTGAGTTCAACTCCAACCGAACGCAATGTTTCTGACATCAAGAATTTCTCGCGCTATTACCGCCAGCGAATGCGGGCGGAAGTGTTGCTGGACGCGGTGAACGATGTGCTGGGTGTGGAAGAAGACTTTGCCGCCATGCCGCCGGGATCGCGGGCGATGCAGCTTTGGACGTACCGTTCCTCGTCACTGTTTCTCGATACGTTTGGCCGACCGGATCTGAATCAGGATCCACCGTGCGAACGTTCGGCGGAATCGACGACACCTCAAATCCTGCACCTGATGAATTCACCCGCGTTGAATCGCAAGTTAGGTCTCGACACGGCAAGGCCCGCGAAACTTGCGGCGAGTTCCAAATCGAATCAAGAAATTGTGGTCGAGGCTTACCTGTTAGCGTATAACCGATTTCCAAACGCGGACGAGCATCTGGCCGCGATCGAGTTTTTGTCCGACGGCGATCAACGGCGTCGAGGGATCGAAGATTTGTACTGGACGCTGTTGAACACTCCTGAATTTTCGTTTGTTGACTGATTTGTTGACTGAAGAGTATCGATTATGACCATTCATCAAAATTGCGAAGGACTGCGAAGGCGCGACTGCCTGAAGCTTGGCCTGGGGGGCTTGCTGGGGGGTGGGTTCGTGAATTCCCTGCGTGCTCGCGGACTTGCGGACGACGTGACGCCGCGCAAGACGAGCTGCATTCTGGTCTGGCTGGACGGTGGTCCGAGTCACTTTGAAACGTTCGATCCGAAGCCGAACGCCCCTGCGGAAATTCGGGGGGAATTCAATGCGATCCAAACGAAGATCCCCGGAGTGCTCTTTTCCGAGAACATGACAAAACTGGCAAAGATCAGTGACAAGCTGACGATCGTTCGATCAGTAAAGCACGATCAGAATAACCACGGGGCTGGTAATCACTATATGACGACGGGTGCTCCCACCAGAATTCCCGTCAGTTGCGGCGCGTTTGTCAGCTTTCACCCGAGTATGGGTTCGGTCGTATCGTTTGAGCGTGGTGCTCGTGACGGACTGCCTCCGTACTTTTCGATTCCCGACATGTCACGTTCGGGCGGTCCGAATTTCCTTGGGGCGAGACACGCTCCGTTTGTGGTCAGTGATGATCCGAACCAGGAATCGTTCATGGTTCGCGACGTGACGATTCCCAAGGACTTAGACGACGGCCGGGCCATCAACCGCAGAAAGATGCGAAGTCGGCTGGATCAATTCGTTCGATTCCACGATCGAGCGGCGGGTGATCCAGTGATGGGTGCCGATGAGAACTATCAGCAGGCTGTCGCACTGATGACATCCGCTGCGGCTCAACGTGCATTCGAGATGCATCGCGAACCGGGACAAATCCGGGATGCGTACGGACGAAACACGTTTGGACAGCAAGCGTTACTCGCCCGCCGACTGGTTGAAGCGGGTGTGCCATTCGTGACACTTTACAATGGCGGCTGGGACCATCACTCGAACATTTTTCCCGCGTTCCGAACACAAGGACAAAAATTGGACTCCGTCGTTGCGACGCTGATCGACGATCTCGATCAACGCGGAATGCTGGATACGACACTGGTGATTGTCATGGGTGAATTTGGTCGGACTCCGGCGATTACGACGCTGCCTGGTTCAAACACGCCGGGTCGAGACCACTGGTCGAGTGCGATCTCGGTGCTGGTTGCAGGGTGCGGAACGCCACGGGGACAGGTGATCGGTGCGACAGATCCACGGGGATATTCTGCCGTCGAGAAGGTCTATGCACCTGAGAACCTGGTATCGACAGTCTATACGAAACTTGGGATCGATCCCGACAAGATCCTGTACACTGCCGCTGGACGGCCCACGCATCTGGTGAGTGATCCTCGTCCGATCGTGGAATTGATGTGATGATTAACAGCTGGAACAGTCTGTGACTATATGGGACGTATAGGTCTCATGGGACCTACGTGACCTATCATACTGATTTCCGAAAATCGCCGTTGCGGTTTGGCGAGCATTTGAAGGACACTACGGTATTGGCAACAATCTTGCGTACGCTGATCGTCGTCTTTTGTTTTGCGATGATATTTCCTGTTGGCAACGTCTGGTCTGCGCCACCGACGCTGACGAACGTTTTTCCAGCCGGTGGGCAGCGTGGTACGAAGGTTGCCGTGACATGCACGGGGACGTTCACATGGCCTACGAAGGTATGGTCGCCTGGAGTTGATGCGATACCGACCGCTGAATCGGGAAAACTTGAAGTGACGATTCCGACAGATCTGCCTGCCGATCGGATTTGGATTCGACTTTATAATTCCGAGGGTGTTTCGGCTTTTCTCCCTTTTTTGATCGGCAGCTTAAAAGAGTTGAATGAGGTTGAACCGAATAACAAGCCACGTGAGGCCCAGGTCATCGCGGAATCCGAAACGACAATTAATGGTGCCTTGAAGGATGCCGACGTCGATTGTTTCGCCGTTACGTTGAAAGCAGGGCAAACTCTTGTTGCCGCAGTTGACGCGAACACTCAACTTGGTTCAACGATGGATGCAATTCTTCAGATCGTGACGCCAGACGGAATCGTGATTGGTGAGAATCATGATGATCTGGGGCTTGACCCGCGTCTTGCGTTCACTGCGACTGCGACCGGCACCTACATTGTTCGTCTGTTTGCGTTTCCTGCGGCACCCGACGCGAGTATTCGATTCAACGCGGGAGCCAATCACATTTATCGACTGACGCTGACAACGGGGCCTTATGTGACTCATCCGATCCCCTTATCGACGTCGCTCAATGAACCAACAACTGTCGGTGTTGCCGGGTGGAATCTGCCTGCGGGCATGAAGCTGAATGTTATCCCTTTCGGTGGTCCACGGCTTTCGGATTACCAGGAATACGAAGTTCAGGATGAACTGCGTCGATCATCGGATGCGAAGTTTGGTTTCGCTTTTTCTCAGGATTTTTCGTTTGCCACACGCATTCGTATGACATCACAAGCCGTTATCAATAATGAGCCGACATCAGACCCAAAGAACCCGTTGGTAATCCCGATGTCGTCATCGGTGACGGGTTGTCTGAAGTCGTCGCGACAAGCTGATCGTTACACGATTCCATTGGAGAAAGGTCAGCAAGTCCTGATTTCGGCTGAGGCTCGAAGTCTGCACATGCCGCTCGACCCTGTGCTGATTCTGGCATCACCTGACGGGAAGATTGTCGCCGAGGTGGACGATACTGGTGCGACTCGTGACGGATTCATCGCACATACGGCGGCTCAGACCGGTGACTATCAAATCGCCGTCACAGATCGCTTTCGACAGGGAAGTCAGCGCAATTGGTATCTGCTGACGGTCAGACTTGAGCAGCCCGATTTTGAGCTCACGACGGCAATTGATGCGGTGAGCGTTGCGCCGGACAAACCTGCTGACGCGATCACGGTCAAAGTTCAGCGACGTGGAACGTCTACGGAATCGGTCGGTCCGATTACGATTCAGATGTCGGGCTTACCAGAAGGCGTCATATCGACGGTCGCGACATCTGAGACGACTGGTGCGACATCGACCGAAGTTAAACTGACCTTATCGACAACCGGACCGGCATTCTCTGGTCCCGTGCGGATTGTAGGGAAGGCTGAACAACCGAAAGTCATCGAGCGTTATGCAAGAACTCCCGCGAAATTGGGTGTGACGTTTCAAACGATCTGGTTGACGGTTCTTGAGAAACCGTAATTATACGACATGGATAGCAGTTGATTTTGACCGATGACGGTCAAAATCAGCTGCTATCCATGTGTCAGTGTGACAGAGTGTTATTGAATTGAGTGAGCCGGCTTAGGGAGCTCGTGCGAATTATTCGTTAGCCCGACGCGCAAGTTTTAAAGTTTCGCTCTTTGGTGTTTCGAGAACGGGTATCCCACAAGACTAAGCGAATTTCATTGGAATTTATCGCAATGACGCCACAACGCGAGGGAGAGAAGCCGAGGAGGTTCGACATCAGGCCAAAGTAGCCATCATCGCTCCGCGTGATGAGCATTGTTCGAGAACCTAGCGACGACAAAACCGCTTGTTCTCAAATCAGGAATTCAAAGTACGTATTTGTTCCGATGATATGGCAACGCTCGAATCGTTTCCGACACAGGCTCATCACGCGGAGAGGCTGTCATTTTTGCATTTTACCGAGGATTTTCACTCATTTAGTCTTTTCACGCTTGTGAACGGGCGCTAGGATTCGCGCCATGACACAACCCCTCCCAGTCGATCGCGTTTCGAACTTAAATTCAC